>NZ_JAFCWO010000005.1:0-198591 GCF_049897605.1 Sphingomonas sp. DC1600-2
CGCTCTACGGGAAACCCTGAAAACCCCGACGAACCCAGCGCCAAACACCACGATCACCCAAAGCGCCTTCTCTGATCCTCAATCCGATCTCTTCATTGGGTAAATGGAGGCGCCCAGCTTGGGAGGTCTACGCCATCTAGGCCATAGCGCTACAGATCGCGAATGGCAGGAAGCGGTGGAAAAGCCGCCGCTACCGGTAACCCGAAACCAATCCTTCCGATGCTTTCGAGAATATAATATTGTAACCCTTGTGCGAGCCCGGAAACGTGACGAACAAAATCCTCAATGGTCCTATAACCCAAGTTTCATCATGGCGATGATGTGAAAAGCTGCTGACCGAACTCCCAGCAGATACGGTCCCGGTTTCCTCTGTCCCACTACGTTCCATCTGCGGAGAGCCATATGCCTGTACTAAATCTAACCTGACACGATCAGAGCACGGAGGAGAATTTATTGTATTAACGAGGATAACTGTTCGTAAGTTATCTTTTTTGTAGGTGCTGAGCACTTGAACAGGGCATCCTTCAACAACCTCCGCTCGATATTTTGGGTATAGTGTTTTTACCTGCGATTTCGGCATGCCAGCCCGAAGGTCACGCCAGAGGATTGGTTCGGAAGGAATTTCCTGCAACATGGCTGTTAAAATTAGTGAAAAGATCATAGTTGCTCCAGATCAAGAGGTGTCCATGATTAAATCTGACGCTCAAGGTCTACAATTAGATCAGTAGCGGAATTCTACTGATTTACCGCCATCATTCCTACCTTTGTAATCGAATGTCCGCGCTGATCCTTAACTCGGTAGAGTCGCGTATGGCCAACGCAATCCACATGATCATCCGCCTGTCATCAATCCAATCCATAGCCCAACGACAAAATCAGGGCGTGGCGCCGTTGAAGCAGGAATATGATAGGGGGGCGTGAAGGCTGGTATAGTCGCAACGACAACTGCCTTCGAGTTTGCTTTCCGCTGAATCATTTGTCCCCCATTCGTGACCTGTGGATCATTCGCTCAAACGATTCCGAAATCAATTCGATGTTTGTTGTGACGAATGCGCGGGGCCGTCTATTGTTGGACGAAACTGGAGTTACCCGCCTCCTAATCGCAAACCCGTAAGCGGCCAAACCCCGCCCCCTAACCCCCAAGCCGAGCCGGATCGACCACCACATGCCGGATATGCGTCCGGTTATAGGTATAACTAATGTGTACCAGCCCATCCCTGGTCTGGATCACCGCCGGATAGGCATAGCCATCGGGCAGCGGTTTGTCCTCCAGGGTCAGCACGTTGCGCCACGAAACCCCATCGCGCGACAGGCCGATGTTGAGCGGCCAGCGCGGGCCGTTGCCCGGCTGATCGGGCCAGTGCGCGCTGTGGTTGTAGACGATCAACTGCCGCCCGTCGGCCAGCGTCACCGCGTCGGTGCCGGCATTGGGGTTGGGCAAGTCCGCCGCCACCAAAGGCGACCAGCTCTTGCCGGCATCGTGCGACCAGCTCATCGCCAGCGCACCCTGCCGCGTCCGCGCGATCAGCGCCAGGCACCCATCGGCAAAGTGCAGCACGCTCGGCTGGATCGCCTCGATCCCCATGGGCGAGGCGATTTGCGGCTCGACCGTCCATGTCTTGCCGTGATCGGTCGAGCGCTCCATGCGGATAAACCAGTGGTTTTCCTCGGGCGTGCCGACTTCGCGGCTGGAGGGTGACAGCCAGCTTCCGTCCGCCAGCAGCACCGGCTTGTTCTTGATCGGCCCCAGCACCCCCTCGGGCAAGCGCTGCGCCGCGCTCCAGTGGCGCCCGCCATCGCTGGAGGTCTTGACCACCCCCCACCAGCCACGCGGATTGGGGCCGACCTTGTAGAACAAAGTGAGCGGTCCGCCCGGCGGCTGGAACAGCACCGGGTTCCAGGTCGGGTAGCGCGTCCCGTCGGCACTTCGCCCATCGGCGACCGAGACCGGCTTGTCCCACCCCTGCGCCCCACGGCGCGCAAACCAGATCGTCACGTCGGGACGGCTCTCCCCCGTACCCCCGAACCACGCGGCGGCGAGCGTGCCATCGGGCAGCTCGACGATGGTAGAGGCATGCGCCTGCGGGTAAGGCGGGGCGGGGTCGATGAATTCGGACAGCAGGATCGGGGAGGGGGCGGCAAGCGCCGCCATCGGCAGCGCCGCCAGCGCGACCAGCCCCACCAGCATAGCTCTGAAATACCGCAAGATCATCGCTGCCTCATCCCCAACGCCGCCTGCGCCCATGGCCGAGCGCCGCCATGTTGCCAAGTGCGCTATTTGGCGGGCTCTGTCCTACAAGGCCGCACTTATGCGATGGTCTGCGGGCTCTTTCCCAGCGTCGAAACTCCCGTCTGCGCGCGCCCTCAGTCCGCGTCTCGCCCGAATACCGCGTCGCCAACGAAGGCGTTTTCGCCTAACTTTCCCCTAACTTTCCGCATCGCGGCATGGGGCCGCCCCCCTCGTCATGCCGGGCTTGTCCCGGCATCCACCGTGCCGCACGCTCTGCGGCCGAAGGTCTTGGATCGCGGTGGACCCCGGCACAAGGCCGGGGTGACCACGGCGTCCGCTCACCCCGGATAGCGCGCCTTCAGCATCGCCCAGGCCGCGCGCAGGCCCAGCGCCTCGCCACCTTTGGGCCGCCCCGGCTTGGCCGAAGGCCGCCACGCAAAGGTATCGAAATGCGCCCATGGCGTGCCCTCGGGCACGAAGCGGCGCAGGAACAGCGCCGCCGTCACCGCGCCCGCAAGGCCGCCATCAGGCGCGTTGACCATATCGGCAATGTCGGAGGACAGCATGTCGTCATAGCCATCCCATAGCGGCATCCGCCACAAGGGATCGTAAACCGCCGTGCCCGCCGCCAGCAACGCCTCGGCCAGCGCCTCGTCATTGGCGAAGGTCGCGGGCAGGTCCGGCCCCAGCGCCACCCGCGCCGCCCCGGTCAGCGTCGCGAAATCGAGGATCAGCGTGGGCGTCTCCTCGGCTGCGCGGGTGATCGCGTCGCCCAGCACCAGCCGCCCCTCGGCATCGGTATTGGTGTTCTCGACCGTCAGCCCCTTGCGCGTGCGCAGTACGTCGCCGGGGCGGAAGGCGTTGCCCGCGATGCTGTTCTCCACCGCCGGGATCAGCAGGTGCAGCCGCACCGGCAGCCGCGCCGCCATTACCAGCCCGGCGAGGGCGAGGGCATGGGCCGCGCCGCCCATATCCTTCTTCATCAGTCGCATGCCTGAGGATGGCTTGATGTCGAGCCCGCCCGAATCGAAGCACACGCCCTTGCCGATAATCGCGATGCGCGGATGCGCCGGATTGCCCCATTCGAGCTCGATCAGCCGCGGTTCGCGCCCCTTGGCGGCGGCCTGGCCGACCGCGTGGATCATCGGATAGCCCTTTACCAGCGCTTCGCTTTTGGTGACGGTCACGCTCGCGCCATGCGCCTTGGCCAGCGCCTCCGCTTCACCCTCCAGTTCAGCGGGCCCGAGATCGGCGGCAGCGGTGTTGACCAGATCGCGCACGCTGGCGACCGCTTGCGCCAGGCGCACCGTTTCCTCGATCCGCGCAGGCTCGCCGGTCAGCAGCACGCGCGCGCCCGTCGTCACCTCGTCGCTGCGATAGCGGTCGAACTTGTGCTGCGCGAGCGCCCAGCCCAGCATCGCGGCGCCGGGCTCGCCCTCGGCCAGGCGATAGATGCCTTCGGGCAATTGCTCGCCCAGCGAGGCGATCCGCCACGGCGAGTCGAGGCCTTCGTTGCACACCAGCAACATCGCCCAATCGTCAGGTCCATCGCCCGGCAGCACCGCGCGGTTGCCCGCCTTGCCGGTCAGCCGGTGCGCCGCGACCGTGGTGCGGATGCGCGGCGGCTGCGCCTTAAGCCAGCTCTCCCACTGGTCGGGATGCACGACATGGATGAGGCGCGCGGGCTGGCCGCGATCGGGCTGCAGCAGGGCTGCGGGGTTGAAGATCATGCGCCCTTTATCGGAAGCGCGGGGCCGCTGCGCAAGCGGCGCGCGCAATCAGGTGAGCGGCACCCCGTACAGATCATGCTCGTCGGCATCCTCGATCTCGACGCGCACGATGTCGCCCTGGCTCAAATGCCCGGCATCGCGCAGGAACACTTCGCCATCGATCTCGGGCGCATCCGCCTTGGATCGCCCGGTCGCGCCATCCTCGCCAACCTCGTCGATGATCACGTCGAGCGTGCGGCCGATCTTGGCCTGTAATTTCTCGGCCGAGATGCGCGCGGTCAGCTCCATCAGCCGGGCGTAGCGCTCTTCCTTGATTTCCTCGGGAACTGGGTCGGGCAGGGCATTGGCCGCCGCGCCCTCGACCGGCTCGAACCGGAACGCACCGACGCGGTCCAACTGCGCTTCCTGCAGCCAGTCCATCAGATAGGCGAAATCGTCCTCGGTCTCGCCGGGGAAGCCGACCACGAAGGTCGATCGGATCGCAATGTCGGGCGCGATCGTCCGCCAATGCTTGATGCGGTCTAGCACCTTGGTCTCGTTCGCCGGGCGCTTCATCAGCTTCAGCACGTTGCGGCTGGCATGTTGGAACGGGATGTCGAGATAGGGGAGGATCAGCCCCTCCGCCATCAGCGGGATGACCTGGTCGACATGCGGGTAGGGGTAGACATAGTGCAGCCGCACCCACGCGCCCAATTTGCCCAGCTCGCGCGACAGGTCGGTCATATGCGCGCGGACTTCCTCGCCATGCCACATCCTCGGCTGGTGGCGGATGTCGACACCGTAGGCCGAGGTATCCTGGCTGATCACCAGCAATTCCTTGGTGCCCGCCTCGATCAGCTTCTCCGCCTCGCGCAGGATCGCATCGGGGCGGCGGCTGACCAGATCGCCGCGCAAGCTCGGGATGATGCAGAAGGCGCAGCGGTGGTTGCAGCCCTCGGAAATCTTGAGATAGCTGTAATGGCGCGGGGTCAGCTTCAGCCCGCTTTCGGGCACAAGATTGAGGAACGCGCTCGGCGGCATCGGGGCGGCGTCATGCACCGCGCCGACCACTTCCTCATATTGGTGCGCACCGGTGACGGCCAGCACATTGGGGAAGCGCGCGCGGATCGTCTCGGCTTCCTTGCCCATGCAGCCGGTGACGATGACGCGGCCATTCTCGGCAATCGCCTCGCCAATTGCCTCCAGCGATTCCTCCTTGGCCGAATCGAGAAACCCGCAGGTGTTGACCAGCACGACATCGGCCCCGGCATAATCGGGCGACATCTGATAGCCATCGCTGCGCAGCTTGGTCAGGATCCGTTCGCTATCGACCAGATTCTTGGGGCAGCCGAGCGAGACCATGCCGATCTTCGGCGGGGAGGGGAGTGTTGTTGCCATGGGAACGGCGGCACATAAGCGCAGTTGCGGGATTTTTCCAGCGATTGCCGCTCGGGCGGCGCTTGGCGCTGTTCCGCTGCGGCGCAATTCATGGCTATGCCATCGCGACGGTCGCTTTTATCGTCATGCTTTCGCCTCTCGTTTAACCGGTACATCCTACCGCCAAGGTTCCCGTTCATGGCACGATCCGCACCCTGCCTGGCGTTCCTGCTGCTCGCGGGATGCGGCGCGCAAAGCTCCAAACCGCCACCGCCGCGCGTGATGTTCGCTGGGCTGCCCGTCAGCGGCAGCGTGACAGACGCCCGCCGCGCGGGCTTCACCGATTGCGTTGCACCCGATTGGGGCAGCCTACGCTGTCGGCGGCACGGCGTGATGATCGATGGTACGGGCCCCTATGAGGCTGCGGTGGACCTGGACGGCAATGACGGCAGCGGCGGCTTCGACCAAGTGACGGTGTGGCACGATCAGGACCAATATGCCGTCTACAAGATCACTGACGTGCTGGAGAAGCAGGGCTGGAAGAACTGCAGCACAGGCAGCGGCGATCGCGGCGATCAAATCATCTACACCCACGCAGGGATGTCGGTCAGGATCTCGATGGATCTGAGCTATTGGGGCAAGCGCCGACTGCGGGTGATCCCGGCATGGAACAAGAAGGAGCGGCAGTGTTGAAGGATGGGCGGGCAAGACCAGATCGCGCAGCCATGTCCAACATCGTGACTGGACCCCGGCCTTCTTGGGGGAAGGAATATCGGTTGGTGCCGCATCCCGATTTTCCGTCGCGGGCAGCTTTGGTCGTTAAGGCCAGTGTTAGCCGCCGGTCAGATGGATGCTTCGTCCTCGTTAACTTCCGTGTGCATGGGGGAATTCATAGCATAAGGTGGCCGGACGCTTCGGCTGAAGGACGTTTCGACAGACTTTGGGAGCATAGCTGTTTCGAGGTCTTCTTGGCTCCCGGCGCTACAGCTTCCTATATCGAAATGAATTTTGCGCCTGGACGTCAATGGGCGGCTTATAATTTCGACGATTATCGACATGGTATGAAAGACGCGCTCGGCATTACGATCCATCGGATGGACTGGTTGGTACGAGACCTATCGGTGCCACGGGCCGAGATGCACGTTTTGCTTGAGGTCCCGCCCGACCTCGAGACCTTGGATTGGAAACTAGGCCTGACCACCGTCATCGAAGAGCTTGACGGCACCAAATCCTATTGGGCGCTCGCCCACGCGCCCGGCCCGCCCGATTTCCACAACCGGGATTGCTTTATCGCGACCCTCCCGGCACCTGAGCGTCCATGACCTTCGGTATCGATCGCCTCCTCGCCGACCCCGCCTTGCGCAAGCCGCTGGAGGGCAAGCGCGTCGCCTTGCTCGCCCACCCGGCCTCCGTCACGCGCGACCTGACGCATTCGGTCGATGCGCTGATCGCCGCCGGGCTGAACGTCACCGCGATGTTCGGCCCGCAGCATGGCGTGCGCGGCGATTTGCAGGACAATATGGAGGAATCGCCCGACTTCACTGATCCGACCTACTGCATCCCCGTGTTCAGCCTCTATGGCGAAGTCCGCAGGCCTACCGGGCAATCGATGGGCACGTTCGATGTGATGCTGGTCGATCTGCAGGATCTCGGCACGCGCATCTACACCTTTATCACTACGCTGCGCTACGTGCTGGAGGCGGCTGCCGAGCACCACAAGGCGGTGTGGGTGCTCGATCGCCCCAATCCTGTCGGCCGTCCGGTCGAGGGGCTGACATTGCTGCCGGGCTGGGAGAGCTTCGTCGGCGCGGGGCCGATGCCGATGCGCCACGGGCTGACGATGGGCGAACTCGGCCATTGGTTCATCGATCTGCTGAAACTCGATGTCGAGTATCGCGTGATCGAAATGGAAGGCTGGCAGCCCGACGCCGCCCCCGGCTTCGGCTGGCCGACCGATCGCGTGTGGATCAACCCCAGTCCCAATGCCCCCAATGTCATGATGGCGCGCGCGTATCCCGGCACGGTGATGCTGGAGGGCACCACTTTGTCCGAGGGGCGCGGCACCACACGCCCGCTCGAACTGTTCGGCGCGCCTGACATTGATGCGCGCGCGGTCGTCGCCGAAATGCGCCGCCTGGCACCCGATTGGCTCGCCGGCGCGCGCTTGCGCGACATCTGGTTCGAACCGACCTTTCACAAGCATGTGAAGACGCTGTGCAATGGCGTGCAGATCCATGCCGAGGGGCCGTCTTACGATCACGCGGCATTCCGCCCCTGGCGGGTACAGGCGCTGGCGTTCAAGGCGATCCGAGCTTTGTACCCGGACTATGATCTGTGGCGCGATTTCCCCTACGAATACGCTTTCGGCAAATTGCCGATCGACGTCATCAACGGGGGACCGGGCTTGCGCTTGTGGACAGATGACGCGACCGCGACTCCGGCCGATCTCAACGTGTTGGCGGCGGCGGATGAGGAGGCCTGGGAGCAGATTCGGCAGCCATATCTGCGCTACTGAGACCGCCTTCGCGACACGGTCACTCATTTCGTCGCGCTCGCGCAACGACTCAGGGATTCCACCAACCTGTTGCTGTGGTGCAACATCGCCAATCCCGTCATGACGCTTTTATACGATTCGCGGCAGGCGGGGGCCTTGTCGGATCGCTTATCTCCGGAAGGATGGGACGTCGTGGAATCCGATCGCCACTTCTACATGCGTCGCGTTACGGCGGAGCGACTCGCGGTCGCCCGGGCGGTTACCGAGGAAGCACGGAAACGTCGCCTCGTTCTGATCGAAACCTATCTGCAAAAGCTGCAGGCGATGCCGGCGTAAAACCCCGGCTTACCGCTTCCGCGTCAATTCCCGCATCGCCTCGTCAAGGCCAGCCAGCGTCAGCGGGTACATGCGCTCGGTCATCAATTCGCGGATAATGCGCAGGCTTTGCGAATAGCCCCATTGCTGTTCGGGGATCGGGTTGAGCCACACCGCCGCCGGATAGGTGTTGGTCAGCCGCTGCATCCACACCGCGCCCGATTCCTCGTTGAAATGCTCGACCGAGCCGCCTGGATGGGTGATCTCATACGGGCTCATCGAGGCATCGCCGACGAACACCAGTTTGTAATCATGGCCGAATTTGTGGAGCACGTCCCACATCGGCGTGCGTTCGGAAAAGCGGCGCTTATTATCCTTCCACACGCCCTCATACGGGCAATTGTGGAAGTAGAAGAATTCGAGATTCTTGAACTCGGTCGTCGCCGCCGAGAACAATTCCTCGCACAGCTTCACCCACGGGTCCATCGATCCGCCCACGTCGAGGAACAGCAGCAGCTTCACCGCATTGCGGCGTTCCGCGCGCATCACGACGTCTAGCCAGCCCTGCCGCGCGGTTCCCGCGATGGTCGCATCGATGTCGAGCTCGTCGGCGGCCCCTTCACGCGCGAATTTGCGCAGGCGGCGCAGCGCGATCTTGATGTTGCGCGTGCCCAGTTCGCGCGTGTTGTCGAGATTTTTGAAGTCGCGCTGGTCCCACACCTTCAGTGCGCGCTTGTGCGTCGATTCACCACCGATGCGGACGCCCTCCGGGTTGTAGCCCGAATTGCCGTAAGGCGAGGTGCCGCCGGTGCCGATCCACTTGTTGCCGCCCTGGTGGCGCTCCTGCTGCTCGTCGAGCCGCTTCTTGAGCGTCTCCATGATCTCGTCCCACGATCCGAGCGATTCGATCTTGGTCATCTCTTCGGGCGTCAGATATTTCTCGGCGACGGCTTTCAGCCAGTCAGCCGGGATTTCCGCCGGGCTTTGGCCGAAGGTGGTCGCGATGCCCCGGAACACCTTGGCAAAAACCTGATCGAAGCGGTCGAGCAGGCCTTCATCCTTCACATACACCGCGCGCGACAGGTAATAGAAATCCTCGGGCGTGCGGTCGATCACTTCGGCGTCAAGCGCCTCCAGCAGCAGCAAATGCTCTTTGAGGCTGGCCGGGATGCCGGCGGCGCGCAGTGCGTCGAGAAAGTCGAGGAACATGTCACATCTCTTCCCTCTCCCGATTCCGGGGAGAGGCCAGGGGCGGGGCCATATGCCACCGTTACCCGCAGCATGCCCGGTGCGGTGCGCTCCTGCAAGCAGGCGTAGCGTTACCGATAGGCGTCGATCAGCGCGCCGACATAGTCTGGACTGCGCCCGGTCAATTCCGCCGCGGTCCGCGCGCGTGGACCATGGCTTTCCGGTATGCCGTAAATGAAGCCGTAGGTCGGATAGATGGTGCTGCCGAGTCCGTCCCGGTCGCGATACCACACCTTCACTGCGCTCCAGTCATTATACGGCGAGGCGTCGGTCAGCGTCACATCCTGTTCGGCGTGGCCGCGTTCGCCGTTCTGGCGCGACCAATTGGCGTGGGTGACCATGACGACGCGATGGTCGACGACTCGGCTGATCACCGCGACATGGCCGAGCGGGAGTCGCGCGCTGCGCGCGAAAACGATGACCGCGCCGGGGCGCGGCGTATCGCCGCGCCGATAGCGCCCGGCGGCTTGACCCCACCATGTCCAGGCGTCGCCATAAATCTGGATGCCGGAAGCGGCACGCGCAAAGGGAACGCACTCGCCTACATAATCGAGCAAGGATGGCGCGGCAGCGGCCATCGCCGGTGGGGCGAATACCAACGCAAGAGAAACAACGACGCAACGCATACATGCACCCAATACTGGCTGCACCCCCGCAAGAACGTATCGTTACAGGCTTTATGCCGCGTTTACCACGTTGAAATTGGGCTGTTTTGGCGGAAACGGGGGGCGCGCGCTATCCCTTATTCTGCTGCCGCTTGGCCATGAAGGCGAGGCGTTCGAACAGCATCACATCCTGCTCGTTCTTGAGCAGGGCACCGTGCAGCGGCGGGATCGCCTTGGTCGGATCGCGGTTTTGCAACACGTCGAGCGGCATGTCCTCGTGCAGCAGCAATTTCAGCCAGTCGAGCAATTCGCTGGTGCTCGGCTTCTTCTTCAGGCCGGGCACGTCGCGCACATCGTAGAAAATGTCCATCGCGCGGTTGACCAGAATTTTCTGGATGCCGGGGAAGTGGACATCGACGATCGCTTGCATCGTCTCGCGATCGGGGAATTTGATGTAGTGAAAGAAGCAACGGCGCAGGAAGGCGTCGGGCAGCTCTTTTTCGTTATTGCTGGTGATGATGACGATCGGGCGCTCGACCGCGCGGATGGTTTCCCGCGTTTCGTAGACATGGAATTCCATGCGATCGAGTTCCTGCAACAGGTCATTGGGGAATTCGATGTCGGCCTTGTCGATCTCGTCGATCAGCAGCACCGGCGGCTTGGGCCGGGTGAACGCCTCCCACAATTTGCCACGGCGGATGTAATTGCCGATATCGTGGACGCGCTCGTCGCCCAATTGCCCGTCGCGCAGGCGCGCCACCGCGTCATATTCGTACAGGCCCTGCTGCGCCTTGGTGGTGGACTTGATGTTCCACTCGATCAATTCGGCATCGAGTGCCTTTGCGATTTCATATGCGAGGACGGTTTTGCCGGTGCCGGGTTCGCCCTTTACCAGCAAGGGACGGCGGAGCGTAACGGCCGCGTTGACCGCGACTTTCAGGTCATCGGTTGCGACATAGCCTTGCGTACCGTCGAAGCGCTTCATCGCTTGCATCCCGTTTCATTTGAATACCGGGTACGGCGATAGAGGGAAACGCCCCTCACGCGCAAGCGGTGGCTATAGCTTGTCGCGCGCGCTTGCGCGGGCCTCGATCAAATCGCACAGTCCGCGATGCTGGGCGAAGGTCTGCTGAGCGCCGAAGGCGATCGCGCGGCGGACGGGTGCGGGGAGGGTATCGGTTGCGAGCATCGTAATTGTCGAGGCACTGGGCAGGACACAGGGCACGATGGTGCCGCCGGTGCGGAGCGCGGCCGCGTCGAGAACAGCGCGAAAGGCGTGCCAGTCGATTACCAACGCCATGGCCGCTCCTACGGAACATCCCGAGCGGTCAGAGCGCGCCAGCATATCGAAGGCATGGCGCTGGGCTGCAAACGCAGCATCGCTTTCCGCCTGGCCCGGCGTGGAGGGTAGGGGGCCGACGGCAGCGGTTAGGCGCGCAAGATTAGCCCGTTCAACGCCAAAGGCCTCCGTCGCTTCCGCAAGCCAGCGATTGTCGAGATCGGGTACGGGGCGACGATTCGCCTCCTCGAACAGATTGGTCAGGCGTCCGTGAACGGCGCATAGGGCATGGACAGCATCGGCGAGATCGCGGCCGACGACTGCGGCCTGTGTCAAACGGCGGACGATCGCGTGGCCAGCACATCCGTCGCTTGTCGCCAGAGCCGCAATGCTGCCCGCATAGCCCCCTGTCTTCACCTGTATCGATGCGATCACCATGATCTTCGAATCGTCCCTATATCTGCCGGCAGTGCCGCCGGATTGCGCCCGTCGGGCAAGCAGTGCGGCAAGGGTTATACCGAAGGGCGTAAAGACCTGGTGTAGTTGCGATTAAGGGTGTCTCAACCAGCTTTTGCAGCGCCCTGCGCTCCGACCATCGCGGCGAGAGGGCGACGCGGCAGGTCCGGCACCGGCTAGGGCGTGACATCTTCGGCAAAGATGCCGGTGCCGTCGCCGATCGGTTCGATCCTGAGCGCCAGCATACGGCCAGCGCGGGCGGCGGACGGGAGTGTCAGGCTTTCTCCAATGCCCGAATTGCCAACCCGCCGCATTGCCCCGGCAAGAAGCGCGCGGGATGGCGGCGGGGTGATCGTGTCGACGGGCGCGCCGGGCGTCACGATTTGGCCGAAATGTGCGCGCGCAGTCCGGCTGGATGCCAAAATCGTGGTCTCGCGGTCTGCAAGCAAGACGATATCGCGGACATTGTCGAGCAGTTGTGTTGCGGTGATCGCTTCGGCGGAGAGAAAGGCGCGGTCCGGTGGATCCGACGGGATCGCGCATAAGGCGTTCATTGTCTCGACCGAAACGAGCACGAGACGCGGCCGACCGCGGTGCAGAATATAGATCGGCGCGCGTGACGCGCGTTCCTGCCACAAGCCGAAATGTCGCACCAAATCGGATGCAGTAACCATGTGTTCGGCAGCGGGTGCGGTGAGGGACGACATACGCCCCAATGTACGCAACGCTCGCCGCTACGTCACAGCTCGCCTCCGAAACGGAGCAATTTGGACGGCGTGCGATAGCGAAGCCCGGCGACGTACCTGCGCCGCCGGGCCCTTGGCTTACTGATCGAGGAAGCTGCGCATCTTGCGGCTGCGGCTCGGGTGCTTCAGCTTGCGGAGCGCCTTGGCCTCGATCTGGCGGATGCGTTCGCGCGTCACCGAGAATTGCTGGCCGACTTCTTCCAGCGTGTGATCGGTATTCATGCCGATGCCGAAGCGCATGCGCAGCACACGCTCTTCGCGCGGGGTGAGGCTCGCCAGGACGCGGGTGACCGTTTCCTTGAGGTTCGCCTGGATCGCCGCGTCGACCGGGATGATCGCGTTCTTGTCCTCGATGAAGTCGCCGAGATGGCTGTCTTCCTCGTCGCCGATCGGCGTCTCGAGGCTGATCGGCTCCTTGGCGATCTTCATCACCTTGCGCACCTTCTCCAGTGGCATGGAGAGGCGCTCGGCCATTTCCTCAGGCGTGGGCTCGCGGCCCTGCTCGTGGAGGAACTGGCGGCTGGTGCGCACCAGCTTGTTGATCGTCTCGATCATGTGCACTGGGATACGGATGGTGCGCGCCTGATCGGCAATCGAGCGGGTGATTGCCTGGCGGATCCACCAGGTCGCATAGGTGCTGAACTTGTAGCCGCGGCGATATTCGAACTTATCCACCGCCTTCATCAGGCCGATATTGCCCTCCTGGATGAGATCCAGGAACTGCAGGCCGCGATTGGTGTACTTCTTGGCGATCGAGATCACGAGGCGGAGATTGGCCTCGACCATCTCCTTCTTCGCGATGCGCGCCTCGCGCTCGCCCTTTTGCACCATGTTGACGATGCGGCGGAACTCGGTCAGCGCCATGCCCGTCGCCTGGCTGATGTCCGAAATTTCCATGCGGATGCGGTCGGCGGCTTCGCTTTCGTTGGTGACGAAGGCCGTCCATTTCTTGTCGAGCTTGGCGACCGAGGGCAGGAACTGTTCGTCCAGCTCATGGCCGATATAGCGATCGAGGAAGTCCTTGCGCGACACCTTGTGGCGCTCGGCCAGGCGCAGCATCTGCCCGCCCAGCGCGGTCAGGCGCCGGTTGAAGGCATAAAGCTGGTCGACCAGATATTCGATCTTGGCATTGTGGAACTGGACGCTCTCGACCTCGGCGGTCAGTTCCTCGCGCAGCTTGTGATATTTCTTCTCGTCGCTGCTCGACAGTTCGCCGCCGCCCGCCATCGCGTCGAGCCGGGCCTGCTGGATCTTGGAGAATTTCTTGTACAGCGCAGTGATGTTGGCAAAGCGTTCCAGCGCGATCGGCTTGAGCTGCTCTTCCATCTGCGCGAGACTGAGGGTGTTGTCCTCTTCCTCATCGTCGGAGGCGCGCGGCGTGCGGCGCTCGCCATCCTCATCCTCGTCGACTGACGGCTCTTCGGGCTCGGCCTCTTCCTTGAACGACGGGCCTGCATTCTTTTCGGAAATCTCGCCATCGCCCTCTTCGGCTTCGGCCAGCGCTTCCGGGGCGGGGTCCTTCGACAGCATCGCGTCGAGATCCATGATCTCGCGCAGCTGCATCGTGCCTTCGTTAAGCGCGGTCGACCAGGCGATGATCGCGTTGAAGGTGATGGGTGATTCGCACAGGCCGAGGATCATCGTGTCGCGACCGGCCTCGATCCGCTTGGCGATGGCGATTTCGCCCTCGCGGCTGAGCAGCTCGACCGCGCCCATTTCGCGCAGGTACATCCGCACCGGGTCATCGGTGCGATCGATGACCTCCTTTTTCTTGACGTCGAGCGCAGGCCCAAGGTCTTCGGAAGCGTCGACGGGTTCGGCGTCGTCATCGTCCTCGGGCTTGGTGGCTTCGTCGCCTTCTTCGCCCTGCTCGTCATTCTCGACGATGTTGATGCCCATTTCGCTGAGCGCGGCGCTGATGTCCTCGATCTGATCCGACGACATCTCGCCCTGGGGCAGGGCTTCGTTGAGTTGCTCGTAGGTGATGTAGCCACGCTTTTTCGCGCGGGCGATCACCTTCTTGATCGACGCGTCGTTCAAATCGATCAGCGGTGCGTCGCTACCCTCGGTGGTGTCCGCCACGTCCGCCATATCCGTCTTCGCCATCAATTGCCCTCAGTACTAAAAGCTCTGGCGTCTTCGTTCGACTGCACCAGATTGGCAAGTCGCGCGTTCAAAGCCTGTTGTTCATTCACAAGCGACACTTGCCGCTCATATGCTTCATCCGAATACTTCGCCTGCATCGTCGCCGTCGCCTCGGCCAAAGCCGCATCCACTTCCGGCCGAGTCACCAGGATCGCGATCGCCTCGTCGAGGTCCTCGCGTGCCCTGGCGGGGTCGGCGTCCTTTTGCGTAAACGAACACGAGAGTTGGTCGGCCCGCAGCAAATCTTGCGCGATTATATCAAATCCAGATGCCGCCAATATGGTAAGAAGGTGCTCACTATCAAGCGCCTGATGTTCGACGGCCGAATCAATCATCGCATCGAGCAGATGGGCGAGGGCGGGATCGGTCAAATGCAGCCGACCCAACTCCCCCATATGCCGACAGATTTCGCTCGGATGCAGTAATAGCCCCGCCAGCACGGGTTTGGTCAACACACCGTCAATGCCATGCTGTTGCAGGCGCTTGGCCCCGGCACCGACCGGGCCGGGCGGGGCCTTCCATGGCTGTCCGGGCTTGCGTGCGCCACCGCGACGCGGCGTAAACGGCGCGAGCGGCACGAACGCCGCGCGCTGCTGCGCATAGAGCGCGTCGAAGCGGCGACGGAATTCCGCCAGATATTCGGTGCGCACGCTGGGATCGGCGATGCTCTCCGCGCGCTCCTTCAGGCGCTGCTTCAGCCCCGCTTTCTGCTCGGGCGTGGTGAGGGGTTCGGCGGCGAGTTCGCTCGACCATAATCGGTCGACCAGCGGTTCGGCGGTCTTGAGCAGTGCCTCGAACGCGGCGGGGCCCTTCTGGCGGACCATATCGTCCGGGTCCTGACCCTGCGGCAGCGTGACAAAGGCGAGGCTGCGGCCCGGGGCGAGCAACGGCAGCGCGCGGTGCGCGGCGCGCAGAGCCGCCTTTTGCCCCGCGCCATCGCCGTCGAAACACAGGATCGGCACCTCGGCCAGCCGCCACAGCCGCTCGAGCTGCGCCTCGGTCAGCGCGGTGCCAAGCGGGGCGACCGCCTCGCCAAACCCCGCCTGCGCCAGCGCGATCACGTCCATATAGCCCTCGACCACCAGCACGCGCCCGGTCTTGCGCGTGGCGGGCGCGGCCTTGTCGAGATTGTAGAGCGTGCGCCCCTTGTCGAAGAGCGGGGTTTCGGGCGAGTTCAGATATTTGGGCTCGCCATCGCCAATGATGCGCCCACCAAACGCCACGGTGCGCCCGCGCGGATCGCGAATCGGGATCATCAGCCGCCCGCGAAAGCGGTCATAGGGCGCCTTGTCCTCGACCTGGATCAACAGCCCCGCCTCGACCAGCAACGGCTCGCCATAGCCCTTCAGCGCCGCCTTCAACCCACCGCGCGAATCGGGCGCAAAGCCCAAGCCAAAGGCGCGCGCGGTCTCCGCCTTGATCCCGCGCTTGGCCAGCACCTCGCGCGCGGTCGCGCCGGGCAGGCCGTTCAGTTGCTCGGTGAACCAGGTGGCGGCATCGGCGCAGGCTTCATGCAGCCCCTTGGCCGCCTCAGCCTTCTCCGCCGCGCGCGGGTCCATCGCGGGCATCTCCATCCCCGCCGCCTGCGCCAGCTCCTTCACCGCATCCATGAAGGGCAGGCCGCGCTGATCGGTCATCCAGCGGATCGCATCGCCATGCGCCGAGCAGCCGAAGCAATGGTAGAAGCCCTTGTCGTCATTGACGTAAAAGCTGGGTGTCTTCTCATTGTGGAACGGGCAGCACGCGCGCCACTCGCGCCCGGCCTTTTGCAGCTTGGTCGTCTTGCCGATCAGCCCCGACAGCAACGTCCGCGCGCGCAGTTCATCAAGGAATTGCGGGGAGAGGGTCATGCGATCTTTTCTTCCCCTCCCGCGTGCTTGTGGGCGGGAACATCCACCAAACCGTTCGTTTCGAGCGAAGTCGAGAAACCCGGCACCACCGCAGGTTTCCCAACTTCGCTCGAAACGAACGGGGAGGGGGCAAGGCAAGGTTTGACCGCGAGCGGGCGGGCCGAACGCTCCATTGGTGGGCGCGCAAAGTGCGACACCATCGACCAATCTCCGGCGATCAACGCTTCCTTCTTCGCCCGCGACCAGCCGCCCACGATGCGCTCGGCTTCCAGCGCTTCGATCCGGCTCGGAAAATTCTCGCTCCACACAAGCGTCACCGGCATTCGCCGCGAGGTGAAATCGCAATGCCCGCCGGTCTGGTGCTCGCCGATTCGGCGATCGAGGTTATCGGTATGGCCGGTGTAATAAGCACCGTCGGAGCATCGTAGCATGTAGGTCCAAAATGCCATGGGGCAGTGTGCATCAGCGACTCCGGTCGAGTCGAGCGGTCACATGTGGGGGCGGGTGCCAGGTTTCTCGACTTCGCTCGAAACGAACGGTTGGGGGGAAGGGGCTTTCTCTCCCCCAGCCCCTCCCGCAAGCGGGAGGGGAGGCAGAAAGGCCGCGCCCTCGTGCATTACGCCAGCGCCGCCTTCACCGCAGCACTCGCCTTGCTCATGTCGAGCGTGGTCGCGTGGCGCGCTTTCAGTTCGGCCATCACGCGGCCCATGTCCTTCATGCCCGTCGCACCCAGCTCGGCCTTGATCGCCTCGATCGCGGCCGCCGTCGCCGCTTCGTCCATCTGCGTCGGCAGGAAGGTCTCGATCACCGCGACTTCGGCGGCTTCGCCATCGGCGAGCTCCTGGCGGCCGCCCTTCACGAACATCTCGATCGATTCGCGACGCTGCTTGACCATCTTCTGCAGCACTTCGACGATCAGCGTGTCGTCATCCTCGGGTGCCTTGCCGGTGCGCGCTTCGATGTCGCGGTTCTTGATCGCGGATTGCACGAGGCGCAGCGTCGCGGTGCCCGCTTTGTCGCCGCCCTTCATCGCGGTGATGAGCGCAGCCTTGATGTCGTCACGAATCATTGAACGTCCTTTTCGGTGGTCGGCGGGTATAGCGGCTTTATACGATTGACGCATCGCCCCCGCGCACCTAGTCCCCGCCGCTTAGCGACATCGACAATTTTTTCATGGAGTGCCCGCCGCAATGGCCGACGCCAAACCTCTGCCTGCGTCCAACAGCATCGCTCCCCAAGGCGCCACCGGCGTTCTGGTGCTGGCAACCGGGGAGGTGGTGTGGGGCCGCGGATTCGGCGCGGAAGGGGTCGCGGTCGGCGAAGTCTGTTTCCACACCGCGATGACCGGTTACCAGGAAATCATGACCGACCCGAGCTTTGCCGGGCAAATGATCACCTTCACCTTCCCGCATATCGGCAATGTCGGCGCCAATGCCGATGACGTCGAGGCGGATGATCCCCACGCGCTCGGCATGATCGTGCGCGAGGATGTGACCGGCCCCAGCAATTTCCGCAGCGTCGAGCGACTCGATGCCTGGATGGCCAAGCACAAGCGAATCGGCCTGTCGGGCGTCGACACGCGCGCGCTCACCCGCCGAATCCGTAGCGGCGGCGCGCCCAATGCGGTGATCGCGCACTCCGCCGACGGCGTGTTCGACATTCCCGCCTTGCTCGCCATGGCGCAAGCGTGGCCGGGCCTCGAAGGCATGGACCTGGCGATCGCGGTGACGACCAACACGCATTATGGTTGGGCTGGCGGCATATGGCGGCTGGGCGAAGGCTATGACACCTCGTTCCCCTCCCGCTCGCGGGAGGGGCTAGGGGAGGGCCTGACCGCAGAGGACGCGCTTTCCCCCGATGGCGTTCCCTCCCCCAACCCCTCCCGCGAGCGGGAGGGGAGTGCCAAGCGCCCCCACGTCGTCGCGATCGATTACGGCTCCAAGCGCAACATCTTCCGCAACCTCGCCGCCGCCGGTGCCGATGTCTCGGTCGTGCCCGCCACCGCGAGCTTTGACGAGGTTATGGCGCTCGCCCCCGATGGCATCTTCCTGTCGAACGGCCCGGGCGATCCCGCCGCGACGGGTTTCTATGCCGTACCGGTGATCCAGCAATTGCTCGACACGGGGCTGCCACTGTTCGGCATTTGCCTTGGCCACCAATTGCTCGCGCTCGCGGTCGGCGCGACCACCACCAAGATGTTCCAGGGGCATCGCGGCGCCAACCATCCGGTGCAGCGCCTCAGCGATGGCGCGGTCGAGATCACCTCGATGAACCACGGCTTCGCGGTCGAGCGGGACTCGCTGCCCGCCACGGCGCGCGAAACCCACGTCTCGCTGTTCGATGGTTCCAATGCGGGCATCGAACTCACCGACCGCCCCGCTTTCAGCGTGCAATATCACCCCGAAGCGAGCCCCGGCCCGCAGGACAGCCTGTATCTGTTCGAGAAGTTTGTGGGGATGTTGGAGTGAACAAAGAAAGGCTAGTTGGGGCGGCGATTGGGGCGGGGGCGGTCTGCGCATCGACGCTTATCGTAGAAGCAATTCGTTGGCGGGAGCCTGCTCATCGCTACATGATTATTGAGCCTCAGCGAGTCACCGTCCAAGAGCAAATGGCGCAGCCAGTCGCGCCAACACATCCTCCTGATCCAAAAAGTCCAGTTGGCCTAATGATAAGATGCAAAGCCAACGCGGTCGCCGAATCTGCCGGTGATCGGAATGGGATCGCCGTTGATCTCGCAAACAGTCGATTGGATGTCCTCAATTGCTTGCGAGAGAATGCCGGAGAGCTGACTTTGAGGTTTTCTGACACGCCGCAACCGGTTGTCGTGGTGCTCGAATAATGTCGAAATCTCCGGTTTTCGAGTTTGAATATGGTGAGACCACAGTGATTGAAACAAAGTGCGAGGATAAGGCATGACCCTCCCAGAAATCTCCCCCGCTCGCCTCGAAGAAGAATGGGCCGCCGACAAGGATGTGCTCGCGAGCCTGCGCGAGAATGGCGATCGGCCCGAGATCGTCCGTGCGGTCGATGTCAGCTTCCGCGGTACCGAGCCTGCGCTCGACCGGCTGGAAGAGGATGCCGAGGAACTGGGCTTTGAAGTGATCGAGCGCGAAGAGGATGAGGAAGGCGAGGTCAGCCTGTTCCTCGGCCGCGAACAGACGTCGGACGACGATGCGATCCGCGCGCTCACGCTCAAATGCCTGCAGATCGAACTGATCTACGACGTGGAATATGACGGCTGGGGCTGCACCGCGGAGGATGGCGCGGAATGACAGGCGTCACGCCCGCCACGGATCGATCAGCGCGACTCCGGTCCACGCGAAATCCTTGGTGTTTCGCGTGGCAACCGGAATCGCGCGCGATTGCGCCTGCGCGGCGATCAGCATGTCGAACACTTGCGGTTCGCGCGCCTTCACTTCGGGAAGCGACGCGATCCGACCGTAATGATCCGCATCCGCGTCTTCAAAGCGCAGCGTGTGGTGGTAATAGCGCGCCCGCAGCCCTTCCAGCCACGGCTGGAGGAACGGTCGCTTGTGCGCCGCGCCCGGCAGCGCAATGCCATATTGGATTTCCGCCACCACCATCACCGACAGCGCAAGATCCTCGTCATGCGCCTCCAGCCAAGCCAGCACGGCGGGGTCGCCGTGCGGCTTGGTCAGTTCGCTCCACACATTGGTGTCGACCAGAATCAAAGCTCGGGAGCCTCGATTGTGGGGTTGAGCGGCGGCGGCAGGTCGAGGCTTGCGCCATTGGCCAGCCGTCGCAATTCGGCCATCGCATCCTTTGCGGTCATGAAGCGGATGTCGGCATATTTGCGGGCGTCGGGCAGGTCGTCGCCCACCCCGTCGGCCGCTTCGATCAACTGTCGCACGACCTCTTCGCCCGATCGTCGGTGACGAAAGGCGGTTGGGGCGTCGGCGACATGACTGCCGCCTGCATCGCCGGAACCGGCTTCGATTACGAGGTTGCGCAGATGCTCCTCCATCGAGCGCCCATGGGCTGCCGCGACTTGCCGGAAGCGATGCTTCGCGTCTTCGGGAATGTTACGGACCGTAAGCGTCGCCACCTTTCGTCTCCTTCGCTATCAATGTATTCAATGAAAGCAATGCTGTCAAATGCCTAAACGCACCGATATCTCGTCCATCCTCGTCATCGGCGCGGGGCCGATCGTCATCGGCCAGGCGTGCGAGTTCGATTATTCGGGCACGCAGGCGATCAAGGCGCTGAAGGAGGATGGCTATCGCATCATCCTGGTCAATTCGAACCCGGCGACGATCATGACCGATCCCGAGCTGGCCGATGCGACCTATGTCGAGCCGATCACGCCCGAGATCGTCGCCAAGATCATCGCCAAGGAGCGCCCCGATGCGGTGCTGCCGACGATGGGCGGCCAGACCGCGCTCAACACCGCGCTGGCGCTGTTCAATGATGGCACGCTGGAGAAATATGGCGTCGAGATGATCGGTGCCGATGCCGAGGCGATCGACAAGGCCGAGGACCGGCTGAAGTTTAAGGACGCGATGACCAAGATCGGGCTCGAAAGCGCCCGTTCGGCGATCGCCCACACCGTCGAGGAAGCGCTCGCCGGGCTCGAGCGCACCGGGCTTCCCGCGATCATCCGCCCCAGCTTCACCATGGGCGGCACCGGCGGCGGCATCGCCTATAATCGCGAGGAATTTCTCGAGATCGTCCGGCGCGGGCTCGATCTGTCGCCGACCACCGAAGTGCTGATCGAGGAATCGCTGATCGGCTGGAAGGAATATGAGATGGAAGTCGTGCGCGACCGCGCCGACAATGCCATCATAATCTGCTCGATCGAGAATATCGATCCGATGGGCGTCCACACCGGTGACTCGATCACCGTCGCGCCCGCGCTGACGCTGACCGACAAGGAATATCAGATCATGCGCAACGCGAGCATCGCGTGCCTGCGCGAGATCGGCGTCGAGACGGGCGGCTCGAACGTGCAGTTCGCGGTCAACCCCAAGGACGGCCGTCTGATCGTGATCGAGATGAACCCGCGCGTGTCGCGTTCCTCGGCGCTCGCCTCCAAGGCGACCGGCTTTCCGATCGCTAAGGTCGCCGCCAAGCTGGCGGTCGGCTATACGCTCGATGAGATCATGAACGACATCACCGGCGCGACGCCGGCGTCGTTCGAACCGACGATCGATTATGTCGTCACCAAGATTCCGCGTTTCGCCTTTGAAAAGTTCAAGGGGGCCGAGGCCGTGCTGTCGACCGCGATGAAGTCGGTCGGCGAAGTGATGGCGATCGGCCGCAACATCCATGAATCGATGCAGAAGGCGCTGCGCGGGCTGGAGACGGGGCTGTCCGGCTTCAACATGGTCGACCGGCTCGTCGGCGCACCACGGGCGGAAATCGAGGCCGCGTTGGCGGTGGCCACGCCCGACCGGCTGCTGGTCGCGGCACAGGCTTTGCGCGAGGGCTTTACCGTCGCTGAGGTTCATGCGCTTGCCAAATACGATCCGTGGTTCCTGGAACGGATCGCCGAAATCGTCGCGGCCGAGGAAGACGTGTGCCGGAATGGCCTGCCGATCGAGGCGGCGGGGATGCGCCGCCTGAAGGCGATGGGCTTCAGCGACAAACGGCTTGCCTATCTCGCGCTCAAATCCGCCAATCTGCGCGAAGGCATGGATCGCGGCGTCGCGCGCGGGTCGGGCCTGGTGCATGACGCCGTCGTCGCGATGACGGGTGGCGTGACCGAGCAGGAAGTACGCGCGTTACGCCACCGGCTCGGCGTGCGTCCTGTGTTCAAGCGGATCGACACTTGCGCCGCCGAATTCAACGCCAAGACGCCCTATATGTATTCGACCTACGAAGCGCCCAGCTTCGGCGAGCCCGAATGCGAGAGCCAGCCGACCGATCGGAAGAAGGTCGTCATCCTTGGCGGTGGTCCCAACCGGATCGGGCAGGGGATCGAGTTCGACTATTGCTGCTGCCACGCCTGTTTCGCGCTGGCGGATGTCGGCTTCGAAACGATCATGGTCAATTGCAACCCGGAGACGGTGTCGACCGACTACGACACCAGCGACCGGTTGTATTTCGAACCGCTGACCGCCGAAGACGTGCTCGAGATCCTGCATGTCGAGCAGCAGAACGGCACGCTGGCGGGCGTGATCGTGCAGTTTGGTGGCCAAACCCCGCTCAACCTCGCGCAGGCGCTGCAGGATGCTGGAATCCCGATCCTTGGCACCAGCCCCGATGCGATCGACCTGGCCGAAGACCGCGAGCGCTTCGCCGCGCTTGTCAACAAGCTCGGCCTGTTGCAGCCCGCCAACGGCTTGGCGCGGAGCCGCGAAGAGGCGATCGTTGCGGCCGAGCGCATCGGTTACCCCGTGCTGATGCGCCCGAGCTATGTGCTCGGTGGCCGCGCAATGGAGATCGTCGATGGGCGGCCGCAGCTCGAGGAATATATCCAGACGGCGGTGCAAGTCTCTGGCGAATCACCCGTTTTGATCGATCAGTATCTGCGCGACGCGATCGAGGTCGATGTCGACGCGATTTCCGACGGCACCGATGTGACGGTGGCCGGCGTGCTCCAGCACATCGAGGAGGCGGGGGTGCACTCCGGTGATAGCGCCTGCTCGATCCCGCCTTATTCGCTGTCCGACGCGATCATCGCCGAGATCGAGCGCCAGACAGTCGCGCTGGCCAAGGCGCTGTCGGTCGTCGGATTGATGAACATCCAGTTCGCGGTGAAGGACGGCCTCGTCTATCTCATCGAGGTCAATCCGCGCGCCTCGCGCACGGTGCCGTTTGTGGCCAAGGCGATCGGTGCGCCGATCGCCAAGATCGCCGCGCGGGTGATGGCGGGCGAGAAGCTGGCGGACTTGCCCAAGGTCGATCGCCACATCGACTATTTTGCAGTCAAGGAAGCGGTGTTCCCGTTCAACCGCTTCCCCGGCGTCGATCCGGTCTTGTCGCCGGAAATGAAGAGCACGGGCGAGGTGATGGGGATCGATCCCGATTTCACGCTCGCCTTCGCCAAGTCGCAATTGGGCGCGGGCACTGTCCTGCCCAAGAGCGGAGCCTTGTTCGTCAGCGTGAAAGATGGCGACAAGCCGGTGATCCTGCCGGGCGTGCGCGCGCTTGCCGCGCATGGCTTCACCATCGTCGCGACGGGTGGTACGGCGGATTACCTGGCCGCACACGGTGTCGCGGTCGAACGCGTCAACAAGGTCGCGCAGGGTCGGCCGCATATCGTCGACCGGATCAAGGATGGCGGGATCGATCTGATCTTCAACACCACCGAGGGCTGGCAGAGCCTGAAGGACAGCTCGCCGATCCGCGGATCGGCCTTGGCGTTGAAGATCCCGTACTTCACGACAGCCCCCGCCAGTGTCGAGGCAGCACTGGCGATTGTCGCCCTTTCGACGCGCAGCCTTGAAGTCAGGCCTTTGCAATCCTATTATTCGCACTCGCACACCTAATTCCCCACATGAGAACAACGTGCGGGCAGGCCCAGCAGGGTCGGCCAACCGGGGAATTTTGAAGACGAAGGACGAAGAGGGATGGCTACCGTCGAAAAGATGCCGATGCTGCAAGAGGGCTATGAGCGGCTCACTGCGGACCTGAAACGGCTTAAGGCGGAGCGTCCGACGATCGTCGATGCGATCGAGGAAGCGCGCGCGCATGGCGATTTGTCGGAAAACGCCGAATATCATGCCGCCAAGGAGCGTCAGGGCCAGATCGAAGCCTCGATCAGCGACATCGAGGATAAACTTTCGCGCGCGCAGGTCATCGACCCGCGCGACCTGTCGGGTGACAAGGTCGTGTTCGGGGCAACCGTTACGCTGCTCGACGAAGACGACAAGCCTGTCAAATATCAGATTGTTGGCCAGACCGAGGCCGACGCCAAGGGCGGTCGCATTTCGTACAACTCACCGCTCGGCCGCGCGCTGATTGGGCGCAAGCTTGAGGACGAGGTGGAAGTGACCGTCCCCTCGGGCGATCGCTACTATGTCGTCTCGAAAATCGAGTTCATCTAAAAACGCTGCCTGACGCCCCTCTCCCATTGCGGGAGAGGGGCGTAGCCTTCACGCGCCCGGCGCGAGCAAATCTGGCTGCAGCAGGCGGTGCAGATGCACCACCACATATTTCATCTCGGCATCATCGACCGTGCGCTGTGCCGCCGCGCGCCAGGCCTTTTCGGCGCTCGCGTAATCCGGGAACACGCCCACGATATCGATCGAGCCAAGATCGTCGAAATCGAGCCCGCGAGGATCGCTGACGCGACCGCCGAAAACGAGGTGGAGTTTGCTCATAAAATCACTTTCCCGAAATGCGTGGGTTTCCCGCTCGTCTTAGGAGCGCCCGGCGCATTCGGGAACTGGTTGCGGTAGGTTTATTCGGCTGACGTAGCGTTTTTTGGCGTGTCGCCAGGCTGGGCCGCCGGTTGTCCCTCGACTGGCTGCGGCTGCTCGACGACCGCCTTGGCGGCGAGCGCGGCAGTGCCGGCCGTCGCCAGCGCTTTGATCACCCCACCAAGCAGCTTGCCCACTTGATCGCGCGCCGCATCACGCGACAGCCCGAGCACGTCAAGCTCCGCCTTTGCCGTGTCGCGAGCCGCGTCGACTGCACCGCGCGCGGTTTCGTTCAGACGCTTGCCGACCGGCCGGAGGATTTTGCGCTCGGCGTCAGTCCGGGGAACGAATGCGCCGACGAGCAGACCGATTGCAATTCCGCCGCCAAGGACCGCGAGGGGATTGGCTTCAATCCCGGCAACCGCCTTATCGGTTGCGGCGCGCGTTGTCGTGGCGGTGGTAGCAACAGCCTTGGACGCGGCCTCGCGAACGCTGGCAACCGCCTTGGAGGTCCGTTTCACGGGTTTGGCATCAGTCATGGGCGTGGTCCTGTGTTTTAAGAGAGCGAGCCGAGGAGGGGCGACGAAGCGCGCGCAATAATGGGCCGCGTGCCAACCACAGGCCAATAACCGCAGCGGCGACGCCAAAGCGCGCCGGGCGACGGCGGGCGCTTTCGACAACGCCAAGCACCGCATCGACGCCGCGTGCCTTGAGCGACTCTGCCACGTCCTGGGCAAGCACTTGCGGGCTGGCCCGATGCTGCAACGTCCCGATTGTTTCCGACAAGCGCGCGCGCGCTTGCTCGGCGCTGGCCTGGGCCAACGCCAGCCGAGTCCCGATTGCGCGCCCGGTCATGCCTGGTCCTCGGTTGCGCCGAACAGGCGCTTGAATTGCCGCATCGAAAACCATCCCAAAAGGGCCGATAGCGCAACAAGCGAGCACACCATCGCCGCAGTTGCCGCCAACGGGCCGATAAGCTGCGCCAGCACCAGCAAAACGCCAAGCACCAATGCCGTCAGCGCGACCGACGCAATCGCGATCGCGGCGACCAGCAGCAGGATGGCATTGCGGGCGTCGTCGATCTTGGCGACGACTTTCGCTTTTTGCAGCTCTATTTCGGCGCGCGCCACTTGCTCTGCGTCGCTGACGACACGCGACAGGAGAGCGGCAAGGCTCTCCTGTTCGGTCGGGTTTTCACCCCTGTCCATCATTGCCCCCCGGGTATGGCCGGATCAGGCCTTGTTGTCATGATCGGTGGCAAGGCCCGCCTGGATCAATCGTACCAGCACGAAGCCAAGCGCAGCTGCGGTGCCGATCGCGATCGCCGGGCTCTTCTGCACGAAGCCGCGCGCGTCTTCGATCAAGTCGTCAAGTTCCTTGGCCTTCAGGCCTTCCGAGAAACCCGCAACCTTGTCCGCAGCGGTGCGGGCATATTGGCCATATTGCTCGCCCAGCTTGTCATCGACAGTGCCTGCGGCATCGTTGATCATTTTCACGATTTCATCCAGCGCACCGCCCGCGCGCGCCTTGCCGTCCTCGGCATAGGTCTTGGCGCGATCGACGGCTTCCTTGCCGAGCTTGGCGGCGCTGTCCTTGAACAATTGCGTCGCGCTGAGGGTGGCCTTGGCCGTCTCGTGCGCGGCTTCGGTTACGGCAGCTTCTGCTTTGTGGATCGCAGTGGACGTATCGTTCGGAGTGGTAGCCATGACAAGCGCCCTTCGTTGAAGTGTCTACGACAGGTAACCGGCAAGCCCGTATCGGGGTTCCATCGGCGGCCGCAAATGCACAGGAGGCACCCCATGCGAATTGCGGGCGTTCGACTTAGCCGATAGAGGCACGCGCGAACCCTCTCAGACCCGTTAGAAGGATCGTTCCATGACCGCAATCATCGACATTCACGCCCGCACGATCCTGGACAGCCGCGGCAACCCCACGGTGGAGGTCGATGTAATGCTTGAAGACGGCAGTTTCGGCCGCGCGGCGGTGCCTTCGGGGGCCTCGACCGGCGCGCATGAAGCGGTCGAAAAGCGCGACGGCGACAAGAGCCGCTGGGGCGGCAAGGGCGTCGATGCTGCCGTTCAGGCCGTGAACGGCGAGATTGCCGATGCCGTGCTCGGTTTCGAAGCCGAGGACCAACGCGAGATCGACCACACGATGATCGAGCTCGACGGCACCGAAAACAAGAGCCGCCTGGGTGCCAACGCCATCCTCGGCGTCAGCCTCGCGGTGGCCAAGGCAGCGGCCGATGCGCGCACGCTGCCGCTCTATCGCTATGTCGGCGGCGTCGCGGCGCATGTGCTGCCGGTGCCGATGATGAACATCATCAATGGCGGCGAACATGCCGATAATCCGATCGATTTCCAGGAATTCATGATCGTGCCGGTCGGCGCGAGCTCGATGATCGAGGCGGTGCGCTGCGGTTCGGAGATTTTCCACACGCTGAAGAAGGCGCTGCACGAAAAGGGTCTGGCGACCTCGGTCGGCGACGAAGGCGGCTTCGCGCCAAACATTGCGTCCACCAACGAAGCGATCGAATTCATCCTGCGCTCGATCGAGACGGCAGGGTACACCCCCGGTGACGACGTGATGCTGGCGCTCGATTGCGCCGCGACCGAATTCTACAAGAACGGCAAGTATGAGATTTCGGGCGAGGGCAAGAGCCTGTCGAGCCATGAGATGGCCGAATATCTTGCCGATCTGACGCGCCGCTATCCGATCTTCTCGATCGAAGACGGCATGGCCGAAGACGATTGGGAGGGCTGGAAGGCGCTGACCGACATGGTCGGCAATAAGGTTCAGCTGGTTGGCGACGATCTCTTCGTCACCAATCCCAAGCGCCTGAAGCGCGGTATCGAGGGCGGTTACGCCAATTCGCTGCTGGTCAAGGTGAACCAGATCGGTACGCTGACCGAAACGCTCGAAGCCGTTTCGCTGGCGAACCGAGCGGGCTATACCGCCGTGATGTCGCATCGCTCGGGCGAGACGGAGGACACGACGATAGCCGATCTGGCTGTCGCGACCAATTGCGGACAGATCAAGACCGGCAGCCTCGCACGCTCCGACCGGCTTGCCAAATACAACCAACTGATCCGTATCGAAGAGGAATTGGAGGGGGCTGGCGTGTATGCCGGGCGCTCCGTCATCCGCGCGTAAAAATGTAGTAAATACGGGCTTGATCCACGAGTCGCGATGCGCGAGAATCGCGACCGTGATCAAGAAGCCATCTCTCCTCCGCACCATGCTCCGCCGCGCCATCGCGCCGGCGGCGTTGATGATCGTCGGCGTGTTCTTCGGGGGGTATGCGATCTTCGGGCCGAATGGGGCGCTGGCCTATGGTGATATCGAGCGCCAGCTTGCTGTGAAGCAGCAGCAGCTGGCGATGCTCGACAAGACGCGCGCCGAGCTGAAGAACCGGGTCGATCTGCTCGACCCGAAACATGCCGATCCGGATCTGGTCGATGAATTGGCGCGCAAGGATCTGGGGGTAGCACACCAGGATGAAGTGATCGTCCCGCTGGAGAAATGACCAGTCCCGCCCTTTGGTGATCCGTTGCGGGACTGAGCGGGTGGCAGGTTGACGGCGGCAAAGGCCCACAATGATATCGCCGCGATGCTCTCTAGTCGTCTTTTCACCGGGTGCCTGCGCCACCGGTACATTTCTCTTGACCGGCTCCATTATCAGGATCAGCCTCCTCTTCGATACGAGCGACGCATAACGTCGCCGGTCGAGGAGAGGGATGATGGCTATTCGCGTGGCAATCAAAGCACCTGGAGGTTTTTGCAGATCGGATGCTTGGGGCATATTCCAGGCAACGATAGCGGTCGTGACGCTGATTGGGTCTTTCTGGTCGATCGGACTGTTGCTGTAACCTGTAAATAGGTTCGTCATCTCGGGAGACCGATCGCTCACCGCGCTGGCGCGTGCGCGGGACGGTCTCCACTCTGTGGATAATCTGATACGACAATGCTCTCTGGGGTCCTCTTGGAGGGCTGGCGCGGGTTGCGGCAAGCTGTCAGCTTCCGCACGTACACGAATCAAAAGGATCAACATGCGCAAGGTGTTACTGGCGGGCATTGCGGGGCTCGCGCTGGTGTCGTGTACTGCGCGGTCGGCTGAACCGACGGGCACGATGGCTCCGCTCACAGCATTGCCCACAGCCGACTGGAAGAGCTTCCGCGACACCTTCATCGAGGATTGGTTCAAGATTTCCCCGGCGGACGCGGTGTATCAGGGGCGGCATGATTTCGATGGCGGGCTGGGTGACTGGACGCCGGGTGGCCTGAAACGACAGGGCGACTTTTTCCGCGAGGCAATCACCAAGGCCAGGGCCTTCGACACCGCCAAGCTGAGCCAGGATGAAGCGTTCGAACGCGATTATCTGGTGACGGTGGCACAGGGTAAATTGTTCTGGCTCGAAGATGCGGATTCGCCGCACCGCAACCCGGCCTGGTATGTGAATGCCGGGCTCGACCCCAACGTCTATATCGCGCGCCATTATGCCGATGCGCCGACGCGGATGCGGGCGATGATCACTTTCCTGCGCAAGATCCCCGACGCGGCCGCGCAGATCAAAGCCAACCTCAAGGCGCCGATGCCGCTCAGCTACGTCAATTTTGGCGTGGCGGCGTTCAACGGCTTTGGCGATTATTACACCGGGGACGCGAAGAAGGCGTTTGCCGACGTGAAGAGCCCGGCGCTGCAGGAGGAATTCGACAAGGCCGCGACGGCCGCGTCCAAGGCGATGCACGATCTCGGCAAATGGGTGGAGAGCCAGCGCGGATCGGCGACGCAGGACTTTGCGCTGGGGGCCGACCGCTTCTCGCGCATGATCAAGATGACCGAGGGCGTCGACGTGCCGCTGGCGACGCTGGAGGCGGCGGGCAAGGCCGATCTGCTGCGCAACCAGAAGGCGCTCGCAGAGGCGTGCGCGCAGTTCGCACCCGGTGCCACGATCCCGGCCTGCATGGCCAAGATGAACGCGAACAAGCCTGCCAATAACGATCCGGTCGCCGAGGCGCGCAAGCAGATCCCCGAATTGCGCGCCTTCGTGCTCGCCAATGACATCGTGACGATCCCCGACAACGAACAGGCTTTGGTCGAGGAGAGCCCGCCCTATAACCGGCAGAACAGCGCTTATATCGATCCGCCCGGGCCGTTCGAGAAAGGCATCCCCTCGGTTTACTACATCTCCCCGCCCGACCCGGCGTGGAGCAAGGCCGAGCAGGAGGGCTTCATTCCCGGCAAGATGGATTTGCTGTTCACCTCGGTCCATGAAGTGATGCCGGGGCATTTCCTGCAATTCCGCCATGCCAATGCCTCGCCGTCCATCTTCGGGCGGCTGTTCGTCGGCTATGCCTTTGCCGAGGGCTGGGCGCATTATGCCGAGGAAATGATGTGGGAAGCCGGGCTCCACAAGGGCGATGCCGAGACGCATATCGGACAATTGTCGAACGCGCTGCTGCGCGATTGCCGCTATCTTTCTGCGATCGGGATGCACACCCAGGGCATGACACAGGAGCAATCGCGCAAAATGTTCGTCGAGCAATGCTATCAGGACGAGGGCAATGCCAAGCAGCAGTCGGCGCGCGGCACCTATGACCCGGCCTATCTCAATTACACGATGGGCAAATTGATGATCCGCAAGCTCCGCACCGACTGGACCGCGACGCATGGCGGCCGCGCGGGGTGGAAGGCGTTCCACGACCAGTTCCTGCGCTATGGCGGGCCGCCGATCCCGCTGGTGCGCAAGGCGATGCTGGGCGGCGACGGCAAGGCGGTGTTCTGAACCCCCGCGCGGGCGTTCAGCGCACCTGGCTTGCCGGCTGAACGTCCGCCGCTTCCTCGGTCTTGGGCATGCGGATCGAGGGGCGCAGCCGCGCCAGGCTGCACAGCCCGGCGATGAAAGCGAGGCCCGCCGCCACCAGCGGCGGCGTGGCCCCACCGCCGATCCCCAGCGCAAGCAGCGCGGCAACCAGCGTTGCGCCGGTGGTCTGGCCCAGCAAGCGCGTGGTCGAGACTAGGCCGCCCGCTGCCGCTGCGCGCTCGCGCGGCGCGCTACCGATAATCAGGCGCGCATTGGGCGGCAAAAAGGTGCCGAACCCGCCACCGCACAGCGCCATTCGCCAGATCACATCGAAATGCGTCGGGTGGGCTGGCATGTCGGCGATCAGCAGCAACGCCACGATCGAGATCGCCATGCCGATCCCGCCCAGCGCGCCCGCCGGAATACGGCTCGACAGCCAGCCCGACAGCGGGGCGACGATGATGTTGGTGAGCGGCCACGGGGCCATCAACAGCCCCATTTCGGGGGCGGTGAAGCCGAACTCGCTGGTCAGGCGGAACGGCATCGAGATGATCAGCGTCATCGAGGCGATGAAGGCGGTATAGGCACCGATCACCGACAAGCGCAGCACGGGGCGTTCCAGCAAGTCGATCGGAAGGATCGGATCGGTTTCGCCGCGCTCGCGCCGCACGAAATAGTAGCCGACCAGGACCCCGGTCAGCACGATCGCCGCGGACACGACCCGGCTGTCGCCATGGACCGCCGTCTCCAGGCCTCCGATGATCAGCCCAAACGTCGCGGCGCACATCACGCCGCCCAGCACGTCGAACGGCGTGTCCCCAAGCGGAGTATCGGGAAGAGCGCGACCGAGGATCAGCGATCCGATGGCAAAGGGCACGGCGCTGGCAAAGACCCACGGCCAAGGTGCCACGCCGAGGATGAACCCGCCGAGCGACGGGGCAAGTGCGGCACCAGCCGAGACGATCGCGGAATTGATGCCAAGCCCGCTGCCGAGCTGCTTGGCGGGGTAAGTGGAGCGGATCAGCGCGGAGGACACGCTTAGCGCCGCTGCCGCGCCCATCGCCTGCGCTGCGCGGACGATCAGCAGGAAGGGCAGGCTCTTGGCAAAGAAGCACAGCAGCGTGGCGACGGTGAACACCATCTGCCCGATCTGGTACATGCGCTTCAGCCCGATGCGCTCGCCCAGCCCGGCAAAGGGCAGTAGCAGCATCACCAGCATCAACTGATAGACGGTCACCACCGTGACGGCGGACGACTGATCGATCTTCAGGTCGCGCGCGATCGTCGGCAGCGCGATGTTGGCGACGCCGCCGTCGATGATGATGAGCGCGGTGCCGAGACAGAGCGCGGCGATGGCCGCATAGCGGCGCGGCAGGGGAAGGCCGTCAGTCATGCGAGCGTGCTAATCCTCGGCCCGCGCAGTGCAAGCGGCCTTCCCACATTTATAGTCAGCCAAGCGAAACTTCGGCGACCTTGTCCTTGTAATCTTGCTTGGGATCGATCCCGAGCAGCACCTTCACCCCGGCGAGCATGCTCGACGCATCGACCCAGATTTGCGCGCGTTCGGCGTCGAGCCGCAGCAATTGCAGCTTGGGGTCGTCCTTCCCGCCTTCATACCAGGCCGCGACGAAGCTGTTCCACAGCCGGTCGATGACCGCACGATCATTCTCGGCGATCAGGGTGCCGTGGATCGTCGCGAACACGTCATTGCCCTTGGACGCGAAGGTGGCGACGGCGCGGCTGTCATGCTTCAGGTCGGCGACCAGTTCGGTGTCCTTCGAGGTGAAGAAATAGATCGGGCCGCGATCGTCGTCCCCGTCAAGCTGGCCCGTCATCGGGCGCGTATGGCCCTCGTCGACGCCGGCCAGGCCGAGCATCATTGTCCGGTCGGAGCGCAGCGCCTTCCAGAATTTGGCTTCGATCTCAGCGTCATTTGCGGTGCTGGTGTTGAACATGGCATCGTCTCCTTGCCCGTTCCGAACGGGCAGAGGACGATGCGGTTCCCTCACTCGGGGGACCAGCCGGGCGGCGCCAGCTCGAACCCCGCGAAATCAAAGGCTGGGGTGACGACGCAACTGACCAGCGCCCAGCCTTCGCGCGCCTCCGCCGATTGCCAGGCATTGGCGGGGACGATCACCTGGGGCGCGGTTCCGGTGAGCTGGTGCTCGGTTTGGTCGATCAACAAGGTGAGCGGCGCGCCCGCATGCCACAACCACAGTTCGGTCGCGTCTACACGATGCCAGTGCGACCGCTGCCCATCTTCCAGCAGGAACAGAATGGCCGTTGCCAGCCCGCGGCTGCCGTCCGGCGAAGGCTGGCGCATCGTTTCGCGATACCAGCCGCCTTCGGGGTGGGGGGACAGGTCCAGCGAGGCGATCAAGGTATGCGACATCGCACATGCTGTTAGGGCAGACGCCCCCTGGAGGCGACAGGAATTGAACATGAGGCTCTCCGCTTTCCGCGCGCTCCCACGATCGGGGCGGAGTTGGTTCTTGCTGCATCGCACCATTTTCGGTACAGCATCGTCATCAAGACTCCCGAGTATCAGGGCTACGCCGTGCAAAATCCATCCGGGCCGACCGGCCCCGTTCCGACTGTCTTCGAAGCTATTGTCCGGAAGCGGTGCTTGCGCGCTACCTACAATCGCACCGATATTACGCTCGCACCGCACATCATCTATACGCGCCACGATGACCTGTTCGTGGATGGTGTCGTGCTCGAGCGCGATGGCAAGCCGCCGCGCGAACTGAAGCTTGGGACGTTCAAGCTGGCCGGGCTCAATGGCGTCGGCCTGACCGAGCGCGACTTCGATGCCAACCCGCTGTTCGCCGCCAACGATCCGAAATATGGCGAAGCCGCTTTGATGGCGGTGGAGGCTTAACGCCCGCGCGCCGCCAAATGGCGGCGCACCATCGCCACCAGCGTCAACGCAACCCCGGCGACGGCGGCACCGGCCACCATGTCCGCCAGATAATGCGTGCCCTCGACCGGTGTGGCGAGCAACATCGCCGTGCTGAGGACCACGACCGGCCCGCGCAGCCGGAGCAACGGCCAGCCTGCCGCGATGTACAGCACCGCGCTTGCGGTGTGGAAGCTGGGGGCAGAGACGAGCCCGCGCAGCGATCCCAGATCGATCTCCAGTAAAGCGTGGGCCCGCAATTGAGGAATCAGTTCTGCCTCGTACAGCGCACTTTCCGGCAGATAGGGGACCGGGCCGTGCCACAGCGTGGCGAGTGGCCCCACCGCCGGAAGATAGCGGAACAGCAACAGGCATAACACGGCCGCCACCCAGAAGCTGGCGATGAAGGCACGCGCCTCGGTGCGTTTGTCGGCCCAGGCGCAATAGCCGAGGATCAAAGCAGGGGTGACGAAGATGCTCTGATAGGCGGCGGTCCCGAGCAATTGCAGCGACCGATGGGCGGCGACCGCGCGATACCAGGCAAGCCAGTCGAACCGCAGCGCGACGTCGATTTGCTGGAGCAGCGGATCGATGCTGCCGCGCGTATCGGCCGCCAGCGGATAGGTGGCGACCGCGCCGAGCAAGGCGATCCCCGTGAACAGGCCGACCGATTCCGATAAATCGCGGGCGACGCGCTGCGCCGGGCTGGCGGGTGTTCGCATGGCATAGCGCAGCCCGATCGCCAGCGCGGCGAACATCGAAAAGATCAGCGTGCTGGGCGTGCGCGGACGGATGGTCATCCCCGCATCCCACAGCAGCGATCCGACGCATAGGGCGCTGAAGGCGAAGCCGAGCACGAGCCAGCGGCCGGGGATCAGGCCAGGCTGCGCCGTGCTGCCGGGATAGAGCGGTGCTGACAGCGGGAAGAAGGTGGTGGGACGGTTCACGGGGCGCCTGATGAGCAGACGATGTTCGCAATCGCCGACTGGGAAGGGGTATGCGATGCCGCGAACGGCTACCCTTCATGCCGTGAACTTTTTGTGACGTCCAGATGACATTTTGGGCGAGGAGGGGTGCCCCCTCCTCGCGCCAGGGTCAGCGGTAGCAGACCGTCACACGACGGTGATGACGCCATTCGGTGTGGCAGCGCGGACGGTGGCGATCGCCGCCATAATAACGGCCATGGTCGCGCCAGTCGCGACGGTCGCCACGATGATCGTAGCGATGGTCATAACGAGGGCGATCGCCGCGATAGTCCTGCGCGGAGGCTGCAGTGGAAACACCAAGCCCGGCAACCATGAGCCCGGCGGCGATAAGGTGGGTCAGCTTCATGTCCTGTCCTTTCGGCCCGACGATCGGGCGTGGGTCTTCTTTACGCTTTACTGTCGCGATGGTTGCTGAACGCGTTTGTAGGGCTGCGTACAGCTTGGCGCGTTACAGCGCGATGCCGATCCGCGGCGCGAGCGCGACCATGCCGAGATACAGCAATACCGTCAGCGCGCAGCCCAGCCCGAGCGCGGGCCAGAAACCGATGCCTGCACGCAGCAAGGCGGGAATGACGAGGAACATCGGCAGCGACGGCAGCACATACCAGAAGGTCGCCTGGACGTGCGCCGCCATATTGGCGGAGTCGGGCTTCTCGCCCCACAGCCAGATCATGCCGAGCACCGACACCAGCGGCAGCGACGCCACCAGCGCGCCGAACCCCGGATAGCGCTTGGCCAGCGTCGAGGCGATGGCAATCAGGATGCCAGAGATCAGGGCCTTCAGCGCGAGGAACAGCATGGCCCCTATATGCGGCCGGGCGCGGGCGGAGGCCAGCGGCATTGCGCATTGGGCGAAGGTAACGAAGGTAAGCCCATGTCTCCGCGCGGGCGCGTCGAAGCGGTGGCGAGCGACGACGAGCCGTGTGCCTGGGCGCGGTCATTCGGCGTGCTCATCGGGGGCGGGCGTGTCGCCCAGCGCAGCCAGCGCCGCGTGCAAGCTCATGGCATCCGGCTCGACCGGCGGCATCGCGCGCAGCACGGCGAGCACCAGCCGATTGTCGAACGCCTGCCGCACCCCGATCTGTCGCCCGCGATAGAAGATGGGCGTCGCGGTGCCGATGAGCGCGCGTTCGATCGCCAGATCGACTACGCGGTCCCGCCCTTCGCCGAGCGCCGCCTCCCATGCCGCCGCGAAGCTCTCCGCACCGGCGCGCTTGCGCAACGCGTAAGCCGATTTCGCCGACATCCCGACCGCGCCCGCCGCCGCCGACACCATGCCGATGCGGGCGAGCTGCTGGAGGAAGGCGCGCTGGCGCTCGGGCGTCCAGCCGTCATGCCGGGGCGAGGCGCTTGGTACGGGGGTGAAGGCGATGTCCGCGGCCGCGTCTGGCTCGGCGGGCGGCAAGGCGGGATAGGGGCGCATCGCCGATTGTATGTCATAGTGGCAGGTTTGTAGGACAGCGGGATTTTGGGTGGAATTTTCCGGCAGCGCCGTGGGTGTGAAGATATCAGGCGGCGCGACTCCATGTCTCAGCTACCGGGGCACCGCTGAGCCGTTGCTGAGGTGAGGGCGCGTCGCGAGAGAGCGTTTGTTAGGGTGAGCGCGTCACCCCGCCAGCGCCGCGATGACATCCGTCTGCGCGAAATCGTTTCCGACAAACAGCAACGGGCAGTTATGCGCCGTCGCCAGCGCATAGGCGAAGGCGTCGCAGATGTTGAGGGCGGCGGGATGGTGACGTTTGCCCCAGCGGAGATAGGCGCGCACGGCGGCGTAGCCGAGCTCCCCGGTCAGCGGCTCGACGGTCAGCGCGAGGTCGTCGATCAAGCGCGCCATTTCGCCGTGCAATGCGCGACCGGCCGCGACGATCAGGGCTTCGGTCAGGGTCGGTGCCGCGATGCGGATGTCCAGCTCGCGGGCGACGACGGTGCGACACGCGTCGGCTTCGGATTCGCCCAGCAGGATCGCCATCAGCGCCGACGTATCGACGATGATCATGCAGGCAGGCCGTTGTCATCGTACAAATAATCCGCGCTGCGAGCGGCGCTGGGCTTGCCATCGGGGCCGCGTTCGCGCGCCGCCGCTATGGCGCGATCGATGGCATCGAGCCGCCGTTGGCGCACCGCTGCCATATCGACTTCCTCGGTAACGCGCGTCAGCCGCACGGTCGGGTGGCCGCGGCGGGTGAGGGTGATCTCTTCGCCGGCTTCGGCGCGGCGGACGAGGTCGGTGAGTTGGGCTTTGGCGTCGGATACGGAGATGTGCATCGGGCGGGTCCTTCTTGGACCAAGTAGATAGACCATTTTGCGTGTTTGGCCAAGGGCGCGCTTGATACTGCCCCTCTCCCCGACCCTCTCCCCAAGGGGGAGAGGGAGAAGAATTACCCCACCGTCACGAAACTATCCATCACCCGTTTCCGCCCGGCGCTCTCGAAATCGATCTCCAGCTTATTGCCTTCGATTTCGGCGATCAGGCCGTAGCCGAATTTCTGGTGGAACACGCGTAGCCCGACCGCCACGTCCGAGCGGCCCTTATTGCCGAGGCTGATCGCCGAGGCGCGCGATTCCTGCACGCGGGACGGTTCGCGCGAGAAGGTGCGGCTGGTGAAATCGCCGCCGGGCTTGGTGCCGCCGATCCCCGCCGCGCGCTGCCAGCCGGGGCCGCGGCCGGTGCTGCGGGCGACATTGGCGAAGGGGTCGGCGCGTTCGGACCAATTGGCGCGCCACAGGCTCTCGCCGCCCGCCAGACTCGATTCCGCCTCGATATGTTCGGGCGGCAATTCGCCGACGAAGCGGCTGGGGATGCTGCTCGTCCATTGGCCGTAAATGCGGCGGTTCGCGGCGTGGAGGATGATCGCGCGGCGGCGCGCACGGGTGATGGCGACGTAGGCGAGGCGGCGTTCTTCCTCCAGGCTCTTGGTGCCGCCTTCGTCGAGCGCGCGCTGCGACGGGAACAGCCCTTCCTCCCAGCCGACCAGGAACACCGTGTCATATTCCAGCCCCTTGGCGGCGTGGATCGTCATGATCGTGACCTTGGGGTCCTCGGCCGACGCCTCATTGTCCATGACGAGGCTGACATGTTCGAGGAACGCGCCGAGCGTCTCATATTCCTCCATCGCGCGGACGAGTTCGGTGAGGTTTTCGAGCCGACCCGCCGCCTCGACCGATTTCTCGGCCTGGAGTGCGGCGGTATAGCCGCTTTCATCAAGGATGATGCGCGCGAGATCGCCATGCGGCAGCTCGGTCATTTGCGCGCGCCACCGCGCCATATCGATGACGAGATTGCCGAGCGATTTGCGTGCAGCCCCGGTCAGTTCATCGGTGTCGAGCAGTCGCGCGGCGGCGGTGACCAGCGGCACCTGCTGCGCGCGGGCGAGCTGGTGGACCTTGGCGACGGCCTTGTCGCCCAGGCCGCGCTTGGGGACGTTGACGATGCGATCGAAGGCGAGGTCGTCGGCGGGCTGCGCCACCACGCGCAGATAGGCGAGCGCGTCGCGGATTTCGGCGCGTTCGTAGAAGCGAAAACCGCCGATGATGCGATAGGGGATGCCGGTGGCAATGAAGCGGTCTTCGAATTCGCGCGTCTGGTGCTGCGCGCGCACCAGGATGGCGATGTCGTCGAGGCTCTTGCCGGCCCGTTGCGCGCTCTCGATTTCTTCGCCGACGCGGCGCGCTTCCTCGGGGCCGTCCCATACGCCCAGCACCTTGACCTTCTCGCCAGCGTCGAGCTCGGTCCACAATTGCTTGCCGAGGCGGCCGCTATTGTTGGCGATCACGCCCGAGGCGGCGCCGAGGATGTGCGGGGTGGAGCGGTAGTTTTGTTCGAGCCGGATGATCCTGGCACCGGGGAAATCCTTCTCGAACTTCAGGATATTCTCGACCTGCGCGCCGCGCCACGAATAGATCGACTGGTCGTCATCGCCGACACAGGCGATGTTCTTGCGCTCCTGCGCGAGCAGGCGCAGCCACAGATATTGGACGCTGTTGGTGTCCTGATATTCGTCCACCATGATATATTTGAAGCGGCGCTGGTAATCAGCCAGCACATCGCGGTCGCGCTGCAGGATGACGAGCATGTGCAGCAGCAAATCGCCGAAATCGCAGGCGTTGAGCGCGATCAGGCGAGTCTGATAGGCGGCGTAGAGTTCCTGCCCGCGGCCATTGGCGTAAAGCTCGCTTTGGCCCGCGTCGATCTGGGCGGGGGTGAGGCCCTTGTTCTTCCAGCCGTCGATGAGGCCTGCGAGTTGGCGCGCGGGCCAGCGTTTTTCGTCGAGATCGGCGGCCTGGATGAGTTGCTTCAGCAGCCGCAACTGATCGTCGGTGTCGAGGATGGTGAAGTTGCTGTGCAGGCCGACCAGTTCGGCATGGCGGCGCAGCATCTTCGCGCCGATCGCGTGGAAGGTGCCGAGCCACGGCATCCCCTCGACCACATCGCCGACCAGCCGCCCGACGCGGTGGCGCATCTCGCGCGCGGCCTTGTTGGTGAAGGTGACGCTGAGGATCTCGCTCGGCCAGGCTTTGCGCGTGGCGAGCAGATGCGCGAGCCGCGCGGTGAGCGCGGCGGTCTTGCCGGTGCCGGCCCCCGCCAGCACCAGCACCGGGCCTTCGGTGGTCAGCACGGCTTCGCGCTGCTGCGGGTTGAGACCCGCGAGATACGGCGGATCGTGCGGGGTGGGGGCAGGCAGAGTCATCGGTGAACAGGTAGGGAACGCGCGCGGATCGGGCAAGCGCGTCGTATAAGGGGTTTACGTGGCCCGGCTTGGGACGGGGTCGCTGCGCGGCGTATCGATCGCGGTTTCGGCGGCGCGAGCGGCGGCGAGCATACGCATCAGGCCGAGATATTTGTCGGTGGCCGATTCGATCGTGAAGGTGGCAGCGGCGGTGCGGCGCGCGGCGGCGGTGGTGGCCGAATCGGGCGGGATCGTCATCATCGCCTCGGCCAGCGCTACAGCATCGCCGGTTGGGACCAGATGGCCGAGCGTGCCGTGGCCGAGCAGATCGGCCATGCTGCAGCAGCAATCGGTCGCGATGATCGGCAGCCCCGCCGCCAGCGCCTCGATCACCACGGCGGGGACGCCTTCATAATCCGAGGACAGCACAAAGGCGTCGGCCTCGGCCAGCCAGCCGTCGAGCGGATCGACATGTCCCGGCATATAGACGGACCCGGCAATGCCCAGTCGCGCGGCCTGCACCTCGAGCGCGCGACGTTCCGGGCCTTCCCCGAGGATGCGCAGCGTATCGTCGGGCTTGGCGATGCGCGCGAACGCCTCGAGCAGCAGCGCGAAATTCTTCTGCGGAGCAAGGCGGCCGACCGCGAGATAATGGCGGCCCGGTCGCGCACGCACCACGGCGTCGCGCGCGGCCGCCAGACGGCGGAGGTCGGCATCGGCCAGCGCGGGGTCGGCGATCACGCTGATGCGGTTTTGCGGCACGCCGATCAACCGCGCGATTTCGCCGCGCATCGCCGGGGCCATACCGACGAAATGGTCGAGATGGCGGCCCTGGATGCGAAGCCAGCGACGATAGAAATAGCGCAGCGGGGGTGACATGTCGGCGCGGACCAGATCGTTGCTGATCTTCACCACGATCGGCGGACAGGCGCTGCCAAGCGTCAGCTTCAGCGCGACCGCCAGGCTGGTATAGGTATTGCCCGCGCAGAACAGCACGTCAGGGCGCTGGCGCGCGATGATCGCAGGCATGCCGCGCAGCAGCGCCGCGAAGCGCGTAATGCCCCGCGCACGCGGCCGGTGATGGATTTGCGATAAGGCCTGCAAGGCGATTGGTGGCGCGATGCTGGCATCGGCCACGACCATGTGCGCATCGACCCCGGCTGCCGTCCACGCGGCATGCAGCCGCGCGGCGATCCGTTCGACCCCGCCGGGGGCAAAGCTGTTCAGAAAGGTCAGCACACGTAACGGCGCGCGGGTTCGCGCTGTGCGGCTGGAGCCACGGGCAAGATGCAGTTGCGCGCGCTGGCCGATGTCCCCCGGTGCCGAGGCGACGTCAAACATGATGATAGCCCCTCCAGGTCGCCTTCCGCCCAAGGCGTTGCATAAGCGAGCGGGCCGCACTGTGCAAATCGTTCGCCGGACGCAGCGTCCGACAGCACCCGTTTCGCAAATCGGGCCGCTGCAGTGAGCGGCGGCCTGGCCCGAGGAACTGCCTTTGAGGGCTGGCTTTTGGCACTTCAGGCGGGTATCGGGCCACCAACCGCACCGCACGTCATCAACCCGTAACACAACCGAGCGAAGGCCTTCAACGGCATGGCTACCACTTTCCCAGCGTCCCCCGAATCGGCGACGGACGCTTCGCACGGGCCGCGGCTCGATCATCGTTTGCACCCTGCCGGGCGCTGGATTTTCCTGGCGCTGCTGGCGGTGGGGGTCGGCTATGCCGGCTACAGCATCATCGTCGACACCGCTCAGGTGGGCGAGGGGCTGGCGCTCGGCACCTTTGCTTTCCTTGGGCTGGCGCTCTTGATCGCGCTTGGCTTCGAGTTCGTGAACGGCTTCCACGACACCGCCAATGCAGTGGCAACGGTTATTTACACCCATTCGATGCCCGCTGCGCTGGCGGTGGTATGGTCTGGTTTTTTCAACTTCCTGGGCGTGATGCTGTCGAGCGGAGCGGTCGCTTATTCGATCATCACGCTGCTGCCGGTCGACCTCATCCTCCATGTCGGCAGCAATGCCGGCTTTGCGATGATTTTCGCGCTGCTGCTGGCGGCGGTGCTGTGGAATCTGGGCACCTGGTATGTCGGCTTGCCCAATTCATCGAGCCACGCGCTGATCGGATCGATCCTCGGCGTCGGCCTTGCCAACCAGCTTATGACGGCCGGGACCGGCGGCACTTCGGGCGTCGACTGGAGCCAGGCGACCAAGGTTCTGACCGGGCTGTGGATGGCACCGCTGATCGGTTTCGGTGCAGCCTTCCTCTTGCTGCACGTGATGAAACTCGTGCTGCGCAACCCCAAGCTGTACAGCGAGCCCGAGGGCACCGCGCCGCCGCCCAAGGGCATTCGTGCGCTGCTCATCTTCACTTGCACGGCCGTCAGCTTCGCGCATGGCGGCAATGACGGGCAGAAGGGCATGGGGCTGATCATGCTGATCCTGATCGGCTGCGCGCCGACGGCGTATGCGCTCAACCGTACCATGCCGCAGAGCGAGACGCCTGCTTTCGTGGCGAGTGCCAATGCGGCAGCCGCCGCTTTCGCCACCCACGCCGGGTTGCATGATGCGCCGACCGACCTTGACACAGCGCGCACGGTTCTGACGCGGGCATTGCAGGCGCGCCATGCCGATACGCCGCAAGTCTTTGCCGCTGCCGACGCGTTGTCGCGTGATTTGGGGCATCGGATCGGCGCTTACGGGTCGCTCGACAAGGTCCCCGCCGCCGCGACGCCCAATCTGCGCAACGACATGTATCTGGTGCTCGATAGTGCGCGGCTCGCGACCAAGGACAAGGAAGCCTCCGCCAAGATCTTCAGCGCGTCAGAGCTGGCGGCGATCAAGGCGTATCAGACCAATCTCGAAAAGGGCACGCGCTACATTCCGGTGTGGGTCAAGGTGATCGTCGCGCTTGCGCTGGGCCTTGGGACGATGGTCGGCTGGCGGCGGATCGTCATTACCGTTGGCGAGAAGATCGGCAAGTCGCACCTGACCTATGGCATGGGCGCATCGGCCGAGCTGGTTGCGGCGGGAACGATCCTGGCGGCCGAAGTTTACGGCTTGCCGGTGTCGACCACGCACATCCTGTCGTCGGGCGTCGCCGGTGCCTCGGTTGCGAGTGGCGCTGGCTTGCAGCCGCGCACGATCGGTTCGATGGCGCTGGCATGGGTGTTGACGTTGCCCGCCGCGATGGCGCTGGCTGGCGGGCTGTATTGGGTGTTCCTGGGGCTGACCAAGATGTGAGCTTAGCCCCTCTCCCGGCGGGAGAGGGTGGCCGAGCGTAGCTCGGACGGGTGAGGGCGATCGGGCATGCGCCATCCGCGCGTCACCCTCACCCTTCCGGCGCTTTGCGCGCCTCCCTCCCTTTCCCGGTGGGAGAGGGATTGGGGGATTAGACCCGACGCAGCAGCGTGATTCTGGCCTTGCCGTGGACGCGGCTGACGTCTTCCACAAAGCCTGCCACTTCGACCAGTTCGGGCTTGGCGGTTTCGATGCTGATCCAGGTCGCATCGCCGATCCAGCCGAGCCGGGCGAGCTTGTCGAGCGCGACCGCGCCCGCGCCGCTGGCATAAGGCGGGTCCATCACGATCAGGTCGAGCGGGGCGACTGCATGGCCCAGCGCCAGCACCGATTGCGCGCGGACATCGGCACCGATTTCCTTGGCGCCGCCGAGCTTGGTGATGTTGGTGCGCAGCGCGTCGAGCGCGGCCTTGTCCTGTTCGACGAAGATGCACGAGGCGGCACCGCGCGACAGCGCCTCCAGCCCCAGCGCGCCCGATCCGGCAAAGAGATCGGCCACCGCCAGATCCTCGAAACTGCCGAGGCGGCTGGCGAGCATCGAGAACAACGCCTCGCGCACACGGTCTGCGGTGGGACGGGTGGCATCACCCTTCGGCGCGACGATCGGACGACCGCGCCACTTTCCAGCGATGATTCGCATTACTTCCTGGTCCGGCTCTTATGAATCTTGGTGGTGCGCGGCTTGGACGGGCGGGCCATGGCCTTGCCCGGCGTGCGCGGGGTGGATTTGTTGGGGGCGCGTTCGGCGCGTTCCGGGCGTTCGGTCCGCTCGGCCGACTTGGCATCGCGCGGCGGCTTGGCGCGCACGTTGCGGCCGAGTTCGGGGTTGAACACGCGCTTGGGGCGGGTGTCGGCGACGGGCGCGGCAGTGCCGGCCTTGGGCTTGGCGTCGTAGAAACGCTTCACCTTGGTCGCCTTGGTCAGCACCACCGGATCGCGGCCGGGCTGCGCCTGGCGCACCGGCTCGGCAAAGGCCTCCTTGTCGGCACGGTTGGCGGTCGCCTTGGTGATGCGGCGCACCGGGCGTGGCTTGGGCAGCGAGGTGGGGGCGGTGGACTCATTGGGGTTGATGCGCCCGCGCCCGGCAGGGCGGGGCTTCTCGACCAGCTTGGGCGCTTCGCCGCCGCCCTTGCGCGTCGGGTCCTTGCGGAAGGCGACGACGTCATGCTGCTTGATTTCGCCGATTTCGCCTACGGGCAGGTCGCCCAGTACGAACGGACCGTAGCGGGTGCGGATCAGGCGCGAGACCTTGAGCCCGAGATATTCGAGCACGCGGCGCACTTCGCGATTCTTGCCCTCGGTCAGGATCAGTTCGATCCAGACATTGGCGCCGGTGCGGCGTTCGAGATTGGCGTCGATCGCGCCATAGCGAACGCCTTCGATCTCGACGCCGTGGATCAGCTCTTCGAGCTGTTCCTGCGTGATCGGGCCGTAGGCGCGGGCGCGGTAGGCGCGTTCGACGCCGGTTGCGGGCAATTCGAGCTGGCGCTTCAACTCGCCATCGGTGGTGAGCAGCAGCAGCCCCTCGGTCGCGAGATCGAGGCGACCGACGGGTACGAGTCGCGGCAGCCCCTCGGGCAGGCGATCATAGATGGTCGGGCGGCCGGCGGGGTCGCGCTCGGTGACGAGCAGGCCGGGTGGCTTGTGATAGAGGAACAGCCGCGCGGCGGCGGGCGCCTCGACGGGGTCGCCATCGACGGTGACACCGGCGAGCGAGGTGAGGATCGTCGCGGGCGTATCGAGCACCACGCCGTTGAGCGCGACGCGCCCTTCGGCGATCATGCGCTCGACTTCACGACGCGAGGCGACGCCCGCACGGGCGAGGAGCTTGGCGATCCGCTGTTGCTCTTTGGGGCGATCTTTGGGGGGCATTGGTCTTGACACAGCGCCCTGATACCCAATTTGTGGCGCAGCGCGTGCATAAAATAATTTTTGCGTCCTATCTCGTAGCCGAGCGTTCAGGCACGGGTGCGTAACGAGGGCGTGACGCACCGCCGCGGGGCGGGCACAGGGTGGATAGTCAACGATGTTGTTCGCCAGACGAAAGCGGTTGATCTCCAGGCTCTTGCTGGTCGAGGACGAGCCATTGGTCGCCTTCGATACCGAGCATTTCCTGCGCGAGGCGGAATTCGAGATCGTCGCCACCGTCGACCGCGTTGCCGATGCCCTTGCGGTGATCGCCGAGCCGAGCGAAATCGATCTGGTGCTGGTCGATATCAGCCTGGCCGATGGCAGCGGCGTGGACGTGGCGCGCGCCGCACACCGCGTTGGCATTCCGGTGCTGTTCGTCACCGGATCCTGCCCCGATGGCGGGCGCGAGGTCGCCGCCGGATGCCTCGCCAAGCCCTATGCCCAGCGTGACCTGATCGCCGCGATCGCCGCGATCGAATCGGTGCTCGATGGCAGGAAGCCACGGCGCGTGCCGGGCGGGCTGAGCTTGTTTGCGACCGAAGCGCCCAAATCTGCGGTGTGATCGCGCTTCCGCTGGCGCATTTTGGCGCTAGTGTCGCCTGACATCGGCGCAAGGGGCGAAAGACGAATGGACGGCGTGAGCGGGCGTGACCCGAGTTGGTGGGACGGGATCCGGCCGTATCTGGAAAAAGGCCCCTTGGCGGCGCTGGCGCTGGGGATTTCCTCGGGCTTCCCGTTCGCCATGATCGGCGCGACGCTGACGACGCGGCTGGCGCAGGACGGCATCACCAAATCGACCGTCACCGCGTTCAGTCTTGCCTTCCTTGTCTACAATCTCAAATGGCTGTGGGCGTGGATCGTCGATGGCGTGAAGCTGCCGCTGATCGGTCGGCTGGGGCAGCGCGTGTCGTGGCTGATCGTGGCGGGCGTGCTGGTGATCGCGGCGGTCACCAATCTGGCTTTGGTCGACCCCAAAGCCGACATTTATGCCACCGCCATCGCTGCCATCCTCGTTGGTGCAGCGGGGGCGACCTTCGATATCGTGATCGACGCCTATCGCATCGAAATCCTCGAGCCGCGCCAACTGGGAGTGGGTTCGGGCATGTCGCAATATGGCTGGCGGCTGGGCTCGGCGGGCGCGGGCGCGGTGGCGCTGGTGGTCGCGGCGCGGTTCGGCTGGGCCAACGCCTATCTGCTGTGCGCCGCCTTCGCCTTGCCGGCGATGCTGACCGGCCTGATCTGCGGCGAGCCGGAGCGGCACCGCGAGCCGGACAGCGCTGGCGGCCTGCCTAATCTCGGCGCATCGATCCTGGGGCCGTTCGTGCAGTTCTTTCAGCGGCCGGGCGCAGTGCTGGTGCTGCTGTTCATCCTGATTCACAAGATTGGCGACACGCTCGCCAATCTCACCTTCCGCTTGCTGTTCGATTCGCTCAAATTCACCAATGATGAGATTGCCTTTTACGACGTGTGGGTCGGTTTTCTGGCTTTCATGGTCGGCATCTTTGTCGGCGGTATCCTCTACACGCGGCTGGGCATGAAGCGGTCGGTGATGATCTCGCTGGTGCTGATGGCGGTGTCTAATCTCAGCTTTGCGGGCCTCGCGATGCTGGGGCATTCCAACCTGGGCATGGCCGGTGCGATCGGCTTCGAGAATTTCTCGAGCGGGATCGGTGGCGTGACCGTCGTCGCCTATTTCTCGGCGCTGACCAATGCGCGCTTCACCGCCTCGCAATATGCGCTGATCTCGGCGGCGGCGAGCATCGTCGGGCGCGCGGTCACGGGCACGACGGCGGGCGCGCTGATCGATGCGATGGGCTATGTGAATTTCTACCTGCTCACCACCGTGGTCGCGTTGCCGGGCGTGCTGCTGTTCTGGTGGATGAGCCGCACCGGCCTGATCGATGCTTCGATCGGCGAAACCGAAGGCACCGGGGAAGCGGCTGGGTGATGCTTGCTGGAACCGCCTGCGCGATATTCGGTTGAGCGGCAAAGGAGATCGTTCGTGAGCCTGTTCTACCTCCTCACCATCGCCATCCAGGTGCTGTGCGTGATCGATGTGATCCGCAACGGGCGCAATCAATTGTGGATCATGGCGCTGGTGTTCCTGCCGCTCGCCAGCACGATCGCTTATGTCGTGCTGGAGGTCTATCCGCGCTTCCAGGGCAACCGCCATGTCCGCACCGCACGCGCGACGGTGGCGGCGAGGCTTGATCCCGACAAGGAGGTGCGCGCCGCGCGGGGGGCGCTGGCGATGGCGGATACCGTCGCCAACCGCATGCGGCTCGCCGATGCGCTGGCGGCGCAGGGCAATTATGCCGAGGCGTTGCCGCTGTATCGCGAGGCGGCCGAGCGCGGGCCGGTCGATACGCGCAGCGCCGAGAAGCGCGCCCGCGCCGAGTTCGAGACGCACGATCCTGCCGCCGCGCTCGCCACGCTCGACGCCGCGCCGCCCGCCTCGGCACAGAGCGACCGCGACCGGATCGGCCTGCTCCGCGCGCGCATTCTCGATGCGCTGGGGCGCAAGGACGAGGCGCTCGAGCTCTATGCCGATCTCGTCACACGCCTGCCGGGCGAGGAAGGGCGCTGTCGCTATGCCGCGCTGCTGCTCGAACAGGGCTGGGACAAGAAGGCGCGCGAGGTGCTGGAAGAGGTCGAGGCGCGGATGAAGCTGCTCGACCGCCAGCAACGCGCTGCCGAGGCGGAAATGTACCGCTGGGCGATGGCGCGGCTGGGCGAGTTGCGCGCGGTCAAGGCGTAAGCGGCCGCCCGGCATCGGCGAACGCCTGCGCAACGGCGGTGATGCTGGCGAGCACGCCATCGGGGCGGCGCAGGCCGATTAGATCGCCGAGCAACAGGCGGGCGCGATCGGGGGCGGTCTCCACGCGTTCGATGATCTTTAGGATCGTCGCCTCCGACGCGGTCATCCGCATGCAGCAACATGGCGCGATCGTGATCGGGCACGCCGCGCTGTGCGCAAGATCGGCCATCATCGTCCGCAGGAACAGCAGGGGGCGACGAAAATCCTGCCCGAGCGCCTGGAACAGCGCGTGCGCGGCGTGGGCATCGTTGAGGCCGTGCGCGCCCATGCGGCGGAAGGCGAACAACAACAGGCGGCTATTGGGATTGTCGGGCATCGCGTTGGGCAGACTGGCCGAATAACGCGAGGGTGACGTCGGCGCGGAAGACGGGATGGGGGCGATGGTCATGGCGATGCTCCGTTGCAGAGGAGCATCTTCCGAGATTCGCTATTGCAAGTCAATCGCAATAAAGAAGGGTCAGTCGGGCGCTTCGTCGTTCGCCGAGAGCACTTCACCGGCGAGGTAGAGCGAGCCGAGAATCAGCACGATCGGCGGCTCGGCCGGGTCGGCAATCTCGGTGATGTCTAGGAGGGCGCTGGCGACATCGGAGGCGGTATGCGCGGCGAGCCCAAGGTCGTGCGCGATCGCGGCGAGTGCTGTGGGCGCGTGATGCTCATGGCTCGGCACCGGCACGGCATGAAGCGTGGTGGCGACGCGCGCAAAGGGCGCGAGCAGGCCGAGCGGATCCTTATTGGCGAGCATCCCCAGCACCAGATGCACTTCGCTGCGCCCGACGCCGGGATGCGCGATCGCATCGAGCGTGGCGGAGATGGCGGCGGCGGCGGCGGGGTTGTGCCCGCCATCGAGCCAAAGCTGGCTGCCGGGCGGGAGCAGGGCGGTCAGCGGCCCGGCGTGCAGTCGCTGCATCCGCGCGGGCCAGCGCGTGTGGCGCGCAGCGGCGGTATAGGCTTCGGGCGGGATCGGGAGAGCGCTCTGGTGGCGCAGCAAGGCGATGGCGAGCGACAGGTTTTCGGGCTGGTGCGGCCCGGCGAGCGTCGGCAGCGGGGTTTCGATCTGGCCCGCCGTATCGGTATAGATCAGGCGATCGCCATCGACCGTGAAGCGCCAATCGGTGCCTGTGGGCAGGACCGTCGCGCCCGCCGCCTGCGCGACCGCTGCGACGCGCTGCGTGACCGCTTCGGGATAGCGCATCGTGATGAGCGGAACACCGGCTTTGGCGATCCCGGCCTTCTCCCCCGCAATCGCTTCCGCCGTATCCCCAAGAAAGCTCTGATGATCGATGCCGAGCTGCGCGATCCCGGTGGCGATCGGGCGCGCGAGCACGTTGGTCGCGTCCAACCGCCCGCCAAGCCCGACCTCGATGATGCACGCATCCGCGGGCGTCCGGCTGAAGGCTAGGAAAGCGGCGGCGGTGGTGACCTCGAAGAAGCTCGCGCCGATGCCCTCGGCCCCCTCATCGGCGGCGTCGAGAACGTCTTCCAGGAGCGCCGCCAGCGCCTCATCCTCGATCAACCGCCCGGCGAGGCGAATGCGCTCGTTGAAGCGCACGAGATGCGGGCTGGTATAAACGTGCGCGGTAAGCCCCGCCGCCTCGATCGCGCTGCGCAGAAAGGCGCAAGTCGAACCCTTGCCGTTGGTGCCCGCGACATGGATCGTCGGTGGCAGCCGGTCCTGCGGATTGCCGAGCCGGTCGAGCAATACGGTGATGCGCTCCAGCCCGAGAATATCGGCACCGGGTGAAAGCGACCATAAGCGGTCGAGCTGTGCCTGCACGGCGGCGTTAGTGGAGGTGGCGTGGTCAGCCATCAGAAACTCCCCTCGCGCTTGAAGGAGTGCCCAAAGCTCCCCTCCCGCTTGCGGGAGGGGTTGGGGGAGGGGTTGGGAGTACCCAGCAAGGTCACCACCCGCGCGATCTCGGCCACGACCCCATCAAGGTTCCCCAGCACGTCGTTGTTCCAGAAGCGAATGACCTGATACCCTTCGGATTGGAGATAGCGTGTACGCTCTTCGTCCTGCTCGCGCCTGTCGCCATGGGTGTCCCCATCGACTTCGATGATGAGCTTGAGGCTGCGCGCGACGAAATCGCAGATGAACGGGCCGATCGGGACTTGGCGGTTGAAACGGACACCGTCCACCTTGCGCGCACTGATCGCGCGCCACAAGCGGACCTCGGCTGCGGTGGCATTGCCGCGTAGCGCACGGGCTTTGGTCCGTTGCTCCATTCCCTCCCCCAACCCCTCCCGCAAGCGGGAGGGGAGTTTGATGGCGCCCCTCCCGCAAGCGGGAGGGGAGTTTGATGGCGCCCCTCCCGCAAGCGGGAGGGGAGTTTGATGGCCCCTCTCCCGCGCTTCGGCTTCGCCTCGCTTGCCCTCTCCCCGCAAGCGGGGAGAGGGAGATGGATTACGCCGCCTGCTTCGCGCCGCAGAGATAGTCGATCAGGCTCGCCAGCGTCGCGCGCAGGTCGCGGCGGTGCTTCACCATGTCGATCATGCCGTGTTCCAGCAGATATTCGGCGCGCTGGAACCCGTCCGGCAGCTTTTCGCGGATGGTCTGTTCGATCACGCGCTGTCCGGCGAAACCGATCAGCGCGCCGGGCTCGGCAATCTGCACGTCGCCAAGCATCGCATAGCTCGCCGTCACGCCGCCCGTGGTCGGGTCGGTCAGCACGACGATATAGGGCAGGCCGGCATCATGCAGCATGGCGATCGCCACGGTCGCGCGCGGCATTTGCATCAGGCTGAGAATGCCCTCCTGCATGCGTGCGCCCCCGGCGGCGGTGAAGATGATGTAGGGGCAGTTGTCGGCAATTGCGGTCTCGACGCCGCGCACGAACGCTTCGCCGACCGCCATGCCCATCGACCCGCCCATGAAGGCGAAGTCCTGCACGCCGATCACGGCCTTATGCCCCTCGATCGTGCCGCGCGCGGTGATCAGCGCGTCGCCTTCCGAGGTGGCAGCACGCGCCGCCTTGATGCGATCGACATAGCGCTTGGTATCGCGGAACTTCAGCGGATCGTCGGGCACCTTGGCCAGCGGCACGATGCTGTAGCTGCCCGCGTCGAACACATATTGGAAGCGCAGCAACGGCCCGATGCGATCATGATGGTCGCAATGCGGGCAGACGTAGAGATTGTCCTCCAGCTCCTTGACGAAGGTCATCGTCCCGCAGCCCTTGCACTTGTGCCAAAGGTTGTCGGGCGTGTCCTTCTTGACGGGGACAACATAAGCGAGCGCATTGCGCACGCTGGTAAGCCAGCTCATGCGAGTTCCTTCCGGGCGGCGTGAATCGCCTGCGACAGGGATTGAATATAGGTGCGCACCGCATCGGGTGCAGCGGCGCCGTGCTGGCCGACCAGATCGACGATCGCCGATCCGACCACCACGCCGTCCGCCACGCGCGCGATTGCGGCGGCTTGTTCGGGGGTGCGCACGCCGAAGCCGACCACGACCGGCAGATCGGTATGCGCCTTCAGCCGCGTGACCGCCGCGTCGATCGAAGTCTGCGCGGCCTGTTGCAGCCCGGTGATGCCGGCGACCGACACGTAATAGAGGAAGCCGCTCGCCCCCTCCAGCACGGTCGGCAGGCGGGTGGCATCGGTGGTCGGCGTGGCGAGGCGGATCTGGTCGATGCCGACCGCGCGCAGCGCCGGGCCGAGTTCGGGGTCTTCCTCGGGCGGGATGTCGACGCAAATCACGCCATCGACCCCGGCATCGCACGCGGCCTCGGCGAACCATGTGCCGCCGCGGATCGTCATCGGGTTGGCATAGCCCATCAGCACCAGCGGCACGTGCGGGTGGCGCGCGCGGAAACTCTTGGCGATGGCGAGGATGTCGGCAGTGCGCGTGCCCGCCGCCAGACTGCGGATATTGGCGGCCTGGATCGCGGGGCCATCGGCCATTGGATCGGTGAACGGCATGCCCAGCTCGATCACGTCCGCTCCGCCTTCGACAAGGGCGTTGAGGATGGCGGGGGTGGCGTCCGGGGTGGGGTCGCCCGCGGTGACGAAGGCTACGAGCGCGGGGTGGCCTTTGGTGAAGGCATCGGCGAGGCGGGTCATTCTGAGTCCTTGCGCTCTACTACCAGAATTCGCGCGGGCCCAACCGGGTGCGCGACATGTTCGTCGCCATCTTCGACCGAGACGCCGTCCCCGGCATGAAGCCGAACGACCTGCTCCACGCCATCTTCGCGATAATGCATGTCGACCACGCCTTCGAGCACGGCGAACACTTCACGGCCGGTATTGCGGTGCCAGCGATAGGGCTGGTCGGTCCAGTGTAGACGGACTGCCACGTCGCCGAAATCGCCCAGCAAGCTGCTGCCCCAGGCGCGATCGGCGGTGAAGGCCTTTGCGGAAAAGGGTTTCATTGCTTAGCCCTCTCCCCTTCAGGGGAGAGGGTTGGGAGAGGGGAAGTGGCGACGGCGCTCACAATCGTCAGCAACACACCCTCAAGGTTGGTCATGACGTCGATGTTCGAGAATCGGATCACGCGATAGCCTTGTTCTTGGAGAAAATGCGTTCGGGCTTCATCATAGCCTTCTTGTCCGGCGTGGGTGTCGCCGTCCAGTTCTATCACCAGCATCGGGTCGCGTGCCGCGAAGTCCGCGATATAGCGGCCAATGACCTTTTGACGACGGAATTTGACGTTTTCGAAGCGCTTGGCCCGTAGCGCGAGCCAGAGGCGTTGCTCTGGTTCGGAGGGCTCTTTGCGCATCGCTTTGGCGAAGGCGGTCAGTCTGGCGTCGCGCACCTGACTTCCCCTCTCCCAACCCTCTCCCCTGAAGGGGAGAGGGCTTTTGCGCTCATATCTTCACCCCCAGCGCCTCGGCGACGGTGAAGATGTCCTTGTCGCCACGCCCGCACAAATTCGCGAGGATGATCTGGTCGCTATCCATTTCGCGCGCGCGCTTGGCGACTGCGGCGATGGCGTGGGATGGCTCCAAAGCGGGGATGATGCCCTCGGTCCGGCACAGTAACTGGAACGCATCCAGCGCCTCGGTATCGGTGATCGCGGTATATTCCACCCGGCCGATCGAGTGCAGCCAGCTATGTTCGGGGCCGATGCCCGGATAATCGAGCCCGGCCGAGATCGAATGCGCCTCGGTGATTTGGCCGTCTTCGTCCTGCAGCAAATAGGTCTTGTTGCCGTGGAGGATGCCCGGCGCGCCACCGGCGAGGCTGGCGGCATGTTCCTTGTCGAGCCCGCGCCCGGCGGCTTCGACGCCCAGCATCATCACATCGCCATCGTCGAGGAACGGGTGGAACAGCCCGATCGCATTCGATCCGCCGCCGATTGCCGCGACCAGCAAATCGGGCAGGCGGTTGATGCGGCTGAGCATCTGCGCGCGCGCCTCGATGCCGATCACGCTTTGGAAATCGCGGACCATTTCGGGGTAGGGGTGTGGGCCTGCCGCCGTGCCGATGATGTAGAACGTGTCGTGGACGTTGGCGACCCAGTCGCGCATCCCCTCGTTCATCGCATCCTTCAGCGAATGCGATCCGCTCGTCACCGGGCGCACTTCGGCCCCCAGCAGCTTCATGCGGAACACGTTGGGTGCCTGCCGCTCAATATCCTTGGCGCCCATATAGATCACGCACGGCAGCCCGAAGCGCGCGCAGACGGTCGCGGTGGCGACGCCGTGCTGGCCCGCGCCCGTCTCGGCGATGATGCGCGTCTTGCCCATGCGTATCGCGAGCAGGATCTGCCCGATGCAATTGTTGATCTTGTGCGCGCCGGTATGGTTGAGCTCGTCGCGCTTGAACCACACTTGCGCACCTTTGCCCTCGGGCGCGCCTTCGCGCAGCGCCTCGGTCAGCCGCTCGGCATAATAAAGCGGGCTGGGGCGGCCGACATAATGTTCGAGCAGATCATCGAACTGCGCCTTGAAAGCCGGGTCGGCCTTGGCCGCGCGATAGGCGGTGTCGAGTTCCAGCACGAGCGGCATCAGCGTCTCGGCGACATAGCGGCCGCCGAATTCGCCGAAATGCCCGCGCTCGTCGGGCTGGGTGCGGAAGGAGTTGTGGGCGGTCATGGGGTGCGTTTAGCATCTCGGGCGGGTGTGTCGAGCGACTCCCGCCACCGTCATGCCGGGCTTGTCCCGGCATCCACCGGGCAGCGCCTTCTGCCGGTAGAGGTCTTGGATCTCGGTGGACCCCGGGACACGCCCGGGGTGACGCTGCGATCAGAGGTCGCGCACGACCTCCAGAAACGCGCGGATCTTGGTCGTCTCCTTGATGCCCGGTGCGCTTTCCACGCCCGACGACACGTCGACCAAGGTCGCCTTGGTCACCGCCACCGCCTCGGCGACGTTCTGCGGATCGAGCCCGCCCGACAGCGCCCAGGGCAGCGGATGGCGGAAGCCGTCGAGCAAATGCCAGTCGAACCGCACGCCCATGCCGCCGGGCAGCGCCGCGCCGGGCGGGGTCTTGGCGTCGTACAGGATGCGATCGGCGACACCGCCAAAGGTCTCGGCCAGCGCCAGATCGGCGCGGGTGCGCACCGCCACCGCCGCCCAGATCTGCAGGCCGCTCCGCGCCTTGATCGCGGCGGCGCGGGCCGGGGGCGTATCGTGCAATTGCAGCACCTCGAGCTGTCCGGCGGCGATTGCCTGCTCGACCAGCGCATCGTCGGGGTTCACCATCACGCCGACGCGCGCGACATGGCCGGGCACCCGCGCGGCCAGTTGCGCCGCACGATCGCGCGAGAGATTGCGCGGGGAGGGCGCGAAGAACACAAAGCCGACATGGCTCGCCCCACCGGCAATCGCCGCGTCGAGCGTCTCGGGCGTCGATAGCCCGCAAATCTTGGCAGTGGTCATTATGCGTCCTAGGTGCCCCGGCGGTGTCGCGAGGCGGGCGTGCTCAGAGTGTCCCGGCAATCTCGCGTGCGGCAAGGTCGGGGTCTTCGGCCTGGGTGATCGGGCGACCGATCACCAGGATCGACGCACCGGCATTCACCGCCGCGCGGGGGGTGACGACGCGCTTCTGGTCGCCGACGACACCGCCCGCCGGGCGCACGCCGGGGACGACGAAGAAGCCCTTGGGCCACAGCTTGTGCGCGGCGGCGACTTCCTCGCCCGAGCAGACCACGCCATCGACGCCCGCATCGCGCGCCAATTCGGTCATCCGCAGCACTTGTTCGTGCGGGTCGCCCGAACAGCCGATCGATTTCAAATCGGCCCCGTCGAGGCTGGTCAGCGTCGTCACCGCGACCACCTTGGTGCCGAGCGGGGCGGCGGCCTTGGCATCCTCCAGCATCGCGCGGCCCCCGGCGGCGTGGACGGTCAGGATCGCCGGGTCGAGCCCGCGCAGCGCCATGATCGCCTTGGCGACGGTGTTGGGAATGTCGTGCAGCTTGAGGTCGAGGAAGATCGGCAGGCCGAGTTCTGCCATGTCGCGCACGCCGCTGCGCCCATTGGCCATGAAGAATTCGAGGCCGAGCTTGATGCCGCCGACATGATGGCGGACCTTGCTCGCCAGCGCGCGCGCCTTGTCCAGCTGGGGCGTGTCGAGCGCGACGAACAGACGGTTGCTCATGCCGCGTGCTCCGATGTCGGGGCCGCGACAAGGTCGGGCGCTTGCACCGGGGCGGGCGGCGGGGCCATCGCGGCGCGCAGGTCGGCCAGCGTGCGCTCGGCGGTGGCGAGCCGGTTGCGCAAGCGCCAGCGCAGTGTCGAATGCCATGCCAGGGTCGGCAACAGCCCGGCGAGAAAGGTCAGCAACAGCAGCAGCGGCAAGTTGATCAGCACCTCGACCCCGCCCCACAATTGGACGGTGACGCTGGTCCAGTTTTCCAGCGTGAAGATCGCCGCGATGAAGGCGATGAGGCACCAGAAGAGGATTTTCAGAAATTGCATGGCGCGAGGTTAGTGCGATCGCGTCACGATTGCCAGCCTGCTTGGTGCCGTTCCTCCCCTCCCTGGAAGGGAGGGGGCGGGGGTGGGTCGGCTGTGGCAGGGGGCGCGCTCAATTTACGGGCCAACCCACCCCCAACCCCTCCCTTCCAGGGAGAGGAGAAAATAAACTGCTACCCGATTTCGCGGCGCAGCGTTTCGAACAGGCCGGGGACGGCGGTCAGTTTGGGTTCCTCCTCGTCGAGGATGGCGAGGAACAGTGCGCGCTTGATCGCGGCGGTGCGGCCGGGTTTGAGCGTGCGGGCGGGGTCGAGCGCGGACAGCACGATGTCGATCAGGCGTTCCGCACCGTGCAGACGCCCCCACAGATAATCATTCTCGCGATACGCGCGGCTGAAGAATGCGCCAAAACTGTTGAGCTGGATGCCCTTCAGCGTCGCCTCCGCACCACCGCTGCGAATGCCGGTGGCATCGTCCGGGCAAATGCGATCGACCTTGATCGGGTCGAACTCGTCGAGGCCTTCGCCTTGCAGCAGCGGCAGCGTGGCGACGTCGAAATAGGGGAAGCCAAGATAGCTCAGCAGGATCGGCCGCTTGATCTCGCGGCCGAGCCCGGAAAAAGCTGCGGCAAGGCGTTCCTCGGTGCGCAGGTCGAGCGCGGTCAGGTCCATCGCCGCGCCGAGCTTGTCGAGCAACGGCCCGGCATTGCCGCGCAGCAGCCGCACGTCCTTGCCCAATGCGAGATAGCGTTCGGTGCGCTTGCACTCGAGATAGTCGGCCAGGCTCATATAGATCGCCTCGCGGATCGGATCGAGCTCGGCGTCGGGTTGGTCGCCTTCGAGATCGGTGATGCGTCGCGCGAGCAGGCGCAGCCGACGCAGGCGAAAACCAAGATCGAAGGTGCGCAGGAAGCCGATCGTGGTCGCGCTCGCCCCGCCCGAAAAGCTCGGCTGCATGTCGTCGAAACCGCGTGCGCTGACCGCATCGGCAATGTGGCGACGAATGCCGCGCCAGCGCTGCGGGCCGGGCTCGCCGCCCGCGTGATGCAGCAGATCGGTAATCGTCTCGACCACGCCGTTGATCTTGAGGTGGCCATAAGCGGCATAACCATAGCCCGCGCTTTTGGCCGCCGCAGTTTGCGCGCGCTGACGCCATGCCGCGAGCCGCGCGGGCGTCGGCGAATCGAGGAACAGCGTGTAGCCGAACAGCGCCTCGACCTGCTTTTCCACCTCGGGCCGGATCGCCGAGATGATCGCGCGCATCCGCTCGATCCTCCCTGAGCGTTCGGCGATTTCCTCGAGATTGTCGCGAATCGGCTGTTGGCGCGGCAGCTCCGAAATCGCGCCGATGATCGTCTGGAAAAAGCCGGGGGCACCCGCCTTGGTCGCGCCGAAGCCGAAACCGCCGCGTGGATGCGGATCGATATAGACGAAGCGCCGGTCCACCTGCCGCCGCGCCGGACGCTCGCGCAGTGCCTCGATCGCCGGGCGAAACGGCGCGTTGTTGAGCACGGAGCCATCGATCAGCACCGCATTATCGGCGGCATTGGCGGCGGCCTGGCGCGGCAGAATGCGGGTGAGGAAGGTGGCGCGGTTGATCCACGGCACCTTGCGCGCCTCCAGCACGCGGTCGAGCTCGCCGACCATGAAGGGCGGGAAGGCCCCCGGAAAGCTGGAAGTGGCGCGCGCGGCGAAGGCGAGTTCGGCGGGGTGTGCCAGCGTTTCGGAGGCCATGCCGTGGTCGGTGAAGGGCACGACCACGCGGTGTTCGGTCTCGAGCACTTCGGGCGGCGAGTTGAGCCGCAGCCGTTCGGGGTGACCGCGAAAATCGGTGACGGTGACGAACAGGTCGAGCGGTTGGCCATCGGGCAGCAGCCGCGGTTCGCGCGGTGCGGCGGCCATCGCGTCGAGCGCATCGAGGATCAGCCCGGTGAAGCGTTCTCCGCCGAACGGTGGCTCGAACCAGCGCGAGCGCACGAAATGCGACAGTTTCGCGCGGACTTCGTCGCGGGCAGCGGGCTCGACCGTGGCGTCGATGCCATCGGTGCTGCGCCGTGCCGCCATCCACGCCAGCGGCAGCGCCCAGATCTTGGTCATCGGGTGGGCCGGGGCCTGCTTTTCATCGACCAGCGCCTCGATATCGGCGGAATCGAGCCACAAATCGGTCAGCGGCTCCAGGCTCTGCCCGGCGCTGATCGCCTGTGCCAGGAACACGCCGTTGATGCCGCCCGCGCTGGCCCCGGCGATGATGTCGACCAGCACGCGCAGCCGCAGCCCGGTCTCGGCCTCGATTTCCTCAAGCAGCGTGCGATACACGCCCTCGCTGCCGCCGACGGGCGGGGTTCCGGCGTGGAAACCGTGGCTGGCGCGCGCCAGCCGCCAGATCTCCTTCGTGATGCCGTGCATGTACACCGCCAGGCTGATGCCACCATAGCAGACGAGCGCGAGGCGGAGTTCCTTTTCGCGCATTACAGCGGCTCCAGTATCGCCCAGATCGGCAAATGGTCCGACGCGCGCCGCGCCAGCGCGCTGTCATGCACGCCGCAGCCAAGCACGCGAAAGCCGCGCGTCATGATCCGGTCGAGCCGCCCGACCGGGCGGCGCGCGTGGAAGCTCGGGCCGGTCGGTACGCTCGGATAGTCGTGTCCGAAATCGTGCAGGCAGCCGCCGCGCGCGGTCCATTCGTTGAGGTCGCCCATCAGCACCGTCGGCAGCGGGGCGGGGCAGGCGTCGATGTGGGCGAGGATCGCGCGCGCCTGCCGCCTGCGCCACAGGCCAGACAGATCGAGGTGCATCCCGAGCACGCGGATCGTGCCGGTGTCGATCGCAACATCCGCCCGGATCGCGCCGCGCGGTTCGAGCGCGGGCAAATGCAGCGACGTGGCCGCGCGCACTGCGCTCCCTTTGCGCACCAGCATCGCATTGCCGTGCCATCCCATGCTCGCACCCTCATGCCCGAAGGAAACGGCGTGCCACGCGGAATGATCCTCGATCAGGGCGTGCGGGATCACTTGCGCTTTGGTGCCGAAGCGGCGGTCGGCCTCCTGCAGCGCGATCACGTCGCCATCGATCTCGCGCAGCACATCCAGAATACGGCGCGGATCGCGGCGGCGATCCAGCCCGATGCCCTTGTGCATGTTGTAGCTGACGACCTTGATCATCGCGCGCGCGCGCCGGATCGAGCGGCCACACGCGACCGCCGCCTGCAGCGACAGGTCACGGTGACAAAACCGGGGTCGTTAGCAACGATCACCGACCCCGGTTAGGGATTTCGCGCGCATTGGGAAAGGGGAACTAGCTGACCCGTGTCTGCCAGCCGCCGCCCAGTGCACGAAACAGGTCGATTTGCGCATCGGCGATGCGGGCGTCGGCGGCGGCCACATCGGCATCGGCATCGGCAAAGGTGCGTTCGGCGTCGAGCACTTCGAGGAAGTCGATCGTCCCTTCGCGTTGGCGGGCGCGGGTGATGCGGGCGGCGGTCTCGGCATTGTCGCGCGCCGATTGCAGTTGCGCGCGCCGGTCGAGCTCGCGGGCATAAGTCGACAGCGCGGTTTCGGTTTCCTCAAGCGCAGTGAGCACGCTGCCATCGAAGCTCGCGAGCGCGCCGCGCGTGTCGGCCTGCGCACCTGCGATCTTTGCGCGGGCGGCGGACTGGTTGAGCGACCAGTTGAGCAAGGGGCCGACCAGCCAGCGCACCGGACCGCCGGTGAACAGGTCGTCCAGCGAAGGCCCCGTCACCCCGCCCGATCCGCCGAGCGTGATATGCGGGTACAGGTCGGCGGTCGCCACCCCGATCCGCGCGGTCGCGGCGGCCAGGCGGCGTTCGGCGGCGCGCACGTCGGGGCGGCGCGCGAGGAGCCCGGCCCCGTCACCGACCGGGATCGGCTGGTCGAGCCGCGGTGTGGTGGTGCGGGCACTTGCCGCAGCGGGCAACTCCTGCGGGGTGCGGCCCGTGAGCGTTGCGAGGCGGAACAAGGCGGCCTGCCGCTCGGCGATGATCGCGGGCACGAGCGCGGCGCGCTGGTCGCGCAGCGTCGCGATGCGGACATAATCGAACTTGGTCGCGCGCCCGGCGTCGACACGCTTGCCGGTCAGTTCGGCGGATTTGCTCAGCAAGGCAACGATGCGTTCGGCCACCGCCTGCCGTTCGGCAGCAGCGGCGGCGTCGACATAGGCGCGGGTGGTGGCCGCGACGATTGCCACGCGCACCGCATCGGCATCGGCGGCAGAAGCCGCGACATCGCCGCGTGCCGCCTCGATATTGCGGCGGACACGACCGGCGAGATCGACTTCATAGGAGACGTCCAACCCCGTATCGAACACCGCCGCTTCGCGGTTGCTGCCGGGCAGGCGCTGCGATTGCGGCAAACGGCCATAGGTGCCGCTCGCGCCTGCGGTTACCTGCGGCAAGCGGTCGGCCCGCGCGCCGCGCAGCGACGCCTTGGCCGCATCGAGCCGCGCCACCGCGACGCGCAGATCGGTATTGGCGGCAAGCGCATCGGCGACCAGCGCATCGAGCGCCGGATCGCGGTACATCCGCCACCAATTCTGGTCTGCGGGCGTGGTGACGGTCGCCGTATTGGCGGTGACGAACGGCGCGGTGGCGCTTGGTGGCGCGATCGGTGCGACATAGTTGGGCCCGACGGCGCAAGCGGAGAGCGCGAGCGCGGAGAGGCTGGTGAGGAGGGCGGCTTTCATGATCGTTCCTATTCGGCTGGCTGCAGCGCGTGGGGCGCGACGGGGCCATATGGCTCGACGGGGGCGGGGCGGCGGCGCTCGAGCCGCTTCGCCAGCGCCCGCGCGACGACGTAGAAGGTAGGGGTGAAGAGCAAGCCGAAGCCGGTGACGCCGATCATCCCGAAGAACACCGCCGTGCCGAGCGCCTGGCGCAGTTCGGCACCGGCACCTTCGGCAATCACCAGCGGCACGGCGCCGAGGATGAAGGCGAAGCTGGTCATCAGGATCGGGCGCAACCGGTCCCGCGCCGCCCGCACCGCCGCCTCGACCGGCGACAGGCCATCCTGCTCCTCGGCCTGCTTGGCGAATTCGACCACGAGGATCGCATTCTTGGCGGCAAGCGCGATCAGCACGACGAGCCCGATCTGCGTGAGGACGTTATTGTCCATGCCGCGCAGGTTCACCCCGGTCATCGCCGCCAACAGGCACATCGGCACGATCAGGATGATCGCAAGCGGCAGCGTCAGGCTCTCATATTGCGCGGCGAGCACCAGGAAGACGAACAGCACTGCCATGGCGAAGACGAGGCCAGCCGTGCTGCCCGCCGATTTCTGCTGGAAAGCGATGCCGGTCCACTCATGCGCATAGCCGGTCGGCAAGGTGCTATCGGCCAGCTTCTCCATCGCAACCAGCGACTGGCCCGAGGAATAGCCCCTGGCGGTGTCGCCATCGACCTCGACTGCCGGGAACAGATTGTAGCGCACGACGCGATACGGCCCGGTCTTGTCACGGAAGGTCGAGACCGATCCGATCGGCACCATCTGCCCGGTGTTCGAGCGCGTCTTCAGATTGGCAATGTCGGCGGTGGTGTTGCGGAACGGTGCATCGGCCTGCGCAGTGACGCGATAAGTGCGCCCGAGCAGGTTGAAATCATTGACGAAGGCCGAGCCGAGATAGACCTGCAACGCCTCGAACACGCGTTCGGGCGGTACGCCCAGCAGATTGGCCTTGGTGCGATCGACATCGGCGAAGATGCGCGGGGTGGCGGTATCGAAGAAGGTATAGACCTGGGCAAGGCCCTTGGTCTGGTTGGCCTGTCCGATCAGGCCATACGCGGTCTTGCCCATTTCGGGATAGCCATGCCCCTGCAGGTCCTGCACCATCATGCGATAGCCACCGGCCGAGCCGATCCCCTGGATCAGCGGGGGCGGGACGATCAGCAAACGCGCTTCGTTGATGTCGGCGGTGGCTTTCTGTGCTTCGGCCATGATCCCGGCGAAGGTGACGCCGAGTTTCTGGCGCTCCTCGAAGCTTTTGAGCGGGATATAGGCAGCGGCGCTGTTGGGGGCGAGCGTTTGCGACGGGCCATCGAACCCGGCGAGCATGACCGCGCCCTTGACGCCTGCGAGCGGCAGGATGCGCTTGGCGACCTTCTGCATCACCGCATCGGTACGCTCGACCGAGGAGCCGGGCGGTAACTGGATGACGGTCAGGAAGTAGCCCTGATCCTGCGCGGGGACGAAGCCCGAGGGGGTGACGGTGAAGACGAAGGCGGTGAGCGCGATCAGCGCGCCATAGGCCAGCATCATCTTGCGCGGCGCGGTGACGAGACGGTGGGTGAGAGTGCCATAAGCGACGCTCATCCGTTCGAAGGTGCGGTTGAAGGCGTCGCCTGCGCGGCGGACGAAGCGCGTGATGCGGCCACCCGAATCCGCCGAGGCGTGCGGCTTGAGCAGCATCGCCGCGAGTGCTGGCGACAGTGTGAGCGAGAGCAGCAGCGAGATGATCGTCGCGGTCGAGATCGTCACCGCGAACTGGCGGTAGAAGGCACCCGACAGGCCGGTGAGGAACACGGTCGGGATGAACACCGCGCAGAGCACCAGCACGATCGCGACCAATGCGCCCGACACTTCGTCCATCGACTTGCGCGCCGCCTCCAATGGCGAGAGCCCGTGTTCGAGGTTGCGTTCGACATTCTCGACCACGACGATTGCGTCATCGACGACGATGCCGATCGCCAGCACCAGCCCGAACAGCGAGAGGTTGTTGAGCGAATAGCCGACGGCCGCCAGCACCGCGAAGGTGCCGATCAGCGAGACCGGGATTGCCACGATCGGGATGATCGCCGCGCGCCATTTCTGCAGGAACACGAGGATGACGAGGACGACGAGGATCATCGCCTCGATCAGCGTGTGCTTCACCGCGTCGATCGACTGCGCGATGAACTCGGTCGGATTGTAGATGACGCGGTAAGCGAGGCCCTTGGGGAATTTCTTCGACATCGCCTCCATCTCGGCCGACACGGCTTGCGCGGCGGCGAGCGCGTTGGAACCGGGACGCTGGAACACCGCGGCGATGACGGTTGGCTTGCCGCTGATATAGGTGTTGGCACCATAATCCTGCGCGCCGAGTTCGACGCGGGCAACGTCCGATACCTTGACCTGGCGGCCGTCCTTGTCAGTGCGGATCACCACATCGGCGAATTGCTTTGGGTCGGTCAGGCGGCCTTGCGTCTCGACGTTGAGCTGGAAGGCGTTGCCGGTGGCATAAGGCGGCTGGCCGAGCGTACCGGCGGCGACCTGGACGTTCTGCGCGCGCAAGGCGGCGACGATTTCGCCTGCCGTCAGATCGAGCGCAGCGGCGCGGCCGGGGTCGATCCAGATGCGCATCGAATAATCGCGCGCGCCGAACAATTGCACGTCACCGACGCCGTCGATGCGGCTGAGGCGATCGCGCACCTGCGTCAGCGCGTAATTGGAGATGTAGCCGCGATCGAGCGAGTTGTCGGGCGAGACGAGGTTGACGACCATCAGGAAGTCGGGGCTGGTTTTCCGCGTGACGACGCCGAGGCGCTGCACGTCCTCCGGCAAGCGCGGCACCGCGACCGCGACGCGGTTCTGCACCAGCACCTGCGCTGCATCGAGGTTGGTGCCGATCTTGAAGGTGACGGTGATCGTCAATTTGCCGTCGCCGGTCGATTGCGACGACTGGTACAGCATGTTGTCGACGCCGTTGATTTCCTGCTCGATCGGCGCGGCGACGGTTTCCGCGACCGTCTCGGCCGAGGCACCGGGATAGACCGCGCTGACGGTGACGGTCGGCGGCACGATGTCGGGATATTGCGACACCGGCAGGCCGAGATAGGCGATCAGCCCGACGATGGTGATGACCACCGCGATGACCCCGGCGAAGATCGGCCGGGTGATGAAGAAGCGCGAGAAGCGCATGGTGCATGTTCCTAAACGGCGGCCACACCCCATCCCACCCCGGCGAACGCCGGGGCCCAGGCGAGGAACGGCAGTGATGAATCGGTCTGCTATTCGGCTGGGGTCGTTTTCAAACCGCGCCCCCGACCCGTTCGGGCTGAGCTTGTCGAAGCCTTCCTCTCCACGGGAGCGGGCGTCCGCTTGGAGAGGTGCCCTTCGACAGGCTCAGGGCGAACGGGGAAGGGTGCGTGTGTTGGAAACGATCCTCGCAATCTTCTTAATGCCCGGACAAAGTCGCTTCGCCCGCGATCGGCTGTGCGGTGGGTGCTGCCGTATCCGCCGACGCCACGATCTTGCCGACGGTGGGCGCGACCTTGGCACCGGGCATCGCCATTTGCGTACCCTTGATGATGATCCGGTCGTTCGGGCCAACCCCGGAGCGGATCACCCGCATCCCGTCGACCACTGCGCCCAGCGTCACCGGCTTGGGCGTGACGACATTGTTGGCGTCCACCGTCAGCAGGATTTTCCGCGCCTGGTCGGTCTGCACCGCATCGTCGGGGACGAGCAAAGCAGGCTTGGTCCCGGCACTGGCGAGCCGCATGTTGCCGAACATGCCCGGCGTCAGGAACAACCCCGGATTGGGCAGCACCGCGCGGCCGCGGATCGTGCCCGAATGCGTGTCGAGGCCGTTATCGGTAAAGTCGAGCTTGCCCTTCCAGCGGTGGCTGGTCTCATCCTGCAACTGGATTTCCACTGCGGGCGCGGCGGCACCTGGTTGGCGGTTGCGCTGCGTCTTGAGGAACAACGCCTCCGACCCGTCGAAGGTGAAGTAGATCGGGTCGAGCGCGTTGATCGTCGTCAGCACCGTGCCTCCGGTGCCTTCGCCGCCCGCGACCTGGTTGCCCGGGTCAACCCGGCGATCGGAGATGCGCCCGCCGATCGGCGCGCGGATCTGGGTAAAGGACATGTCGAGCGCGCGGGCGCGGACGCGGGCTTGTGCCGCCGCCAGCGCCGCTTGCGCCGCCTGGAGTTTGCCGCGCAGCGCATCGATTTCCCCGGCGGAAACCGCATCATCGGCAATCAGCCGCGTTGCACGCCCAAGATCGTTGCGCGCCAGCACCAGCGCGCTCTGTGCACTAGCCTCATTGGCGCGTGCCTCAGCCAACGCGGCGGCAAAGGGGCGGGAGTCGATCGTGAACAGCAACTGGCCCTGCTTCACGACTTCGCCATCGCGGAAGTGGACGCCGGTTACTTCGCCCGCCACGCGCGGTCGCACTTCGACGGTCCGGCTTGGGGCAAAGCGGCCGACATAATCGTCCCATTCGCTGATCTCGCGCACCAGCGGGGTGGCGATGGTGACGGGCGCGGGCGGCGGCGCGGCGGCGACCGCATCGGAATGATCGAACAGCTTCACGCCGATCACACCGGCAATGGCGATCGGCACGATGATGGCGGTGCGTTTCTGCCAGCGAGTCCACCGCTTTACAGGCGGATGCGACGCGTCGGGAACGACATTTTGGGTGGTATCGATGGGGGCAATCATATTCATGCGGCGATCCTCTGGTCGGTCCGGCCGACGCGCATGCCCGTCACGCTGGTGACGAGCGTTTCCATCTGCGCTTCGCTGAAGCCGACGGAATGGAAATGATGGATTTCGGACATGGGCAGCGCGAACCCGCGATGGCGGGCCAGCACCGCCGCGCGGCGTAACGCTTCCAGTTTGGGGTCGGCCAGCCGGGAGGACGGGCCCCGCCCGAACAGGCTACCCAGCGCACGCGACATGCGGCCGGGTTCGGTCAGGCTGGCGAGGGTGTCGCGCTGCGCAAGGGCGATGACGCTCCATTCGAGTGCGGAGAAGCCCTCCTGCGGGGTCGTCGCGGCATCGTCGGTCGACGTGGTGACGGGGCCAGCGAACATTGAATCGATATCCAGATAAGCCATGAAAAATCCCCCTTTTGGGTCTTTGGCAATCCTGTGGGCGAACAGCCCCGAGCGGGAACGAGCGGTCGTCCCGGCAAAACTGTCTTCAAGCGTGCAAAACCTGGGCAGCAAGCGCGCGGCGCTCCTGTCGACCAGCTAAAAAAAGTGGAACGCCAGTCGGTCGAACCGCTGACGGATCAATCAGATGAGTGCGACGGACATTGGCGGAGACCCTTTTTCCGACACCGGCTCCACATTAGGCCCCGGTTTGAATACCATTCGGTATATAAAGCGGTTGTGCAGTGCGTCAACCGCTTTCTGTACCGGTCGGAATATTTATTCCGGTCCTTACTGTGTCGGCCAGACCGCCATGCTGGTTTCGACCAGTTGCGACAGTTCTTCGCAGGTGGCGCCCGACCCCCCTTGAATCGCCAGACCCTGGAGGATCGCGAACAAATAGCGCGTCAGCGCGGCCGGGGTCATTCCGTCGGGCAATTCGCCCGCCGCCTGGGCCTGTTCGAAGCGCGCGATCAGGGCGGCTTCCGAAGAGGCCCGGCGCTTGACGACTTCGGCCTTGATCGGTTCGGCCTCGGCTCCGCAGGTGGCCGAACTGATGACTCCGAGGCAGCCCTTGGGGTCGCACGTACTCATCTGAATTTCGAGCGCTCCGCGAAACAGCCGCTCGGCCACGCCACGCGCGGTCGGCGCTTCGAGTGCCGACTTCATATAGGCCAGCTTTTCGCGCTCGTAGAGGTCGAGTGCCTTGTGAAACAACGCTTCCTTGTTGCCGAACGCCGCATAGAGGCTGGGCTTGGTGATGCCCATCGCGCTGGTCAATTCGGTCATCGACGCGGCTTCATAGCCATTGCGCCAGAACACCAGCAACGCCGCCGCCAACGCTTCGTCGAGGTCGAATTCGCGCGGGCGGCCTTTCGTGGCTGGGAGGGAACAAACGCTATTCATACCGAGCGGTATATAGGCCGCTGTCGCCAAAGGTCCAGTGTCGTGATTGTCCGAGGCACGCGACAGAGCCTTTGCGCCCCCTAGTCGGTAACGCGGCCGCGCAGCGACTTTACCGTCGAGCGCTTGGTCTTGCCCTCCATCCGCTTGGCCTTGGCGGCTTTGGAGGGCTTGGTGGGGCGGCGACGTTTGGGGACGATGGTCGCTTCGCGGATCAGCTCGATCAGGCGTTCGCGCACCTCCTGGCGGTTGAGCAATTGCGAACGTGCGCCTTCGCTGCGCAGCACCAGCACGCCGTCGCGCGTGAGGCGTGATCCTGCCAGCACCGCCAGCCGGTTCTTCACCGCATCGGGCAGCGATGGCGATGCGCCGACATCGAAGCGCAACAGCACGGCGCTGTCGGTGGTGTTGACGTGCTGTCCGCCGGGGCCCCCGGCGCGGGTGAAGGATTCCTGCAGCTCGTCGCTGTCGATGCTGATCGATCGGGTGACGGGAATGGCGACCATGTGCGTCCTCCTAAAACATGCGCAGGCGTTGGTCGATTGGTTGCGGGCTTGTTCCGTCCCTCATGCTTCGCCAAATGGAGCGCGACGGAGATAGCAATGTACGATTTTACGATTTCGGCGGAGTCCAAGGCCGAGCTTTACCGCGACCTCCAGTCCGCGCTCGACGCGCTGACCGCGGGGGAGCCCGACGCGATCGCCAATATGGCGAATGTCGCGGCGCTGATCTGGCAATATCTGCCCGATCTTAACTGGGCCGGTTTCTATCGGCTGATCGAAGGGGAATTGGTGGTCGGGCCGTTTCTCGGCAAACCCGCCTGCATCCGCATCGCCATCGGCGACGGCGTGTGCGGCACGGCGGCGGCGACGCTCCAGACGCAATTGGTGGAGGATGTCCACGCCTTTCCCGGCCACATCGCCTGCGATGCGGCGAGCCGGTCGGAACTGGTCGTGCCAATCGTCCATGACGGGCGTTTGATCGGCGTGCTCGATCTCGACAGCCCCACGCCCGCACGCTTCGATGCCGCGGATGCGGCTGGATGCGAAGCGCTGATGGCGGTGCTGGCGGCGCGCATCGCGGGGTGATCCGTTTCGGGACACACCCGAATGTGGCGGAAAACTGCGGAAAATGGTAGCTTGTCCGTTAATCATTTGGTGGCGTGCCTTTGGGCGGCGGCACCGCAACCGGAGAGTTTACCATGCGAACCCTAGCTCTTGCTGCCCTCACAATGGTTACCGCGTTCGGCGCGGGCGGGGCGGAAGCGCAGCGAATCGGGCAGGGTGGCGGTGCCGCCGGGGCCCCTTATCCGGTGCCATCCTATCCCGCACCGTCGATGCCGGCACCGCCACAGCAGATGCCGCCGGTGGCCTATCCCGGCCAAGCCGCGCCGCCGCAGTCCTATCCCGCACCTTCTTACCCGGGTCGCCCGCCGCAGCCGAGCGTGCCACGGCGCTGGGGTGGCAACAATGGCGGGCACTGGTCGGGTGGGAACAACGCACCCGGAGGCTGGAAGGCCTATCGCCGCCCGCATCGCGGCTATGCGTTGCCGCAATATTGGTTCTCGCCGAGCTTCTATATCGCCGATTACGGCAACTACGGCCTCGCCCCGCCGCCTGCGGGCTATAGCTGGCATCGCTATTATGACGACGCCGTGCTGGTCGATGGGCGCGGGCGCGTGTGGGATTCGGTGAACGGGCTCGATTGGGATGGCGCTGGCTATGGTCAGGGCGGATATGACGGTTATGCCAGCGGCTACAGCCAATCCTATGGCCCGTCTTACGGTTCCCAGCCTTACATTTCCCTGCCTCCGGTCGTGCAAAACCGCACCGTAACCACCTATTCGACCGGTGGTTATGTCCAGGGCGGCTATGCAGCGAGCGGCTATGCTTATGCTGGTCCGACGACGACCGTGGTGATCCAGGGCCCGCCGATCGTGACGACGACCACCACCACGACCGAATATATCGAGGAATCTCGGACCCGCTATGTCGCGGCGCGCCGGGTCTATCGCGCCGCGCCAAAGCGGCATTATCGTCCCGTGCGGCGGCCGAGCTGTGGCTGCCGTAAGGTCGAACAGCCGGTCCAGGGGAGCTAACGCGGCCGCTTAGCCGCGCGGTTCGGGGCCGGCAAAGGTCACCAGGCTTTCCGCCCCGTTCGCCGCGACCGCGCCGACCCCGACGAAATGGTCGTCGACGCTGATGTCCTTCAGCACCGTGCTGGTGGCGGAGGCGGGGACATCGGTGGATTTCTGCCAGTCCTGCGCGTCGTTGCGACGCCAGTGGATACGATAGGCGGCGGCACCCGCGACCGGTTTCCACTTCACTGTGGTGTCGAAGCTCAGTGCGCCCGCGACCGTCACGCCCTCCGGCGCGGCGGGGGCGGCGGCGAGGCGGCGGATGGTGGCGACGTTGATCGCGGTGACCTTGGCGAGATAGGGGAAATCCATCTTGTCGACGGTGTCGCCGTAAGCGATGCCGTTTTCCACACGGACGTCCTGGTGCTGCTGCGTCCAGTTTTCGGCCCCGACCGAGAAGCGGACCGCAGGATAGCCGAGTTTCAGGAACGGCTCATGGTCGCCGCCGCGCCCGAAGCGATCGGGGCGGCGATCGACGAACACGTCGAGCCCGCCGGGTAGCGTGCCGGCCACTCCATCGATCGCCTTGGCGAGGGCGCGCGACGGGCCGTCATCCTCGCCGCCATTGCCGCGCCGTGCCATTTGCGCGGGCACGTCCTCGGTCGCGCGGATCCCTTCGGAAAAGACGCGGACGCGGTCGGCGACGCGCACGCCATTCTGGCCCATCGTGTTGCCGACGATATCGTTGTTGAGCATCGCGGAGACGGTCCAGCCGCGCTGCTTGGCGGTTTCGGCCAGCAGGGTGCCGCCGAACAGCCCCTGTTCCTCACCCGAGAACACGGCATAGACGATCGTCGCGCGGAATTTTTCCTTGGACAGGATCCGCGCCGCTTCCAGCACCAGGGCGACGCCCGAGCCATCGTCATTCGCACCGGGGGCGTCGTGCGTGGCGTCCATCGCGTCGCTGACGCGGCTGTCGATATGCGCGCCGACGATGATCACGCGCTTGGGGTCGAGCCCTTGCTGGAAGCCGAGTACGTCGACCACGTTGACGCCGTTCGGCGCGCGCGCGTTGGTGAAGGTGCGCGCGATATTGGCGGCCGTAATGCAGCCGTCGCACGCATCGGCAATCCGCGTCATTTCGCCAGCAACCCACGCCCGCGCGGCACCGATGCCGCGCACCGGATCATCGGCGGAAGAGAGCGTGTGGCGCGTGCCGAAGCTGACGAGTTTTTCGACGGTGGCCTTCAGCCGTGCCGGGTCCGGGGCGGTATCCTGCGCGAAAGCGGGGGTGGTGAGCGTCGCGATGGCGAGCGCGGCTGCGGTGGGGAGGGAACGCATGGGCATATGGTGGCGGGATATCGGAAGCGACGCAAGTTGCTGTCCGCCGTCCCCATAAGGCGGGATTGGCGGGCTAGATGTTCGAGACGAACCAGATGACGAACGCGGCCACGCCAGCCAGGAAAGCCCAAAGCAGCAACCGGACGACCAGCGAATCGCGTGGAGCCACCTCGGTTGGCCACGGCAAGGTGAGCGCGCGCAGCGCCGCAACGAACGCGGCCGCCGCACCTGCGACGCGCACCCAGTCCAGTTCCACCCATTGCCGCGCCATGGCGACCGATTCGGCGTCTGATATCGTGTCCCGCGGGGAGGCGATGCCGTGATACCACAGCGCGGCATTCATCGGCCAAAAGGCGATGACGGTCAGCACGAGCAGCGCCAGAATGCCGAGCGACGGGACGCATAGCAGCCAGCGATAGCGCCACGGCGTCGTCCAGCCCGCCGCCAGCGCGCCGAACGCGGCAATCAGCATCGCTGCCGAAAAGGGGATGAAGAACACACCGGTATCGACTGGCCACGCTTTGCCATAGGGCATCATCGCCAGCGAATGCGGCGGATGGGCACTCCACGCCCCGGCAAGCACGATCAGATCGAAGAGCTTCGCGCCGAGCAAGGGGCCGCCGACCAGCACCGCCAGCCACAGGAACGCTTTGGTGATATTCTCGCGACGGGTCATCTCCGACATCCCTATACCGTTCCGAAATCGCTGTACCGCGCTCGTTCGCGTCCGTTTAGCGATTTCGGGTGCGCCGGATCAGCTCAACCGGTCGATCGCCTCGCGGTCGAGCGACCCGGGAATGATCATCAGCGGGATGGTCAGGGCACCGGTGTCGGCTCCGGCGAAATGCGCGACCAGCGGGCCGGGCGCGCCGCTCGCCGCTGCCGCCAGCACCAGCGCGGCGATGTCGGGATTGGCGGCGATCATCTCGCGAATGACCTTGGGGCCTTCGCCCTGACGCACCGTGATCTGCGGCTTCAGGCCCGATTCTTCGATCAGGGCCCCCGCCGCTGCCGCTACCAGTCCCTCGGCATGGTGGCGTGCCTCTTCCTCGATCGTGGCCTGCACCCCGGCAAAGGCGGTAAATTCGGTGGGGGGTACGAGCGCCAGGATTTCCACCCCGCCGCCGGTCTTTACCGCGCGCCGCGCGGCAAAGCGCAAGGCGATGCTGCTTTCGGGCGTCTCGTCGATCACCACCAGATAAATGCGCATTGTCGCCCGCCCCCTGAAGCGATTGTCGCGCTTAAGTGGGGCGAACCGATGCGTCTGACAAGCAGTGGTCTTGACCGTTCGCGCATCGGGCGCGAGAGACGGGCGCTACGGATTCGGTTAGATGAGGACGCGTTGATGCCGGTCGAAATCAAAATGCCAGCTCTCTCCCCCACGATGGAGGAAGGCACGCTGGCGAAATGGCTGGTGAAAGAGGGCGATACGGTCAAATCCGGCGACCTGATGGCCGAGATCGAAACCGACAAGGCCACGATGGAATTCGAGGCGGTCGATGAAGGGGTGATCGGGAAGATCCTGGTGGCCGAAGGGACCGACAATGTGAAGGTCGGCACCGTCATCGCCACGCTGATCGCCGAGGGCGAAAGTGCAGATGCGGCACCCGCCCCGAAGGCTGCACCGGTCGCTGCGGCTCCCGTCGCTGCGCCAGCGCCGGAGGCGGCCAAGGCGGCCCCCGCACCAACCCCGGCGGCCCCTGCGCCAAAGGCCGAGAGCGGCGATCGCGTGAAGGCGAGCCCGCTCGCGCGCCGGATTGCGGCGGAGAAGAGCATCGATCTCGCCACGCTCACCGGTTCGGGCCCCAATGGACGCATCGTGAAGGCCGATCTTGAGGGCGCGAAGGCCGGTGCCACGGCGGCACCCAAGGCCGCCGAAGCTGCTGCGGCACCCGCCGCGCCGGCGGCGGTCGCCCCGGCCAAGCCCGCCGCAATCCCCGACATTCCGCACACCGCCGAAAAGCTCAGCAATGTGCGCAAGACGATTGCGCGCCGCCTGACCGAATCGAAGCAGACGGTTCCGCACATTTATCTGACGGTCGACATCCGGCTCGACGCGCTGCTCAAGCTGCGTGGCGAGCTCAACAAGGGGCTGGAGCCACGCGGCGTAAAGCTGTCGGTCAACGATCTGCTGATCAAGGCGCTCGCCGCCAGCTTGATCCAGGTGCCCAAGTGCAACGTGATGTTCACCCCCGACCAGCTGATCAGCTTCAGCCGTGCCGATATTTCGGTCGCGGTGTCGACGCCGACCGGGCTGATCACGCCGATCATCGCCGGGGCCGACACCAAGGGTGTGGCCGCGATCTCGACCGAGATGAAGGATCTCGCCGCGCGCGCGCGCGACAACAAGCTGAAGCCCGAGGAATATCAGGGCGGCACCGCCTCGCTCAGCAACATGGGCATGTACGGGATCAAGCAGTTCGAGGCAGTCATCAACCCGCCGCAGGGCATGATCATGGCGATCGGCGCGGGCGAGAAGCGTCCCTATATCATCGACGACACGCTCGGCGTGGCGACGGTAATGTCGGCCACCGGCAGCTTCGATCACCGCGCGATCGACGGTGCCGACGGCGCGCAACTGATGCAGGCGTTCAAGACGCTGGTCGAAGCGCCGTTGTCGATGCTGGCATAATCCGTCGATGCGTCGCACCCTCATCGAGTTGCTCCACATCGCGGCGGGCATTTTCGCGACGGCAGTGTTTGCGGCGGGGGCGGTCTGGGCATTGCCCCATGCCGCCGCGACGATCTGGGGTGTCGCCTACGGCGTGATGGTCGTGGTGGTGTTGATGGGAATCCGGCCGTTGCGGCTGGCCTGGCGGGCGGATCACGACGACCGGCCCGCCGATGGCTGAGCTTCCCCCCGACTACCCGCCCGCGATTCGCGCGACGGCGATGTCGTGCGATGCGAACCCTTATGGCAAGATCTTCGTCGGCTGGCTGATGGGGCAGATGGCGCTGGCCGCCGGATCGGTCGCCTCGCGCTTTTGCGGCGCACGCGCGCCGGTGGTGGCGGCCGATGGGTTCAGTTTCACCGCTCCGGTCGAGATTGGCGATGAGGTGAGCTTTCATGCCGAGATCGTTGGCACCGGGCGGACCTCGATGACCGTCGCTGTACAGGTCTGGCGACGCGACCGGCACGGCGAGGGCACCTCGCAAGCCGCGGCCGGCCGCTTTACATTGGTTTCGATGGGGGAGGACGACCGTCCGCTCCCGCTTAAAGTAGTTCCGCTACAAGAAGGATCCTCCCTTGGCTGATACGTTCGATCTCGTCATCCTCGGCTCCGGCCCCGGCGGTTATGTCGCCGCGATCCGCGCGGCGCAGCTCGGGCTCAAGACCGCCATTGTCGAGCGCGAGCGGCTGGGCGGCATTTGCCTGAATTGGGGCTGCATCCCGACCAAGGCGCTGCTGCGCACCTCGGAAATCTATCACTATATGCAGCACGCCGAATCCTATGGCCTGAAGGCCGAGAAGGTTGGTTTCGATCTGCCCAAGATCGTCGAGCGCAGCCGCAAGGTGGCGGGCCAGCTCAACGCTGGCGTCAAGGGCCTGATGAAGAAGAACAAGGTCACGGTCTATGAAGGCGTCGGCACGCTGACGGGCAAGGGCAAGCTCAGCGTCAAGCAGGGCGACAAGACCTCCGAGCTGGAAGCCAAGCACATCATCATCGCCACCGGCGCACGCGCGCGCGATTTGCCCTTCGCCAAGGCGGATGGGGAGCGCATTTGGACCTATCGCCACGCGATGGTGCCGACCGAAATGCCGACCAAGCTGCTGGTCATCGGCTCGGGCGCGATCGGCGTGGAGTTTGCGAGCTTCTACAATGACATGGGCACCGATGTTACAATCGTCGAGATGCTCCCGCGCATCCTGCCGGTGGAAGACGAAGAAGTCTCCGCTTTCATGGACAAGGCGCTGACCAAGCAGGGAATCAAGCTGCTGACCGGCACCGGTCTCGAAGGCCTGACCACGTCGCCCAAGGGCGTTACCGCCAAGATCAAGGGTAAGGATGGCACGGTGACCTCTGAGGAGTTCAGCCATGTCATCGTCGCCATCGGCATCGTGCCCAATACCGAGAATATCGGGCTGGAAGCGCTGGGGATCGAAACCGATCGCGGCCACATCAAGGTCGATGGCTATGCCCGCACCAATGTCGAGGGGATCTATGCGATCGGCGACGTGACCGGCGCGCCGTGGCTCGCGCACAAGGCCAGCCATGAGGGCATCGTCTGCGTCGAGGCACTGGCGGGCCTCAAGCCGCATCCGTTCGACAAGTGGAACATCCCCGGCTGCACCTATTCGCGCCCGCAAGTCGCGAGCGTGGGGCTGACCGAGGCCAAGGCCAAGGAAGCGGGTTACGAGCTGAAGGTCGGCAAATTCCCCTTCATCGGCAATGGCAAGGCGATTGCGCTCGGCGAGGCCGAGGGTTTCGTCAAGACGGTGTTCGATGCCAAGACCGGCGAATTGCTCGGCGCACACATGGTCGGTGCCGAAGTGACCGAACTGATCCAGGGCTATGTCATCGCGCGCCAGTTGGAAACGACCGAGGCCGAGCTGATGGAAACGGTGTTCGCGCACCCGACGCTCAGCGAAATGATGCACGAAAGCGTGCTCGGCGCGTACGGTCGCGCGTTGCACATCTGATGGATGCTCGTGCGCCCGTAGCGGGACGTCCGCGACCTATATGATACCGTCGCCGCCCCGCATCTGGACGGTTGCCGGGGTGACGCTGCTATTGCTGGCGGGCGCGCTGGCGCTGTTCTGGCCGGGCATCGCGATGTACGATAGCGTCGGCCAGTTCGCCCAGGTGCTGAGCGGGGCCTATGAAGACTGGCACCCGCCCGCGATGGCACGGATGTGGAGCCTGCTCCACGCCGCCTTCGGTGGCACAAGCGAGCCGATGTTCGTTGCACAGATGGTGTTGTATTGGGCCGGGTTCGGCCTGATCGCAGCGGCGTTGGCGCGGCTGGGGCGGGGCGGGGCGGCTGCGGCCGTGCTGGCGATTGGCGCGCTGCCGCTGTTCCTCGGTTGGCAAGCGGTGGTGCTCAAGGACACGCAAATGCTTGGCGCTGTGCTGGCGGCGTGTGGTGCGGTCGCGTGGTGGCGGCTCCGGGGTGCGCGGGTCCCGGTATGGACGCTGATCGCGGTGGCGGCGTTGCTGGCTTATGCCACGCTGGTGCGCGCAAATGCGGTGTTCGCAACCGTGCCGCTGGCGGTGATGCTGTTCGGGACGTGGCGCTGGTGGACGCGGCTCGCGCTCGGTCTGGCGGGCGTGGCGGCGGTGTTGATGGTATCACCGATCCTCAATCACGGACCGTTGGGAGCGACGTCGAGCGGGGTCGAGCGAACCGAAGCGCTCTATGATCTGGCCGGAATTGCGGTGCGCGCGCCCGATACGGCGATTGGCTTTACTCCGCTCGAAGCGCGGGCATTGCAGGCCGGGCATTGCGTAAAACCCTATTTCTGGGATCCGCTGGGCGAGGAAACGCGCTGCGCACCCATCGTGGCGCGCCTGCAGCGGTTGCCTGCCGGAGCCCTCTATCGAATGCTGCTCGCTGCGATCTTTCGCAATCCCGTCGCCTATGCGGCGCACCGTCTGGCGCATTTCAATTCTACCGAGCGCTGGCTGGTGCCGGCTGGCTGGGCGGGGGCGGCTCCGCCCGCGCGGAGCGAGCCCAACGATTTTGCCCTTGGCAATCCCGGCGTGGTGGCGCGCGGGTGGCAGGTGGCCGCGCGGTGGATGGCGGAGACGCCGCTGGGGTGGCCCTTTGCGTGGCTGACGGTTGCGATCGTCGGGCTGGCGGTGGCCGCTCCCCGTGCGAGCGGACCGCCGCGTGACCTGGCGCTGGCGCTGTTGGTTTCGGCGATCACGCTGGAGCTGAGTTTCGGCGCGCTCAGCATTGCCTCGGACCTGCGCTACCATTTGTGGCCGATGGTTGCGACGGCACTGGCGACGGTGCTGTTGTGGGGGGACTGGCGGCAAAGCAAGCGCGCTGGGCGGATCGGCGGACTGGCCCTTGCCGTGGTGCTGGTTGCTGGAACCGTGGCACGGCTGACCCTGCCGACTCCGCCGACCAGCTATCGCGATTTGCTGCGGTAGGAAACGCGGCGGTTGATGACCGCGCCCGGCCAAGCACGCGAACCCTTTGGATCGCAATGCTTGGGCCGGGGGGGGGGGAGTCGATCAGGCGGCGGTCGGTGCCGTCGTAAATTGCACCACATCGTCGTCGCGTTTCGCGGTGACGGGTGGGGTGCGGTCGAAGGCGCGCGTGCCGGAGTCGGCCGCGATGTGCTTCAGACGCCCATCAATCGAGGCACCGGTTTCGATCGCGATCGATTCATATTCGACATCGCCGACGATGCGGGCAGCCCGTTCGATCGTAAGCTGACGGACCGAGACCGAGCCCTCGATCGCACCGGCAAGGCGTGCGATTTCGGCGGTTACCGCACCGTTGATGCGGCTGTCATTGCCCTGGACGAGCGTCGCGCAATGGACGTCCCCGTCGACCCGACCGTCGATGTGCAAATCTGCGGTGGCCGCGACATTTCCGGTGATCACCACGTCTGGGCCAAGGACCGAGAACATGCCACGCTTGCCATTGGCGTTTTGCGACAGCGTCGGCGGCGCTGGGGGAAGCCCCGAACCCGCATCCCGGTCGCCGCGCGAATTGCTCGTGAAAATCGCCATCTACCTGTCCCCACACACCCCGAATCTGGAGTTTTGCTACCATAGCCTGCAGAAATTACAGAACTAAGTTCTCGCGGGCTGGCGTGCCATAAGGGGATTGTCGTTGGCTGCGGGCTTCAGGACGCTGCGCGCGAGCCACAGCGTTGCCGTCACCAGCGCTCCCGCGCCAAGGATGGCGAGGCCGCCAAGCCCCGATAGGTCCGCCAAAACGCCAAGCGCCGATCCGGCTTGTACCAGTAATGCGATGCGCCAGCTCGCAGGGTCGCGCTTGCTCAGCGCGAGGATCAGCACGAGCATGTCGGCGAGAAAGACGCCGCTTGGGTGGAGGTGCGGCAGTAGCCCCGCCATGATCAGCGAAGCGAGCAAGGCCGCCGCCACAAGCGAATGCCCGCTCAGTCGCAGCGTTGAAATACGCGCGACATAGGCACCGCTGACCCCGATAGTCGCCGCTAAGGCGAGTCCGGACAGCGGAACTCCCCCGAGGGGGAGCACCTGTACGATCGTCCAGATATTGGGGGCATTGACCGAAAGCTGCTGAACGTCGTCGGCCTTCACGAAAAAGGCGCAGGCCCAGCCGCCTATTGGCCAGCCTGCCGCGAAACGCGCCGCCAGCGTCGCTGCGGCGACCAGCGGGGCGACTGCCCAACGGCATACCGGGACGCGCCGATCGATGAGCAATGCCAGAAAAAAGGGCGCGACGAACATCGCCTGCGGATCGATGCCCAGAGCGCTCCCCCAGCACAGCAGCATCAGGATATGGCGGCGATCGAGCGCTGCGGCGAGCGCCATCAGACAGGCTGCCATCCACAGTGCATCGTTCAGGTCGGCCAGGCCCGCACCGAACAGGACGCACGGCCCAAGCGCGAAAAGCGCTGCACGTCGGCCGGGCTCGGCCGTATCGAGCCGCCGCAGTACCGCCAGCCCGGCAAGTGCCACGACAACGATGCCAAGCAGAGCGCAAAATGCGGCAAAGGGCGTCGCCCAAAGCGTGGCGGCAATGACGAACGCCCCGGCAATCGGCAGCGACACGGCTACTGGCGGCAAGCGCTGCCGTTCCGGGCGCGCAGGCATCGTGATGAAGGCGGCGTTCACCCGTTTGTCTTGCCAATGTCGGGCTAAGGCCGCGTTAAGGTCGCAGCCGTTCTTTGCAGAGAAGCCAACGCCTCTTGCTCCGGGACGCGGCGAGGTTCACCATCGGTGCCGCGACGCATAAGACGTCGGCCGGAGAGTGACGATGCTGCAGCCAAGCGGCGAGAGACCGCCACCCTTCGTCTGCTCGTGCGTTGACGCGACTGACCGTTTGAAGACGGCGTATCAGCAGAAGGAAACGAGCGCATGACGGATACAGCAAGCGACGCTTTCAAGGAGACAATCGCCGATCCGGCCAAAAAGGCGGCGGAATCGATTCGCGACGCCGGCACGAAGATCGCCGAGAACAGCGCCAGTGTCGGGCTTAAGTTGCTGGACCAGGCCGAAACCAACACGCGAGAGGCGTTTGCCGCGATGCGCGCTGCCGCCTCAGCCAAGGATCTTTCGGAAGTGATGAAGATTCAAGGCGAATTTCTGCGCGAACAGGGCAGCCGCAGCATGACCCAGGCGCGCGAAATCGGTGAAGTGATCCTGCAATTCGGTCGCGACGCGGTGGGGGCAGTGCGCGGGGACGCGTGACCGGACAAGGGCGCTCGCTCCGGGTGCCCTTGTCTGCGGACAATAAGGGGAGGGTCAGGCTGGGTCCTCGACAGTCCGGGATTTCCCGGCAACGGGCATATCATGGCTGAGAATGGTGAGGTCATAGGCCGTCCCGGCGCGATCGCGGACTTGGCCTTTGAGCAGCGCCTCGGCGCGGAAGCCCAGGCTCTCGAACAGCATCACCGATCCTATCTGATCCGGGGTCATCTGTGCGGTCAATTTGGTGAGGCCACGGTCCATCGCGATCGCGTAAATGCCCTCGAGCAAATCGCGGCCCAGCCCGGCCCCCCGCTTCTCCGGCGAGACGAGCAAACGGACTTCGCCGACATGGCCGCTCCAGCCCAGCGGGTCGCGCACCAACGCCGCCGCGCCGACCAGCCTCCCCTGATCGTCCTCGGCGATGAGGCTGTCGATCGCGCCTTCTCCGATCGCCTCAACCCAGGCGGCGATCACGCGCGGATGCCGCAAATCCCGCCCGAGGAACAACAGGTCATGCTCGGGCAAGCGTTCGGCAAAAGCTTGCATCGCCGTTTCGTCTTTTGCCGCGAACCGGCGAATGTGATGACCCATGCTGATCGTTTCCCCAAAGCCCCCGCGATCAAGCCTGGCCTATGCCATCCGATCGACCGCTCCGGCACCGAGGCTGGCATGCCCGTCTGCGATTGTCACCTCTCGCGCGGGTAAAATGTTTCTCAATCCCCAGTCCCGCGCTCACGGGCGCGGTGTGACCGGTTGCGGACCTGCCGGAGTAACGTCCAACGCCGCATCCCCGCCAAGTGCCCGGTACAGCGTCACCAGATTGGTGGCCCCGGTCAATTGCGTCGTTACGAGCGTCCGCTGCGCCGAATAGAGCGATCGTTGCGCGACCAGGCTCTGCAGGAAGGTGTCGATCCCACCGCGATAGCGCGCCTCCGACAGGCGGTAATTGTCACCCGCGGATTTGGTCAGTGCCTCTTGCGCCGCCAGTTGGTTTCCGATCGTGCCGCGGCGGGCAAGCGCATTGGCCACTTCGGAAAAGGCGGTCTGTATCGATTTTTCATAGCTGGCGAGCGCCGCGTCGCGTTGCGCCTGCGATTGCGCGACACCGGCACGGCCGGCCCCCGCGCGGAAAATCGGATAGCTCGCGCTGGGCGCAACCGAATAATTGAAGGCACCGCCAGTGAACAAACTGCTGAGCGAGGTGCTGGCGAGCCCGGCGAGGGCGGTCAGCGAGATGCGCGGGAACAGCGCCGCCCGCGCGGCACCGATCTGGGCATTGGCGGCGCGCAGCGTATATTCGGCCTGCACCACGTCGGGACGGCGCAGCAAGATGCCCGAATCGAGCCCCGCAGGCAGCTCTGCGATCGTCGGGGCGGCTTCGTCGATAGAAGCCGGCAGCAAGGCCGGGTCGACCGGCGCGCCAACCAGCAACTGCAGGGCGTTGATGTCCTGCGCGACGGCGGTGGTTTGGGTCGCGAGGTCGGACAGCGCGGTTTGCTGAACGATCTGCGCCTGGTCGAGGTCGGTGCGCGGCGCGACGCCGCCGTCGAGCCGCGCCTTGGTGAGCGTGACGCTGCGCTGCGCGTTGTCCGCGGTATCGCGCGCGATCTTCAACAGGCTCTGGTCCGAGGCATAATTGAGCCAGGCGGAAGCGATGTCACCGACCAAGGTCAGTCGGGTTGCGCGCGCGGCGGATTCGGTCGCGAAATAGCTGTTCTGCGCGGCGGTGGTCAGCGAGCGAACGCGACCGAACAGATCGATTTCGAACGCCGTAATGCCCAGGCTGGCCGAATATGTGTCGCGAACCCCCGATCCGCCGGTCGTTGTGCCGCCGCTCGTCGATCCGCCGGTGCTGCCCGAGGAGACGCCACTGGTCCCGTTGTCGCGATGGCTGAAGCTGAGCCCGCCATCGACTTCGGGCAACAATGCCGCGCGCTGAATGCGATATTGCGCCCGCGCCGTCGCGATATTGGCGGCCGCGATCCGTAGATCGCGATTGTTGACCAGCGCCTGCTCGACGATCTTTTGCAGGCGCGGATCGCGGAAAATGTCGCGATAACTGACGCTCGGCAGCGCCGCTTCGCTCTGTTTCAGATACGCATCGCCGACGGGCCAACTCGGCGGCACGGGCAGATCTGGCCGCACATATTTGGGGGCCATCGAACACGCTGCGAGTGACGTCAGCGCGATCAGCGGGATGGTTTTGCGGATCATGCCGTCGTCTCCGGCTGGCCTGGGGCCGCAGCGGGCGGGGTGGGGTGTTCGTGGTGCAGATGCTTCAACACGTCGCGTGTGCCCCGGCGGACCAGCACGAAGAACAGCGGAATGTAGAAGATCGCGAGGATCGTCGCGGTCAGCATTCCGCCGATCACCGCAGTACCGATGGCGATGCGGCTGTTTGCGCCCGCGCCGGTCGAAATGGCGAGCGGCAGCACGCCGAAGATGAAGGCGAAGCTGGTCATCAAAATCGGCCGCAAGCGAATGCGCGCAGCCTCCAGCGCAGCCTCGATCACGCGCTTGCCCGATTTTTCGGCCTGTTCCGCAAATTCGATCATCAGGATCGCGTTCTTCGCGGCAAGGCCCATCGTCGTCAGCAGCCCGATTTGCAAATAGACGTCGTTCTGCAGCCCGCGCAGCGTGACCGCGAAGATCGCACCGACCAGCCCGAGCGGGATGACCAGCAGCACCGCGATCGGGATCGACCAGCTTTCATACAAAGCGGCAAGGCACAGGAACACGACCAGCAGCGAAATGCCGTAGAGGAACGGTGCCTGTCCCGAGGACAGTCGTTCCTGATAGGACAGACCGCTCCACGCCACGCTAATGCCGGGATAGTGCGCGGCCAGTTCGCTCATGCGGTTCATCGCCGTACCCGAGCTGGTGCCCGGGGCGGCCTGGCCGGACAGCTCATAGGACGAGATGCCCGAGAAGCGGGCGAGCGTCGGCGGGGTCTTGCTCCATGAAATGGTGGAGAAAGCGGAGAAGGGGGCCATTTCCCCGCTCGATCCGCGGACATACCATTGCGCAAGATTCTCGGGGGCCGCGCGGTACTGCGCGTCGCCCTGGACATAGACGCGTTTCACCCGACCGCGATCGTTGAAATCGTTGACGTAGCGGCCGCCCCAGGCGGTCGCCAAGGTGGTGTTGACGTCTGACTGGGTGAGCCCGAGCGCGCTGAGTTTCTGCGCGTCGAGATCGACCTTGAGCGTCGGCTGATCGTCAAGGTCGGTTGGGCGCACGGCGGCCAATGTCGGATCGGCGCGCGCCGCCGCAAGCAAGCTGTCGCGCGCGGCCTTGAAATCGGTGCGGCTCAGCCCGCCGGTATTCTGCAACTCCATCGTAAAGCCGTTGGATTGCCCAAGTCCGCGCACGATCGGCGGGACGGTCGCGTAAAATTCGACGTCGCGCAGCCCGCTCAGGGCCTTGGTCGCGCGTTGGGTGATCGCGTCGGCCCCGTTGACCGCGCCCTTGCGATCGGCCCAATCCTTGAGCGCGATGAAGCCGCGGCCGGCATTCTGCCCGCCGGCCACGCCGCCGCCGCCCGAGCCGGCAACCGTCAGAAATCCGTCCACATTCTTGGCCTCTGGGCCGGAGAAGTATTTCTCGATCTGCATCTGCGCCGCGCGCGTCTGGTTGATCGTCGCACCGGGTGCGAGGTTGAACTGGATCTGCGCGATGCCCTGGTCCTCGGTCGGCAGAAAGCCGGTCGGCAAGCGCACGAACATGATCGCGAGGATCGCAACGACCCCGGCGTAGATCAGCAGGAACAGCCATTTGCGGTCGACCACGCGCGACACGGCATTGCCATAGCGCGTCACCATACGGTCAAACCCGGTGTTGAACCATTCCGAGGCACCGCGCGTCTTGCGGTCGAGCCAGCTCTCTTGCTTCGTTTTGTCCTTACGCTTCAGCAATGTGGCGGTCAGCGCCGGGGTCAGCACGAGCGCGACCAGCACGGACAGCCCCATCGCCGATACGATGGTGATCGAAAATTGCCGGTAGATCACACCGGTCGAACCGCCGAAGAACGCCATCGGCAGGAACACCGCCGACAGCACCAGTGCGATCGCGATCAGCGCGACGGTGATTTCGTCCATCGACTTGATCGTCGCGTCGCGCGGCGACATTTCGGGATGTTCGTCCATCAGGCGTTCGACATTCTCGACGACGACGATCGCGTCATCGACCAGCAAACCGATCGCCAGCACCAGCCCGAACAGGGTCAGCGTGTTGATCGAAAACCCAGCCAGCGAGAAAATACCGAAGGTGCCGAGCAGCACGACGGGCACCGCAATCGTTGGAATCAAGGTCGCGCGCCAGCTTTGCAGGAACACGAACATGACGACGACGACCAGCGCGATCGCTTCCATCAGCGACTTTTCGACTTCCTCGACCGACAATTTGATGAACGCGGTCGAATCCTGCGGAAAGCTGTAGGCATAGCCATTGGGGAAGTTTTTCGAGGCGCGCTCGATCTCGCTCTTCACCAGTTCGGCGGTGCTGAGCGCATCCGCGCCCGGTGCCAGGCTGACCGCGAGACCTGCGCCGGGATGGCCGTTGACACGGCTGGTGATGCCGTAATTCTCTGAGCCGAGCTCGATCCGGCCGACGTCGGACAGCCGCACCGTCGATCCGTCGGGCTGGGTCTTGAGCACGATCGCGCGGAACTGGTCGGGGGTCGACAGGCGCGACTGCGCCGTGACCGTGGCGTTGAGCACCTGTTCGGGTCCGTTGGGCGTGCCGCCGATTTCGCCGGCCGCGACTTCGGTATTCTGCGCGGTAATCGCGTTGACGACATCGCCCGGGATGAGGCTGTAGCTGGCGAGCTTGTTGGGATCGAGCCACACGCGCATCGCATATTGCGCGCCGAACACGTTGATATCGCCGACACCCTTCAGCCGGCCGATCGAATCCTGCAGGTTGGAAACCAGATAGTCCGACACGTCCTGGTTGGTGGTACGGTCGCTGGTGTCGTAAATCGCGGCGATCAGCAGGAAGTCGGGGTTCGACTTGGTGACGGTAATGCCCTGCTGCTGCACTTGCTGCGGCAGGCGCGGCAGGGCTTGCTGGACCTTATTCTGCACCTGCACCTGTGCGATGTCGGGATCGGTGCCCTTGGCGAAGGTCGCGGAAATGTTGACCTGGCCGCGCGAGGAGGAACTGGTGCTGAAATACAGCAAGCCATCGATGCCGGTGAGCTGTTGCTCGATCACCTGTGCGACCGACGTTTCCAGCGTCTCGGCCGATGCGCCGGGATAGGTCGCGCGGATGTTGACGTTGGGCGGCGCGATATCGGGGAATTGCTCGACGGGGAGGGTATAGATCGCGCCGATCCCGCCAAGCATGATGATGATGGCGATGACCCAGGCGAAGATCGGCCGGTCGATGAAAATGCGCGAGATCACGGGCGGTCAGCCCTTCGACTTGTCAGAGGTCGGTGCCTTGATCGTCTGCGGCGTATCGGCATTGACGGGTTTGATCGGCTGGTTGGGTTTCACCTTGCCGACGCCCTGCGTAATCACTTTGTCGCCTGCGTTCAGGCCGTCGGTAACGACCCAAAACGTACCCTGAGTGCGTGGCGCGACGACCGTCTTCTGGATCGCCTTGTTGCCGGGCCCGACCACGAACACCGTCGCATTGCCCTTGGGGTCGCGCGACACCGCTTGCTGCGGCACGAGGAAGGCCTTGGTATCGATCGACTGCGCAAAGCTGGCGCGGACGAACATGCCGGGAAGCAACAACCCCTGGGGGTTGGGGAAGCGCGCGCGCAGCGTAACGGTGCCGGTTGCGGGATCGACCACGACTTCCGAAAATTCGACATCGCCGGTCGGGCCGTAATTGCTGCCATCCTCAAGCTTCAGCTGCACATCGGCGCGGGTCGGAATAGCACCGCCCGACGCGAGCGCACGGCGCAGGCGCAGCAGATCCGCGCTCGCTTGCTGGATGTCGACATAGATGGGATCGAGCCGCTGGATCGTGGTCAGCGGGCTCGTCTGGCTTGCCGTCACCAACGCCCCTTCGGTGAAGAGCGAGCGGCCGATGCGCCCGGTGATCGGGGCAGGGACAGTGGTGAAGCGCAGGTTGATCTTCGCCGTATCGAGCGCGGCGCGATTTTGTTGGACGGCAGCCGCCGCTTGGCGCGCGACTGCGGTGGCATCGGTATAATCCTGTTTGGCGACCGCTTCCATCTCGACAAGCGGCTTGTACCGATCGGCCTTCGCCTTGGTTGCCTCGGCATTGGCGGCAGCGCTGGCGAGGTTGGCCTGCGCCTGATTTGCCGATGCGCGGTACAGGCTCGGGTCGATCTGGTAGAGCGGCTGGCCCTGGCGTACCAAAGCCCCTTCAGTGAAAAAACGATGCAGGATCAGGCCGCTGACCTGCGGCCGCACCTCCGAGCTTTGATAGGCGGCGGTCCGCCCGGCAAGTTCGGTGACGATCGGCACACTGGTTGGCTGCACGACGACGAAGCCGACTTCGGGCGGCCCCTTGGCGGTGTTTTTCTTGTTCTGCGACGCAGCGCCGCAGCTGCAAAGCAGCAGGGCAGAACCGCCAAGGAGCGCAATTGTTTGCAGGGGGAAAAACCGAACCGTCATTGCTGTCCACCGCTCCGGGCCAAGTCGGCGCACGGTGGATACCCTGCGCAATCGTCGCCAAACGTTGTCTGTTAGGGATTGTTCCGGGCCCGGATCAACTGTCTCGGTTCGGCCCTAACCGACTCTATTGCGGCGCAACATGTCACCGCAGCTTGGCGATGGTCAACCCATCGGCCTTCGCGCGGTCCTTGGTAGATTCCTCGCTGCGCTTGAGCGCCTTTGCAATGGCCTTGAGCGCCATCCCCTTCTTTGCGAGGGTGTGGAGCTTCTGGATCTCGTCGGTGGTCCATGGTTGCCGGTGGCGTTCGAATCGATCTTCGCTCATAGCGGCGCGCTACCCCAATCGCGCGGCCTGCGCCAGCGTATCGCATGCGTGACACACTCTTGCGACACTTGGCGGCTAGGCGGCCAATATTGTCTCTAACCTCCATCGACGGATTTGTTATGGCTGCCACCACGACCTTGCTGACGCTCGCACTCGCGGCGACCCCCGCGCTGGCCAGCGCGCAGGCGGCGCCGCAGCCGGGCCAGGCACCGCAGGCACCGGCCAAATCCACCCAGCCTCCGGCGTCGGACGATAATGAGGACGGCCCCGACATCGTCGTCCAAGGGGCCAAGCAGCCGGGCGCGGTGATTGGCGATATCCCGCCCGAGCAACAGTTGGGCCCCGCCGATATTCGTTCCTACGGCGTAAGCTCGGTCTCCGAATTGCTGACGGAACTGGCACCGCAGATCCGCAGTGATCGCGGCAGCGGCGGCGCGCCCGTCGTTCTTATCGACGGCAAGCGCATTTCCGGATTCGCCGAGATTCGCGATTTGCCGACCGAGGCAATCGCCCGCGTCGACATCCTTCCGGAGGAAGTCGCGCTGAAATATGGCTATCGCGCCGATCAGAAGGTGGTCAATTTCGTGCTGCGACGGCGCTTCCGCGCGGCGACGGTGGAGCTGTCGGACAAAAGCGCGACTGAGGGCGGTCGCGACACACCACAAGCCGAACTCGATCTGCTGGCCATTGCCAATAAGGGGCGGGTCAACCTGCACCTGGAATATCTGGCATCCGACGCGCTGACCGAGAGCGAGCGCGACATCCTGCCCACCACCAAAGCGTCGGGCACTGGCGGCAGCTCCACCAGTACGGTCGATCAACGCCCGTTTCGCACGTTGCTGCCCTCGGGCCGCACGTTCAACGCCAACACTACCTATGCGCGGACCTTCGGTGCCGTTTCGGGCACCCTGAACGCGACGCTGTCGGCAACCGATACCACGGGGTTGCTTGGGCTTCCGGCCGACGCGGTGGTCGTCAACGGCGTGCCGAGCGGCAATGTCACCCCGCTCAAGCAGCGCAACTCGACCGTTGGAGCGCATCTCGGCACGGCGTTCAACGGGGCGCTGGGCGGGTGGCAATGGTCGGTTACCGGTGCCTATGATCACAATGAATCGAAGACCTTTACCGATACCGGGCTCGGGTCCGCCGCCGCTTTGGCACCGGTCAATCGCGGCTATTCGACCTCGGACGAGGGACAAGTGGACCTTCTGGTCAACGGCGCTTTGTTCAAGCTGCCGGCGGGCGAAGTCTCGACCAGCGTGCACCTCGGCGGCGATATCAGCGATTTCAGCAGCACGTCGTATCGAGCAGGACTGATTTCGCCCGGAAGTGTGTCGCGCAATACCGCCAACGGCCAGCTCAATATCGACGTGCCACTGACCAGCCGCGCCAAGAATGTGCTGCCGGTGATTGGCAGCCTGTCGGTCAACGGCAATGTCGCGGTCGATCAACTGTCGGACTTCGGCACGCTGACGACACTTGGTTATGGGCTCAATTGGTCGCCGGTGGTGCCATTGCGGATCATCGCGTCGGTCACCGATCGCGACACCGCACCAACCGCGCAGCAACTCGGCAACCCGCAAGTGGTGACGCCTAATGTGCCGGTCTTCGATTATGTGCGCGGCGTGAATGCCGTCGTGACGACGGTTTCGGGTGGCAACCCCAATCTGATCGCGAGCAACAGCCATACGCGCAAGCTGGGTGTCACGCTGAAGCCATGGAGCACCAAGGACCTGTCGCTGTCGGCCAATTATGTCGATGTGCGTACCGAGAACCCGGTCGCCAGCTTTCCGAGCGCGAGTTCGGCGATCGAGACGGCATTTCCATCGCGCTTCACCCGCGATGCCGATGGCAATCTGCAGCGGATCGACACGCGGCCGATCAATTTCGCCGAGACCAGCCGGTCGGAACTGCGCTGGGGCATCAATTTCTCGGTGCCGCTGAAATCGAAACTGCAAAAGCAAATCGAGGCATGGCGCGCGGGCAAGGGGCCCAATCCGTTTGCTGGGATCAAGGTCCCCGACAGCGTCGCGCGGCAGATCGCGCAGGCACGGGCGGAGCGCGGCGGTGGCGCGGGCGGTCCAGGTGCGGGTGGCCCCGGCGGCCCCGGTGGCCCCGGTGGCGGTGGTGGGGGACGCGGCGGCTTTGGCGGGGGCGGGGGTGGCCGTGGTGCGCCGGGCGGCCGTCTGCAATTCGCGCTCTACCATACGTGGCATTTCACCGATCGCGTGCTGGTGCAGCAGGGTGGCCCGTCGCTCGATTTGTTGCGAGGCGATGCGATCGGCGGCAGCGGCGGTCAGCCTCGCCACGAGCTGGAAGGGCAGGCCGGTTACAGCAATAACGGCATCGGCGTGCGTCTGTCGGCGAATTGGCAGAGTGCCACCAACGTCAATGGCGGCACCGCCGCCAATCCGCAGGACTTGCATTTTTCGGATCTGGCGACCGTCAGCCTGCGTCTGTTCGGGGATCTCGGGCAGCGGCTTGAGCTGGTCAAGAAGCACCCCTGGATGCGGGGAATGCGCGTCGCGGTCGCCTTCGACAACATCTTCGATTCGCGCCAGCGCGTGACCGATTCGAATGGCACGACGCCGGTCGCCTATCAGCCCGATTATCTCAACCCGCTGGGGCGGACGGTGCGGGTGTCGATCCGCAAGCTGTTCTTCTAAAGGTCGATAGCGGCCATGCTTTTCTGGCATGGCGGCTGAACGGCGCGGGCGGTTGACGCGCGGGGCGGTGGCCGTAAGTGAGGACGCACGTTTCCAGGAGTGTCAGCCATGAAGACCCGCGCCGCCGTCGCCTTTGAAGCCAAGAAGCCGCTCGAAATCGTCGAACTGGATCTGGAGGGGCCGAAGGCGGGCGAAGTGCTGGTCGAGATTATGGCGACCGGCATTTGCCATACCGATGCCTATACGCTCGACGGGCTCGACAGCGAGGGCCTGTTCCCCAGCGTGCTGGGGCATGAAGGTGCTGGCATCGTGCGCGAAGTCGGTGCGGGGGTCACCTCGGTCAAGCCGGGCGACCATGTCATCCCGCTCTACACCCCCGAATGCCGCCAGTGTAAATCGTGCCTCAGCGGCAAGACCAACCTGTGCACCGCGATCCGCGCGACGCAAGGGAAAGGGCTGATGCCCGACGGCACGACGCGCTTCAGCTATAAGGGCCAGGCGATCTTCCACTATATGGGCTGCTCGACCTTTTCGAACTTCACCGTGCTGCCCGAGATTGCCGTCGCCAAAATCCGCGAGGACGCGCCGTTCAAGACGAGCTGCTATATCGGTTGCGGCGTGACGACGGGTGTGGGCGCGGTGGTCAACACCGCCAAGGTTCAGGTGGGCGACAATGTCATCGTGTTCGGCCTGGGTGGGATCGGGCTCAACGTATTGCAGGGCGCGCGGATGGCGGGCGCGAACATGATCGTCGGCGTCGATATCAACCCCGACCGCGAGGAATGGGGCCGCAAGTTCGGCATGACGCATTTCGTCAACCCGAAGGATGTGGGCGACCTGGTCGCGCACCTCGTCGCGCTGACCGATGGCGGCGCGGATTATACTTTCGATTGCACCGGCAACACGACCGTGATGCGCCAGGCGCTGGAAGCGTGCCATCGTGGCTGGGGCACCTCGATCATCATTGGCGTGGCCGAGGCGGGCAAGGAAATCAGCACGCGCCCGTTCCAGCTCGTTACCGGGCGCAACTGGCGCGGGACCGCGTTTGGCGGGGCCAAGGGGCGCACCGATGTGCCCAAGATCGTCGACTGGTATATGAACGGCAAGATCGAGATCGACCCGATGATCACGCATGTCCTCTCGCTTGAGGAGATCAACAAGGGGTTCGATTTGATGCACGCAGGCGAGAGCATCCGCAGCGTGGTGGTGTATTGAGCGCCTTGCGCCTCCCCCGTTGGGGAGGCGCAGCGGTTATTGCCGCGCCCGCAGGGTAACACCGATGACGCGCGGGTCGCTGGGAGTGCCGAGGATCAGGCCGGAATTGCCCGCCTGGATCGTCAGATTCTGGATGTAATTGGCGTTGAACAGGTTGCGCACGAACAGCGCGACTTCGAGCCCGCTTTTGCTGCGCAAGCCGAGGCTGGCGTTGGTGACGTTATAGCCGTCGATCAACGTGTATTTCGACAGGCTGGGGTCGCCATAATAGCTGGTGCGCCAGCTTGAATCGGCGTGCAGGATCAGCGCGGCGCTGCCCACCGGCAGCGTGTAGTCGCCGCCGATCGTGGTCGACCATTTCGGAAGTCCGGCGAGCGGACGACCAGTCAGGTTGCACGCCGTGGTCGCGGCGGTCTGCACCTCAAGCGGGCAGGGGCCAGCGGGATAGTTCGCATACGTGCCATGTGCATAAGCGACGTTGCCGCGCAGTTGAAAGGCGCGGGTGACGTTGGCGGTAACATCGGCCTCGAAGCCCTTCACCGTCACCTTGGGAATGTTGGAAAGGTAACCGCGCAGCGCCACGGTTTGCGAACTGTCGACGATCGTCGCCTGAAAATCGCGGACATCGGTGTAATAGCCTGCGAGATTCGCCACCAACCGGCGGTCGAACAGCGCCGCCTTGATCCCGCCTTCATAGGTGGTGTTGAGCTCGGGCCGGATTACGGCGGTGGTCAGCACCGGCTGGTTGGCGGTGTTGAGCGGCAGACCCGACAAGTTGATCCCGCCCGATTTGAAGCCACGCGCATATCCGCCATAGAGCATCACGGTGTCGGTCGCCTGCCAGGCGAGATTGGCGCGGCCGGACACGTTGCTCTCGCGGTCATGCGCGACATAGCTTTGCGGGCGCAGCACGCCGAGCCGCGCGTTGAGCAGCGTCGTATTGGTCGTGGCGGGGCCGCCGAACACGGTAGTGTCGTACGTACCGTCCTTAATTTCATAGGTGTGGCGCAGGCCGCCGGTCAGGGTAAGGCGCGGCAGGATCTTGTAGTTGAGCTCGGCAAAGGCGGCATAGCTATCTTCCTTCAGCCGGGTGTGGCCGTCCGTGCCATAGCCGTCGAGCAAATTGGCGGGCACCGCGACGGCGGGCGTGCCGGTGGTCTGGCCGATCAGATAATAAGCCGCCGCCGGGCCGTAGATGCTGATCGGCTCTCCCGTGATTTTCTGGTCGAAGAAATACAGGCCAGCGACATAGCCGAGCCGATGCTCGCCATTCGAGGCGAGCCGCAGTTCCTGGCTATATTGATCCTGGCGCGACGGGATGTGCTGGCTGAGCTGGACCGGGATGCCGGTATAATCACGGTCATTGGCGGCATCCCAGTTCCAGAAGCGCCACGCGCTGACCGAGGTGAGAGTTGCGAAACCGACATTCCAGTCGGCAATCGCCGAGACGCCGCCTTCATTGGTGTTCACGCCCAAGGCTGCGTCGATATCGGTGACGCGGTCATACGGGTTGGTGCTGGGCGGGGTGTAGTTGAACAGCGCCGCCAGCGCCGGATATTGCCGGGAAGGGGCCCGCAGGCTCTGGCCGACGCGCAGATAGACCTGGGTGCAGCATTCGCTTTCGAAATTGGTGAAATCGCCGGTCACGCGGAGCTGGAAATCGGCGGTCGGCTTGAACAGAATTTGCGCGCGCACCGCCTGATTGCCGATGCCGTTTTCCTTGGCACCGGTGCGGACATTGTCGATCACGCCGTCGCGCCGCGTGACCAGTCCCGACAGGCGGAAGGCGACGGTATCGCCGATCAGCGGACCCGAGGCCGAGGCCTTGGCCTGGACGAAGTTGTAGCTGCCAACCGACAGTTCCTCGCTCGCTTCCGGGGTGAAGGTCGGTGCGCGGGTGGTGATGGTGATGGCACCGGCGGTGGTGTTCTTGCCGAACAGCGTCCCTTGCGGCCCGCGTAGTACCTCGATTTGCTGGATATCCGAGAAATCGAACGCCGCAGTGGCGGGGCGGGCGTGATAGACCTGGTCGACATAGAAGCCGACGCCGGGTTCCAGCCCGTCATTGGCCTGGCTGACCGCGACGACGCTGCTGCCAAGGCCGCGGATGGTGAAGGCGGTGTTGCGTGGGTTGGCCGAGCTGTAGTTGAGCGCGGGCACCAGCAAGCTCAACTGGCTGGTGTTGACGGTGTAGGACCGATCGAGCAGCGCGCCGCCGACCACCGACACGGCGAGCGGCACCTTTTCGAGATCCTCCGCCCGCTGGCGCGCGGTGACGACGATGTCGCTATTCGGGTCGATCGCGGCGTCGGCTTTGGGTGCGTCGGCGTCTGGCCGGGCGTTGGCGACACCGGGCATAAGCGCCATCACGGCAGCCACCGAGACGGTGGCGATAACAAAGGTCGACGGTCGCATACAAATCCCCAGCTTTGACCCGCGGTGCTCCGCATTGGCGACTCGCTATATATCGCCGGATATAGAGATTGGTAGCGGCGGTCGGTCTTGTGCTGCTTTTACAGCAAGATCCTCCTCATTTCAGCGTCGGGATCCAAGCAGCGTTGGAGCTGATCAGGGCGTGCAATATTGGTCGAGAAACGCCTGATGCGTCGGCATCCGCGCAACCGCGCTTGCGATGTTGCCCTTCAGGTCACCGAGCGCGCGCTGCATATGCTCGATGCTGAGCATATGCCCCATATGGTGATAGCTGGCGGGCTCCAGCCGTTGCCCGAGCATCACCTGCAACCAGGAATCGGCCTGGAACAGATCGTCGGCGGTTTGCGGGGTGAGCGCGGCTTCGCGGAACAGCGCGATGCGCTGCGCGAGCGTCGCCGGGATGTCCATCGTGCGGCAGCGGTCCCAGAACGGATCGTCGCTGCGCTCGGTCAAATGATAATGCAGGATGATGAAGTCGCGCACGCGCTCCAGCTCGGTTTCGGCCAGCGCATTGTAATGCTCCACCAGCGCGGGCTTGATGCCGTTGAACGGGAAGGACTGGATCAGGCGGGTGATGCCGATCATGATCAGGTGAATGCTGGTCGATTCCAGCGGCTCGACGAACCCGCTGGCGAGCCCCAGCGCCACGCAATTCTTGTCCCACACCCGTTTGCGGCGACCAGTGACGTAGCGGATCAGGCGCGGATCGGTTATCGTCTCGCCGTCGATGTTCGCGAGCAGCTTGTCGTGCGCGGCATCGTCCGACAAATAATCGCTGCAATAGACCAGGCCGTTGCCGACGCGGTGCTGCAGCGGGATCTGCCATTGCCAGCCCGCTTCATGCGCGATCGCGCGGGTATAGGGCAGAGCGGGCTGGACGGCCTTGGTCTGCACCGCAAGCGCGCGGTTGGTGGGCAGCCAGTGGCTCCAATCCTCATAGCCCGCCTTCAGCGTCTGTTCGATCAGCAGCCCGCGAAAGCCCGTGCAATCAATGAACAGATCGCCTTCGATCCGGCGGCCATCGGCCAGATCGAGCGCTTCGATAAATCCCGTTTCGGGATGCTGATGAACCTGGCCGATCTTGCCCTCGACGCGGGTTACGCCGCGCGCCTCGCTGAACTGGCGCAGGAAGACGGCGTAGCGCGATGCGTCGAGATGATAGGCATAGTTGATCTTGGCGTCGGGGCCGGTGGCGAACTTGCCCGCTTCGGCTGCGGTCAGCTCGAAACAATAGTCGCCCAGCGCGCCGCCGGTGCCCTCGGCGCGCGCGCGCAGCCACATATGCTGGAAATCGCCCATCCAGATCGACTGGCCGACGCGACCGAAGGAGTGGATGTAGCGATCCCCCCGCCGCGCCCAGTTTTCAAAGGCAATGCCGAGTTTGAAGGTCGCTTGCGTCGCGCGCATAAAATCGCGCTCGTCGATCTCGAGGAAGCGGTGGAAGGTGCGGATCGTCGGGATCGTCGCCTCGCCGACGCCGACGGTGCCGATCTCGTCGGATTCGATCAGCACGATGTCGAGCAATGGCCCCAGATGCTTGGACAAGGCCGCGGCGGCAACCCAGCCAGCCGTGCCGCCGCCAGCGATGACCACACGCTTGATCGTCTGCGTATCGGCGCGGGGAGGGGCGGCGGTCATCGGTTCAACCTTTGCAGCAAATGCGCGCGCAAGCGGCGCGCGGTCAGTTCGTCGAGCGGCGCGAGCGGCCCGCGCGCCGCTTCGGGAAGATGGTCGGCCGCCGCACCGGCCGGACCGAATACATAATGGTCGAACAGCGCGCGCCACGCCTGCTTTTCGGTCAAGGGGCGGTCGCGCAAGCTGAGCAGGCCGTGCAGCAGCGTGGTCATCGGCGTGTCGAGGAAGCGCGGGGCCGCATTCCACCAGTAATTGACCAGCACGTTGAAGGCATCCAGCGCCTCGACATTGTGCCACCACAAGGCCGGATAGACGAGCACGTCGCCGGGTTCGAGATCGAACACCTGCGCGGTCTCGAGCGCGGCGGCGAAGCGCGGGTAGCGATCGAGATCGGGCGCACGGAGATCGACCATGCTGACCACCTGTCCGCCGGGGGTCGGCTCGAGCGGGCCGGGATAGAGGTTGGCGACCTGATCGGGTGGGAACAGCGTGAAGCGCCGCCGCCCGACCAGACAACAGGCGATGTTGTTCGACATGTCGTAATGCGTGGCCGCCGTGGTGCGATTGCCGATCCAGATGCTCGCCAGCGGCGTGGCACCGCCAAACGCCTCGGGTGGAAGGGCCAGATCGTTTTCAGCACGAAAGCCGGGGAGATAGGTGTCGAGGTCGGTCGAGCCGACATACAGGGCCTCTGCATGAGGATCGTCGCGGGTGGCGAGCATCCGGTCGAGAAAGGCATCGAGCTTCACGCGCGTGGCGGTGAAGTTCATCGCGGTCATGTCGACATTGTAGAAGAACCGGCCGCCAATCTCGGGCGGGCCGCTATACCCGACCACCGCGGTGCCGGTGTAGAAGGACTTGAGATAGGCCACCGCCGTCTCGGGCCCCTCAAGGCCCTTGGCGACCAGCGGCCAATCCCGCACCAAGCCGCGCAGGACGACAGGCTGCTGCCGCGCGATCAAGCGCGCCGGATCGAGCAGCGGCTCCGGCGCGGGGGTGCTCATACCGGGACCGGTGCGCCCGCTTGCGGCTCACCCAATTCGGCGCGGCGCTTGCGGTTCTTGAGCTCGATCAATCGCGCGACATTGCCGAGCGATGAGGCAATCTGAAAGGCGTGCCGCAAATAGCCGCTCTGGTTGAGCGCGTGCAGCGCCGTGGCGTCGAGCCGAGCCAGACGATCGGTGCCGATCGTGAAGCAACCCGGCACATCGTACCGGGTATGCGCGTCGAGTGCGATTTCCAGCGTGACGGGTTCGATCAGATCGGCCTGTTCGAAGGCGGCGAACATCGCGTCGCGCTGCTGATGCCCATCATGGATGACCTGCAACACGCGCACGATATGGTCGAGATAGGGCGACGAACCGCCATGAGGCAGGAACACGGCCTGTGCATTGGGGCTTTGCGGTGCAGCGGCGATGCGCGGATGGTCGAGATCGACATGCAGCATCGGCTCGCGCCGCGCCTGGCCGTCGACCGTGCGATCGACCAGGCCAATCAGGAACGGCCCGCGCTGGTGGATCACCGGGATGTGCCGCGCCTGCCAACCGGTGATATCGAGAAACAGATTTTCGTCGCGGTCGAGCCCGAGCAGCGCGACAGCGTAAAACGTTCCCGCGTCGTCGCGGCGGAACAGAATGGGATAATCGCGCTGCGCCTCATCGATTTCGCCGGGAAAGAGGACGCATTCGTTCACCGCATCGCCAAAGAGAGCGGAATAGCCGATGGCGACGCGCAAATCGGCATGGGCGATGGTGTCGAGAAGAACCGTGTTGGTCATACGCTGTGGTAATCGCCGATCGGGATTGCGCCAAGCGGCACGCGATCCGTGCGACCGAAAGCCTCCAAAAAATTACCGGGTGCTCCGCTTCCGAAGCACCCGGCAAGGTGGAGGAAATCAGAAGCGGTAGCGTGCGCCGAACAGGAAGCGGCGTTGCAATTCCTGGGCGAACCAGACGTTGCTTTCCGAGCGGCCATAGGTCCGCAGGCTCGCATTGGTAAGGTTGATGCCTTCGACCGACAGCGCGATCTTCTTGTTGAGATCGTAGCTGATGTTCATGTCGAGCTGGCCGAACGCCTTGGTGTAGACCGGGTTCTTGTAGCTGTCGCGGTTGAGCTGCGACAGGAACTTGTCACGCCAATTGTAGCTGAGCCGTGCCGAAATGCCGTGCTTGTCATAGATCAGCGTGGCGTTGGCGGTGTTGCTGAGGCCAGTCAGCGCGAACTGATCGACATTGGGGTCGCCGCCATTGTTGAAGCCAACGTCACCCTTCACATACGTGAAGCTGCCCGAAACACCGATGCCGGTCTGGCCGAAGAAATATTGGCCGGCGATTTCGAAGCCGTAAATCTCCGCATCCTTGTTGTTGATCGGGCGCGAGATGGTGAAGTTGTACAGGGGATCGGACGACGAACCGTTGATGTCGACCGCTGACAGGATCTGGTTGACGAAGGCCTGGTCGACCGTCTTGGTGACCGAGCTGTAATGCGCGTTGAACTGCGTCGCCGCCGCCGCTGCGCCATCCCGCTGGATCAGCGCGGAATAGGTGAACAGGTTGACGTCGCTGATATCGGCACCCAGCGCACTCAGCGCCGCCTTGGCCGTTCCCGACAGCGTTCCCGCAGCCCCCGAGCTCGGATCGCGCAGGCCGAACAGCGAGCCGTTTGAAAGCCCCGTGCCGATGAAATTGTGCACGCGCTTGTCGAAGAAGCCCGCCGAGAAATAGCTGTCGGGCTTGAAATAATATTCGAACGACAGATCGAAATTGTCCGAGATCAGCGGCGCGAGATTGGTGTTGCCGGTGTTCGCGGTGGCGACGCCGCCGATCGCGGTTGGCCGCGACGGTGCGAAGACGCTCGTCGAGGCGAACAGATTGTCGTAATTCGGTCGCGCGATCGTCCGGCTGGCCGAGAAGCGACCGATCAAATTGCGCTTGAGTTCGACCTGGAAATCGAACGACGGCAGGATATTGTCGTACGATCCATAGCCGCGCAGCGTCTGCGGCGTGGCTCCGACGCTGATCGTGAAGTCGTTATCGGCAACCCAGGCAATCTGGTTCGGCACCGCCTGCAGCGAAATCGCCTCGTCCTTGGTGTGTTCATAGCGGGCACCGGCGACGAGCGTCGCATTGTGCCCTGCGATCTCGCCCTTCCAGGTGACCTGGCCATAACCCGCGTAGATCGTTTCCTTCACGGTGTTGTTCTGGCTCGCGGTGATCGACACCGCGTTGCCCTTTGCGGCATAAGACGACGACAGCGCATTGTAGAGCGTCAGCGCGTCGCCGCGGAACGCGATCAGATTGGGACCGGTGCCCTTTGGATCGTAGCTGTTGAATTTGCACAGCAGACAGAAGTCCTTGAGCACGCCCGGCGCGATCTTCTGGACGTCGCCGGGGAAATCGACGCTCCAATTGCCCAGCGTCTGCTGGGTCGAGGTCAATTGCTGGTTGGTGTCGGTATCGCGATAGAGACCGCCGAAATCGAAGCGGCTGCCGCCCCCCAGATCCCAACCGAAATCGGCACGGATTTCCTTGACCTTCTGGCGCTGGCTGGTGGTGTAGGTGCGCCCGATCGACGAGCCGACATCGTTCACGTCGAGCACGCCATTGTGGTTGCCGCCGGGGATCGAGGCGTCGCTGATCGAGATGTCCTGCACCGGGATCTGCCCGCTATAATCGACCGAGTGCGCGGTGATGACGTTGGCACCGAGACCAACCAGCGTCGAGCTGGTGCCGTTGCTGTTGTTGGGCAGCACCGACGATTTGCCGTAATGGCCGTCGATCGTCAGCGTGAAATTGTGCGCGATGTCCCACTTCGCGTTGAGGCCGTAATCCTCAAGCTGGTTCTTCTGCGCGCGCGCCTGTTGCTCGAAGCCGGTGTCCTTCACGCCGGCAATGGTCTCGTGCAGATAGGTAGTGGTGGCGACCGCCTTGTTGCTGTCGAAGGTGACGACGTCGAACGGGCGGTTGAACCAGTTCGATTCATCCGAGCGCTGCTCGTCCTGAAGCGTGCGCGCAAACAGCGCGTCGGCGGTGATGGTCAGCGCGTCGGTCGGCTTGAACTGGACGATCGCCTGGCCGTTCAGACGCTGATATTTGTCGTCCGAAAAATGGTAGCGGCTGTCATTGGGGACCGAGACCAGCTGGTTCGGGTCGCTCGGCTTGTTATTGATCTTGGTCGCGGCGTTGACGAAGCCGTTGCTGGGGTTGAGGAAATCGGCGAGCGTGCGGATATTCCAGGCGTTCGACGTCGCCGACACGGTCGAGAAATGCCGTTCCTGATAGCTGCCGAACAGCGACACGCCGAAGGTCTGGTCGGGGTTCGACCAGCTCGCCAGCCCGGTGATTTCCGGGGTGACTTTCGAGCCGCAATCGACACAGTCATTCGCGCTGGTGTCGTAGTTGAGCTTGCCGCCGAGCGTGCCGTTGAAGCCCGACTGGCGCGAATCGAGTGGACGCCGCGTCACGACGTTGATCGTCGCACCGATACCGCCTGATGGGACCGCGGCACGGCCGGTCTTGTAGACTTCAAGCGTCTTCACGCCTTCCGACGCAAGGTTCGAGAAATCGAACGAGCGCGTCACACCGACGGTGCCGTCGGCGCTTTCGTCGCCGCCCACCGTCTGGACGTAGGACGAGGCCAGCGTACGGCCATTGAGGGTGACGAGATTGAAGCTCGGGCCGAAGCCGCGCACGGTAACTTGCGCGCCCTGACCGTTGACGCGGTCGATCGACACGCCTGTGATGCGCTGCAGCGATTCCGCGAGGTTGGTGTCGGGGAACTTGCCGATATCTTCCGCCGAAATGGCGTCGACGATGCCGGTCGAATTGCGCTTGATCGCGATCGACCGCTCAAGGCTGGCGCGGACGCCGGTGACGACGATATCGTCGCCCGTGGTCGAGTCGGCAGGCTTGCTGGCGTCCTGCGGAGCCGGCGCGCTCTGCGCATGGGCGGATTGCGGGAGCGCGAGCCCCGCGGCAAGCGCTACTACCGAAGCCGACCAGACATAAGCCGACGCGTGACCAAAGCTCTTCATTGAGCCCCCCCTCCCAAAATGACGTGGCCTTATCTGGCCACTGAAACCCCATGCCGAGCCCCCAACGAGTTCGACATGATGAGCGCTACCAGATTGTCTTACGTTGTCAACAGCGCTTTGTCGCGTTGCGGGCCTGCGGGCGATCGCCTCGGCGCAGCCTTGCAAACAAAAATCATATGGTGCGGCGCACAAAATCACAGGAAATTCGCTAACTTCCCGGCGTGCTGAGGCGAAGGCAGGGCGCAGGGGAGGAGGTGCCGCCCGCCCGTGGGAGTCCGGTTCGGCATTCCTCGATGCGGCTGCGATGGTGTCAACGTTATCAGAGGCATCTAGCGCGCGGGGTTTTGTTCTGGTCTATTGTCGGCGGATCTGGGTTTGAGTGGCATGAAACGAACGACGATTGTTGATGTGGGGCGGCTGGCAGGGGTTTCGGCCAAGACCGTATCGCGGGTTCTGAATGACGAGCCGCATGTCAGCGCAGCGGTAAAGCAGCGGGTCCGGGCCGCAGCCGATGCGTTGGATTATCATCCCAATGTGTTTGCGCAGGCGCTGGTCCGCCGCAAATCGCATATGATCGGGCTGGTCTATGAAAATCCGAGCCCGAGTTATGTCGTCGAACTGCAAAAGGGCGTGCTGGAGCGGCTCACCAACGAACGCTATCGGCTGGTGGTGATCCCGATCCGATCGGTGCAGGAAAATGCCGCCGAGGTGGTCGGCCTGTTGCGCTCGGCTGCGCTGGATGGGGTAGTGCTGGCTCCGCCTGCGTCGGATCATCCGTTAATTCTCAGTCAGTTGAAGGAAGCGCGTATTCGCTGCGCGCGGATCGCGCCGACACGCATGATTGAGGCTGCGCCCAGCAATCTGGTCGACGACGTCGCTGCTGCGCGCGAGATGGCGGCCTATGTGATCGGGCTTGGGCATCGCGAAATCGCGATCATCCGCGGCGACCCGACACATCCGTCGACCGAGGCGCGCATGCTTGGCTATATGCAGGCCTTCCATCAGGCGGGTCTCGAATTGCGCTTCGACCGGATCGAGCCCGGCATGTTCACCTTCGACAGCGGGCTTGCGGCCGGGCGCAACATCCTCGCACGCGCTGACCGTCCGACTGCGATCCTGGCGCAGAATGACGATATGGCCGTGGGCGCGATGATGGCTGCACGGGAGATTGGACTGTCGATTCCCGAGCGATTGTCCGTCGTTGGTTTCGATGATTCGGAGGTGTCGCGAATCACCTGGCCGCGCCTGACCACGGTGCGCCAGCCGGTGTTCGAAATGGCGGTGGCGGCGACGGAAATGGTGATCGCGCAGCTCGAGGATCGCGAGCCGCTGGCCCGCGTGTTGCATTCCCATACCCTCCTGGTGCGCGAATCCGCTGCTCCGCCGCACGCCTAGCCAAATGCTAAATCGCTGGGAATCTTGGTATTATGCTGCCGGCGACCTTGGCTTCAATTTCGTGTGGCAGTCGATCGAACTGTACCTTCTGTTTTACTATATTCGCGACCTGGGCATGGCACCGGGAGTTGCTGCGGGGATTTTTCTTGCTGGCGCTGCGGTCGATTGGGTGACCGATCCCCTGGTCGGGGCGGTGGCCGATCGGTTGGCACCGCGCGTTCCGCTGCGCGCGTGGGTATCGGTTGGAGGCCCGCTTTCGGTGCTGCTATTGTGCCTGGCTTTCGCACCGCCGCCGGTGCCTGCGGCATGGGTGCCGGGTTATGCGCTGTTGACCTATTTGGGGCTGCGCTTTTTTTATGGCGTCGGAAATATTCCTTATGGCGCGCTGACTGCACGGATATCGCCCGACGCGAACGATCATATGATATTGACGAGCGCGCGCATGCAGGGGGCAGCGCTTGGAGGCTTGATCGCGGCCCTGACCTACGCGTTGCTTCCGACCGGGCGGGTTGGGGGCGCGGATTTTCGGTTGGGCGCGCTCATTCTCGCGGGATTGGCGATGCCGGCTTTTCTGGCGACGAGCTGGGGCACGCGGGAGCGCGTGGCCCCCCCTGCGACCGCTCGCCTGCATCTTGGTCGCACCATCGCCGAAATGTTCACGCTGGTGCTGCGATCCTCCGCGTTGCGGCGGCTGATGGCCACGATTTTGATGGTCGGGTTGGCTGTTACCCTGCTCAACAAGTCGTTGCTGTTCTTGTTCGACCAGGTCGGGGCCGCCGATATCGGCTATTACGTTGCATTGAGCCCATCATTGTCGCTGTTGTTGACGGCACCGCTCTGGAGTCGACTGGCTGAGCGCATCGGGCAGGCGCGCACCTTGCGTTTGGGCGCGGTGCTGCTGTTTCTGGCAATCTTGTTGGCTTTTGTCAGCCAGGGCCTGGCGTCGATGCTCGTTTGCATCACGCTGTCGATCATCGCGGTCCAGGGGATGTCGGTCATGTTCTGGTCGTTGGTTCCCGGGGCGGTAGCGGCGTGTGAACAGGAGGCGCATGCTGCGGGATATGCGGTGCGAGTCTATGCGGTGGCGACGATCACGCGCAAACTGGCTCAGGCGCTCGCGCCGCAATTGATCGCGATCGCGCTGTTTGCGCCGCATGGGTCGATCCTCATGATCCTTGCGGCAGTCGCCTTTCTCACGGTTCTGGTGGTTACCTTTTTCCCGCCTGTCGAAGAGCGTGCGATCACGGCCGGGCCTTGACAGCGCGTTGTCAACGTTGTCAACAACGCGCCACGGATCCGCCGTTCAGGTGATGACCGGTTTTCTGGAGGAGGGGGCATGATCCCGAAGCTTGCGGTTTGCGCTGCATTTTCCGTTGTCGCCGGTGCAGGTGCGCTGCCCGCCGCTGCGCAGGTGGCGACCCCCGTCGTGCACCCCGCCCTCTGGCCCGAAGCCGTGTGGCCGGTGGCGGCAAAGCTCGATGACGAAGCGCGAATCGCGGCCCTGCTTAAGCATATGACGGTAGAGGAAAAGGTCGGTCAGGTGATCCAGGCCGACATTGCCAGCGTCACGCCTGACGACGTGCGTCGCTATCATCTGGGCTCGGTCCTCAATGGCGGCAATTCCGGGCCTGGCGGTGACGATTTCGCGCTCGCGCCGAAATGGCTGGCCTTGGCCGACGCCTTTTATGATGCCTCGGTCGATCGGTCTGCCGGAGGATCGGGTATCCCGATCCTGTGGGGTATCGATGCCGTCCACGGGCATAGCAACATCATCGGTGCGACGTTGTTTCCACAGAATATCGGGCTTGGTGCGACGCGCGACCCTGCGTTGATCGAGCGGATCGGTGCCGCGACCGCCGCCGAAATCCGCACCACCGGCCAGGAATGGACCTTCGCGCCGACCATCACCGTGCCGCAGGATTATCGCTGGGGGCGGGCTTATGAGGGCTATTCCTCCAATCCCGATCTGGTCGCCAGCTATGTCGGACGAATGATCGTCGGCCTGCAGGGCAAGCCCGACGGCAGCCGCATTCTGGCGGGCCCGCACGTTCTGGCGAGCACCAAGCATTTCCTCGCCGATGGCGGCACCTTCGAGGGACGCGACCAGGGCGATGCCAAGATCAGTGAAACCGATCTGCGCGACATTCACGGCAAGCCGTATCTCCCCGCCATTGGGGCCGGGGTCGCCACCGTGATGACCAGCTTTTCAAGCTGGCAGGGACAAAAGATCGCGGGCAGCAAGGGGCTGGTCACCGACGTGTTGAAGGGCCGGATGCATTTCGGCGGGTTCGTCGTCACCGACTGGAACGCGCATGGCCAGATTGCCGGGTGCAGCAACGAAAGCTGCCCGCAGGCGATCAACGCGGGCGTCGACATGTACATGGCCCCCGATAGCTGGCGTCCGCTTTACGCCTCGTTGCTCGCGCAAGTGAAGGACGGCACCGTGCCGATGGCGCGGCTCGACGATGCGGTCGCGCGCATTCTGCGCGTGAAGTTCCGGCTCGGCCTGTTCGAGGTCGGCAAGCCCTCGACGCGTCCGCTTGCGGGCGACTGGAGCGTGCTTGGCGCGGCGGCGCACCGCGCGATTGCGCGCGAGGCGGTGGGCAAGTCGCTGGTGCTGCTCAAGAACAACGGTGTCCTGCCGTTGAAGCCACAGGCCAACGTCCTGGTCGCAGGCGATGGTGCCGACGATATCGCGCGGCAATCGGGCGGCTGGACCATCACCTGGCAGGGCACCGGGCTCGACAATAGCAAATTCCCCGGTGCGACCAGTCTTTGGGCCGGCATCGAAAACGCGGTCAAGGCAGGCGGTGGCCATGCCGAATTCGCGCCCGACGGCACGTTCAAGACGCGGCCCGATGCCGCGATCGTCGTGTTTGGCGAAACGCCCTATGCCGAGTTCCAGGGCGACATCAAATCGCTGCAGTTGCGCGCCGACCTGCGCGGGCCACTGGAGACCATGCGCCGTTTGAAGGCGCAGGGGATCCCGGTCGTGGCGGTGATGCTGACCGGGCGACCGCTGTTCGTAAACCCAGAACTGAACGTCGCCGACGCGTTCGTCGTCGCATGGTTGCCCGGCACCGAAGGAGCGGGGGTGGCCGACCGGTTGTTTGCCGCCAAAACCGCCGCCGCGCCGTTCACCGGCAAATTGCCCGCCGCCTGGCCGATGACCGCAAAGTCTGGCGATGCCCCGTTGTTTCCCTTCGGTTACGGCCTGACCGGACGAGAGGCCGCGACGCCTTGGAGGGCTTTGCCGGAGGACCCCGGTGTCGCCGATGCCGGGACCGATGGCGTCTATTTCGCAGCCGGGCGGGCAACGCCGGGCTTTTCCCTGGAAATTGGCGATGGTAGCGGTTCCGGCACGCGCATCGCCACCGTGCCCGCGCAGGCGCTTGGCGGGCGCGTAAAGGTGACGGCAGTCGACTATGGCGTGCAAGAGGGCGCGCGGCACTTCTCACTCGCTGGCGGCGGGCCGCAGACGATTGCAGTGCAGGCGACGGAGCCGCTTGATCTCGGGCGGCAAAACAATGGGGACGTGATGCTCGTCACGACGCTGCGGGTCGATCGACCGGTCGGATCGGATGTGACATTGGGGGTTGCGTGCGCCGGGGCGTGTCGCGGCACCGTTGCCATTCCGGCCGCCGCGCTCCCGGTGGGGAGCTGGCGCTCGATCGCCGTTCCGTTCAAATGTTTCGGCAAAGCCTCCGAGATGACCCGGGTTGCTGCGCCCTTCGTTCTGCGGACCGCATTGCCGCTGGAGATCAGCGTGGCACGGATCGCGACCGGGATGAACGCCGATACAGTTTTGCGGTGTGGAGGATAATACCGGGCGAGCTTGCGCCGGATTCGGTGCCGAAATGGCGAGCGGCAGTGGCGGCAAATTACCGAGAATGCGTTGACCTGTCGCCCACGAATGTGCCAGTGACGCCGGATCGACGACGCGGCGGGCAGCGAGGGAGATAACCCCTTCGATTTGCACGCAAGGCGTCGGCTTTGCGGGTGTAGCTCAATGGTAGAGCAGAAGCTTCCCAAGCTTACGACGAGGGTTCGATTCCCTTCACCCGCTCCATCGCTTCGCTGAAACATCGTCGTGCGAGTCGCCGGGCCCTGCTGGGCAGGCGTTATTTTCTCCATCGCTCTTCGCGTTCAATCGCTGTCGGCACAAGGCCTTACGATTTGAATCGACACGCGCTATCGGGTGCGCAAAGCGAGGATGAGGAGAGGCACATGATAGGCCAGATGGATTTCGCGCTGGGCGAAACTGCGGACATGATCCGCGACACGACCCAGCGCTTCGCGACTGACCGGATCGCGCCGATCGCGGCCAGGGTCGATGCCGAGGACTGGTTTCCGCACAGCCTGTGGCCCGAAATGGGCGCGCTTGGTCTGCACGGCGTGACCGTGCCGGAAGCGGATGGCGGGCTGGGTCTCGGCTATCTCGAACATGTCGTGGCGTGCGAAGAGGTCAGCCGCGCTTCGGCTTCGGTCGGCCTCAGCTATGGCGCGCATTCCAATTTGTGCGTCAACCAGATCGCGCGCTGGGCGTCGCCTGAGCAGAAGGCCAAATATCTTCCCAAGCTGATTTCGGGCGAGCATGTCGGCAGCCTCGCTATGTCCGAAAGCGGCGCGGGGTCGGACGTCGTCGGCATGAAGCTGAAGGCGGACAAGGTGCAGGGCGGCTATGTCCTGAACGGCACCAAATTCTGGATCACCAACGCGGCGTATGCCGACACGCTGGTCGTCTACGCCAAGACCGGCGAGGGCAGCCGTGGCATCACCACCTTCCTGATCGAAAAGGACATGCCCGGTTTCGCGATCGGCCAGAAGATCGACAAGATGGGGATGCGCGGCAGCCCCACCGCCGAACTCGTCTTCACCGACTGCGAAGTGCCCGAAGAGAATGTGATGGGCCCGGTCAATGGCGGGGTCGGCGTGTTGATGAGCGGGCTCGATTATGAGCGCACCGTGCTCGCCGGGATCCAGCTCGGCATCATGCAGGCGTGTCTCGACGTGGTCGTGCCCTATGTCCGCGAACGCCAGCAATTCGGCAAACCGATCGGCGCGTTCCAGCTGATGCAGGGCAAGATCGCCGACATGTACGTCGCGCTCAATTCGGCGCGCGCCTATGTCTATGCGGTGGCGCGGGCGTGCGACGCGGGCAAGACCACGCGCTTCGACGCGGCGGGCGCGATCCTGTTGGCGAGTGAGAATGCGGTGCGCGTGGCGAACGAAGCGGTGCAGGCGCTGGGCGGGGCGGGCTATACCAAGGATTGGCCGGTCGAACGCTATTACCGAGACGCGAAGCTGCTCGACATTGGCGCTGGCACCAACGAAATCCGCCGGATGCTGATCGGCCGCGAACTGATCGGGGCGGCATGATGGCGCGCGTTGCTTCTCATCCTCCCCGGAACGGAGAGGGGGACCATGAGCATTTAGCGAATGGTGGAGGGGGCCTGCCACAAGCGCTACGCCCGTTGCACGCCCCCTCCACCATTTCGCCGGAAGGGGCGAAATGGTCCCCCTCCCCGTGCCGGGGAGGAGCTGCCGCATGACCGCGCCTGTCCTCACCTCCGCGCTCTCGCCGGAAAGCGAAACCTTCCGCGCCAACGCCGCGCATAACCGCGCACTGGTCGAACGCCTCCGCGCTGACGTTGCGCGGGCCGCGCTGGGCGGGAATGAAAAGTCGCGCGAACGCCACACCGCGCGCGGCAAATTGCTCCCGCGCGACCGGGTCGAGCGACTGCTAGACCCCGGCTCGCCCTTTCTCGAAATCGGCCAGCTCGCCGCCAATGGCCTGTATGACGATGAAGTCCCCGGCGCGGGCATGATCGCCGGAATCGGGCGCGTTTCGGGCCGCCAGTGCATGATCGTGTGCAACGATGCGACGGTGAAGGGCGGCACCTATTACCCGCTGACGGTCAAGAAGCATCTGCGCGCACAGGAAATCGCCGAGGCCAACCACTTGCCCTGCATCTACCTCGTCGACAGCGGCGGCGCGAACTTGCCGCACCAGGCCGAGGTCTTTCCCGATCGCGACCATTTCGGGCGGATCTTCTTCAACCAGGCGAACATGAGCGCCAAGGGCATCCCGCAGATCGCCTGCGTGATGGGGTCTTGCACCGCCGGGGGTGCCTATGTGCCCGCCATGTCCGACGAGACGATCATCGTGCGCGGGCAGGGCACGATCTTTCTCGCTGGCCCCCCGCTGGTCAAGGCCGCCACCGGCGAGGTGATCTCGGCCGAGGAACTGGGCGGTGCCGACACCCACGGTCGCCGCTCGGGCGTGGTCGATCATGTCGCCGAGAATGATGAGCATGCGCTGACGATCGTGCGCGACATCGTCTCCACGCTTCAGCCGCAAGTCCAGGCGGCGGTGAACCTCAAGGACCCGCGCCCGCCGAAATTCGACGCGGAGGAGCTGTACGGCATCGTGCCCGCCGACGTCCGCGCGCCCTATGACGTGCATGAGATCATCGCGCGGCTGGTCGATGGCAGCGAGTTCCACGAGTTCAAGGCGCTCTACGGTACGTCGCTCGTCTGCGGTTTCGCGCATATCTGGGGCATCCCCGTGGCGATCCTCGCCAATAACGGCGTGCTGTTCTCCGAGAGCGCGCAGAAGGGCGCGCATTTCATCGAACTCGCCTGCCAGCGGCGCATTCCGTTGCTGTTCCTGCAGAACATTTCGGGCTTCATGGTCGGGGGTAAATATGAGGCCGAGGGCATCGCCAAACATGGCGCAAAGCTCGTCACCGCCGTCGCCACCTCCACCGTGCCCAAGATCACCGTGCTGATCGGCGGCAGCTTTGGGGCTGGCAATTACGGCATGTGCGGGCGCGCCTATAGCCCGCGCTTCCTGTTCAGTTGGCCCAACAGCCGGATCAGCGTGATGGGCGGGGAGCAGGCCGCGTCGGTGCTGGCGACGGTTCACCGCGATGCTGATGGCTGGAGCGAGGAAGAGGCCGAGTTTTTCAAGGCTCCGATCCGCCAGAAATATGAGGACGAAGGCAACCCCTGGTACGCGACCGCGCGGCTGTGGGACGATGGCATCATCGACCCGGCGCAGACGCGCGACGTGCTCGGCCTCGCCTTTGCCGCCACGCTCAACGCCCCCATCCCCGAGCGCCCGGCGTTCGGCGTGTTCCGGATGTAAGGACTCTTCATGCCCCTGATCTTTGCCCTCGCCCTCGCCGCGCAAATGTCGCCGATGACGACGCCGGTGCAGCCGCTGCCCAAGGGCACCGGCCTGCCGCCGCCCGGAACCGAGGAAGCGCAAGTGATGGCCCCGGTCACGGCGCTCCTCAACGGCATCGCCGCGCGCGATGCGACGGCGATCGGCGAGGCACTGCGCCCCGATGCGACGGCGACGATCGCGACCGAACAAGCGGGCGCTTCGACAATCACGCACAAGACTCGCGCAGAGTTGCTGGCGCGCTTCACGCCCGGGCCCGAGCGCTTTCAGGAGCGGCTTGGCGACCCCGCGATCGAAATCGACGGGGACATCGCGATGGTGTGGGGGCCCTACACCTTCCTGATCGACGGCAAGGTGCACCATTGCGGATACGACCATTTCGATCTGGTGCGCGAAAACGGCCATTGGAAAATTCAGAATTTGACCTGGTCGTCGCGCACCACCGGTTGCGAGGGCTAAGGTGATCCAGTCGCTGCTCATCGCCAATCGCGGCGAGATCGCCTGCCGCATCATCCGCACCGCGCGCGCGATGGGAATCCGCACGGTCGCGGTCTATTCGGATGCCGATGCGCACGCGCTGCACGTCCGCCAGGCCGATGACGCCGTGCATATCGGCCCCAGTCCGGCGCGCGAAAGCTATCTGGTGGGCAAGAAGATCATCGCCGCAGCCAAGGCGACGGGTGCGGCGGCGATCCACCCCGGCTATGGCTTCCTCTCCGAAAATGCGGACTTTGCGCAGGCGGTGCTCGATGCCGGGCTGGTGTGGGTCGGCCCCAAGCCCGACAGCATCCGCGCGATGGGGCTGAAGGATGCCGCCAAGGAACGCATGATCGCGGCGGGCGTGCCGGTGACGCCGGGCTATCTCGGCGAGGATCAGGCCCCCGAACGGCTGGCGGCGGAGGCCGCACAGGTCGGCTATCCGGTGCTGATCAAGGCGGTGGCGGGCGGCGGTGGCAAGGGCATGCGCCGCGTCGATAATCCCGCCGATTTCGCCGATGCGCTTGCGTCGTGTCAGCGCGAGGCGGCGTCGTCCTTCGGCAATACCGATGTCCTGATCGAGAAATACATCCTCTCGCCCCGCCATATCGAAGTGCAGGTGTTCGGCGACACGCACGGCAATGTCGTCCATCTGTTCGAGCGCGATTGCTCGCTTCAGCGTCGCCATCAGAAGGTGATTGAGGAAGCCCCCGCGCCGGGCATGGACGTCGCGACCCGCGAAGCGATCTGCGCGGCGGCGGTGAAGGCGGCCAAAGCGGTCGATTATGTCGGGGCGGGCACGATCGAGTTCATCGCCGATGCGAGCGAGGGCCTCCGCGCCGACCGCATCTGGTTCATGGAAATGAACACGCGGTTGCAGGTCGAACATCCGGTGACCGAGGAAATCACTGGCGTCGATCTGGTCGAATGGCAGCTACGCGTGGCGAGCGGCGAGGCGCTGCCGAAGCGGCAGGACGAGCTGTCGATCAATGGCTGGGCGATGGAAGCGCGGCTATATGCGGAGGATCCCTTAAAAGGATTTTTGCCGTCCGTGGGGAGATTGGATCGCTTCCGTTTGCCAAATAAAGTGCGATCCACTCGCTGGCGGCACCCCGTGCGCGGTGTCGAATATGAAAACGATTATCCCTTCGTTGGCCGAATCGAGACCGGCGTTGCTGAAGGAGGCGAGGTCTCTTCCTTTTACGATCCGATGATCGCCAAGATCGTCTGCCACGCCGAAGGTCGGCGCGACGCGGCGCTAGGTTTGGCAATATTGGTTGGTGACGCACAGGTTTGGCCGCTGCGTACCAACGCGACGTTTCTTCATGCCTTATTGGTGAACCCCGACTTTATGCGCGGAAGAGTTCACACTGGTTTTATCGAGCAACATCAGGACGACGTGATCTATGAGGTTGATCCTCCACAGTGGATACTCGATCAAGTCGCCGTTGAACTGATAGCGCCAGCGAGACATAACATCGCGCCCACTGGGTTTCGCCTGAATGGGCATGAGTGTCACAGCGTCCGAATGATGGACCGCGACCGTGAATATGTCGGTGCTACCGATGGCCTGATAACCTACGATCAGCGCGCCTACCCGATTCTCGACGTTTCAGGCGAAGCCGTCTTTGCAACGCTGCAGGGCGCAACGTGGCGGTTTGCGGCATCGGCGACGCGCGGTAATGTAGCAGGCACCGCCGCCGACGGCGCGATCCTCTCGCCGATGCCTGGCCGCATCATCGCGGTGGACGTGGCCGCAGGCGACACCGTCACCAAGGGCCAGAAGCTCGTCACGCTCGAAGCGATGAAGATGGAGCATAGCCTCACCGCCCCGTTCGACGGCACGATTGCCGAGCTGAACGCAGAGATTGGCGGGCAAGTGCAGGAGGGCGTCGTGCTGGTGCGGCTCGACACCGGCGTATGACCGAGGGCCCGAAACCCGGCGCGCTGGCCGGCGTCAAGGTGCTCGATCTGTCGCGCGTGCTCGCCGGTCCGTGGGCGACGCAGATACTGGGGGATCTGGGCGCGGAGGTGCTCAAGATCGAGCAGCCGGGGCAGGGCGACGACACCCGCCGCTGGGGGCCACCTGCGCTCGCCGATGACTCCGGCGATTCTGCCTATTTCCTGTGCGCCAATCGCAACAAACGCTCGCTCGCGATCGATCTCGCCCAGCCGGAGGGGGCCGATCTGATCCGCCGCCTTGTCGCTGAGAGCGATGTGGTGGTCGAAAATTTTCGTGTCGGCGGGCTTGCCAAATATGGGCTCGATTATGCCGCGCTCTCGGCGATCAACCCGCGCCTGGTCTATTGCTCGATCACCGGCTTCGGCCAGGACGGGCCGTATAAGGACAAGGGCGGCTATGACTTCCTGATCCAGGCGATGGGCGGGCTGATGAGCGTCACCGGCGAAGCGGACGGCCCGCCGATGAAGGTCGGCGTGCCGATCGTCGATCTGTTCACCGGCACTTATGCGACCGTCGCGATCCTCGCCGCTTTGCGCCACCGCGACGCCACAGGGCAGGGGCAGCATATCGACTGCGCCTTGCTCGACACGCAATTGGCGATGATGTCGAACCAGGCGTCCAACTATCTCAACGGCGGCGCGGTGCCCGGGCGGATGGGCAATGACCACCCCAATATCGTGCCCTATCGCGACTATGCGACCGCCGACGGCGAGATCGTCGTCGCGCTCGGCAATGATCGGCAGTTTCGCGATTTCCTGCGCGTGTTGCGGCTGGACACGCTGGGTGAGGACCCGCGCTTCGCCAGCGTGGCGCTGCGCAGCGCCAATCGTGCGGCGCTGCACGCGCACCTCGCCCCCGCCGTTGCGCGGTGGCGATCGGACGATCTGGTCGCGGCGATGGAGGCAGCCAAGCTCCCGGCGGGCAAGGTCAACGGCCTGCCCGAAATTCTGGCCGATGCCCATGTCGTGCACCGCGCGATCGTCCAGCCGATGGCGCGGCAGGACGGCACTGCGCTGAATGTCGTCGCTTTCCCGGTCAAATTGTCGGGGACCCCAGCCCGTTACGATCGCGTGCCACCGCGTGCCGGGGCGGATACGCGCGCGGCGTTGAGCGAGACGTTGGGGCTTTCCGAAGAAGCGCTGGCCCAACTGGCGGCGAAGGGCGTGATTCCGCGCTAAACCTCTGACAACGTAGCAAAACTGAAATCCTGGCGTCATGAAAATGACGTTGCCTAGTAGCGAATGCGTCGCACAAGGCTCGTAACGCCCCGATTGTTGCATTGCACAAGGGGTTTCTTCCGATGTCGTTTCACACTGTTTCGCGAGTCGCGTTGGCGCTTGGGCTGCTCGCGGGCGTGTCCAACGTCGCCAATGCGGCGACCCCGGACGCCGCACCAGCGCCGGTGCCTGGCGAACCTGCGGCGGCCCCCGCTGCGCAACCCGACGATTCGGCACCGACCGACATTCTGGTCACTGCGCGCCGCAGCACGCGATCGGTAACCCAGCTCGACAGCACCGAGATCCAGAAGATCCTGCCCGGCATCAATCCGCTGAAGGCGATCCAGACGCTCCCCGGCGTAACCTATCTGACCGCCGATCCGTGGGGCAATAACGAGCAGAATATCTCGCTGTTCATTCACGGCTTCAACCAGCAGCAGCTTGGCTACACGCTGGACGGGATCCCACTCGGCGATCAAAATTACGGAAATTACAACGGCCTATCGCCGCAACGTGCGATCATTTCGGAAAACGTCGGCAAAGTGACGTTGGCGAGCGGTGCGGGCGATCTCGGCACCGCGTCCACCAGCAACCTTGGCGGCACGATCGACACCTTCTCCAGCGATCCCAAGCATACCTTCGGCGGCACCGTGGCACAGACCGTTGGCAGCTACAGCGCGTTTCGCACCTATGTGCGGCTCGACAGCGGCGACCTTGGCGGCGGCAACGCTTTCTACGTTTCGGGCGTGCGACAGGATGCGCGCGCGTGGGATTTCAATGGCCACCAAGGCGGCTATCAAGCGAATGGCAAATTCGTGCACGATAGCGGATCGATCAAGCTGACCGGCTATTTCGCCTATTCGGACAAGACCGAACCGAATGAGGACGCGACCGTCGTCAATATCTCCAAGGGCGAGACGCCGGGCAATGTGCCGTACACGCGCCCATTCCTCTACCCCGACTTCAAGACCGCGGTCGCCTATCTGACCTCGGCCGAATATGCGGCGGCCAAGGACAATTACCGTAACTATTACAGCGACGCGCAACGCACCGATTATCTCGGCTATGTCGCGATGACGGCGAAATTGAGCAGCGCGGTGACCTATGACGCCAAGGTCTATTATCACCACAATGACGGTGTCGGTGTCGTCGCGGGCCCGATCACGGTCGCTGGCCTGCCGCAGCTCTTCTCGGTCTACTATCCGGGGCAGAACCTCTCGACCGTGTTCGGCGGATCGGGCTTCGCGACGCGCACGACCGAATATCGCATCGATCGCGGTGGCATCGCCCAGACGCTGAAACTGTCGCTGGGCAACCATGACATCGAATTTGGCGGCTGGTTCGAGCGGCAAAGCTCTTCGGCCTTCCGTCGCTGGTACGCGCTCGACATCAATAACCCGTCGACGCCATACCAGCGCCCGCGCGACACGCTCAACCCGCTGATCACCCAATATTATAGCGAAGTGCGCGTCGACGAGTTGCAGAGCCATGTGCAGGATGCCTGGCATGTGCTGCCGACGCTGACGATCCTCGGCGGCTTCAAGTCCACCTATCAATTCGCCACGCAGCGTATCAAGGTCCAGCCGCTGCTGGGTTCGTTCGCTGGAACCGTCGCGCTTCCCAATGGCGCGCTTGAGACGACCAAGGTGTTTTTGCCCGAAGTCGGTGCGGTGTGGGAGGTGACCCCCAACGATCAGCTGTTCGTCAACGCGCAGAAGAACATCCGCCAGTTCCAGACGAGCGCCGCAGCTGGCCTGTCGCCCTTCGCACTGGGCAGCCAAGGGGCGTTCGACCTGTTTTCCTCGACCGTCCAGCCCGAAACGAGCTGGACCTATGAAGGAGGCGTGCGCTCGCATCACCAACTGGGGGGCGGCCTGTCGATTGAGGGGCAGCTCAGCGTCTATCACGTCGATTTCTCGAACCGGCTGCTCGGCATTTCGCCCAACCCGATCGTCAACTCGATCACCAGCGGCGCTGCGATCATTCAGAACGTCGGTGGCGTGAAGACCAATGGCGTGGATTTCGCGTTCACGCTGCACGCCGGGCCGCGGGTGTCGTTGTACAATGCGCTTTCGTACAACACCTCGAAATATAAGGCCGACTATATCAGCGGAACGACGACGGTGCCGACGCAGGGCAAGAACGTGCCCGGTTCGCCCGACTGGCTCAACAAGACCGTGCTGTCGGTTGGGCACGGGATCTTCGACGCGCAGTTGATCGGCGATTATATCGGTCGCCGCTACGCAACCTACACCAACGACCTCTCGGTGGCGGGCTATTTCACGTTGGCAGGGCAGATCGGGGCGACGATCCCGCTCGACCAACGGTTGGTAGCGAAGGCGCTGCACGTCAGCGTGAACGTCACCAACATCACCGATCGCAAGGCGGCATCGTCGCTCAGCATCGGATCGGCGACCAACACCTACAGCGTGTTCCCGCTGGCCCCGCGTCAGGTGTTCGGGACGGTAAGCATCAGCTTCTGATACGGCCTGGCCTGCCGCCGCTCGCAAAGAGCGGCGGCAGCGGGCTTAGCGGCCTTTGAACAGGCCGCCGAGGACGCCGCGCACCAGCCCGCCGATAATCCCGGCCCCGGCACCGCGGCTGGAGCCGAACACGGCCTTCGATACTTCATTGGCGACCTGACGCCCGACCGCAGACGAAGCCGATCGCGTCGCCGAGGTGATCGCCCGGTTCCACGGCGAGTTGGCCGCCGCCTTTGCAGCCGCCGCTTCCTGTTGCGCCGCGAGGCGGGCCTGACGGTCGGCCTCGCGTTGCGCCGCGACCCGCTGGCGTTCGGCTTCGCGCGCGGCAACGGCGTCGGCCTTGGCCTGTGCCGCCGCCGCTTTGTCGGCCTCGGTCTTCGCTTTGGCTTCGGCTGCCGCCGCGCTCGCTTCCTGCGCCTTGCCGGCGAGGATTTCCTCGGCGGATTGGCGGTCGATCGCGGTGTCGTATTTGGTGCCGACCGGATCTGTCTGGATCATCACGCCGCGCTCCACCGGCGTCACCGGGCCGACGCGCGAGGCAGGCGGGGCGATCAGCGTGCGCTGGACCGGGGAGGGCGATCCGTCGGGCAACAGCAGCGAGACCAAAGCCTCGCCGACCTTCAATTCGGTGATCGCGGTTTCGACATCGACACCGGGATTGGCGCGGAAGGTGGTCGCGGCGGACTTTACGGCGGCCTGATCGCGCGGGGTGAAGGCGCGCAGTGCGTGCTGCACGCGATTGCCGAGCTGCCCCGCCACCGTATCGGGAATGTCGATCGGGTTCTGGGTGATGAAATAGATGCCGACGCCCTTTGAGCGGATCAGACGCACGACCTGTTCGATCTTTTCGAGCAACGCCTTGGGCGCGGCATCGAACAGCAAATGCGCTTCGTCGAAGAAGAAGCAGAGCTTGGGCTTGTCGGGATCGCCGACCTCGGGGAGATGCTCGAACAATTCGCTCATCAGCCACAGCAGGAAGGTCGAATAGAGCTTAGGGCTCGCCATCAACTTGTCGGCGGCGAGCACGTTGACGATGCCGCGGCCCTTGTCGTCCACGCCGATGAAATCATCGAGATCGAGCGCGGGCTCGCCGAAGAAATGCTCGCCGCCCTGGCTGCGGAGTTGGAGCAGCGCGCGCTGGATCGTGCCGATCGATTGCTTCGAGACATTGCCGTAGGTGGTGGTGAGCTCGTCGGCGCGTTCGCCGCAACTGACTAGCATCGCCTGCAAATCGTCAAGGTCGAGCAGCAGCAGCCCGTCTTTGTCGGCGACGTGGAAGGCGATCGTCAGCACGCCTTCCTGCACCTCGTTCAAGTCCATCAGCCGCGAGAGCAGCAGCGGGCCCATTTCGGTGATGGTGGTGCGAATGGGATGGCCCTGTTCGCCATAGAGATCCCAAAATTGCACGGGCGTATCGGCATAAGCCCAGGCGTCGTCGCCAATTTCCTTGGCGCGCGCGGCGAAAATGTCGTGATTCTTGGCGGTGGGGGAGCCGGCCATGGCGAGGCCCGACAGATCGCCCTTCACATCGGCGACGAAGCACGGGACTCCGTTGCGCGAAAAGCCTTCGATGATGCCCTGGACGGTGACGGTCTTGCCGGTGCCGGTCGCGCCCGCGATCAGGCCGTGGCGGTTGGCGCGCTTCAGTTCGAGGGCTTGCGGGTTTGCGCCGCCGGGGCCTGCGCCAATGAAGATGCTGGTCGTGTCGTTCATGAAGCCTCCCGCCATTTCGGCGAAAAGCTATCGCGCGAAAACCGGGGCGGCGGAAGGAAAATCCCTCCCCCGCACGAACGGCGGGAGAGGGATGTGTAGGCTTACTTCTTCAGCTTGACCGCGATGAACAAAGCGGGCTGACGGCCGCGCACCAGATACAACGCGACTTGCGTGCGACCGGCAGCCTTGGCCTGGGCGACCACTGCACCGAGCGACGCGGGCGTGGTAACCGGAACGCCATTGGCCGAGACGATCACGTCGCCGCGCTTCAGGCCCTTCGACCCAGCATCGCTCGACGGATCGACGGTTGCGACGACCACACCCTGCACCGACGAATCGATGTTGAAGGTGCGCGCGATTTGCGGGGTCAGCGTCTGCACCGTTACGCCAAGCGCATTGGCTGCCGCCTGGCCGACGGTTGGGTTGTCGCTGTCGTCCGAATCGTCGCCTTCTTCGCCCGCAGCCTTTGCCGCAAGCTGATCTTCGGGCGGACGCGTGCCGATGGTGGCGACGATCGTCATCGGCTTGCCCTGACGAACGACGTCGAGCGGCACGCGGCTACCCGGCGTCACGTTCGCGACGAGATAGCTGAGCGACTGATCGGGCGTGACATCCTTGCCGCCGACGCGCAGCACGACGTCGCCGACCTTCAGCCCGGCCTTTTCGGCAGGCTGGCCCGGCTCGATGCTGCGGAGCAGTTCGCCACGGTTTTTAACCAGCCCGAAGGACGAGGCGAGATCGTCGTCGATCGGCTGCGGCCCAACGCCGAGATAGCCGCGCGCGATCTTGGTGCCCTTCATCAGCTTTTCGATGACGGGCTTGGCGTCGGTGGCCGGAATGGCAAAGCCGATGCCGATATTGCCGCCGCCGGTGCTGCCCAGAATCTGGGAATTGATGCCGATGACATTGCCGTTGAGGTCGAACATCGGGCCGCCGGAGTTGCCCTGGTTGATCGCCGCGTCGGTCTGGATGAAGCGATCATAGGCACCGCCGCCGGTCACGCGGTGCAGCGACGAGACGATCCCCGCCGTCACCGTGCCGCCGAGGCCGAACGGATTGCCGATCGCGACGACCCAGTCGCCGACGCGCGCCGCGTCCGAATCGCCGAACTTCACGAAGGGCAGGTTCTTCGCATCGATCTTGAGCAGCGCGAGATCCGAAGTGGGATCGCGTCCGATCAGTTTGGCGACATATTCCTTGCGGTCCACCAGCGTTACCGTGATCGAATCCACCGTCGCGCCCTTTGCACCGGGTGCCACGACGTGATTGTTGGTGACGACATAGCCATCGGGCGAAATGATGAAGCCCGAACCGAGCGAGGTCGCCTCACGCGTGATCGCGGGGCCGCCATTCCCGCCTTGGCCCTGCTGACCGAACAGCCCCTCGAACGGGGTGCCGGCGAACGGGTTGGCGGGCTGCTGTTGCGTGATGTGCTGGCTGGTCGAAATATTGACCACGGCCGGCTGCAGCTTCGCCACCAGGTCGGCGAAGCTCATCGGCGCACCCGGCTTGGGGGCGGTGGCGGCCATCACGGCGGGTTCGTTCTGCGCGGTCTGCGCGCCCCCGGCGGACGGCAAGGCAATGGCGGTCGCGGTGCCGCTCAGCAACAGGGCGGCGGTAATGGCGTAGGCGTAGCGCACTTTGGTCGTTTCCTCTCGTCTACCAATTGGCAGCATCGCCTTTGTAGATACTAAGCGATGCTGAACGGCGATTGAATATGAACGGCTGGTGGATGGTTATGGGGCCATCCGTCAGCGCCGTCCCTGGAATTCCTTCAAATAGGCATTGTCGGGCGACAGTACCAACGAGGTCTGGCCCTTGGCATCCTGCGCGAAGGTATAGCGATAGGACTGCATCGCCCGATAGAAATCGTAGAAATCGGGATCCTTGTTGAAGGCGTCGGCATAGATTTGCGCGGCCTTGGCATCGGCTTGCGCCTGGATGATCTGCGCGGTCTGCTGGCCCTGCGCCTTGATCGTCAGCGCCTGTTGCTGGCGCGCGGTGCGCATGCGGTTGAGCGCGCTGTCGAACGGCGTGCCGCTCGGCAGATCGGCATGTTTGATGCGCACGTCGACGATCTGCACGCCGTATTGCGATGCCAGCTTTTGCAACCCGGCGCGGATGTTGCCCATCACTTGCGTGCGTTCGGGGCTAAGCAAGGCCGCGAACGGCCGCTTGCCAAGCTCGTTGCGCAGCGACGAGCTGAACAGCGGCTTCAACTGATCCTGCACGCGTTGTTCGGTGACAGACGTGCTGCCGGTCGAGATCACCGCCTTCAACGGATCGACGATGCGGAAGCGGGCATAGGCATCGACTTCCAGCCGGGTCTGGTCGGTCGAGAGCACGGGCTGGTTGTCGAGTTCGACATCGAGCACGCGTTTGTCGACCCATACCAGCCGATCGATGAACGGCACGCGCGCGGTCAGGCCGGCGCCGGTCTGGCCGAACACTTCATTGGGGCGATATTCGTTGATCGTGCGCACGGGCTGCTGAAAGCGCAGCACCACTGCTTGGCGCGTTTCCGGCACGATCGCGAAGGTGCTGGCGGCGAGGATCAGCAACACCAAGGCGAACACGCCAAGGGCGATGGGATTGCGGAGCAAGGCGCGGTTCACTGGGCGACTCCCGGAGTCTGAGGAGCGGCAATGGCGGGGGACGGTGCCGACGGCACGCGGCGCATACCGGGCAATGGCAAATAGGGGACGACGCCGGGCGATTCGATGATCGTCTTGTCCGACTTGGACAGGACTTGCTCCATCGTGTCGTAATACATGCGGCGGCGCGTCACTTCGGGCGCGAGCTTATACTGCGCGTAGATCACGTCGAAGGCGGCGGCTTCACCCTGCGCCTTGGCCAGCACCTGCTGCGCATAACCACGCGCGCGGCTGATGTCGCTTTGCGCCTGTTGCTGCGCGGCTGAGACTTCCTTGAAGGCGTCCGCCACCTGCGCGGGAGCCTGAGCGCCCTTGATCGCGACGCCCTGGATGCGGATGCCCGCATTATAGCGATCGAGGATTTCCTGCATCGCCTGCTGGACCTTCACTTCCATCGCGGTGCGTCCGGCACCGATCGCTTCGTCGAGCGTGGCGGTGGCGACGACAGCGCGCATCGCGCTTTGCGCAGTGGCGCGCAGCGTTTCGCGCGGGCGCGCGATCTGGAAGGCGAAGTCCTGTGGGTTGGCGATCTGCCAGCGCACCGAATAATCCAGATCAACGATGTTCTGGTCGCTCGTCAGCATCAGCTTGTCGGTGTCATTGCCGGCGGTGACGGTGCTGCTGTCATCGGGGAAGGTATCGGTGTTGATCGCCGCGACATCGACCTTGGCAACCTCGACAAAAGGGGCAGGCAAGGTGAAGCGGATGCCGGGCTCGAGCGTCTCGGAATAGCGCCCGAGCACGGTCACGACGCCGCGCTCCTGCGGGCCGATCGAATGGAAACTGGTCAGCGCAATCCAGGCGACCAGCAGGATGCCGACCGCGATTACCCACAATTGCCCAGCACTGGGAGCCCCGGGGATGCGCGGCCGTCCGCCGTCCCCACCCGAGCCGCCGCCACCGCCGCGCGCGCGCTTGAGAAATTCATCGAGCGCGCTCGGACCCGGCGTGACACCACGCGGTTTGCCGCCGGGTGGCTGCGCCCACGGGTTGCGCGGGCCGCCACTGTCGCCTCCGCCATTGTCGGAACCGGAGCCGCTGCCCCATGGTCCCTTATTGTCGGCGGCGAGGATGGAGAGGCGCTGAAACCAGCCCGATAAGATCGTCATGCGACCTTTATAGGGGCGCGTTCTTGCGAAAAACAGTGGCAAGCGCGTTCGCGTCGCCTATCTGCGCACGATGACTGACAGTAGTTTGCTAGATGCCGCCCTAATTCGTGTCGCCCAAGGGCGCGCCACCGCCCGGATCGAGGAAGGACGCGCCAGCATCATCGTCGACGTCAGTGGCCTTGACGACGCCGCGCGGGATGCGCTGGAGGCCGATGTCCGCGCTGCCGCCAGCGATGTTCCCGGAATTTCCAGCGTTCGCGTCGCGTTGACCAGCCAGCGTTCGCGCCGAATCGTGCTGGCGGTGGCGAGCGGGAAGGGCGGGGTGGGGAAATCCACCGTCTCGGCCAATCTCGCCATCGCGCTGGCGCGGTCCGGGCGGCGGGTCGGGCTGGTCGATGCCGATATCTATGGCCCGTCGCAGCCGCGCCTGATGGGCGTTGCCGACGCCAAGCCAACCGCGCGCGACAAAGTGTTGCAGCCGGTGCCGACGCCTTATGGCGTGCCGATGCTGTCGATGGGCATGCTCGTCGCCGCCGACCAGGCAATCGCGTGGCGCGGGCCGATGGCGGCAGGCGCACTGACGCAGATGATGGACGCGAATTGGGGGCCGGCCGATACGCTGGTGCTCGATCTGCCGCCCGGCACGGGCGACGTGCAATTGACGATGATCCAGAAATATCGCCCGAGCGGCGCGGTAATCGTCTCTACTCCGCAGGACTTGGCGCTGATCGATGCACGGCGCGCGATCGACCTGTTCGTCAAGGCTGGCGTGCCGATCGTCGGGCTGATCGAGAATATGGCGGGCTATGTCTGCCCGTCGTGCGGCGAGATTTCCGATCCGTTTGGCACAGGCGGGGCCGAGGCCGCTGCGGTGGAACTGGGCCTGCCGTTTCTCGGGCGCATTCCGCTCGATATTCGTGTGCGCGTGGCCTCCGATGCCGGGCAGCCACCGGCGGCCGGGAACGGTCCCGAAGGCGTTGCGTTCATGGGCGTGGCCGACAAGGTTGGCGATTGGATAAAAGGACAAGGCTGATGCCGCTTACCCAGGATGCCGATTTGCGTATTTTGCTCGAGGAAACCCGTGTGATCGCGCTGGTCGGGGCGTCGGACCGCCCGGACCGCCCGTCCTACCGCGTGATGCGGACCTTGCAGGAGCACGGCTATCGCGTGATTCCGGTCAACCCACAGATCACCGGCGAACATCTGCACGGCGAATTCGTGTTTCGCGACCTGTCGCAGATCGGTGATCCGATCGATCTGGTCGACATCTTCCGCAATTCCGCAGCGGCAGGCGAGGCGGTGGACGCGGCGATTGCGGCGGGCGCAAAGGCGGTGTGGCTGCAATTGGGCGTCATCAACGAGGCCGCAGCGGAACGGGCCGAGGCGGCGGGGCTGAAGGTCGTAATGGACCGTTGTCCCGCGATCGAACTGCCGCGTCTCGGGATCGCGCCGATCGCCTGAAATTCGCCACGATTGCGGCGCAACTTGCAGATGATGCTGTTGCTGCTCCTCGCCGCGCAAAGCGCAAGCCCTGCGGCGAGTCCTCCTGCAGCACCGACATCGTTCTCGATTTTGCAGCCAGTGCCCGATGAACCGTGCGTTCGGCGCGGCTCGAAAAACACCGATCCCGACGACATCGTGGTGTGCGGCAAACCGCTGCCATCGCAAGCGCTGCCGTATCCAAATGAGGCGGTGTTGGACGAACCGCGGCCCTCCAACCCCGATTTGCGCGGAACCGGCGCGCTTGCCCTTGAGGCAACGCCGTGCGCCGGGCGCAGCGGCGGCTGCGGAAGCGGCATCGATCTGTTCGGCATGGGCACGGCGGCAGTGCGGCTGGTGCAGAAAGCGGTCGCGCCGGGCAGTTGCTGCGAGGAGCCGGGTGAGGGCACGAATGTATTCCGGCTCGCCAAGGACACGGTTGGCGGGGTGAAGCGCGCCTTTCGCAAGAAGCCCGACAAATCCCGGCGCGTGCCGATCCCGTTGGATGACACGCCGCCTGCGACCTTCGGCAAGGTTACCGGGTAACCACGGCTAGCCGAGAATGTGCATCCAGAGCGGACGGCCGACCAGGCTTTGCGAACCGCGCAGCCGTTCCAGGGCCTGCGCCACGCTGCGCTCCGGGCCTTCATGCGTGACGATGGCGACCAGCACGGATCCATCGGCGTGGACGCCACGCTGCATCAGGCTTTCGATCGAGACGCCGGCATCGCGCATCGCCGCAGCAATTTCCGCGAGCACGCCGACGCGGTCGGCGACGGTGAAGCGGACATAAGCGCGTCCCATCCGGTTGCCGGCATCGGCGGGGCCCTGCGCCAACAGGGCGTCGGCAGGCATGGCGAAAGCGGGGCCGAATTCGCCGCGCGCAATGTCGATCAGATCCGCGACCACGGCGGACGCGGTCGGCCCGTCGCCGGCACCGGCCCCCTGGAACAGCAAGCGCCCGACGAAATTGCCTTCCGCCACCACGGCGTTGGTCGCGCCGATCACATGCGCAAGCGGGTGGCTGACGGGCACGAGATGCGGATGGACGCGCTGGAACAGCCCGTTCGGGCCGGACTCGGCCAGCCCGATCAAGCGCACGCGGTAGCCGAGCGAGGCCGCCTCGGCGATGTCGGCGGCGAGCACGTCACGAATGCCGCTGGCCGCGACGTCGGCAAAGGCGGGCTGCGTACCGAAAGCGAGGCTGGCGAGCAGCGAAACCTTGTGCGCGGCATCGACGCCATCGATGTCGAAGCTTGGGTCGGATTCGGCAAAGCCAAGCGCCTGTGCCTCGGCCAGCACGTCGGCGAAATCGCGGCCTTCGGCTTCCATCTTGGACAGGATGAAATTGCAGGTGCCGTTAAGGATGCCGTAGACGCGCTCGATCTCATTGGCGGCAGCGCCCTCGCGCAGCCCCTTGATGACGGGCACGCCGCCGGCGACGGCAGCTTCGAACTTCAAGGCGACGTTCGCTCCTTCGGCGGCGCGCGCCAGCTCCAGCCCGTGATGCGCCAGCATCGCCTTGTTGGCGGTGACGAAGCTCTTGCCCGCGCCCAACGTGGCACGCGCCAGCGTAAGCGCGGGGCCGTCCGACCCGCCGACCAATTCCACCACGACATCGACATCGGCATGGGCGAGCGCAGTGGTATCGTCGACCCAGGCGAAGCGACCGATATCCACGCCACGATCCTTGCTCCGATCGCGCGCCGACACCGCGACGATTTCGATCGGCCGCCCGGCGCGCCGCGCGATCAGCGCGCCATTGGTGTCGAGCAAGCGGATCACGCCTGCGCCGACCGTGCCGAGACCGGCAAGCGCGATGCGGAGGGGTTTGGTCATGGGTTCGACTTCCTGCCTTATACTGCGCGGCGGCTCATGCGGCACGATCGACCCTGAAACAAGATCGCACTTATTTTGGGGGCGTGATCACGACTAGAGTGCAGCCCTTGCTGCAATCCGGCATTGTGTACGCGACGTGAACGAGAATCGCGGCACTCCAGCTTATGATCGTAGTGCCAAACAGCCGCACAGCTGTGTCGAAGTGTCGGCGTTGGAAGGCGATCCACTGTGCTAAGCCGCTGACTGCGGCAACAATTAACAAGATCGAGACCGGCAACGGCAAAGCCAAAAATTGGGCCGGACGGGTCAATGCAGACAGCGCCGTAAGCCCGGCCAGCACCGTCCCGAGCGCACCGATCGCCAATTGCAGGTATCGTCCCGCCCGGATCACCTCAGGCCTTCACCAACCCGATTTCGACCAACCGCTCATGCAGATAATCGTGCGCGGTGATCGGGGTGGGATAGCGGTTGGGGTTTTCCGCAGAGATCGTCGAGGGCAGCGTCTCGATCAGGAAATCGGGAGCCGGGTGTAGGAAGAACGGCATCGAATACCGCGAATGGCCGCGGCGTTCGGGGGCCGGATTGACGACGCGGTGCGTGGTCGAGGGCAAAACGTGGTTGGTCAGGCGCTGGAGCATGTCGCCGACATTGACGACCATCGCGCCTTCGGGCGGCCTGATCGCCAGCCACGCGCCATTTTTGTCGAGCAGTTCGAGCCCGGCCTCCTCGGCCCCGAGCAGCAGGGTGATGAGGTTGATGTCCTCATGCGCCCCGGCGCGGACCTCCGGGGCGTCGGCGGGGACGGGGGGGTAATGCAGCAGACGCAGCACCGAATTGCCGTCCTTTACGGCATGATCGAACCAGTCGGGGCTCAAACCCAAATGGCGCGCAATCGCCGAGAGCAAGCGATCGCCCGCGGTATTGAAGGCCGCGAACAGTTCGATAAAGGTCTCGCGGAAGCCCTCGGGCTGGTCGGGCCAGATGTTGGGGGACATTTGCGCCTCGAAGCGGTGGCCCTTGGCCAGCTCGCGACCGATATGCCAGAATTCCTTCAGGTCGACATGGCTCGCGCCCTTGGCGATCTCGGTCTTGAACGGCGTGTAGCCGCGCGCGCCGCCGCCGCCTGCGACGAAATAGGCGCGTTTCGTGTCCTCGGGCAGCGCGAAGAAGGCCTCGGTCATCGCCCATGCCTGCGCGATCAGATCGGCGGGAACGCCATGATCTGCGACGACGGCAAAGCCAAATCGCTCGAACGACCCGCCGAGCGCGGCCGCAAAGGCGACTGGATCGGCGGCTTCGTCGTTGAGCGAAAGCGCTGGGACTTGCGCGGTTGTGGGAGCAGTCGGCGTATCGAGCATGATCGGGCGTCCGTCAGGGTAAAGCAACCCGATAAACCGGATTCGCCCGCACGTCATCCATAGACCGCCACCCCCTGCTCAACCGATGGTGATGACGCCCTTCGCCATATCGCTGCCGTTGGGCACCAGGTCGAGCGCGAAAGGCTCACCTTCATTGGTCTTGTCGGTGAGACCATTGCCCTCTGCGGTCAGCGTGAATCCGGCGGAGGTCAGTTTGGTCTTGAACCAGTCCCGGACCGCAGCGGGGGAAGCGGGGCTGGTAAAGGCAACACGGACGTGCCCGTCCTCTTCGGCATCGGGCTTGTTCTTGGCGGTGATGTTCACGCTGCCGATCGTCGAACCCGGATACAGATGGACGCCGTTCATATCGAAATTGTTCGCGTCCAACTTCACGTTGGGGAGTGTTACTTTGCCCTTGAAAAACGGCGTGTCGATCGACGCTTCGCCATTGCCGTCGAAACCGGCGAGCACCGAGCCGTCGCCATTGGAGGTGTTGATCGAAATCGAGGTGCCGTCCTTGTCCGCCCCACATGCGGCAAGGGGGAGCAGCGCAACCGCGCAGACCAGGGAACGGAGCATGGCGGACCTCATGTGTATCATAGTATTAATACACTAACGGTCCGCCACGCCGTTCGTCAAGAGCTCAGTGCGTCAGCGCGGCGGGCACGGTGCCGCCGGACTCGGCGAGCTTGACCATGACCTGCTGGTGCAACCAGATGTTCATCGTCGCGCTGTCCTCGGTATCGCCGGTGAAGCCGAGTTCGTGCGCGAGGGCGAGACGGTTTTCATGGCTCGGGTCGAGATCGAGCACTTTCATCAGGTCGACGATCGACTCGCGCCAGTTGAGCTCCTGCCCCTTGGCCTCGGCTTTGGCGGTGAGGATCGCTTCGACATCAACCGGTGCGGTGGTGGCAGCCGGGGTGGTTTCTGCGGGCGGGTTGCCCGGGTCGGACGGCGTGTTCATCTGCGGCATCGCCGAAGTGGAGGGAACGGCTTCGACCGGGGCGGCCTTCTGGCCCCAGATTGCATCCTTGATCATGCTGAAAATGCCCATCGCCATGCTCCGAGTGGTGGAGCCACGAAAGTGCCGCAACGGTGCTACGGTTCCATGACGCGCGATAGATTCAAGCTGGAGTGCGGATGAATTGATGGGTGACCTGCGCGGCGGGCTCGGGCATTGGGAACGGCATGCCTGTTTCTACCGACACCTCTGTGCAGGACTCGCCGCCAATTCGCCTGGTGGAGTTCGTGCCTCTGATCGCGGCGCTCATTTCGCTCGGCGCGCTCGGGATCGATACGATGTTGCCGGCCTTGCCGGATATCGCACGTCGGCTGGGGGTGGATGCGATTGTCGACGGCCCGTTGATTTTGACGGTGTTCGTGGTTGGGCTGGGGATCGGGCAATTGATCCACGGGCCGCTGACCGATCGTTTCGGGCGTCGGCCGGTGCTGATCGCGGGCCTGATCGGGTACATTGTGTGCAATCTGCTGGCCGGGCTTGCTAACAGTTTCGCGCTTTTGCTGGCGATGCGATTCATTAGCGGATTGGCGATCGCTGCCAGCCGCGTCGTGACCATAGCGGTGATCCGGGACTGTTTTTCGGGCCGCGCAATGGCGCAGGTGACCAGCCTGGCGTTTATGGTGTTCATGGCGGTGCCGATCGTGGCTCCGAGCATCGGCCAGGCGATTTTGCTGCTGGGGTCGTGGCGGTTGATTTTTGAGATGATCGCGGCGGCCGCGTTGTTGTGCCTGGTCTGGTTCGTCCTTCGTATGCCCGAAACCCTGCGCCCGGAAAACCGTGCGCCGCTGTCGCTCCGCAGCACGCTGTCGGGCTGGCGGCACACGCTGCGCGATCGCTATTCGCTGGGTTATATGATTGCGGCGCTGATCTGCCAGGGCGCGATTTTCGGGTATCTCAGCTCGATTCAACCGATCATGGAGCATGTCTTTCATCGTCCCGCGCTGCTCGGCAGCGTGTTTGCCGCTTCGGCGGGTACGATGGCGGTCGCGAACCTGCTGAATTCGCGGATCGTGATTCATTTGGGAATGCGCCGTATTTCGCAGGTTGCGCTGGTGGTGATGATCGCCTCGTCCGGTACCGGCTTGGCGGTCGGCCATCTTGGGGACGAACCGCTGCTCGTGTTCGTGGTCGTGCAGGCGATCACGATGGCGTGTTTTGGCCTTGCCACGTCCAACATGTCGGCGATGGCGATGGAAAATATGGGAGAGATTGCGGGGATCGCGTCGAGCGTGCAGGGCTTTTTCGGCATCACGCTCGGCGGGGTGATCGGCTGGGCGATTGGCCGCAGCTTCGACGGCACGACCGCGCCGATGCATTTGGGTTTCCTCATCGCCGGCGTGGCGGGGCTTGGCATCGCGGCGATCGTGGAACGTGGGCGGTTGTTTCGTCCCAGCTGAGCAAATTTCGGCGCAATGCGGAACCGAACGAGGGTTGCACGGTTCGAAGTTTGGAATGATCCTACATCGTGTGGGCTGTCGGGAGAGACGCAATGAGCATGGGTGGACACCGCGTGCCGGGGGAAGGCACCGGCGACGACGGATATGACGAAGAAGGCTATGACGAGAGCCAGCGCGCTGAAATCCTGGAGGTAACGCGCGACGGCCCCAGCGATGGCAATCTGCTGACCGACCTCAACCCCGACATCGCGTCCGAAAATGACGACGATGACGACGATGATCTCGACATGGAAGACGATGATCTCGGCGAGGAAGATGACGATCTGGACACCGAAAAGGATCCAGACGAGGACGAGGAAGACGAAGACGACGTTCAGGACGAACTCGACGACGATACGGTCGATGAGGACGAATTGAGCGACCGCGACGACGCAGCCCTGCGTCCCTGATCGTAAAATAGGGGTGGCCGACGGGTGTCGGCCGCTTTTTTTTGACCGCCGCAAATGCGCTGCGATGGCTGGTTGGCGGCCACGTCGCGTCCGGGCGCTAGCCTTATTGTCCCTCCGATTCCTTGTGTGAGACGTGGTGATGTCGCGTATTGTTCTGGCTCCGTGGCCGCTGTTTTTCCTCGTTGCCTGCACCGCGCAGCCTGCGCGCGATCCTGCGGTGAATACCGAAGCGGCGAAACAACGGGAACCGGTGGCGGTCGATGCCCATTCCGGAGACGCAGGCGGTGCGCGCAATTCAGTCGCCAGCAATGAGGAGGCTTCGGTGCCGCCCGACGCATTGCAACCGCCTGCACCGGGCACGCCGGGCGGATTGCCGGACGATCGCACCCCGATTGCGGAGACACCGTTCGCGCCCGACAGTGCGCAAGGCGCGGCAAATGTCGTACAAACCTATTACGCGTTGATCGGGGAAGCGAAATATCGCGAGGCCTTCGCGCTTCGCATCCCCGGCTCGGGCGCTGCCGGAAGCGCAGGACCGTTCGCTGCCGATTTTGCGCGTTATAGCGAATATCACGCCAATATCGGCGCGCCCGGGCCAGTGGATGCCGGAGCCGGACAGCGCTATGTCACCGTTCCCGTACAGATTTACGCCCGGCTGAAGCAAAGCCGGAAACCGCTCTATCAGATCGGTACTGTTACGCTGCACCGAACGGCCGATATTGACGGCGCTTCCCCCGAACAACGCCAATGGCGCATCCAGTCGATCGAGGTGAAAGACGCACCGCGTCGTTAAGGGGGCTCAGTCGCCCTTCATGGCGTTGGCCAGAATGGCAAGGTCGGCATTGTCGATGGCGGCACCCGTGGCGTCAGTGGCATTGGCCGTCGCCGCCGTTTCACCATGTCCACCGGAAGGGGCAAAGCCAACTGTGTCGACTGCGGTCCACAGGATGCCGATCGCCCAAAGCAGCGCCGACCAGCGGCTGAGGAAGAGTTTTCGAAACGGCACTGGTGCGAAGTAGCGCGCCGTGATTAACATTCTTCCCTTAGCATGAATGATTCCAGGGAAATTCCTCGTCGGGGCGACGATCGGCGAGATCTGCTGCACGATGGAGCTGTTCGGCAGATTGTTTGGCGGCTTGCGGAGTTAAAGAGGCAGCCAGGCCGTCCGGCCCGTCGAGCAAGACTTCGCCTCGCTCCGCCGCTACACGGATTGGCGTATCGCTCGGTGGTTTCGACATTTAATCTCTCCCGGTGGACAGAACGCGGTGCTGCGGCGCATGTTCCGGGAAAATAGGGGAAACTATGTACACTAGCCTGTTCCTTAAGACTCATCGCCACCCGGTTCTGGACGCCGATGACGTTGCTGCGCTGGAAGGCGCGGTCGGACGGACGGCCAAGTTTTCGGCCAAGCAAATCATCGTTCGTCAGCACACGCCGCTGACCCAATGTACCTTGCTGCTGGAAGGGTTTGTCGAGCGCTACAAGGATACGCCAGAGGGACGGCGGCAAATTCTCGCGATTCACGTGCCAGGCGATTTTGTCGATTTGCACAGCTATCCGCTGAAGCGTCTCGAACACTCGGTTGCCGCCCTCACCGACGTACAGGTCGCATTTTTTCCGCATAGCGCGATTCGGGCGCTAACCGAGCGATCCGCGACACTCACCGAACTGCTGTGGCGCTCGACCCTGATCGACGCCGCGATCAATCGGGAATGGATCGTTTCGATCGGCGCGCGCAGCGCCGTGGTCCGGCTCGCGCACCTGTTTTGCGAGATGTACGTTCGCCTCGAGCGCATCGGGATGACCAACGGCTTCACCTTCGCGCTGCCGTTGACCCAAGTCGACCTGTCCGACGCCACCGGTCTGACCGCCGTTCACGCCAACCGCATGCTCCGTCAGTTGCGGGAGCAGGGACTGGTCAGTTTTCGGCAGGGAACAGTCGATATCCTCGATTGGGACGCCTTGCGGCGCTTCGCCGATTTCGACCCTGCCTATCTGTTCTTCGATTGATGTGCAGGATCAGGCGATCGGTCCACCCGCCAGATAATGCGACTGCGCCGCGTCGGTTGCGTTGATGGCGAGGATGGAGCGCGCATCGCCCGGTGTCAGGGGCTTGCCGTTGCGATCCGCCGCCGCGCCGATCACGCGGTGGAGCAATTCCTGACCCTCTTCCCACCATCCGATCCCGCTCGCGGCGTTCAGATGGCCTTGTGCACCGGCATCGACGAAGTGGCTGCCCCAGCCGACCGCCAGGCTGTGCGCGCGTTCGATCGTGATCCAGGGGTCGTCACGGCTGGCGACGACAATCGACGGGAAGGGCAGCGGGCTGACGGGAGTGGGGCCAAAGGCGGCGAGTTCGGCCTGCGCGTCCGGTCGGTCGACATCGGCGGGGGCGACCAGCAGCGCCCCGGCGACGGGCCAGCCATAAGGCTGCCGGGTCAGCTCGGCCCACCACGCCACGGCGAGACAGCCAAGGCTATGCGCGGCGAGCACGACCGGTGCCTGTGCCGAACGAATCGCCTGGTCGAGCTTGGTAACCCAGGCATTGCGATGCGGTGTGTTCCACATGCCCAGCTCGACCCGAATGGTGTCCGGGCGCGCCTGTTCCCATAAGGTCTGCCAATGCGACGGCCCCGAGCCACCCAGGCCCGGAACGGTCAGAATGGTCGGCTGAACGGGGTCGAAATTCGAGAAGGTACCCATCGATCCTCTCCCAATAAGCCCCGGAACAGCGGGCGGAGAGACGTGGCCACCCGTGCTCTAGGGGGACGCCGCATGGCCACGCCTCCAAGAGGAAAATGTATTCCTACTTAAAAGATAGGCAATAGCGCTGCGCCAGAAAGAACGGCGTGTGCGGTGACCCGAAATGGGGACGACGGCGCGGCGTAAAGCGGGCCAGGGGGAGCGTGATTGCGGGGTTGCCACAGGCCAAGCGACTCGAAGCCCCCTTGCGCATGCGCGCGGCTTCGCGTTGGAAGATCGGCATGTCCAAGACCCGTGCTGACCAACTTCTCGTCGATCGCGGCCTGGCCGAAAGCCGGACGCGCGCGCAGGCGCTGATCATGGCGGGGCTAGTGTTCGCGGGAGACCGCAAGATCGACAAGCCCGGCCAGGCCGTGGCGGATGATGTTGTGCTCGATGTGCGCGGGCGGGATCATCCATGGGTGTCGCGCGGCGGAATCAAGCTGGCGCATGGCCTCGATGCGGTCGGGTGGGATGTCACCGGCGCAGTCGCGATCGATGTCGGCTCCTCGACCGGCGGCTTTACCGACGTCCTGCTCCATCGCGGCGCGACGCGCGTCTATGCGGTCGACAGCGGCACCAACCAATTGGCGTGGAAGCTGCGGCAGGATCCCCGGGTCATTGTCCACGAACAGACCAGCGCGCGCATCTTGACCGACGCGCATATTCCCGAGCCGGTCGACCTGATCGTCTGCGATGCCAGCTTTATCGGCCTCGCCAAGGTGCTGGAGGTGCCGCTACGCTTTGCCAAGCCGGAGGCACGGCTGCTTGCGCTGATCAAACCGCAATTCGAGGCTGGCCGCACCGAGGTGGGCAAGGGCGGGGTTGTGCGCGATCCTGCGGTGCATGCGCGCGTCTGCGCCGAAGTCTCGGCATGGGTGGTCGCGCAGGGTTGGTCCGTTGCGACACTTGTCGAGAGTCCCATCACCGGGCCCGAAGGCAATATCGAATTCCTGATCGCGGCCACCCGATAGGCGATCGGCGTTGGTTGGGTAAAATTTAACCACGCAACCTGGCCGCCGTTCTTCTATAGAAGAGTGGGCAAGGCGACAGTGGAGCGCCTGACAGATTCGCGCGTAACCGGGGACCGTGGCTTGAGAGAGATTGCATCAAGACAACAGTTGCGGCTTGCGTTTTTGCGTTGGGCGGTCGTGACCGTGCCGTTCGTGCTGCTGCTGGGCTTTACCTCGGCGCGATTGGCTCCGGCCGGTTCGGCCAATGCCTGGTACGCCGCGCTTGTTAAACCGGCTATCACGCCGCCGGATTGGGCCTTCCCGGCGGCTTGGTCGGCAATATACGTACTGCTTGGCCTTGCGCTGGCAATGATCATTCACGCCCGCGGATCGCGTATGCGCGGCCCGGCGATCGCGCTGTTTGCTGTTCAACTGGCGGTGAATTTGAGTTGGTCTCCGGTGTTTTTCGGCATGCATCAAGTGACGTTCGCGCTTGGAATCGTCGCGTTGATGTTCCTGCTTGCGCTGGCGATGACGATTGTCTTTGCCCGGATTCGCGGGATGGCCGGTGCTTTGCTGGTGCCGTATCTCGCCTGGCTGGTGTTTGCCTTCTATCTCAATTACCAGATCGTGGACTTGAATCCGGGGGCCGAAACCCTTGCGCCGCCGTCCGCCACCACCCAAATCATCAAGCTCTGAACCCCACGGGATTTTCCGCATGCAATCCGACAACAAGATTTTCGACGACTTCGCCAAGTTTCTGAACGGTGCCGCCGGTACGCTGGCCGGTGTCGGGCGCGAAGCGGAAGCGGGCGCGCGGGCGCGGGCGAAGGAGTGGATCGGCGGCTTGGACTTCGTTTCACGCGACGAATTCGAGGCGGTCAAGGCGATGGCGGCGGCGGCGCGCGACGATGCCGATGCGCTGCGCGCGCGCCTCGATGCCCTCGAAGCGAAAGCGACGGTGGCCCCCAAGGCGGAGGGCTGAGACGATCTTTTCCACAGTTTTTTCGATTGGCTTGCCTGCCCCATTCTTGTGCTGCCCGGCGCGCTGCGTCACGACAGTGTCCAAGGCGAATGATGGAGGCGCACGATGATCCTCGATGAGGCGGATTTCGATCGCGACGATGCAGCGCCGATCGACATGCTGGAAAGCTATTTCGCGGCGCATGGCTGGGACCACGAACGGCAAGACGATGAAGTCATCGCCAAGGTCAAAGGAAGCTGGACGCAATATGAGCTTCGCGCGCTATGGCGCGAGGAAGACAGCGTTATTCAATTCCTGGCCTTTCCCGATGTTCGCGTCGCCGACGACCGGCGTGGTGCGATCTACGAAGCGATCGGGCTGATCAACGAGCAATTGTGGGTCGGGCATTTCGAATTGTGGTCGGCCAGCGGAATCCTGCTGTACCGCCATGCCGCGATGATCGAAGGCGCGACCGAATCGGGCGGCGGCACGATGTCGCTGGGGACGGCGGAGTTGCTGGTCGAAAGTGCGATCGACGAGTGCGAGCGATTCTATCCGGTGTTTCAGTTCGTCCTGTGGGGCGGCAAAACCCCTGCCGAAGCGATGGCTGCAGCCATGACAGAGACGCAGGGCGAGGCCTGAATGGTCGGGCACGACCGTCCGGAGCGGACGGTGACTCGCGTCTGGATGATCGGTTGCGGGAATATGGGCGGGGCGATGCTCCGCCAATGGATTGCCAGTGGGGTTCTGGCACCCGGCAATGTCGATGTGGTCAACCGGGCCGACCGGCTTTTGCCGACAGGCGTCCGGCAGGCGCGGGATGTGCCGAGCGGGCCATTGCCCGATCTCGTGATACTGGCGATGAAGCCGCAGCAATTGGACGACGTCGCGGGGCGCTTTGCGGAGCGCTTGCGGGGCGTGCCGGCGTTGATCTCGATTTTGGCGGGCGTGGAAGAGCAAGCGTTGGCCGAGCGGTTTCAGGCCCGGGCGATCGTTCGGGCGATGCCCAATCTGCCGGTCGGGATCGGCAAGGGCGTGGTGGCGCTCGACAGCAGTAGTGCCGATCCGGCGCTGCGCGGCGCGATTACGACGTTGATGGCGGCGCTCGGGCTGGTCGAATGGGTCGATCCAGCGCATTTTGACGCGGTCACCGCGCTGGCCGGGTGCGGACCGGCGTTCCTATACCGCTTTATCGATGCGCTCGCGGCGGCGGGCGTCGCGCAGGGATTGCCAGAGGATCAGGCGAACCGGCTGGCGCTCGCCACGGTTGAGGGATCGGCGCTGCTGGCCGCTGCGGCGGATGTTCCGCCGGGCACGCTTGCCGATCGTGTCGCCAGCCCAGGCGGATCCACGCGCAAGGGGCTCGACGTGCTCGATCAGGGGGAGGCCCTCGTCGCTTTGCTGCGCGAGACGGTTTCAGCATCCGCTCGGCGCAATGCCGAAATGGCCGCGGCAGCGCGACGCTAGCATGATGCCGCCGGTGTCCGCTTAAAGGCTGTCGCCGGTCAGACCGAGAGGAGCTTCAGCACCTCGTCGGGGGTGATGCCTTCCAGCACCGCCCAAAAACCGCTGACCGCATTTTGTCCGGCGCTGGCATATGCTTGCGCCCACACTTGGCGGACGCATTCGAACAGATCGCCTTCGAGGTCTTTGCCCGCCTGCGACAATCGCAAGAGCCGTTGCCGTCGATCGCGCTCGCCGACTCGTGTTTCGACGAGGTTACGCTCCACCAGCTCGTTGAGAACGCGGCCGAGCGATTGCTTGGTAATGCCAAGCAGCCCGAGAAGCGCGCTGACGGTCAAATCGGGATGGCGCGCGATAAAATACAAAGCGCGGTGGTGCGCCCGGCCCAGTCCCAACGCGCTCAGCCGCTCCTCGGTGGAGCGCGCAAGCGTGCTCTGCGCGAAGTACATGAGTTCCATGCCACGACGGATTTCGGGTTCGCGCAGGAAAAGCGGCGAGGCGGAGGCGATTGCGGTAGCCATTGTTGACCGCGTTTGCCGCCTCCCGTACAGCCCTTCAACCCCCAAATTGTAACAACTTGTCGCAGGGCTTCGATGCAGCAGAACGCCACTATCGCCCACCGCCCCACAGCCGATGCGCAGACCTTCGCCGTCGAGCCGCATCCGACGCCGACTCTCGCGAACGAACGCACCGGCCTGATCGCCAACCCCGGTTTCGGGCGCGTCTTCACCGATCACATGGTGACGATCCGCTATAACGAGGTTGCGGGTTGGCACGACGCCAAGATCACCCCGCGCGCCGCGTTCCAAATGGATACCGCCTCGGCGGTGCTGCATTATGCGCAGGAAATTTTCGAGGGGCTGAAGGCGTATCGTTTGCCCGATGGTGGTGCCGCGCTGTTCCGCCCTGCGGCAAACGCGGCGCGTTTCCGCAAATCGGCGGAGCGGATGGCGATGGTGCCGCTGCCCGATGAGCTCTTCGTCGAGTCGGTCCGCGCCATCGTGCGGCAAGAGGCCGACTGGATCCCCGATATCGACGGCGGCGCGCTGTATCTGCGCCCGTTCATGATCGCGAGCGAAGTGTTCCTCGGGGTAAAGCCGTCCAGCGAATATCTGTACGCCGTGATCGCGTCTTCGGTCGGTGCCTATTTCAAGGGTGGCGCGCCCGCCGTAACCTTGTGGGTGTCGCAGGACTATACGCGCGCCGCACCCGGCGGCACTGGTGCGGCCAAATGCGGGGGCAATTATGCGGCCAGTCTGATCGCCCAGGCCGAGGCGACTCGGCAGGGGTGCGATCAGGTGCTGTTCCTCGACGCGATCGAGCGGCGCTGGATCGAAGAACTGGGCGGCATGAACATTTTCTTCGTGTTCGACGATGGCAGTATCGCCACTCCACCGCTGACCGGCACGATTCTCCCCGGCATCACCCGCGATTCGCTGCTGACCCTGGCGCGTGACATGGGCCTGAACGTCCGCGAGGAGCCTTACGCGATCGACCAGTGCCGCGCCGATGCGCAAAGCGGCCGTTTGCTGGAAGCGTTTGCCTGCGGAACGGCGGCGGTCGTCACCCCGATCGGCACGATGAAGATGCGCGATGGCGCGTTCGACATTGGCGGCGGTGGCCCTGGGCAAACAACGTTGCGGTTGCGCCAGGCATTGATCGATATTCAGCGCGGACACGCGCCCGATCCGTATGGCTGGCTCGAGCGGGTGATCTGAAAGCGCGAATCCGGGCTTTCCAAGCTTGGATTCGCAGCCTAAAGCACGCCGCTCCCGGATTGGGGCGTCGCCAAGTGGTAAGGCAGCGGCTTTTGATGCCGCCATTCGCAGGTTCGAACCCTGCCGCCCCAGCCAATCTCTTCATCACGATTCTGCATGGGCAGAAAATTAGCGGTCGACAGAAGCGGAGCCGCGCTTGAAAGACGCAGCGACGATGACGATGCTCCGCCTGATCCTGCTCGGCCTGACCGCCGCCACCCTGTCCTGCGGCCCGGCTGACGCGCGAACTCGGCACGCCAAAATCGCCCTAACCTTCGATGACCTGCCGGCGCTGACGATCGCGAAGGACCAGCGTTATGTGAACGGCTTGAACGCCGACATTCTGGAGGGTCTGCGCAAGCACAGGATTCCGGCGACGGGGTTCGTCAACGAATCGAAGCTCAACGAGCTGGATCGACCGCAACAGATCGCCGTTCTGGAGCATTGGCTCGATGCGGGAATGGACCTGGGGAATCACACCTTTTCCCACGAATCGCCAAACCGCCTGGGCGCGGCCGCTTACATTGCCGATATTGCGCGCGGCGAGCCGGTCACGCGTGGGTTGCTTGAAGAACGGCACCGTCGGATTGGCTGGTTTCGCCACCCCTATCTCGAAACCGGCACGCCGGAGGCGGTCAAGCACGAGATCAACACCTGGCTGACCGCGCATGGCTATCGCATCGCGCCGGTCACGATCGATGCCGACGACTGGGAATTTGCCGAGCCCTATGATGCCGCGACCATCGCGCAGGATGCGGCGACGCGGGACCGGATCCGGCAGCTCTATCTCGCCCATACCGCGACGACGATCCGCTGGTATCGCAGCGCAGCGCGTGCGCTGTTCGGGCGCGATATCGCCTATGTCATGCTGCTGCACGCGACCCGGCTGAACGCAGATTCGATCGACGACCTCGCCGCCATCCTTCGGCGCGAGCATCTGCAGCCGGTGACGCTGCCGCAGGCGATGAAGGACCCGGCGTATCGCACCCCCGATCCCTATACCGGCAAGGAGGGGATCGAGTGGATGGAGCGATGGTCGATGGCGCTGCACAAGCCGCTGCCGTGGAGCAGCTTCACCGACGTGCCGAAAGAGATCGAAGCCGCCTATGACCGAGTCGATCATGATCGGTGAGGTTCAATCGTCGGTGACGTCGAATTTCAGGCCCGGATCCTGATCTCAAACACCAGCCCGCGGCCCGCTTCGCCGCGCCGAACGTTCAGTCGCCCGCCATGCGCCCGCGCCACCCGGTCGACAATCGATAGACCGATGCCCGAGCCTTCGATCTGCGACCCGGCACCACGCCAGAGCCGTTCCGTCAGGCGCGCCAGATCCTCCTGCGGCAGCGGCGGACCGTCGTCGCAAACGGTGATGCCAGCGTTCGCGCTGCGGACTTCGATCGCGGTTCCGGGCGGCGTGTGGCGGGTCGCATTGTCGAGCAGATTCTCGAGCGCGAGCGTGAGCGCTTCGCCATACCCATAGACCTGTGCCGGGCCGGGAGCGCGATCGAGCGCAATGCTGCGGCCCGAGGCCAGAATCGCAGGCGCACGATCGGCGACGACCTGTTCCGCCAACCGGTGGAGATCGACGGTCGTGCCACTCGATTCCAACGGTCGCTCAAGCTCTGCCAGCGCCAGCAATTGTGCGATCACGCGCCCGGCGCGATCCACGGCTGCCATCAGCGCCGAGCGCGCCTCCGGGTCGGCAATCGCGTCGGCGCGCAATCGTATGGCAGCGAGAGGCGTACGCAATTCATGCGCGACATCGGCGGCAAAGGCGGTTTGCACCCGGATCGCCGCGGCGAGACGGTCCAGCGCGGCATTGGCGGCCTCGGCCAGGGGCTCTGCCTCCAGCGGGAGCAGACCGCGCGGCAAGCGCGTGTCGAGGGATTGCGGACCGATTTGCGCTGCGGCCAGTGAGACCATGCGCATGCGGTGCGTCAAACGGCGCGCGAGCAGCGCCCCGATCATGGGGACAAGCAATGCAATCGGCAGCGATATCAGCGCGAAACGCGAGAGGAAGTTGCGTACGACATCGTCGGTGACCACCTCCGGGTCGGCATCGTCTTGCGATACGACGATCCAGCCGACCGTGGCGGGCAGGCAGAACGCCTGAATCGCGCCTTTTCGAAAGAAATGCGATGTCTCATCGAGCGGTGCGGCTGCCAGGATCTGCGGCCGTGACGGTCCGTAGGAATTGAGCACCCGGCGATTTCGGCCGATTACGCTGACCGCCATGCCATTGGACAAGACCACGGGCTGCGGGACACCGGTCTCCCCGAACGACGCCGAAAGCGCCGCCTGTCGGCGCAGCAAATTCCGCTGAAAATGGTCGGCGGTCTGGTGCAGCAGGGCAGACGCGCTCCACAGCAACGTGAGCGCGGCGACCAAAGCGATGCCGACATGCAGCGCGATAAACTGCCCGAGCAGCGAGCGCGGCGCGCGCATTCTCACGCGGCGGCGACCATCATATAGCCGACGCCGCGTACCGTCTCGATCCGCGCGCAGCTCGATCCGTCTTCCAGCTTTTTGCGCAAGCGGTGGATATAGACCTCCACCGCATTGGACCCAAGATCGCTGTCGAGCCCGAAGAGCTGATCCTCCACCACGGTCTTGGGCACGACCTTGCCGCAACGGCGCAACAGCAGTTCCAGCAACTGCGTTTCGCGCACGGACAGCGCCAGCGGCTGGGCGTCGATATAGGCGACGCGAGTCTCGACGATGAATTCCAAAGCGCCGCAGCGGAGCGACTTGCCGGTATAGCCGTCGCGACGCCGCAGGATGGCGAGCAGCCGCGCGTGCAATTCGTCAACGTCGAACGGCTTGACCATATATTCGTCGGCCCCTTCGTTCAGGCCGCGAATACGCGCGTCGATCGCGCCGCGTGCGCTCAGCACGAGCACGGGCCGCGTGTCGCCGCGCGCGCGCATCCGCGTCAACAAAGCGATGCCGTCTTCGTCGGGCAAGCCGAGGTCGAGCAACACTGCCGCATAATCGATTGCGGCGAGATACGCTTCGGCTTCGCCAACGTCGCGTGCGCGTTCCACCGACACACCGCGCCGCGAGAGGGCATCGACCAGCGGCACCGCCACTTCATCGTCGTCCTCGACCAACAACACCCGCATTCTCGGACTTTCTGCACTGCAGCAATTTGTAAGCGAGATGTAAGCTGGCTTACGTAGAGGTGCCAGCCTTGCCGCAATAGGGTTTCCGATGCACGCTTCTCCGACACCCGAATCCCTGCCCGAGACTCGCACGCTGGCCCCGGCCACGCAGACACGCTGGCTTGTCATCGTCGCCGTTTGTGTGATCGCTGCGGCGCTGTTGTGGTTCGCTGTCGCGCGCCTGACGCATCGCGAGCCTGCCGCCCCGCAACCGACGCCGCCGGGAACCTTGCGCCTGACCGCTGACCAGATGGCGGGATTGAAGACGATGCGCGTCGGCTATTCGGCCTCGGACGACCGCACGTTGGCGAGCGGTGCGATCACGGTCGATGGCGATCGCAGCACGCCGGTGCTGATGCCTTATGCGGGCCAGATCGTGCGCGTCCTGGCCGATGCCGGGCAATATGTCCGCGCGGGCCAGCCGCTGCTGCTGGTCAAGACCAGTGATTTCGTCGATGCGCGCAGCGGCCTGTTCGCGGCGCGCGCGGCGTATCAGAATGCGCAGGCGCAACTGGCGACTGCAACGCGCAATGCCGAGCGCCAGCGCCAGATCTTCGAAACGGCGGGCGGCGCGCAGAAGGATTATCTGCAGGCGCAGACCGATCTGGTCGCGGCGCAGGCGACCGCGCGCACCACGGCGGCGGCGCTGGGCGCGGCGCGCGACAAATTGTCGATCCTCGGCAAGACGTCCGGCGAAATCTCGCGGCTGGAAAGCGTCAACGAGGTTTTGGGCATTCACGACCGCACCACGCTCCATGCGCCGATCGACGGCCTGATCGCCTCGCGCGATGTGTCGGCCGGGCAATATGTTGCGCAAGGCGGCGACAAGCCGGTGATGACCATCACCGATCCGTCGCACGTCTGGCTGATCGCGCAGATCGCCGAAAGCGACGCCAATGCGGTGCATGTCGGCGATTCGGTGACGGTCACCACGCAAGCGCTGCCGGGACGCAGCTTCCACGCGACGATCGATCTGGTCGGCGCGGCGCTCGATCCGCAGACGCACCGCTTGCCGGTCCGCGCGACCATCGCCAATCCCGATGGGGTGTTGAAGCCGCAGATGTTCGCGAGCTTCTCGATCCAGCGGCCGCAACGTGGCACGGCGCTGCGCATCCCCGCCGAAGCCGTGATCCATGAGGGCGAAACGGCGCGGGTGTGGGTCGTGCGCCCCGATGGACTGCTCCAGTCCCGCACGATTACGGCGGGTGACGCGCAGGATGGCACCATTGCCGTGCTCGCTGGTCTCAAGCCGGGCGAGCGGATCGTCACCGCAGGGGCGCTGTTCGTGAATGAGGCGGGTCTCGGCGAATGAACCGCCTGGTCGAATTTTCGCTGCGGCAGCGGTTGCTGATCGTCGGCATTTTTGCCGCGATGCTGGTCGCGGGCGCGGTCGGCTTCTGGAACCTCAATATCGAAGCCTATCCCGATCCCGTGCCGCCGATGGTCGAGGTGATCACCCAGACGCAAGGCCTGTCGGCCGAGGAGATGGAGCGCAACGTCACCATCCCGATCGAGGTCGGCATGGCGGGCATCCCGCATTTGACCGCGATCCGTGCGATTTCGCTGTTCGGCCTGTCCGACATCAAGATCCAATTCAGCTACGACCTGACCAATGAGGCGGCCAAGCAGCAGGTGATCAACCGCCTGTCGCAATTGCCCCCGCTCGCGGGTGGGGCGCAGCCGACTTTGTCGCCGACCAGCCCGGTCGGCGAAATCTATCGCTACAAGATCAGCGCCCCGCCCGGTTATTCGGTGATGGACCTCAAGACGCTGCAGGACTGGGTGCTGCAACGGCGCTTCAAACGCATTCCCGGCGTGATCGATGTGACCGGCTGGGGCGGAAAACTGCGGACCTATGATGTCGTGATCGACAATGATCGGCTCGCCGCGCAGGGCGTTTCGGTCGGGCAGGTTTTGGCGGCGCTGGGCAAGAGCGACGGCAATGTCGGCGGGCAGACGATCAACTTCGGGGCGCAGGCGGCGATCGTGCGCGGCGTCGGGTTGATCCAGTCGGTATCGGCGATCCAGAACGTACTGGTCGGCACGGCCAACGGTCAGCCGATCCTGCTGAAAAACGTGGCGCATGTCGAGATCGGCAATGCGCCGCGGCTCGGCATCGCCGGGTATAACAATGAGGACGACATCGTTCAGGGCATCGTGCTGATGCAGCGCGGCGCGCAATCGATGCCGACGATCGAAGCGGTGCAGAAGGAAGTCGCCGACATCAACGCCTCGGGCATCCTGCCGCCGGGCGTGCATCTCGATCGCATCTATGACCGCTCGGACCTGATCCACCTGACGATCCACACCGTGCTGGAAAATCTGGTCGCGGGGATTGCGCTGATCTTCTTCCTGCAATGGGCGTTTCTCGGCAATTTGCGCAGCGCGATCATTGTTGCCGCGACCATTCCCTTTGCGCTCGCTTTCGCGATCCTGATCCTGGTGTTGCAGGGCGAGAGTGCGAACCTGTTGTCGGTCGGTGCGCTCGATTTCGGGCTGGTGGTCGATGCCAGCGTCATCATGGTCGAGAATATCTTCCGCCACATGGTGGAACGCTCAGCGCATGTCGAAGGCGGGCGCGGGCATTACACACTGGCCAGCCGCTTCTCGGCGGTGTTGGGGGCGAGCCATGAGGTCAGCCGGGGCATCTTCTTCGCCGCCGCGATCATCATTGCGAGCTTCCTGCCGCTGTTCACGCTGACGGGCGTCGAAGGCCATATCTTTGGGCCGATGGCGAAGACCTATGCCTATGCCATTACCGGCGGCCTGATCGCCACCTTCACCGTCGCGCCGGTACTGGCGACGATGTTGCTGCCCGACAAATTGTCCGAGGTGGAAACGTGGATCGTCGCGCGGTTGCGCCGCCTGTACGAGCCCGCCGCCGCCTTTGCGCTCGGCAACCGCATCCTCGCGATCGGCGGGGTGTTGCTGCTGCTCGGCGGGGCGATGGTCGGCGTGCGCTCGCTCGGCATCGAATTCCTGCCCCATCTCGAGGAGGGCAACATGTATATCCGCGCGAGCCTGCCGGCCTCGATCAGCCTGGAGGCGGGTCAGCCAGTGGTAGACGGCGTACGGCGGATGATCGCCCAATATCCCGAAGTGGAATCGGTGTTGTCGGCGCATGGACGGCCCGATGACGGCACCGATTCAACGGGTTTCTTCAACGCCGAGTTCTTCGTGCCGCTGAAACCAACCGGTAGCTGGCCCGCAGGCGTGACCAAGGAAACGCTGACCGCCGAATTGTCGAAGAAGCTGCAGGCCAAATATCCCGGCGTCGATTTCTCCTTCTCGCAATATATCGAGGACAATGTCGAGGAAGCCGCATCCGGGGTGAAGGGTGCCAATTCGATCAAGCTGTTCGGCCCAGATTTGCCGACGCTCGAAAAATATGCCGATGCGATCAAGGCGGAGATGGCCAAGGTCAAGGGTATCGAGGATCTGGGCGTGTTCCAGTCGCTCGGCCAACCGACGGTGCGGATCGATGTCGATCGCGCGCGCGCCTCGCGTTATGGCCTGACACCTGACGACATCAACGCGACTGTGGCGGCGGCAATCGGTGGGCAATCGGCGGCGGATCTGTATGAAAAGGGCACGGACCGGCACTTCCCGATCGTCGTGCGCCTGAAGGCAGAGCAGCGCGATTCCCTCGACGCGATCCGCCGCATCACCGTTGGCGCGCCGTCGCCCAATGGCAATGGCACGATCCAGGTGCCGCTGTCCGAAGTCGCCGATATCAAACTGACATCGGGTGCGTCATTCATCTACCGCGAGCATCAGGAACGCTACATCCCGATCAAATTCTCGGTGCGCGGGCGCGATCTTGGCGGCGCGGTGGAAGAGGCGCGGGCACGGATCACGCGGACCGTGCATCTGCCGCCCGGCTATCACCTCGAATGGGCGGGCGAGCTCGACAATCTCACCAACGCCGTCGCGCGGTTGGAGGTAGTCGTGCCGATCAGCCTGTTGCTGATCCTGCTGCTGCTCTACGCCAATTTCGGGTCGATCCGTGACAGCTTGCTCGCATTCTCGGCAATCCCGATGGCGATTATCGGCGGCGTGCTGGCGCTCGCATTGACAGGCACGGCCTTCAGCATTTCCTCGGCGATCGGCTTTGTCGCCTTGTTTGGCATCGCGGTGATGGACGGCATTCTGGTCGTCACCACCTATAACCACGCAATCGACGAATATATGGGGCGGCAAGGCGCTTTGGCGACGACGGTGCGACACAGCTTGCGCCCGGTGGTGATGACCTGCCTGGTGGCGGCGATCGGCCTGCTGCCCGCCGCCATCTCCAACGGCATCGGCAGCCAGGTGCAGAAGCCGCTGGCGCTGGTGGTGGTGGGGGGCATGACGCTTGCCCCGCTGCTGATCCTGCTGGTGTTGCCGGTGCTGATCGATCGCTTCTCGCGGCGGGTGCCGCCGGGGGATCGCGGTGCGCACGGGCGCGATGTCGGGCACCATCCGCACCCCACCGCCGATTCGGGGGAGATGCCGGCATGAAGCGCCTATTGCTCGCAGTGCTCGCCGGGTCGGTATCGGCTTGTGCGGTCGGCCCCCGGGACCTGGATCCGCATGTCGCGTTACCGCCGCCTGTCAAACCGCAGAGCTTTGCGCCGCGTGCCGGGGAGGCGCAGGTGGCGCGGACCGGCACGGTGGCGAGCGACTGGTGGCGCGCTTTCGGATCGCCCGATCTCGATGCACTGGTGGACGAGGCGCTACGTCATGCGACCGACATCGCCGTCGCCGATGCGGCCTTGCGTCAGGCGCGCGAGCTTGCCGGGGCGGCGGGTGGCGCGGCGTTGCCTCAGGTCGATGCGAGCTATCAGGCGCAGCGCACGCGCGTTTCCAAGGCGCTTGCTCCCGCAGTGACCGACGCCACGCAATATCTGTATTCGTTGCACACCGCGCAGGTGACGGTCAGCTATTCGCCCGACGTGTTCGGTGGAACGCACGCCAAGATCCGGTCGGCACGGGCTGCGGCGGATGTCGCACGCCACCGGCTTGAAGCGGCACGCGCGACTGTAGCGGCCAATTTGGTGCAGGCCGTGATCCAGCGCGCGTCGCTGGCCGATCAGATCGACGCGGCGCGGGCAAGTTTGGCGGTCAACCGCGACATTCTGCAGAACCAGCGGCGACGCCAGCAACTTGGTGCTGTGGGCGAGGCGGATGTGGCGACCCAGCAGACCGCCTTGGCAACGGCGGAAGCGGCGCTGCCGGCACTTGTACGGGCAGAGGCGCATCAGCGCGTGGTCATCGGCACCTTGCTCGGCCGCGCGGCGGGGGGCGATCTGCCGACCCTGCCAGCGCTTTCTGCCATCTCACTGCCGCACGACGTGCCGCTTGCCTTGCCGTCCGACCTCGTGGCGCGGCGCCCCGATGTGCGCGCCGCGCGGGCGCAACTCGAAGGGGCAGGGGCCGATGTCGGCGTGGCGATTGCCGCCCGTTTGCCCAACCTGCAGTTGAGCGCGAGCGCCGGGGGCGAGGCGCAGCATCTGTTCGACCTGTTCCAGAGTGGCAATCCGTTCTGGGCGTTGCTCGGCGGAGTCACGCAGCCGATCTTCCACGGCGGGGCGTTGCGACACCAGCAGCGCGCGGCAGAAGCCGCGCTGGACGGGGCAAAGGCGCAATATCGCGCGGCGGTGCTACAGGCGTTTGGGGACGTTTCGGACGCGTTGAGCGGCCTGCGCACCGATGCCGATGCGCTGGACGCCGCCGCGCGCGCGAGCGATGCCTCCGGTCGCGCGCTCGGCTTCGTTCGCCGCCAATTGGCGCTTGGGGATGTTGGTACTCTGGCCCTGCTCAACGCCACCGCCGCAGACGCGCAGGCGCGTGCACAGTTGATCCAGGCGCGCGCTGCCCGGTTGGCCGACACCGTTGCTTTGTACCAGGCGGTCGGCGGTGGTGTTGTCGCCGATTGAGGTGTGCTAGCCCCGCGCATGGCGATCAGGAAGAGGCAGGAGATGTCGGAAGAAGGTTTTGAAATCCGTGGCGCGCATGAGGAAGAGATCGAAGGCCGGGCGCATCGCCGTGAGCCCTTGAGCCAGAAGATCGCGCTGTTCTCTGCGGTGTTGGCGACCCTTGGTGCGATCGTCAGTTTCCTGGGCGGCCACACTCAGAACGACGCGCTCTATTACAAGAATGAGGCCGTGCTGATGAAGGCGCGGGCCTCGGATAGCTGGGCCTATTATCAGGCGGAGGATATCAAGCGGCACCTCGCCGACACCGTCGTCAAGATCGCGCCCGCTTCGGCCAGCGCTGCGGCGGCGGATTCGCGCAAATATGCCGAACGTGCCCGGGAACTGCGCGCGACGGCGGAAGAGCTCGATCGCAAATCCGAAGAGGCGGATGCGGAGTCGCGGCGCGCGCTTTCGCCCCATACCAAGCTCGCGATTGCGATGACCTTCATCCAGATCGCGATCGCGCTCGCCTCGATCAGCGCGCTGACGCAGCGGCGCTGGCTGTTGTGGGGCGCAGGCGCGTCTGCGGTACTGGGCGTCGTGCTGAGCGTGGTTGCGTGGATTTAACGCGCGGCGGACCCTTCCAATCTCGACTGTAGCGCGCATGCGTGCAAGCGTGCGGGCGATGGAACGAAACGGAATGAGACGGGACGGCGTCGCAGGCGTGTCGGTGGCGGCGCTGTTGCTGCCCGAGGCGATCGCTTATGGCGGCCTAGCCGGTTTTCCACCGGGCCAGGCGCTGGTCGCGGCGTTGGCCGGGATTGCCGCTTATGCGCTGGTCGGCCGCAGTCGCGTCGCCATTGTTGCGCCGACATCGGCATCGGCCGCGACGCTCGCTGCCGCGACGGCATCGCTTGCCATTGCCGATCCCTCGCAGCGGTTGCTCGCGGCGGTGGCGATGGTCGGGCTGGTGGGGCTGTTGTTTCTCGTTGCGGGGGCGTTGCGGCTTGGGTTTGTCGCGGCGTTCGTATCGCGACCCGTGTTGCGCGGCTTTGCGATCGGGCTGGCGGCGAGCATCGTGCTGCGCCAGTTTATCGCCACCACCGGGGTCGCACCGGGCGATGGCAACGTGCTGTCGCAACTTGCCGTGACCCTCGCCCATATGCCGGGTTGGAACGGTGCAAGCCTTGCGATTGGGGCGGTTGCGCTCGCGGTGGCGGTGCTGTTGCGGCGCTGGCCCGCTGTTCCCAGTGCGCTGATATTGCTCGCATTGGGCGCGCTTACCGCGTCGATCGTTGATTTGCGGGCATGGCACGTCCCCTTGGTCGGCGCGATCGACCTGACCTTTGCCGCGCCGCGTTTGCCGTTGCTGGATCGCGCACATTGGATCGCGCTCGCCTCTGCCGCCTTGCCGCTGGCGTTGATCGTGTTTGTGGAATCCTGGGGCACGATGCGCTCGCTCGCGCTCAACCGTGGCGAGAGTGTCGACCCCAATCGCGAATTGGTGGCAATCGGTGTTGCCAATCTCGCCGCGGCAGGGGTGGGCGGGCAGGTGGTGGGGGCGGGGTTTTCCGCTGCGTCCGCCAATGACAGCGCCGGCGCGGCGACGCGGCGGGCGAGCTTGATCGCGGGGTGCGGGCTGGCAGTATTGATGGCGCTTGGGCTGGGTCTGGTCGCGCGCGTGCCGATGCCGGTCCTGGCGGCGGTGGTGGTTTCGGCTTTGCTCCATGCGCTTGACCCGTCGCCCTTGCGGCGGCTGTGGCGGATCGACCGCGACCAATATGTGGCGAGCGCAGCGGCGCTGGGCGTGCTGGTGCTCGGCGTCCTGTACGGGATGTTGCTGGCGGTGCTGCTCTCGGTGCTGGCGATCATTCACCGGCTGGCGTCGCCTGAAGTGGTCGAACTTGGGCGGCTGGGCGAAGGTCGCGACTTTGTCGATCGGTCGCGCCACCCGGAGGCATTGGTGCAACCGGATGTGGTGGTGCTGCGGCCGGGCGAGCCCTTGTTCTTCGCCAATGCCGAACGGATCATGGCGCTGGTCGAACGGCGCGCAGTGGCGCAGGATGCGCATACGGTGATCCTCAGCCTGGAGGAAAGCAGCGATTTGGATAGCACGGCGGTGGACGTTCTAGGCGAAGCGTCGATCCGGCTGGGCGCGGCCGGGCGTGCCTTGGTGCTGGCACGGCTGAAGGATCCGGTGCGCGATTTGCTCAATGAGAGCGGCACCGCGCAGATCGCACTGGCCGGGCGCAGCGCGCGCAGTGTCGCCGATGCGGTCGATGCGGCAACACGCCCATTTTCAAAGGAGATGACGGTATGAGAACCAGCCGCGAGCCCATGCTTCTTCCCGTACCCCTCGATGCGCTGAGGCCGACGCAGATGACGGTCGGCCTGCGCGAGGTCGAGCGCAAGCGCGCCGAATGGCGCGGACAGCGCGACGATGCCGGCAAGTATCTTGGGCGGCACATGATCCCGGTGGTGCTCGGCCCCAAGGGCAAATCCTATGTGATCGACCATCATCACCTTGCCCGCGCGCTGGTCGAGGAGGGGCAGGAGGAAGTGCTGACCACCGTGGTCGCCGATCTGCGACCGCTCAGCCAGGATGCCTTCTGGGTGTTCCTCGACAATCGCGGCTGGCTGCACCCGTTCGACGAACAGGGGCAGCGTCGGGGCTATGCCGATATTCCGAAACGCATTCGCGACCTTGCCGACGATCCGTTCCGCTCGCTCGCGGGGGCGGTGCGCCAGGCGGGCGGCTATGCCAAGGAAACCACGCCGTTCAGCGAGTTTATCTGGGCCGACTATCTGCGGCGTTTGATCAAGCAAACGACGGTCGCGAAGAATTTCGACAAGGCGCTCGACAAGGCATTGGGCTATGCGCGGTCGCATGAGGCGCGGTTCATGCCGGGCTGGTGTGGTGTCGACCCGGACCTTGCGCATCACGTATGAACCGCGCGGTTTCCGGCTAGCATCGGCGGGTAGGGGCGATTACGGGGCGTGGCGATGTTGCGCCGCCGAATCCGAAGCCGGGCGGTTGGCGGGGCATTCTTAACAAGCAGATCGTCCGCTTCTGGTACTGGATAGGTGTGCGCACCCCGTTTGGGCGTACCGGCGCTGGCGCGTACATTCGGAGTCGCCGATGCGCATCTACCTCCTGGCTCTTCTGGCTGGCATTGCAGCACCGGCGATGGCGCAAACCACGCCAGCCGCCGTTTCGGGCAACGACCCCTCGACTTCGTCGCAGTCCGACGTTTTCGCCATCCACGGCCAGTTCACCCTCACCGCGCAAGGTACGCCGGGCTTCACCTCGCCTTATGCCGGGCCAAACAGCCTGACCCCGCACCAGATCAAGGAAACGACCGACGCGACGCTCTATGCCGGGGTGCGCCCGTGGCAGGGCGGCGAGGTGTGGATCAACCCGGAAATGGACCAGGGCTTTGGCCTGTCCAACACGCTGGGCGTCGCGGGTTTCCCCAGTGCGGAGGCGTATAAGGTCGGCAAGAGCAATCCCTATTTCCGGCTGCAGCGGCTGTTCTTCCGCCAGACGATCAATCTGGGCGGCGCGCGCGACGATGCGACGGCGACGCTCAACCAGTTCGCCGCGCGGCGAACCGCCGACCGGGTGGTGCTGACGCTCGGCAAGTTCGGTGTCGGCGATGTGTTCGACACCAATCGCTATGCGCACGATCCGCGCGCCGATTTCCTCAACTGGACGCTCGTCGATGCGGGCAGCTTCGATTATGCCGCCGACGCCTGGGGGTATAGCACCGGCGCGGCGGTGGAATGGTATCGGGGGCCGTGGACGGTGCGGGCCGGGCTGTTCAACCTCTCCAAAATCCCCAATGGCGAGATGCTGGAGCGCGATTTCAGCCAGTTTCAACTCGATGGCGAAATCGAGCATCGCCACACGATCGGGGACCGCGACGGCGCTGTCCGCGTCACCGTGTTCCGCAATCATGGGCGGTTCGGTCGCTTCGACGATGCGCTGGCGCTTGCTGTAAAGACGGGCACGGCTCCCGACACCGCGCTGGTGCGCGATTGGCGGACGCGGATCGGCGCGTCGGTCAATCTGGAGCAGGCGGTGACGGCATCGGTCGGGGTGTTTGCGCGCGCGGGGATCGCGGACGGGCAGATCGAGCCCTATGATTTCACCGATGTCGATCGCACCGCCTCTGCTGGCGTTTCGATCAAGGGCGCGTCGTGGGGGCGCGGCGGCGACACGGTCGGGATCGCCGCCGTCGTCAACGGCATCTCCGCTGTGCATCAGCGCTATCTCGATGCGGGTGGCGTGGGGGTGCTGGTCGGTGACGGAAAGCTGCCGCATCCGGGCGCGGAAGCGATTGGCGAAGTCTATTATGCGTGGGTGCCGATCGCGCCGGTCTCGATCACTGCGGATTACCAGTTGATCGGCAACCCCGGCTACAACCGCGATCGCGGGCCGATCAGCGCGTTTGCGATCCGGCTGCACGGGCAGTTTTGAGGTTGGGCAGGGCGGTCCGGCCGGGCCGCCCTTTTCTTTTGCGGCGTCGCGGCTAAAGCCGGACGCTATGAGCGAGCTTCCAAAAACCTTCGACCCCGCCGAAATCGAACAGCGCTGGTATGCGCATTGGGAAAGCACGGGCCAGTTCCGCCCGGATCGTCCCGGTGCCGAGCCGTGGACGATCGTCAATCCGCCGCCCAACGTGACGGGGTCGCTCCACATCGGCCATGCGCTGGACAACACGCTGCAGGATATCCTTGCGCGCCACGCCCGCTTGCAGGGCAAGGATGCCTTGTGGGTGGTCGGCACCGATCATGCCGGCATCGCCACGCAAATGGTGGTCGAGCGGCAACTGAATGAGCGGCAGGACAAGCGCACCAATTACACGCGCGAGCAATTCGTCGAAAAAGTGTGGACGTGGAAGGAAGAGAGCGGCGGGGAAATCACCCAGCAGCTCCGCCGCCTCGGCTGCTCGATGGATTGGGCGAACGAACGCTTCACCATGGACGAGGGCTTTTCCAAGGCCGTGCTCAAGGTGTTCGTCGACCTGCACAAAGAGGGGCTGATCTACCGCGACAAGCGGCTGGTGAATTGGGACCCCGGCCTCGGCACCGCGATCAGCGACCTTGAGGTCGAGACGCGCGAGATCAAGGGCAGCTTCTGGCATTTGCGCTATCCGCTGGCCGACGGTTCGGGCTTCATCGAAGTCGCGACCACGCGGCCCGAAACGATGCTCGCCGATATGGCGGTCGCGGTGAACGCTGCGGACGAACGCTATACCCATCTCGTCGGCAAGCATGTGAAGCTGCCAATCACCGGCCGCCTGATCCCGATCATTACCGATGATCATGCCGATCCCGAGCTTGGCTCGGGCGCGGTCAAGATCACGCCGGGGCATGATTTCAACGACTTCGAAGTGGGAAAACGCGCCGGTATCGCGGCGGGCGCGATGCTCAACATGCTCGATGCCAAGGCGCAGGTCGTGCAGGTCGCCGACGGCCTGATCCCCGACGCCTTCTTGGGCCTCACCACGGCTGAGGCGCGCAAGGCGGTGGTCGCGCAGTTGAAGGCTGAAGGCTTCCTGATCCCGCACATCGACAAGGACGGTACCGAACACGACGCCGAACCGCGCACGATCCAGACGCCCTATGGCGATCGTTCGGGCGTGGTGATCGAGCCGTGGCTGACCGACCAATGGTATGTCGACGCAGCGACGCTCGCGAAACCGGCGATCGAGGCGGTGCGCTCGGGCGCGATCCAGATCGTGCCCAAGACCTGGGAAAAGACGTTCTTCAATTGGATGGAGAATATCCAGCCGTGGTGTGTGAGCCGGCAGTTGTGGTGGGGGCACCGGATTCCGGCGTGGTTTGGGCCGCATATCGTCGAAGGCATAGGAATTGACTACGGCGATCACTTAATTTGGAATAATGCTAAGGGTCACGCTGAGGTGACGGGCAAGGTACGTGCGGATAACGTGCCGTTTGTTGCGGAAACGCAGGCGGAAGCTCTAGCGCTCGCCCGGGAATTTTATCCCTCTAAGTATCAGATCGAGATTACGGATGATCCCGACGCTCGGAGCGACAATAAAACTATCAGACTGCGTCGAGACGGAGACGTGCTCGACACGTGGTTCTCTTCGGCGCTCTGGCCCTTCGCGACGATGGGCTGGCCCGATGTGTCCCCCCCACCGTTCGCTTCGAGCGAAGTCGAGAAGCCTGCGCTGGCGGTGACCGGTGTCTCGACTTCGCTCGACACGAACGGTGAGGGAGCGAGCAACGGTTTCCTAAACCGCCCCCCGCAACTCCACGGCCGTTACCCGAACGACGTGCTCATCTCGGGCTTCGACATCCTGTTCTTCTGGGACGCCCGCATGATGATGCAGGGCATCCACTTCATGGGCGATGTGCCGTTCAAGAAGCTGTACCTGCACGGCCTCGTCCGCGCGGCGGATGGGCAGAAGATGTCCAAGTCCAAGGGCAATGTCGTCAACCCGCTCGGGCTGATCGACAAATATGGTGCGGACGCGTTGCGCTTCTTCATGGCGGCGATGGAAAGCCAGGGCCGCGACATCAAGATGGATGAGAAGCGCGTCGAGGGCTATCGCAACTTCGCGACCAAGCTGTGGAACGCCTGCCGCTTCGCGCAAGCCAACGGCATCGGCGCGAGCACGACGCTCGATGCGCCGGAGGCGACGCTCGCGGTCAACAAATGGATCATCGCCGAGACGATCTCGACCGTCCAGTCGGTCGATCTCGCGCTCGCCGATCTGCGCTTCGATGGCGCGGCGAACGCCGTCTATCAGTTCGTGTGGAGCCGCTTCTGCGACTGGTATCTGGAGCTGATCAAGCCGGTGCTCGGGCAGATGGACGCCCCCGCGACCGGCGCGGAGGCCGACGAAACCCGCGCCGTCGCCGGTTGGGTGATCGACCAGATCCTGGTGCTGCTGCACCCGTTCATGCCGTTCATCACCGAGGAACTGTGGCACGCCATGGGCGCGCGCGAGAATGACCTGATCGTCGCCAAATGGCCGATGGCGGATGCGCGGTCGATCGATCCGGAGGCGAGTAAGGAAATCGCTTGGTTAATCGATCTAATCACCGGCATTCGCGGGGCCCGAACCGAGCTTGGCATCGCGCCAGGAGTAAAAATGCAGCTTCATGTCTATAGCGATGACGCGGGCCTTCGCGCGCGCTTCGACCGGAACACGGATGCATTAATGCGTCTGGCGCGCTTGGATCGAACGCATTTCACGCGCGCGGTCCCTGGATTAACACCCGATGGTGGGCTTGGTTCTGAAGGGCCCGCGGTTACGGTCGTCGTTGATGCCGTCAGCTACAAGCTGCCGCTGGAAGGCGTGATCGACCTCGACGCCGAGCGCGCGCGCCTGACCAAGGGCATTGAGGCTGCCGCGAAGGAGCGCGACGCACTCGCAGGGCGGCTGGGCAATCCCAGCTTTGTCGAGCGCGCCAAGCCCGAAGCGGTCGAAAAGGCCCGCGCCGACCACGCCGAAAAGGCCGCCGAAGCCGAGCGGCTGAGCGCGGCGCTGGCGCGGCTGGGTTAAAATTCCCCTCCCGCTTGCGGGAGGGGTTAGGGGAGGGCATGGGCGTACCGTGAGCGATCGTACAAGCCCTCCCCCAGCCCCTCCCGCACGCGGGAGGGGAGTAATAGGGGCAGCCCCTCCCGCAAGCGGGAGGGGAGCCTTAGCGGCAGCGCCTCCGGTAAGGGGCAGGGGCGGCAAGCACGATCTCACTTCCGGCCCGATCGGGCGGACGCTGCTCGCCTTTGCGCTGCCCACGCTCGGCGCGAACATCCTCCAGTCGCTCAACGGGTCGATCAACACGATCTGGGTCGGGCGCTTTCTGGGTGAGGGCGCGGTAGCGGCGACTGCCAATGCCAACACGATCATGTTCCTGATGTTTGCCGGCATCTTCGGCTTCGGCATGGCGGCGACAATCCTGATCGGCCAGAGTATCGGCCGCCGCGACATTGAGGGGGCGCGGCGTGCGTTCGGCGCGTCGATCGGGTTGGTAATGGGCGCGGCGGTGGTGATCGCGGTGCTCGGCTGGATCTTCACGCCCGAAATCCTGAAGGTGCTCGCCACCCCGCCCAGCGTGATGCCGCTGGCGCTCGAGTATCTGCGCGTCATCTTCCTCGGGCTCCCCGCGACGCTGCTGCTGGTGCTGCTCGGCATGGCGCTGCGCGGCGTCGGCGATTCGATCACGCCCTTGTGGTTCACGGTGCTGAGTGTCGTGCTCGACAGCGGGCTCAACCCCGTTTTCATTCGCGGCTGGTTCGGCATGCCGGCCATGGGCATCGCCGGGTCCGCCACCGCGACGCTCATCTCCGCGCATGTCGCAGCATTTGGGCTGCTCGCTTTTATCTATCTGCGTGATTTGCCGATCCGGCTGCGCGGGCATGAACTGACCTGGTTGATCCCGTCCCCCGCCTTGATCCGCACGATCATCGGCAAGGGCCTGCCAATGGGCGCGCAGATGCTGGTCGTGTCCTTCGCTGCGCTGACGATGACCGGCCTCGTCAACCGCTACGGCGTCGACACCAGCGCGGCCTACGGCGTGTCGATGCAATTATGGGGTTATATCCAGATGCCCGCGCTCGCGGTCGGTGCGGCGGTCAGCAGCATGGTCGCGCAGAATATCGGGGCGGGGCTGTGGGATCGGGTCGATCGCATTACCCGGTCGGGCCTGCTGTTCAGCGCCTTGCTCACCTCGACCATGGTGGCTGCGGTGATCCTGTTCGATCGGCCGGTGATGGCGGTGTTCCTCGGCGGCGACAGCCCGGCCTTGCCGATCGCGCGCCATATCCAGGTGCTGGCGAGCTGGAACTTCATCGTCTTCGGCATGACGATGGTGCTGTTCTCGGCGGTGCGCGCGAACGGCGCGGTATGGGCGCCTTTGGTGATGCTGATCATCGCCATGTACCCGGTGCGGCTCGGCTTCGCGCTTGCCTTCAAGGGCAGCTTAGGCGCCGATTCCCTGTGGTGGAGCTTCCCGCTCGGCTCGGTCGCGACCTTGCTGATGTCGTCGGTCTATTATCGCTACGGCGGCTGGCGCAAACAGCGGCTGGTGGTCCCCGCCAGCACCGCTGCTGCCCCGACGCAAGCTGCTGCCGCCGAACCCGTCGGCGGGCAACATCCGGTCGGCTGATCACCGACTCGCTTGCGCATGCGCGCGGGCGGTTCCAGAAAGCGGGGCATGACCGCACACTATCCCGCCCTCCGCCTTCGCCGTACCCGCGCCAGCGCGTGGAGCCGCCGTCTCTACGCCGAGACCGTGCTCACCCCGGCCGATCTGATCTGGCCACTGTTCATTGCGGAAGGGCAGGGCGTGGAAGACCCGATCGCCTCGCTGCCCGGCGTGTCGCGCTGGTCGGTCGACGGCATCGTCGCGCGCGGACGCGAGGCGCGCGATCTCGGCATTCCGTGTCTGGCGCTGTTCCCCAACACGCCGGGGCATTTGCGCACCGATGACGGGCGTGAGGCGCTCAACCCCGACAATCTGATGTGCCGCGCGATCCGCGCGCTCAAGGATGCCGTGCCCGAAATCGGCGTGCTCACCGACGTCGCGCTCGATCCCTATACCACGCACGGCCATGACGGGCTGGTCGATGAAGCCGGCTATGTCGTCAACGACATCACCTCAGAGGCGTTGGTCGCTCAGGCGCTCAACCAGGCCGAAGCCGGATCGGACATCATCGCGCCCTCGGACATGATGGACGGCCGCATCGGCGCGATCCGCGAGGCGCTCGAGCAAGGCGGGCACCACAATGTCCAGATCATGTCCTATGCCGCGAAGTACGCCAGCGCCTTTTACGGCCCGTTCCGCGATGCGGTCGGCAGTCGCGGGCTGCTGAAGGGCGACAAGAAGACCTATCAGATGGATTCGGCCAATGCCGAGGAGGCGCTGCGCGAAGTCGCGCTCGATCTCGCCGAGGGTGCCGACAGCGTCATGGTCAAGCCCGGCCTGCCCTATCTCGACATCGTCGCGCGGGTGAAATCGGCGTTCGAGGTGCCCGTGTTCGCCTACCAGGTGAGTGGCGAATATGCGATGATCGAGGCCGCCGTCGCAGCCGGTGCGGCCGAGCGCGACCCGATGGTGCTGGAAACGCTGATGGCGTTCAAGCGCGCGGGCTGTTCGGGGGTGCTCACCTATCATGCGGCGCTGGCGGCGCGGTTGCTCGGCGCGTGAACGAAACGATCGTCGAGACCGAGCGGCTGCGGTTGCGCCTGCGCACGCCGGGCGATCGTGAAACGCTGCACGGCTGGTTCGGCGACCGCCAGGTAATGGCCGATCTCGGCCCGGTGCGCGACGCCGCCGCATCCGATGCGGTGATCGCGCGGCATGAAGCCTATCAGGCCGATGGCCTCGGCTTCTGGATGGTCGAGCGCCGCGCTGATGGCGTCCCGGTTGGGTTTTGCGGACTGAAACCCAGCGACCCCGGTCGGCCGCTGGCCGGCGAGCTCGAAATCGGCTGGATGTTCGGCCCGGCGCATTGGGGGCAGGGCTATGCCGGAGAAGCGGCCCGCGCCGTGATCGACTGGGCCTGGGCGCATCGCCCCGACTCGCGCATCGTCGCGGTCACCGCGCGGGTCAACGTCAAGAGCCAGCGGGTGATGGAGCGCATCGGCATGCGCGCCGAACCGACGCTCGATTATGAGCATCCAAGCTATCCCGAGGGCGACCGGCTGCGCGACAGCGTCGTCTATGTGATCGACCGCCCCGCCCCATGATCGAGACGCCGCGCCTTACCTTGCGCGGCTGGCGCGAAGCCGATGTCGCGCCGTTCCATGCAATGGGCCAGGACGAAGAGGTCATGCGCTATCTCGGCCCCTTGATGACGCTCGACCAGGCGCGCGCGGCCTATGAACGTTGCGTCGCGCGGCAGGCCGAAGCGGGCTGCTGCTTCTGGGCGATCGAACGCAAGAGCGACGCCGCCTTTCTCGGGTTTTGCGGCCTGCAGCAGGGATATGACTTTCTCGAAGGCGAGATCGAGATAGGCTGGCGCTTGCGCCGCGATACGTGGGGGCAGGGCTATGCGCGCGAGGCGGCCGAGGCGAGCCTGGCCTGGGGCTGGGGCCATCTGGATGCACCGCGCATCACCGCGATCACCGTCGCCGCCAACACGCGCAGTTGGGGCCTGATGGAGCGGCTCGGCCTCTCCCGCGTCGAAGGCGGCGATTTCGATCATCCCGCTGTCCCGGAGGGCAGCCCGCTCAAGCGCCACATTCTCTATCGCATCGATCGGCCTGCCTGATGTCCATACGCCTGGTTCGCCCGCTTTTCGTCGTCACGATCCTGGCCAGTTCGTTCCTGCTGTTTCTCGTGCAGCCGATGGTCGCGCGCATGGCGCTGCCGCGCCTCGGCGGCGCGCCTGCGGTGTGGAACTCGGCGATGCTGGTCTATCAGGCGTTGCTGCTCGGCGGGTATGCCTATGCGCATTGGCTGGGGCGGCTTGGGCCCCGCGCGCAAGGCATGATGCATCTCGCCGTGCTGCTGGTTGCCGGGCTGTGGTTGCCGATCGGCCTCAATGCGCTGCAGCCGGGACCGACCGCGCAACCGGCACTATGGGTGCCATGGTTGCTGTGTCTTTCGATCGGGCCGCTGTTTTTCGCAGTGTCGGCGCAGGCACCGCTGCTGCAGCGTTGGTTCAGCCTGTCGCGCGAGGGGGAGGATCCGTATGCGCTGTATGCCGCCTCCAATTTCGGCAGTTTTGCCGGGCTGATCGCCTATCCATTGGTGGTGGAGCCCGGCATGGCGCTTCTCGGCCAGCGCATGCTGTGGAGCAGCGGGTATATCCTGGTCGGCCTGCTGGTGGCTTTATGCGCGGCCACTTTGCCGAAAACCGCACCGGGTGCGGCAGCGCTGGCCAGTCCTGCCCCGCAATCTGCGCCACCCACCGGCCGTCGCGTCGCACACTGGATCGCGCTGGCATTCGTGCCGTCAGGGCTGATGCTGGCCACGTCTACCTATATCTCCACTGATATCGTCGCGATGCCGCTGCTGTGGGTGGTGCCGCTCGGCCTCTATCTGCTGAGCTTCACCGTCGCGTTCGCCACCGATCGCACGATGGCGGATATGCAGACGCGGGTCGCGCCGGTCGCGATCCTGCTGTTTGGCGGCATTTTGGTGGCCGGTATGGGGGGCATGCCCTATCTCGGCGCGATCATGGCGCTGGCGCTGTTGTTTCTGGTGTCGGTGGCGCTCAACACCGCCTTGTACCGCATTCGACCCGAGCCGGACCGGCTGACCGGATTCTATTTGGCGATGGCGGTGGGCGGGGCGCTCGGTGGGGTGTTCGCCGCCTTGATCGCCCCGCTCGTGTTCGACTGGACCTATGAATATCCGATCCTGGTGCTCGCGGCCGGGCTATTGGTGCCCCAGCATGCCTTGCTGCGTCCGATCAGAAGATTGTGGGAGGGGAGCGCGCACCGCCGCCATATTCTCACCGGCGTGGTGGCGCTGGTCGTGCTGGGGCTGGTGGGTTTGATTCTGGCGGATGCGGGGCCGGGGCTTGGCGCGCTGCCGCAGGCCGCTTTGTTGGTGATCGTCGTGATCGGGCTGTTATCCATGGGCGCGCGGTGGGCGTTTGTGTCTGTACTGCTTGGCGTGTTGGTCGCGTTCGGCGGATACCGGGCGGTGATGATCTCATTGGAACCGCACGCGCGCACGCGGAGCTATTTCGGCGTTTATACCGTTCATAACGCGGCGACCCAGCGGCAATTGGCGCACGGCACCACGGTCCACGGTGTCCAGTTGCTGGGTTCGCCCGCTCGCGAGCGGACCCCGACAGCCTATTATGTCGCAGCGTCGGGGGTTGGCCGCGCAATGCAGGTGCTGCCAATACTGTATGGCGCGCATGCGCGTGTCGGGATTGTCGGTTTGGGGTCGGGAACGCTCGCTTGCTATGCCGTGGCGGGGCAGGATTGGCGCTTTTACGAGATCGACCCGGCGGTGGTGCGGATCGCGCGCGATACAGGCCAGTTCACCTTTCTTTCGCGGTGTCTTCCGCACCCTGGTATCGTGTTGGGGGATGCACGGCTGAACCTTGCGGTTGCGCCCGCGGCGTCGCTTGACCTGTTGGCGCTCGACGCGTTTTCGTCAGATGCGGTGCCGATGCACCTGATGACGCGGGAAGCATTCGCCAGTTATGCGCGCGTCCTCGCTCCACGCGGATTGTTGCTCGTCCACATTTCGAATCGCTTCCTCGATCTTGAACCCGTTGTCGCGGCGGCGGCGCAGGGCGGTGGGTGGTATAGCGCGCAGCTTTTCTATCATCCGCGCGCGATCAATCGCGATGCTGCGACGATGTCGCAATGGATTGCGCTGTCGCGAGACCCGGCGGTGATCCAATCTTTGAAGGCGCGCGATTCGGCCTGGGGACCGGTCAAGCCGCGCGCGGGTTTTGCGCCCTGGACGGATGACTATTCGACCATTTTACCGCTGTTGAAGGCGGGGCGTTAGGCGTCCGGCAGGCGCGCGGCAATCGCCGCGATTCGCGCGCTCTGCGCTTCGAACGCGGCTTGCGCGGCATTGTGCAGGCTGGCGATGGCGGGATAGTCGGGTTTGCCGTCGGCGGCGCGCGCGATCGCCAGCGAATCGATATCGGTCAGCATCGACGAGGTGGTCGCACGATAGTCGTCCAGCCCGGCCAGGGCGGTCTGCGCGGCAATCCAGCGTTCTCCCCCGACTCGGTCGCCCTGCGCCGCACTCGCGAGCCGCTCCGCGGTTTCGGCGGCCGGCGCAAAGGCCGCCGTGGTTTTGTCGAGCGTCTTGCGCAGGTCTGCCAACGCCAGGTCGGTCGCCGGGTCCGCCGCTACGACGGGAATGACGACATCCGGTTCCGCATCGCTGCGCGATTCGATCGCGCGGGGCAGCAGCGACGGGTAGCGGGTCGAGGTTTGCGCGGCACACCCCGCCAATGCCGGGGCGATTGTCAGGATAAACCCCAGCGCGAGGCGGGTGGGGCGGGCGGGCAGGGGGCGGGGCGTCATCACGAATTGCTCTATGCCGATGAGAAAGGTCACGCAACGCACTTGCATCTCTCAAAAGACGCCGCTAACAGCGCGTCTCCACGCACCCATAGCTCAGCTGGATAGAGCATCAGACTACGAATCTGAGGGTCGGGCGTTCGAATCGCTCTGGGTGCACCATTCTTTCAAAAGTGTCTGATCGCAGGACGTTACCGGGGTTTCCGGCAACGCCGCGACAGGCACGGCGGCGGGCCGCAGCGACGGACGCCGCCGCTACGCCGTGTGCGCGTTCGCTTTTCAAAAGATCCTGCTAGGTTTTGCCCTTTCCCCGATGTCGGGGAAGGATAGGCGTCATTCGAGATAGGCGCGGCGCAAGCGGGCGAGGTCTGCGTCCGACAATCCCATTTCGTCGCGGAGCCAGCCGCGCGCGCCGCCGCGATGCGAATCGAGCACCTTCAGGGCGGCCTCGATATAGCTGCGATCGGCGTTGAGCAGCGCCTGCATCACCGGTGACGGCATTTGGCCGATCGAACCGGCGGTCGCCTTGCTGTCCTTCGCCAGCAGCGTTCTGGCGTTGAGATAGCGGTTGGTAAGCAGATAGTCCTCGACCACGGTCGCGCGGGGCACGCCAAGCGCAGTCAGCAACAGCGCGGCGGCGACGCCGGTGCGGTCCTTGCCAGCCGAACAGTTGAAAGCGAGCGGGGCATGGCCCGCCAGCAATTCATCGAACATCCGGCGATATTGGTCGTGAAACTGCACCAGCATATGCGGATAGCTCGCCGCCATGGCCGCGCGGGCGGATTCGGCGGTCCAGTCTTTCATTGGTCCGGCCGGCATGAAGCCCGCCATGTCGAGTTTGTAATCGGCGCTCAGCACGTGCGGTGCGCCCGCTGCGGGCCAGTTGACCGGCTCGGAAGCGCGCTCGCGCGTGTCGCGGAAGTCGCACACGACACGAATGCCGCGCCGTTCGAGATAGGCATAATCGCTGTCGGTCAGTCCGTGCATCGAGCCGGAGCGGAACAGCAGGCCCCATTTGACGTGGCGACCATCGGCGGTGCGATAGCCGCCTAGATCGCGAAAGTTGCGTCCGCCCTGCAACGGCAGCAACCGCTCATGCGGTGCCGCCGTTGCGATCGGGGTATCGGCCCGGGCGGGCAGACCTGCCGCCCCGCTCGCCAACATTACCGCAGCCATTGCGGCAAAGGTAAGTCTCAGTCGAAACGGGGCGATCTTCATGGTCTGTCTCCGGGATCGGATCGTCTTAGAACTTGACCTGCACCTGCCCGCCGAAGGTCCGCGCTTCGTTAAAGAAGCCGTTGTAACCGCTGGTGAGGCTGAGCGCCCGGTAGAACACATGCTGTTCGTTGAACAAATTGCGCGCCCAGACCGAGACCGTCACGCGCGCGTCGCCCCGGCCCATGTCGATATCGGCCAGCGCCAGCGTGCCGTTGACGATGAACGCGCTGTCGCCCTTTGGCTGGTACACGTTGCCGGGGTTGCCCGCGCCCAGATAGAGGACGTCGTTTCCGTTGGCATAGAAGCCGCTGTCATAATTGCCGTCGAGATGCGCTCGGACCGTGGCACCCTGGAGCGGCACCTCATAGTCGATTGTGCCGCTTGCCCCATGTTTCGGCGTGTAGGTCTGGTAAATCGGGACCGGGGTGTTGTTGACCGTGCCGCCTGCGGTTGCCGGGAAGGGATTGGCGGTCGAGGGGATGCGGACATAGGTATAAGCGTAGGATGCGCCCAGCGTCAGATGCGGGACTGGGGTGAGCTTGAAATCCGCCTCGACGCCGTGGATGCCACCGGTGCCCGGTGCGTTGAGCGTTTCGGTGGTCGTGCGGTTGCTGCGCGTCAGCACACCGCCGACGATCGTCTCATACAGACCCGAGAAATCGACCTGCACGTTCTTATACGTCCCGGCATAGGCCGAAACGTTGAAGCGCGCGTGGCGGTTGAAGAACTCGGTCTTCAGGCCGGCTTCGAACACCGACACCGTTTCGGGATTGAAGGCGAGATATTGCAGCGAGCGCGAATTTGCACCGCCCGATTTATAACCCGTGCTCCATTTGCCATACACATGGATGTCGCGCGACACGTCGACGAGGACGTTGACCATCGGATCGACGCGCGACCAATGCGCATCGAGATAGCGGGTGCCGCTGACGCCGAAGACCACCGGGGTCGCCCCGTTCACTGTAAAGAGTTGCCCATGCTTGGCATCGCGCGTCCAGCGCAGGCCGCCGGTAACGTGGATCGCGTCGTCCAAGAGCGCGGGGGTGTAGGTCGCCTGACCGAAAGCACCGACGCTGGTGGTGGTGACATGGCTGGCGCGGTCGATGCGCTGCGAATCATAGGACTGCGGCAGGCTTGCCCAATTGACGACGTCGGTGCGGAAGTTTTGCGGTAAGATGATGTAATTGGTGCAGGTCGTGTCGGTGCACTGATTGGTGAAGAAGGCCTGCGCGTTATCCTGAACCCGCTCCTGATAATAAAGCGCGCCAAAGACATATTTAAGGCGCGGCAGCTCGCCGATGGCCTGAAATTCCTGGCTGATCTGATTTTGGCGGAACTGGGCGAGGCTGTAGCGGGCGAATAGCAGTGGCACGGTCGCTCCGCTTGCGTCCTTGGACGTGAACACGCCCGTGCCGTTCGACAAGGTCGTTGCGGCCGATCCATTGTCATATTGGCTCTGCGTCAGCGAGCGATAGGAGGTGATCGACTTCAACGTCAGGGTATTTGAGGGCTTATACTCCAGCGTCAGCTCATGGCCGTGAACCTTGCCGACGCTCGGTTGTTCCGGCACGCCGACATTGGCGACGTCGGCGCGTGTCGCCTGAACGGTGCCGAGCGGTGCCTGCTTGTTGCTACCGGGAGCAAGCAACTGCAGATACAGCGACGTCGAGGCATCATAAGAGGTGTCGAACGCGTAATCGGCGCTGAAATCCGATGTCGGATTCCACAGCGCTTCCACGCGAACGCCGCGCTTGTCGTAAGCATTGAAGCCCGATGCACCCGTCAACGTGTTTTTCACCAGCGGATCGCGGTGGCTGACGACTCCATCGATCTTGAGCGCAATCCCAGCGACCGACGGCAAGTCGATATGTCCCTCGGCTTTGTAGCTGCCGAAATTGCCGGCCCCGGCGATCAGGTTTGCGTGAAACTCCCCGGTCGGCTTTTTGGTGGTGATGTTGATCGCGCCGCCTTCGGTATTGCGACCGAACAGCGTGCCTTGCGGGCCTTTCAGCACTTCCAGGCTGTCAATGTCGAACAGCGCGGTGCCGAGGCCCTGCGCACGGCCGAGATAGACGCCGTTGACGTACACACCGACACCCTGGTCGCGTGCGGGCTGGTTGCCGTCCGACAGCACACCGACACCGCGAATATTCACGATCAGCGCGGAGTTGCGCGAATAGAAAGGCGCAACCTTCAACGACGGGATCGAACCGTCCGTGAGATCGGCGAGCGAAACGACATGCCGGTTTGCAAGATCGGCTCCGCTCAGCACCGAAATCGAGATCGGAGTCCTTTGCGCGGTTTGCGGCCGCTTCTCAGCCGTGACCACGATGTCGCCAAGCTGGTCCCCTTCGCTGGCGGCGGCGGGCACGGTCGGCTTGGTCTCGGGTGCAGTGGCCGCATAGGCTGGCGACACGGCGATGATCGAGCAAAATGCGGTCGCCGCGAGCAGCCGAGCCGTTACAGTGTGGTGCTTGATGTTCATTGGATCCCCCGTTCTTAAGAACTGTCGGGGCTCCCGTGTGCGTGTTTCGTGTCGTGTGCGTTATGAATATCGTTCAAAAATGTTGCGATGCACAATTATGGAAAAATTCGCCCTTGGCCGTCAGGCGCTTGGCGGTGTCGTCGGTAAAATGACCGTGACGCGCAAGCCGCCCAGCGGAGAGTGCCCGGCCTCGATCCGCCCGTGATGGGCCTCGACGATGGCTTGGGCCGTGGCAAGGCCAAGACCCGAGGTGGTGACGGACTCTCCCGGCAATTTGGTGGTTCGATAGAAGGGCTCGAACAATTGCTGCGCCAGCCCGACGTCGACGCCCGGCGCACTGTCGTCGATGATCAGCCGCCAGGCATTGCGATGCCCCTCAAGCCCCAGAGCGATGCGTCCTCCCGCTGGCGTGTAGCGCAGGCTGCTTTCGATCAGCGCGGTGAACAATTGCTCGATCCGGGCACCGTCCCATTTCACCAGCACCGTCGTGGACGGCAATTGCCCGGGTTCTACCGACACCGATTGCGCCTTGGCGCGGCGGCTATTGGCCCACACCGCATTGTGGATCAGCGCGACCGGATCGACCGTGGCGAAGGTAACGGGCAGGCGACCGAGATCGGCCAACGCGACGGCGTGCAGATCCTCCGCCATTTCCTGCAAGCGTTGCACGCCTTCCGCCACCTCGGCGAAATCCCGCTGATTGTCCGGCATCTTGTGGTATAACGCGGCAACGTTTTCACCGAGCCGAAGAACGGGAACCCGCAATTCTTCGGACACCGCCACCAACCATGTCCGTCGTGCGGATTCGAGCCGGTCGAACCGCCGGGCGATGTGGCTGAGGTTGCGCATGGTCGCGCGCGTTTCGACCGGGCCGGTTTCGGAGAAATCGGTTTCGAAATCGCCATGCGCAATCGCCCGACTGGCGCGAAATAGCGCGCGTTGCGGGCGCGTCCAGCGCGCAGCGATACCCTGGCCGCAGCCAAGCAGGATCAGCAGCGTTGCGAATGCGGCCACCGCGATCCCCAGCAGCTGATCGCGGACGAAGGCGTAGCTTGCCTGGGTCTCCGCGCTTCCCGAGACAATCTTGAGGACGCCGAGCGTTTGCCCGGCCAGCGTCACCGGATGGGTAGCGCGGACACCGTCGGCATCCGGTGCCGCCCCTGCCAGGCGCTGACCCGTCACGGTATAGAGCGCGACGCGGTTCTTTAGCGGAGGGAGCGCGTCGCCGACCCCGGTGTTGTGATCTTCCAACTCCTGCGCGGCCGACAAGGCACCCGCCAGAGGCGTGCCCGCGCGAATCTGTGACGCGATCAGGGCGCTCAACGCGACGAGCGACTGGCGATCCTGCGCTTCAAGATAGGCATGCTCTCCACGCTGCAGGTTGAAGATCAGCGCGCTGCCTGGCAGCACGGCAACCAGCAACGCCTGACCTGCCAGCAGCAGGAACAGTCCCGAAAACAGCCGCACCGATGTATCTCCCCGAGCGGACGGGCGTCCGGTCAGGCGAGGTTTAATGCCGATTCACCATCGAAACAATTGGCCGTTTCGAGGGGGTTCATCCCGACGCGGGATTCTCCGCCGCGACCGCCGCCAACACCGGCCTCGCATATTCCGGGCGACAGATCAGCAAATCGGGCAGCAACGGATTTTGGCAATTGTAGCGTAGCGGCGATCCGTCGATGCGCGAGGCATGCAAGCCCGCCGCCTGGGCCACCGCGACGGGCGCGCAATTGTCCCATTCATATTGCCCGCCGGTGTGCAGGTAGATTTCGGCATCGCCTTGCACCACCGCCATCGCTTTTGCTCCTGCCGACCCCATCGGCACCAGATCCGCGCCGATCGCCGCGGCGACACGCAGCACCAGCGGATGCGCGCGCGTGCGGCTGACCACCATGCGCGGGCGCGCCGGAGCGGGCTGGGGAGAGGCGAAGGCATCGTCGGTGGCAAAGACGCGCTGTACGGCGGGCAGGGCCACGGCCCCCGTCACCGGAGCACCGTCGATGGCAAGCCCGATATGCACCGCCCAATCCGCGCGCCGTTCCCGAAATTCGCGCGTGCCGTCCAGCGGATCGACGATCCATACGCGCTGCGCGGCGCAGCGCGCGCCATCATCGCGTGCCTCTTCCGACAGGATAAAGTCATCGGGTCGTGCGGCGTGGAGCAGCCGCAGGATCAGCGCATTGGCCTCGGCATCCCCGCGATCGCCAAGCTCGGTATCGGCGCACGCCCCTGCTTTGCAGAGGCCAAGCAGCAGTTCGCCAGCGGCAAGCGCGACCGAGCGGGCGAGTTGGGCGTCGGTTTGCGCACTCAAAGGTCGGGACTCCACACGCCCATAATATGTCCGACGATCCGCTCGGCGGCGGCTTCGGGGCTCTCGCGCAACGTGTCGATGCGGATGTCGGGGCGTTCGGGCGCTTCATAGGCGCTCGAAATCCCGGTGAAGTTGGCGATTTTGCCCGCGCGGGCCTTGGCATAGAGGCCTTTCACGTCGCGTGCCTCCGCCTCGGCCAGCGGCGTATCGACGAAGATCTCGACGAATTCCTCGGGCAGCATCGCCCGTACCATCTCGCGTTCGGCGCGGAAGGGCGAGATGAAGGCGGTCAGTACGATCAGCCCCGCATCGGTCATCAGCTTGGCGACTTCCCCGACGCGCCGGATATTCTCGATCCGGTCGGCGTCGGTGAAGCCCAGATCCTTGTTGAGACCGTGGCGCACATTGTCGCCATCGAGCAGGAAGCTGTGGCGGCCGAGCGCGTACAGTTTCTTTTCCACCAGATTGGCGATCGTCGACTTGCCCGATCCCGACAGGCCGGTGAACCACAGCAGGCGCGGCGTCTGGCCTTTTTGCGCGGCGTGCGCGGCGCGGGTGATGTCGACCGCTTGCCAGTGCACGTTTTGCGCGCGGCGCAGCGCGAAGTGGAGCATTCCCGCAGCTACGGTGGCGTTTGTCGCGCGGTCGATCAGGATGAAGCCGCCAAGATCGGCACCTTCGGTGAACGGTTCGAACACCAGATCGCGATCGGTATAGACTTCGGCCACGCCGATATCGTTGAGGGCGAGCGTCCTGACCGACAATTCGGCCAGCGTGTTGACGTCGATCGCGTGGCGCGGCTCCTGCACCGTCGCGCTGACCGTCTGGGTGCCGAGCTTCAGCCAATAGCTGCGCCCGGGCAATAACGGCGTCTCCGCCATCCATACGATCGTCGCCTGGAATTGGTCAGCGACCTGGGGCGGATTGTCGGCAGTGGCGATGACATCGCCGCGCGAACAATCGACTTCGTCGGCCAGTGTCAGCGTGACCGATTGCCCCGCCACCGCTTCGGGCAAATCGCCGTCCATCGTCACGATGCGCGCGATATGGCTGATGCGGCCCGAGGGCAGGATGCGCACGGCATCCCCAGGCTTTACGCGACCGCTCGCGATCAGACCCGAAAAACCACGAAAATCGAGGTCGGGCCGGTTGACCCATTGTACCGGCATGCGGAACGGTCGCGCCTGTGCGACATCGGTTTCGACATCGATCCTCTCGAGATGCTCGATCAACGACGGGCCGGCATACCAGGGCATCGCGTCCGATCGGCTGGCGATATTGTCGCCGACAAAGCCCGAAATCGGGATCGCAGTAAAATCGGTGATACCGATCGCGGTGGCAAAGGCGCGGTAATCGGCGACGATCGTGTCGAACACCCTTTGATCATAGCCGACCAGATCCATTTTGTTCACCGCCAGCACCACGTGGCGCAGGCGCAGCAGGTGCACGAGGAAGCTGTGGCGGCGCGTCTGGGTGAGCACGCCCTTGCGCGCATCGATCAGGATCACTGCGGCATCGGCGGTCGAGGCACCCGTGACCATGTTGCGGGTATATTGTTCGTGGCCCGGCGTATCGGCGACGATGAATTTGCGTTTTTCGGTGGCGAAAAAGCGGTAGGCGACGTCGATCGTGATGCCCTGTTCGCGCTCGGCGGCGAGCCCGTCGACCAGCAAGGCGAAGTCGATATTCTGACCCTGCGTGCCGACACGCTTGCTGTCGGCCTCCAGCGCGGAAAGCTGGTCTGCGAAAATTGCGCGCGAATCGTAGAGCAAGCGGCCGATCAGGGTCGACTTGCCGTCATCGACCGACCCGCAGGTGATGAAGCGCAGTAGCGACTTGCGCTGATGCTGGAGGAGATAGGCGGTGATGTCCGAGGCGATGAGGGCGTCTGGCAAATACTCCCTCTCCCCTCCGGGGAGAGGGTTGGGGAGAGGGGCTGTGTCGAGGAATGGCGCGTGTAATTGCCCCTCTCCCCGACCCTCTCCCCGGAGGGGAGAGGGAGAAGTGCTGGTCGCCATCAGAAATATCCCTCCGCTTTTTTCTTTTCCATACTCGCCGCCTGATCATGGTCGATCGCGCGGCCCTGGCGTTCCGATGTGGTCGTCAGCAGCATTTCCTGGATCACCTCGGGCAAGGTCGATGCCGTACTCTCCACTGCGCCAGTCAGCGGATAACAGCCGAGCGTGCGGAAACGGATCGACCGCTCGACCGGCACTTCACCGGGAGCGAGCCGAAAGCGCTCGTCATCCACCATCAGCAGCACCCCATCGCGCTCCACCGTCGGACGCGGTGCCGCGAGATAGAGCGGGACGATCTCGATGTCTTCGGCGAGGATATATTGCCAGATGTCGAGCTCGGTCCAGTTGGACAGCGGGAAGACGCGGATGCTCTCGCCCTTCGCCTTGCGCGCATTGTAGAGGTGCCACAGTTCGGGCCGCTGTGCCTTGGGGTCCCAGCGCTGGCTGGCCGAGCGGAAGCTGAAGATGCGTTCCTTGGCGCGGCTCTTCTCCTCGTCGCGCCGCGCACCGCCAAAGGCGACGTCATAGCCGCCTGCGGCCAGCGCCTGTTTCAGTCCCTCGGTCTTCCACAGATCGGTGTGCAGGCTGCCATGGTCGAACGGGTTGATGCCCTGCGCTTGGGCCTCGGGGTTCTTGTGGACGATCAGCTCCATCCCCGCCGCTTGCGCCGCGCGGTCGCGCAGGTCGTACATCGCGCGGAATTTCCACGTCGTGTCGACATGCAGCAAGGGGAAAGGCGGGACGCCGGGAAAGAACGCTTTCTTCGCCAGGTGCAGCATAACCGCCGAATCCTTGCCCACAGAATAGAGCATCACCGGGCGCTCGGCCTCGGCGGCGACTTCGCGCAGGATGTGGATGCTTTCGGCTTCGAGCCGCTGGAGATGGGTCAGGGCGACGGACATGATCTGCTCCAGATAGAGCAGAACGACCGATGTGCGATCAACTTATCCTGTTGTCGCGTAAAGTGGCCTCAAGGGGCGCTGTTGTGCTCGACCGAGTCGAGGATACGCGCGCCCGCCATGAACACGGCGATCGGGCACACCGCGAACAGCAGCCAGCCGCCAATACCCGGATATTGCTGGAGGTAATGCACCCCGCGCTCGACCGCGCCGAGCGCCAGCGCATAGATCACCGCGAACGCTTCGAATTTGTTCTTGATAACGAACAGGCTGCAGAATTTTGTCCACATGCAAAAGGGTTAAGCAAGCGTCGGGCCAATGGCGGATTTGCGTGCTTTGTGATTGTTCTGAATGGTTACTTGTAAATTAACTCGACGATTCCGAGCGTCTCCAGCAGCGCGGTGCGCGCTGCGCCGACGCGGTCGACAAGCGAGGGATCGCCAATATCGGCTGGCGCAATCGCCTCGGGCCAATGCTGTTCGATCACCTGCGCGATGAGATTCAGCCGCGCATCGTCCACCAGAAAACGGGTGTCGACCCGCGCCGGATCCGCCACGACCCGCAACCGCAGGCAAGCGGGGCCGCCGCCATTGGCCATGGATTGGCGTACGTCGACCACCTCGACCCTGCGAATCGGGCCGTTGCCTGCAAGCATCGTTTGCAGCCATCGCCACACGGCCGCGTTCTCCCGCGCCTCCTGCGGCACGATCAGCGCCATCGTCGCATCGGGCAGCGTCACGAGCTGGGCATTGAACAGATAGGAAGCGATCGCATCGGCCAGGCTGACGGCATCGGCGGGAACCTCCACGATCTCGGCCCAGGGCGCGCGTTCGCGAATTGCGGCATAGGTGCCTTCGCGATCGGCAAAGGCGCGTTCGTGCGTGAAGAGCACGCGCTCGTTGGACACTGCGACCACATCGTTGTGGAAGGCACCTGCCGCGATCGCTTCGGGGGCCTGTTCGATGAACAGCGTGCGGGCCGGGTCCAGCGCGTGTGCGCGCACCACTGCAGCGCTCGCCTCAAGCCGTTGGCGTGCCGGGAAGCCGCCGCCCGATACGCCATAAACGAACAGCTCGATTCCGGCTGCATCATGGTGTTCGCACAGCCGCATATGGTTTGCGGCACCTTCATCGCCAAAGGGCGCGGGAATGGGCTCGTGGACCGTAAAGGCCGGGTCGGCAAAGGCGAGGCGGAGTTGGCGCAACGTCTCCACCGCCTCATGGCTGCGATGCGGCATGGTGACGAGGTTGGCGACGGTCAGGTGGCAGCGTCCATCCCCTGTGTCGGGGGCGGGCGACACCGTGGCGGCGTTGGCCGCCCACATCGCCGAGGCCGACATCGCCTGCGCCTGCAGGACAGGATCGGCCGCGTCATAGCGGGTCGAAAGGGCGGCCAGCCAGCGGCGGTTAGGCCGGTCATGCGGGAGGAGGATACCCTGCGTCAGCCCCAGCGCCAGATTCGCGCGCATCTTGGCGACGCCCTCCAGCGCGGCGCGGCGCGGATAGGCGGTCGCCCCGGCGTTGCGCGTCGCGGCAAGATTGCCGTGGCTGAGCCCGGCATAATTGTGGCTCGGACCAATGATGCCGTCGAAATTGATCTCGCGGATCATGCCCGTTCAGTTCCGCGCGACATGGCTGATCGTATCGCCTTCGGCGACGCCCAGCGCAGCGGCGGTTTCCTGCGCCAGCACGACGCCGTCCTCGCGCGCTTGCAGGGCTCCATAGGTACAGCGAAAATCCGACAATCGCCCGCGCGAAATCAGCGCGGGTTCACCGCCATCGCCGTCAATCGCCGCCACACGCTCGGTTCGAGCGTCACGGATGGTGCGGACCTGGTCGGTCTTGGCCAGCATGGTCGGGCCGCCGTCAAAAATGTCGACATAGTTTTCGTAAGCGAACCCCTCATTCTCCAGCATCCGCATTGCGGCGCGGCCGGAAGGGTGGGGCAGGCCGATCACCGCGCGCGCGCTTTCGGGCAGCATGGCGATGTAGATCGGGTGCTTGGGGAACAGGTCGGCGATGAACTGATGCCCGCGCACCGCGTTGAACTGGTCGGCGTCCTGGAAATTCATCCCGAAGAAGCGCCCGGCAAGGCCATCCCAGAAGGGCGATCCCCCCGCTTCATCGATGATCCCGCGCAATTCGGCGAGCACGCGATCGGCAAAGCGCATGCGGTGCTGGGCAATGAACAAATAGCGGCTGCGCGCCAGCAACATGCCCAGGCCTCCCGCACGTTCGCCCGGATGCAGGAACAGGCCGCCGACTTCGCTGCACCCTTCCAAGTCGGTCGTCAGGCCTAGCATGTCGGCGCGGAAGGTGCGGCCGAGTTCCTTGCTATGCTGCGTCAGCGTGCCGAGCCGATAGCTGTAAAATGGATAGCTCTGCCCGACATGGGTGAAGATCTGGCAGGTGCCGCGCACTTCGCCGGTCGCGAGGTCTTCCAGCACCAGCACGAACAGATCGTCGGCCTTGCTGTCCTCGATCCGGGCGAAGGCGGCGGCGCTACGTTCCAGCTTGGCGCGCAGGGCAGCGCGGTCAGGCGGCAAATTGGTGAAGCCGCCGCCCGTCAATTTCGCCATTTCGTAAAGCGGTTGCAGGTCGCTGTCGCGCGCGGCGCGGATTACGTGAGTCACAAGGCCCCCCTTTGGGCGATACGGAGGATCGTGAGTGCGGAAAGCGCGGCGCGCTCGGGCAGCGATTCGACGATCAGGAATTCATCGGGCGAATGGATCGCGCCGCCGCGCGCTCCCATCGTATCGACCACCGGCACGCCGCATGCCGCGATGGTGTTGCCGTCGCACACTCCTCCCGTGGCGCGCCATGCAATGTCGAGGCCGAGGTCTGCGCCGCATTCCTTGACCAGAGCGAACAATTTTGCGGCACCGGGGTCGATCGGCTTGGGCGGTCGGTTGAAGCTGCCATGGACGGCGATGGAGACGTCGTGCGCGGTTGCGACGTCCGCGGTCACGCGGTCGAGCGCGGCCTGGGCGCGGGCGATCTCGGCGTGGTCGGCGGGGCGGAAGTTGATGCGCAGCACGGCATGGTCGGGCACCACGTTATTCGGGCCGCCGCCCTCGATCCGTGCCGGATTGACCGCGAGCGTCGGGCTACGCAGTGCGAACAGCCGCAGCGCCAGATCGGAAGCGGCGACGATGGCATTGCGGCCTTCGTCGGGGTTGCGCCCGGCATGGGCGCTTTTGCCCGTTACCACGATCGAGAAATTGCCGGTGCCGCCGCGTGCGCCGGCCAGCGTGCCATCGGGGAGCGCGGGTTCATAGGTCAGCGCCGCGATCTTGCCGCGCGCGGCTGCGGCAATCAGCGCAGATGAGGAGAAAGAGCCCGTTTCCTCGTCGGAATTGATCACGACTTCATAGCCGATGCGCGGGGCAAGCGGGCTCGCCTCGACTGCGGACAGGGCGGCCAGCATCACCGCCAGCCCGCTCTTCATGTCGGCAACACCGGGGCCGTTCAGCGTGCCGTCGGGCAGCGTGGTGAGCGTCTGGAAGGGCTGGTCGACCGGATAGACCGTGTCCATATGGCCGGTCAGCAGAATCTGCACCGGCGCATCCGACCGTACCACCAGGTGCAGATGCTTGCCGTGCTCGACCACCGTCACCGTGCCGTCGGGGGCGACGTTCTGTGCGGCGTTGCCGACAACCAGCGCCGGCTCCCCCGGAAGCGTGCCGAAAGCCGCCACAAGCAATTCGGCCATTTGGGCCAGGCCTGCGAGATTGCGTGTGCCCGAATTGATCGCCGACCACGCTTCAACCTGCGCCAGCATTGGCGCTGTCGCGACATGGTCGATTGCTGCGCGTTCCTCGTTTGTCATCCCCACCATGACGACGGTCTAGCGGGTCACGCGCGCACGCTCCACCCCATGCGGGTCAGAAACTATAGACCAATGCCGCGCGACTGGTGGTGTCGGTGCCGACCCGGCCGACGGGCGGCGTGCTTTCATATTGCACCGCATAAGACAGCTGCGCCGCGAGCGGGCCAATCAGTTTCGCGTTGAGCGCCGTCGTGCTGCTGACGGTCGAGTTGACCTTCTGAACATAGGCCGAAGCGACCTGGGTCAGGTTGATCGCTTTCGACAATTTCCACCCGAAATCGACCGAGCCGCGCGCGGCGACGCTATTCTCCTTGGTGGAGTCGGTAAAATCGGTCTTGCGATAGGCTGGCCCGAGTTCGAGATCGAGCTTGAACCCGCCGCCGCGCAGCGCGCTATATCCCGCACCGAGCGATGCCGAATATCGGTCGTAATATCCAAGAAAACGGTCGCTCTCAAACTGCGTCGCCCCATAGACATAGGCGCGCGTCGAAAATTTGAAGTTCGGTTCATACGCGGCAAGAAAATGCTCGCGACTGATGAGCCCACCGCTTTCCTTGTAATCGGCGGCGAAATTGACCTTGTGCCGCCACCGCACGCTCTCGCGCGTCAGCGCGATCGCGCCGCTGACGCCAACGTCGCGGGTGTTGCCGGTGGTGAGATAGCCGCCCAGCTCGGCTTTGCCATGCCACAGATCGAAAATCCCGGCATCCTCGATCCGCTCGCGTTTGCTCGCTTCCTGCGCGGCTTTCCAGGCTGCCACCTGCGCATCGATCGCCTTGGCCGCCTCGGGGGCGGCCGCGCGGGCATATTTGGCGACGGTGACGATCTCGCCATCGTTGTTCGACGCGATCGCGGCGTCGAGCATCGCCTTGACTGCTGGCGGAATTGGCGCGGGCGCAGGCGGTGTTGCGGTCGGTACGGTTTGAACGGGCGGTGCCGGATCGGCGTTGCCCAGAAGGACGGGCGCAGCGAAGATCAGCATGGCAAGCATGCGAACCTGATAGAGCGGCAATTGCCGTAACGGAATAGCGTTCGTCGCCAGCGCGTTTCGGTTCAGCGCAGATGCGGCGCAAAAGCGGCAAGCACCTGTTCGTACAACGGCTTTTTGAACGCGACGATCACTTCGGGGAGGGTATGCGGCTCAACCCAAGTCCAGTCCTTGAACTCCTGATGCGCGGTGGCGATGTCGATGTCCGCATCGCTGCCGAGAAAGCGGTACAGGAACCAGCGCTGCCGCTGGCCGCGCCATTTGCCCTTCCACACCTTGCCGACCAGTTCTTCCGGCAAATCGTAGAACAGCTCATCGGGCGCGATCGCGATCAGTTCGACCTTGTCGGGGGCGATGCCGGTTTCTTCCCCCAGTTCGCGGATCGCCGCAGTTTGCGCATCCTCGCCATCGTCGATGCCACCCTGCGGCATTTGCCATGCCTCGACCTCGGCATCGATGCGCTGGCCGACGAAGACCTTTCCGTCGGCGTTCAGGATCATCAGCCCGGCACAGGGGCGGTAGGGCAGGGTGGCGATATCGGTCATGAACGGTCCTTATGGGGTTACGCGCCGGCCTCGGCGATCAGCGTCTTGGCCGCTGCCAATGCGCCCGCCACATCGCCGACCGAGGAGGGGATCGCCTTGCGCAGCGTGATGAAGCCGTGGATGTTCCCTACCGCTTCGCGGTACACGACGGCAACGCCCGCGCGCGCCAGCGCTGCAGCATAAGCGCGGCCCTGGTCGCGAATGGGGTCGAGGCTGGCGGTCACCACCACCGCCGGTGGCATTCCGGTGAGATCGCCTTTCAGGGGCGAAGCGCGGATGTGTTCCGCCTCGGCCTGATAGGCAGCGTTGAACCAGTCCATGCTGTCACGGGTCAGCAGATACCCTTCGGCGAACTGGCTGTAGGAAGGATAGTCCTGCGTCGTGTCGGTCGCCGGATAGAAGGGCAATTGCGCGATCACCGGAACAGCGGCGGGCGTATCGCGCAGCGCCATCGCGACGACGATCGCGAGGTTGCCTCCGGCGCTGTCACCGCAAGTCACCAGACCGGTGACCTTGCGACTCAATGCGGCGGGGCTGTCGGCCGCCCAGCGCGCTGCCGCTTCGCAATCGTCCGGCGCGGCGGGCCAGGGCGTCTCGGGAGCGAGCCGATAATCGACCGCCAGCACCGGCAGATCGAGTGTGCGCGAAACCTCGGCGCAAAAGCTGGCATGCGTGTCGAGGTCGCCGATCACAAAGCCGCCGCCATGGAAAAAGACAATGAGCGGCCCCGGCGTACGGCTTTCCGCCACGTCGAACAGCCGCGCGGGAATATCGCCAGCCGGACCGGGAATGGTGAGGTCGGCGATGGTGGCGAGCTCGCCAACCGGGGGATCGGCAATGTCCTTCATCGCGGCATAGGTTGCGCGCGCCGCAGGGGGTTCGAGCTGGTGCATCTTGGGGCCGGGCAGATTGTTGAGAAATCCGAGGAAACCCGCGACATCGGGGCGGACATAGGGTTGGGTCACGCATCTCTCCATTGGTCTGTGCCAGCTGCATGCCTACCTAAGCGGGATGATCGCGGTCGTCCATCACCCAGCCTATGTCGCTTCCGGCCAATCCGCCAATCCGAGCCAGCTCAGCAAGAATGCCGCAATCCGCGATCTGTTGCGCGCACACGGTGCCGCGATCGAATGGCACGAACCCGTGTCGATGCCCTTGCGCTGGCTCGAGGCCGCGCACGATCCGGACTATGTCGCCGAGGTGCTCGCCGCCCGCGTCCCGCGCGACAAGGAACGTCGGATCGGCTTTGCCGTAACGCCATCGGTGGCGGCGCGCGCTGCGGTGGTGCCGGGCGGCACGTGGCTGGCGGGCAAGCTTGCCCTCGAACGCGGTTTTGCGGCGAACAGTGCGGGCGGCAGCCATCATGCGCTGGCGGCGACGGGCGCTGGCTATTGCGTGCTCAACGATCTCGCCATCGCTGCGGTCCGTCTGGCCGAAGAGGATGCGCGGCGGGTGCTGGTGGTCGATTGCGACGTGCATCAGGGGGACGGCACGGCGGCGCTCACCGCCGGGCATCCGGGAATCGCCACCTATTCGATTCATGCCGAGAAGAATTTTCCTGCGCGCAAGGCACGCTCGACCTGCGATGTCGCGTTGCCGGACGGAACCGGGGACGCCGCCTATCTTGCGGCGCTGGCGGAAACCTTGCTGCCAATGCTCGATGCGTATCGCCCAGATCTGATTCTGTATCAGGCGGGGGTCGATCCGTTGGCGGAGGATCGGCTCGGTCGCCTGTCGCTGACGCCGCAGGGGCTGGTGGCGCGCGACACCTTTGTCGGCCGTGCCGCAGCCGCACGCGGCATTGCGCTCGCGAGCACCGTTGGCGGGGGATATGGGCGCGACGTCGCGGTGCTCGCCGAGGCGCATGTGCGCGCGATTTTGACGCTGGGGCAAGCCTATCAGGAAGCGCGCTTTACCGGCGCTGTGGCGTTGCCCTAAAGCAACGGTTGCCTTCCGCTACGCTCAAACTACCTTGGCCCGCCGCCTTCCGAGGCATAAGGGGCATGACAACGATATCCCGCAGGACAGACGTAATGGCGACCGCCGCGCATGAAGTAACCCCCCAAGAAGCCTCCGCCCACCCCGCCGCCGAGTCGGTTGTCGTCCGCTTCGCGGGCGATTCGGGCGATGGGATGCAGTTGACGGGCGGGCAGTTCACGCTGTCCACCGCGCTGTCCGGCAACGATCTGGCGACCTTTCCCGATTTTCCCGCCGAAATCCGCGCGCCGCAGGGCACGTTGTTCGGCGTTTCCGCCTTCCAGATCAATTTCGGCTCGACCGCGATCGAGACCGCAGGCGACGCCCCCGACGTACTCGTCGCGATGAACCCGGCGGCGCTGAAGGTGAATGTCGGCCAGTTGAAGGCGGGCGGCCTGATCATCGCCGATGAAGGCGAATTCGGCGAACGCAACCTCGCCAAGGCGAAATATGCCACCAACCCGCTGACCGATGGCAGCCTCGCCAAGTGGCAGTTGCTGAGCTTCAACATTTCGCAATTGACGCTCGATGCGGTGAAGCCCTTCGGCCTCGGCAATAAGGAAGCGCTGCGCTGCAAGAACATGTGGACGCTGGGTCTGGCGCTCTGGATGTTCGATCGCGACCGGCAGCCGATCATCGACTGGCTCAAGTCGAAATTCGCCAAAGCCCCGGTGTTGGCCGAGGCCAATATCGCGGCGCTGAACGCTGGTCATGCTTATGGCGAAACTGCCGAGCTTTCCGGGCCGATGAAGCAGCAGCATATCGGTGTCGCCCCAGCCGAGCCCGGTCTCTACCGCACTGTGACCGGTGCCGAGTCGATTTCGATGGGGCTGGTCGCTGGCGTGCAATTGGCTGGCGTGCCGATGTTCTTCGGCGGCTATCCGATCACGCCCGCCTCGGCGATCCTGCACTTCCTGTCGCGCCTGAAGGAATATGGCGTCACCACCTTCCAGGCCGAGGATGAGATCGCCGCAATCGCCTCGGCGATCGGTGCATCCTATGCCGGGCAGCTTGGCGTCACCTCGTCGTCGGGTCCGGGCATTGCGCTGAAGGGCGAGGCGATGGGGCTGGCGATCATGACCGAGCTGCCCCTCGTCATCGTCAATTCGCAGCGCGGCGGGCCTTCGACCGGGCTGCCGACCAAGACCGAACAATCCGATCTTTATCAGGCGGTCTATGGCCGCAACGGTGATGCGCCGATGCCGGTGATCGCCGCGCGGTCCGCCGCCGATTGCTTCGATTGCGCGATCGAGGCGGTGCGCATCGCGGTGCAGTATATGACGCCGGTGATGCTGTTGACCGACGGCTATATCGCCAATGCTGCGGAGCCGTGGCTGGTGCCGGACATGAGCAGCTATGCCCCGTTCCCGGTCGAGTTTGCCGGCAAGCAGGAAATGCAGGACAAGCTCGCGTCGGAAAATCCGGACGAGTGGAAATTCCTGCCCTATGGCCGCGATGAGAAATTGAAGCGTCCGTGGGTGAAGCCCGGCACGCCCGGCTTGCTCCACCGCATCGGCGGGATCGAGAAAGCGGTCGGCACCGGCAACCTCGATTATGGTGCCGAAAACCACCAGAAGATGACCGAAATCCGCCGCGACAAGGTTGCCAATATCGCGGTGCCGGACCAGATCGTGGAACTGGGCGAAACCTCGGGCAAGCTGGCGATCGTCGGCTGGGGCTCGACCTTCGGACCGATCCACCAGGCGGTGCGCCGCGCCCGCGCCAGGGGTTTGGATGTCGCCCACATCCATATCCGCCACATCTGGCCGATGCCTGCCAATCTGGGTGCTTTGCTAAAGGGTTATGAGCGGATCGTGGTTCCGGAAATGAACACCGGCCAGCTCAAGACGGTGCTGCGCGACCAGTTCCTGGTCGACGCCAAGCCGCTCAACAAAGTGTCCGGTCAGCCCTTCCTGATCTCCGAAATCGAGGCAGCGATCGACGCCGCCTTGGCCGCCCTGTCATAATCCGCTTCCAACATTCAGGTCTTCTCCGATGAACGACATGACCCCCATCGCCAAGTCCACCCCCAAGGATTGGGAAACCGACCAGGAGGTGCGTTGGTGCCCCGGTTGCGGTGACTATGCGATTCTGAAGGCGGTGCAACGCACCATGCCCGAGATTGGCGCACGGCCCGAAAACACCGTGTTCGTCAGCGGCATCGGCTGCTCGTCGCGCTTCCCTTATTATATGGAAACCTACGGCTTCCACACCATCCACGGCCGTGCGCCGGCGGTGGCGACGGGCGTGAAGCTCGCCAATCCCGATCTCGACGTGTGGATCATCACCGGCGACGGCGATGCGCTGTCGATCGGCGGCAACCACACGATGCACCTCATTCGCCGCAATCTCGATTGCCAGGTGCTGCTGTTCAACAACGAGATTTACGGTCTGACCAAGGGGCAATATTCGCCGACGTCGCGCGTCGGCACGCGCACGCCATCGACGCCGTTCGGCTCGGTCGACCGCCCGGCCAACCCGTGTGCCTTTGCGCTGGGCGCGGGCGGGCGCTTCATCGCGCGCGCGATCGACGTTCACAAGAATCTCGTTGGCGTGCTCAAGGCGGCCTACGCTCATAAGGGCACGGGGTTCGTCGAAATCTTCCAGAACTGCATCGTCTACAATGACGACGTGTTCGCGCCCTTCACCGAGAAGAAGAATGCGGCGGGCAGCCAGATGTGGGTCGAGCACGGCAAGCCGTTGCTGTTCGACGGCGGCACCAAGGGCCTGACGATGGATCGCGAACGGCTGGTGCTCAAGGTCGTCGACGTGGTCGATGGCGATTGGCAGGCGGCGGGCGTGATTGTCCATGACCAGACCAATCGCGGGTTGGCGCACATGCTGGTGGAAATGCCGTTCGGCACTTTCCCGATGGCTTTGGGCGTGCTGTTCGACGATCCCGCCCCGACCTTCGAAAGCGCGGTCGTCACGCAGAATATCGAAGCCGCCAAGGGCAAGACGCCCAACCTCCAGCATCTGCTGAGCCAGGGCCAGACCTGGCAGGTGGAGAAAGAGCCGCGGGCGGAGTAAGGAAACTCGCATAAAGGCGCAAAGAAGGACGTGGGTTGAGCGATCACCAATCTCGCAAGCCCGTTCCAGTGAGGGAATCCTTTGTGTCTTTGTGGCTTTGTGCGCGTAATTTCCACCGCACGTTGCCCAAGCCTTGACCAGCGTTCCAACCCTCCTCTGGCTGCGCCGTGACTTGCGCCTTGCCGACCAGCCCGCGCTTGCCGCTGCGATCGGGGAGGGGGCGGTCATCCCAGTGTACGTCCTCGATGAAGAGACTCCCAAACACTATGCCATGGGCGGTGCATCGCGCTGGTGGCTGCACCACAGCCTTGCCTGCCTCGATACCGATCTGCGTGCGGCGGGGTCACGGCTGATCCTGAGGCGCGGGAAATGCGAGACCGCGCTGGAGGAACTCGCCGCCGAAACCGGGGCAAGCCGCGTGCATTGCATCCGCCACTTCGAGCCGTGGTGGCGCAATGCCGAACGCGCGGTGGCGAAGCGGCTCGATCTCATATGTCATGGCGGCAACTATCTCGCACAGCCTGGGTCGATCACCACCGGTAGCGGCGGGCAGTATAAGATATTCACCCCGTTCTGGCGCGCGCTGCAGCAGCAGATGCCGCCGCCCGCGCCGCTGCCCAAACCGTCGAGGATTCCCGCGCCCGCGCACTGGCCGCGCAGCGAGCGGCTCGACGAGTGGGGCTTGCTGCCGATCAAACCGGATTGGGCGACCGGCTTCGCAGCGGATTGGACCCCGGGCGAAGCGGGGGCGTGGCACAAACTGAACGCCTTCAAACGCCATGCCGCCACTTATGACGAAACCCGCAATCTGCCGTCGATCGAAGGCAGCTCGCGCCTGTCGCCGCATCTGCATTTCGGCGAACTCTCGGCAGCCCAGGTGTGGCACGCGGTGGCCGCAGCTGGCGGATCGGTCGATACCTTCTTCAGCGAGCTTGGCTGGCGCGATTATGCGCAAAATGTGATCCTGCAATTCCCGGACTATGGCAGCCGGAACGGGCGTCCGACACTCGACACGTTGCCATGGCGCACGGGAGCCGCCGCTGCCGCCGATCTGAAGGCATGGCAGCAGGGGCGCACCGGCTATCCGATCGTCGACGCCGGTATGCGACAGCTCTGGGCTACGGGCTGGATGCACAATCGCGTGCGCATGATTACCGCCAGCTTTCTGATCAAGCATCTGCTGATCGACTGGCGCGAGGGCGAGCGCTGGTTCTGGGATTGCTTGGTCGATGCCGATTACGGGTCCAACGCGGTCAACTGGCAGTGGACCGCCGGGACGGGGATCGACGCGAACATGTTCGTCCGCATCATGGCACCCCTCGTGCAATCGCCCAAATTCGAGGCCGGGGACTATATTCGCCAGTGGGTGCCAGAACTGGCGCAGGTGCGCGGCGACGCGATCCACGACCCCGAAGAAGCCGGATGTCGGCCCGCTGCCTATCCGCCCAAGATCATCGGCCACCGCGCGGCGCGCGAACGGGCGCTGGCAGCAGTAAAACAGGCTCATTGAACCGCTTGCGAGCGCGCCCTGAGGGTGCGAGGGAAGCCGCGATGACCAGCCTTCTCGCGACTCTGTTCGACCGCTTGCTCGACCGGATTGATGCCGGCTTGGCGGAAGGATCGTTGACGGCAACCCTTCCCGGCACGCGCACGCGCAGGCTTGGCGGGCGAGCGCCGGGGCCTGACGCCGTGGTTGATCTGGTGCGCTGGCGCGCGCTGGGCCGCTTGGTGACCGGCGGCTCGGCAGGCTGGTACGTCGCCTGGTCGAAGGGCGAATGGCGCAGTCCCGATCCCACGGTGTTGTTCGAACTGTTCATGCGCAACCGACGCACCCTCGGCGGGGCCGGGCGCGCGCAGGGCGCGATGCGGTTTTTACGTCATTGGCGTAATGGCTTGCGACGTAATTCTCGCACCGGTTCTAAGCGAAATATCGAGTTTCACTATGATTTGGGCAACGATTTCTACCGGCTGTGGCTCGACCCCAGCCTGACTTACTCGTCGGCGCTGTTTGCCGAACCGGTCGTGACCGAGGAGTCGCTGGAAGCGGCGCAGGCGCGCAAGAACGAGGCGGTCCTCGATCGCTTGGCGCTGCCACCGGGCGCGCGCGTGCTGGAGATCGGCTGCGGCTGGGGCGGCTTTGCCGAGGCTGCTGCGCGACGCGGGCTGGCGGTGGACGCGATCACGCTGTCGGCGGAGCAGGAGCGTGCGGTCAACGCGCGGATCGCAACCGCCGGGCTGACGGGCGTCACCGTGTCGCTTACCGATTATCGCGACGTGACAGGGCAGTACGATGGCGTCGCCAGCATCGAAATGGTCGAGGCGGTCGGGCAGGAATATTGGGGCACCTATCTCGCGGCAATCTCACGGGCGCTGAAGCCCGGCGCGCGCGCAGCGATTCAATATATCGCGATCGATGACGCGATCTTCGAGGCCTATGCGGCGAACGTCGATTTTATACAGCGCTTCGTCTTTCCGGGCGGAATGCTGTTGTCGGAAAGCCGGTTTCGCGCGTTCGCGGAGCAGAACGGGCTCGAGTGGCGCGACCGGCACGGCTTCGGGCTACATTATGCCGAGACGCTGCGCCGCTGGCGCGATCGTTTTGACGCGGCGGTCGCTTCCGGTCGCTTGCCGAAGAAATTCGATCAAAAATTCATCGACTTATGGCGCTATTATCTGATGTACTGCGAAGGTGGCTTTCGCGGCGGCGGGATTGATGTCGCACAGGTGACGCTGGTTAAGGGCGCTTAGCCGATCCGCTCGAAATGCCCGGTCGCGAAATCCTCGGTCAGCAGCGCGACGATGCGGTCGGCCACCACCGCTGGCTCCTTGACCGATTTCGGGTCTTCGCCGGGATAGGCCTTGTGCCGCATCGCCGTCCGCGTCGCGCCGGGATCGAGGATTGCGGTGCGGACATTGCTGATCCGCTCCATTTCGTCGCCATAGGACGCGAGCAGCGTTTCGAACGCCGCCTTGGATGCCCCGTACAGCCCCCAATAGGCGCGCGGCTTGCGCGCCACGCTGGAGGTGAGGCCAATCACCCGCGCGCGTTTGGACTTGCGCAGCATCGGGTCGAACGCCGCGATCAACGCTGCCTGTGCGCTGATGTTGAGCGTCAGGACTTGCGCCATTTCCTTCACGTCGATCGCGGGCACGGCAGACAATTGCCCCAGCATCGCGGCGTTGAGCACCATGATGTCGAGCGCAGGCCAGCGCTCTCCGATCGCCGCGCCCAGGCGGGCAATGCTGTCGGTCTCGGTCAAGTTGAGCGGTGCGATTGTCGCGGACCCGCCGGCATCGAAGATCGCGCTTTCGACCGCTTCCAGCCCCGCAGCGGTGCGCGCGGTCAGCACGACATGCGCACCCGCCGCCGCCAAAGCCTGGGCGGTCGCCGCCCCGATACCGCGACTGGCACCGGTAACGAGCGCGATCTGGTTGGCGAGGGGCTTGTCGGTCATGTACTAACTCCCGTTCGCCCTGAGCTTGTCGAAGGGCGGCACTTTCTGAATCGTTAGAAGAAAGGGCGGTGCTTCGACAAGCTCAGTCCGAACGGTAAAGATCAGATCATCCGTTCCGCCAGCAACGCGAACTGGTCGACCGAGGAAACATCGTCCTGGTCGGTCAGCGTGGTCGGATAATCGCCGGTGAAGCAGGCATCGCAATGGCTCGGGCGGATCGCGTTGCGCTGGGGTTCGCCGAGCGCCTTGTAGAGCCCGTCGATCGAGATGAAGGCGAGGCTGTCGGCCTTGATATAGGTCGCCATTTCTTCGAGATTCTTGGTCGCGGCGAGCAGCTTGGCACGTTCGGGCGTGTCGACGCCGTAGAAGCACGAATGCCGCGTCGGCGGGCTGGCGATGCGCATATGCACTTCGGCCGCGCCCGCTTCGCGCATCATTTCGACGATCTTGAGGCTGGTGGTGCCACGCACGATCGAATCGTCGATCAGCACGACGCGCTTGCCCTTGATCAGCGCGCGATTGGCGTTGTGCTTCAGCTTCACGCCCAAGTGGCGGACCTTGTCGCCCGGCTGGATGAAGGTGCGGCCGACATAATGCGAGCGGATGATGCCCAGTTCGAACGGAATCCCCGATTCCTGCGCATAACCCAGCGCCGCCGGGGTCCCCGAATCGGGAACCGGGATCACCAGATCCGCCTCGACCGGGCTTTCGATCGCGAGCTGCGCGCCGATCGCCTTGCGCACGGTGTAGACGCTGCGGTCCTCCGAGATCGAATCGGGGCGCGAGAAATAGACGAATTCAAAGATGCACGGGCGCGGCGCGACCGGCGCGAACGGGCTGTGCGAGGTGATCTCGCTGCCTTTGACCATCACCAGCTCGCCTGGCTCGATCGAGCGGACGAAGGTCGCACCGACCACGTCGAGCGCAACCGTTTCGGAAGCGAAGATTACCGCCTCGCTGCCGTCCGATTGTTCGATCTTGCCCATCACCAGCGGGCGGATGCCGAGCGGATCGCGGCAGGCGATCATGCCCTCGGGCGTCATCACGATCAGCGAATAGGCTCCTTCGACACGCTTGAGTGCATCGATGAACTTGTCGACGACCGTACGGTAATTGGAAGTGGCGACGAGGTGAATGATCGTCTCAGTGTCGCTGGTCGACTGGAAGATCGAACCGCGCCGCACGAGATCGCGCCGCAGCCGCATCGCGTTGGAAATATTGCCGTTATGCGCGATCGCGAAGCCGCCCGAGGCGAGATCGGCATAGAGCGGCTGGACGTTGCGCAGCGCGGTTTCGCCAGTGGTCGAATAGCGCACATGCCCGCAGGCGACGCTGCCGCGCAGCGGGACCATCACCTCTTCGCGGTCGAAATTGCCCGCGACATGGCCCATCGCGCGGTGGGTGTGGAATTCGGTGCCGTCAAAGCTGGTGATGCCGGCCGCTTCCTGGCCGCGATGCTGGAGCGCGTGCAGCCCCAGTGCGACCAGGCGCGCCGCATCGGCTGCGCCAGAGATACCGAAAATGCCGCACTCTTCATGCAGCGTGTCTCCATCTTGGGAGACGTCGAACGGATTGGTTGTCAGCATGGGGGCCCTTTGGGGGAGGGTAGAGCTTCGAGGCGGCATATAGGGAGCGCCATTCGGTTTGTCGCGCTTTTGTCACATGATGGGGAGCGATTGGTCGCATTGTTCGTTTCGGCGGCTTTGCGGGAAAGTTTGTTATCGGTCGCGGGAGATTGAGCATGGCGAAGGATCACGGACCCAGCGTGAAGGACGACGAACTCTACGAAGCGCTGCGCAAACAGGGGGCCTCTGAGCAGAAGGCGGCGCGAATCGCCAACGCCAAAGCGGCGGGCACACTCCGCCATCGCGGCGGGACGCTGGACCAGCGCACCAAGAGCGACCTGCTGGAGGAGGCGCGGGAGATCGGCGTTGTCGGGCGCTCGCGCATGACCAAAGCCGAACTGATCAAGGCGATTCGCGCCGAATGACAGCGGAAGGATGACGGGGGCGGCTGCGGGCGCTAGACCTGCGGCATGGCAGACCTTCGCGAAACCGGCCTGGTGCTGGACCCCAAATATGATTCCGCTGGCTTGATCACGGCGGTCGCGACCGACCGCGTGTCGGGCGATGTGCTGATGCTCGCCCATATGAATGCCGAGGCGCTGCGGTTGACGGTCGAAAGCGGCGAGGCGCATTTCTGGTCGCGCAGCCGCTCCGCGCTGTGGAAGAAGGGCGAGACGTCGGGCCATGTATTGCGCGTGGCCGACATTCGCATCGATTGCGATCAGGATGCCGTGTGGCTGATCGTCGACCCCGCGGGCCCGGCTTGCCACACGGGCGAGCGGAGCTGCTTCTATCGTCGAATCGACGGCGATCGGTTGGTGTCGGCCGCGTGAAGCGGGCCGCGCTGCTGCTGGTCCTCGTTCTAGGCGGGTGTCACCGCGCTGAGCCCAAGCCTGCGGCCACGCCGACCCCGGTCGGGCTGGAGGCCGCTGCCATCCAGGCGGGCGTCATCCCCGACCCCGCCAGCACCGACATTACGGGTCTGTATGCGCGCGAAAGCGACCGCGTTTGCATCGTGCCGAGCGCAACGGCGTACCGCATCGGCGTGTTTGTCGATTATGACGACCAGCAGAATTGCGGCGGGTCTGGCACCGTGACTCGAGTCGGGGAAACGCTGCACATCACCTTGGATCGCGGCGGGGAAGGCGGCGATTCGGCCTGCAGCTTCGATGCCCGTTTCGAGGGGGACCGGATCGTCTTTCCGCCGCGCGTGCCCGATGGATGCCAAAAGGTCTGCATCCATCGCGCGTCGATCGCTGCACTGGATGTGGCACGGCTCAGCGAGTCGATCTCGGAGGCATCGACCTTGCGCGATAGCCGGGGCCGGTTGCTTTGCGCTGGCGGCGGTTGAGCTTGACGTTCACGTAAGGGTAAACTATTTGTCGCTCATGCCTAGCGGTCCAGCCTATGCCGTGATCGATCGCCACCCGACGCGCGATCACTTTTCCATTTCCGATTTGTCGGCCGAATTCGGCGTAACCGCACGGGCGTTGCGCTTTTACGAGGACGAGGGGCTGATCGCGCCTGAGCGGCGCGGCACCTCGCGCATCTACTCGCAGCGCGATCGCGCGCGGCTTGCCTGGATTTTGCGGGGCAAGCGCGTTGGCTTCAGTCTCGGCGAGATTCGCGAAATGATCGACCTGTACGACATTGGCGATGGTCGCCAGGTGCAGAAGGCAACCACCATCGCGCGGTGTCGGGAGCGCATGGCGCTGCTCCAGTCGCAAAAACACGATATCGATGCGGCGATTACCGAACTTGCCGACTTCGTCACCTTGCTTGAAACCAATGGCGCACAAGGCCGCCTGAAGGACTGAACCCCATGCCGAAATATACGCCCCCTGCTCGTGATGTTCGCTTCGTGCTCGATCATGTGGTCGGCCTTCCGGCTTATGCCGATCTGCCCGGCTTCCAGAATGCAACGCCCGATGTGGTCGATGCCGTGCTGGACGAGGGCGGCAAGTTCGTCGCCGAGGTGCTGTTCCCGCTCAATCATTCGGGCGATCAGGAAGGCTGCACCCGCCATGACGACGGATCGGTCACCACGCCCAAGGGTTTCAAGGAAGCCTATGACGCGTTCGTCGAATCGGGCTGGGGCACGCTCAGCGCGCCGGAGGAGTTTGGCGGGCAGGCGATGCCGCACGTCGTTTCGACCGCGTTTCAGGAATTCATGATCTCCTCCAACATGGCATTCGCCATGTATCCCGGGCTGACGCACGGTGCGATCGCGGCGTTGCTGGTCAAGGGCTCGGACGAGCAGAAGGCTAAGTACGTCCCCAACATGGTCAGCGGCAAATGGGGCGGCACGATGAACCTGACCGAGCCGCAGTGCGGCACTGACCTCGGCCTGATCCGCACCCGCGCCGAGCCGCAGGGCGATGGTTCCTACGCCATTACTGGCACCAAGATCTTCATTTCGTCGGGCGAGCATGACCTGACCGAGAACATCATCCATCTCGTGCTGGCCAAGACGCCGGGCGCGCCGGAAAGCTCGAAGGGCATTTCGCTGTTCGTGGTGCCCAAGTTCATGGTCGAGGACGATGGCAGCCTCGGCGCGCGCAACGCCGTCACCTGCGGCTCGATCGAGCACAAGATGGGCATCCACGCCAATTCGACGTGCGTGATGAACTATGACGGCGCGATCGGCTGGCTGGTCGGCGAGGAGATGAAGGGCCTGGCCGCGATGTTCATCATGATGAACGCGGCACGCCTCGGCGTCGGTCTGCAGGGCCTGGCCGTGGCCGAAGTCGCGTATCAGAACGCGGTGCAATATGCCCAGGATCGTCGTCAGGGTCGCGCGCTGACCGGCCCGAAGGAACCCAGCGAGAAAGCCGATCCGCTGTTCGTCCATCCCGACATCCGCCGGATGCTGATGGAAGCCAAGGCGCTGACCGAGGGCTTGCGCGCTTTGTGCCTGTGGGCGGCGCTGCAAGTCGATCTGGAACATGCCGCCGCTACGGACGAGGAAAAGCAACTCGCCGCCGATCTGGTCGGGCTGCTGACCCCGGTGATCAAGGGCTATGGCACCGACAAGGGCTATGACATCGCGACCAATGCGCAGCAAGTTTATGGCGGCCATGGCTACATCGCCGAATGGGGCATGGAGCAATATGTCCGCGATGCGCGCATCGCGATGATCTATGAAGGCACCAACGGCGTGCAGGCGATGGACCTGGTCGGCCGCAAGCTCGCCCAGAATGGCGGCCGTGCGGTGCAGGCGTTGTTCAAGGTCGTCACGGATGAAGTGGCGGCGGGCAAGGCAGATCCAGCAACCGCCGATTTTGCGGCGCGTCTGGAAAAGGCCAATGGCGAGTTGCAGCAGGCAACGCTGTGGTTCCTCCAGAACGGCATGAAGAACCCCGACAATGTCGGAGCCGGGGCGCACAGCTACATGCACCTGATGGGCATCGTCGCGCTTGGCCTGATGTGGCTGCGGATGGTGACGGCGGCGACCAAGCTGAAGGCCGCGGGCGAGGGCGATGCAGCCTTCCTCGATGCCAAGCTGGTGACCGCGCGCTACTTCGCCGAGCGGATCATGCCCGAGGCGGGTGCGCTGCGCCGCAAGATCGAGGCGGGCGCGGAAGCATTGATGGCGCTGCCGCCGGAGATGTTCGAGGCCGCGTAAAGGAAGGGGGCGCATCGCGCCCCCCTCCACCGTGCCGGGGGGGCACCGGTGAATGTCATCGGCCCGGCGACGCGTTAGCGCGCTTCGCTACCTCCCGTCGCAACTGGCGGCGGCGTTTTGGTTGGCGGCGATGGTTTTGCCGCAGGCGTTTCCACCTTGCGGCGCACGCCTGCAAGGCCATCGGGGAGTACCGGTACCGAGCTGCGCGCGGCTGCCGTTTGCGCGCCCGCGGCGACGGCCGCCGGGGCCTCATTTTCCGGGACGACAGCGACGGCGGTCAGGAAGGTTTGCGCCTTCATGCACTGCGCGGGCAAAGACCGCCGAAACTCCCGGCAATTCCACAACGCCTTGTCATAGCCATGGGCTTGATCGCGCAGGTAGCTGAACGACATTGCGGCAATTTGCGCGGGTTGCAGCGGCAGCGCCGTTGGAGTCTTGGTCGGGTCGGTCCAGCCCATCACCTTGCAATAAGGGCGATCTGCGCATGCGCGCGCCGCAAGCTGTGCAAAGCCATCGGGCGACAGCGTGGCGGGGTCTAGCGTCAGCAGGAAGCTGTTTGCATCCCCCGGCAAAGAGCGGGGGAGTGGGGCGGCGGCTGCGGCTGCGTCAACCGCCACGCCCCCCTCCGGCGCGACGACGGTGTCGATGCCGCGATGCGCTTCGGAATAGGCGGCGAGCGCGGCGATGATGGGCTCGTCGGCCGAAACATGGCGATTGAACGCAGGTGGCGTGCCCCACCAGCCGGTCCAGCGGAAAAACAGGTGCGTGTTGACCGCAGCAATCTTGTCCAGGCTCGACTGCCAATACGGCACGACCCAGTTCGTGTGGTAATGCGTGGCATGGCCGACCGGCCTGAACACGGCACCGTTCAGCGCCGCCATTGCGACCGAGCGCGCGCGTGCCCATTGGGCATCTGCCCAATGGTGTCGCACCAACGCTCCGTCGCAGGTGAACGTGAATTGGCAACCGGTCGGTCGTTCCGCCCCCTGGAACACCACGCCGCAGATCGTCTTGGGAAAGGCGGGGTGGCGAACGCGGTTGATGACGACCTGTGCCACCGCACGCTGCCCGACCGGATCGTCCCCGGCCTCATACAGGACTGCCGCCGCCATACAGTCGATCGCACGGGCTTGCTGGGGGGCGTCTCCTGGCAAACGGAAGGGGCGGGCCGCCGGGTTGGGGCCTTCGACGAACGGGACGCTGGCGTTGAACGCGCGCGCTTCGTCGGGATCGAGATCCTCGAAGGCGACGGGCTCGACGGGCGGCACCTCGGCTTGCGGCACCACGCGCGTCGGCAGGGGGTGTGCAACGAGGTGCCGGACGACCGGCGGGGCAAAATGCACGATCAGTGCGGGTATCAGGATCGCCATTGCGGCGATCAGCAGCACGATCGCGCGCAGCATATGGCCAGGGCGCAAGGGAGGGAGCATGGAGGTCAAAAGCAGCTTTGTTACGGAGGACGTCGGACAGGACCAGCTCCTTTCCGACGATTGCGGGCGGCTTTAGCCTAGTCTGCAGGGAAACTGAAACGCCGTCGCGCGACGGCGCACTATGTCTCGATTCCGGACGCCACCGCGCGCGCCCGGATTCGATCCCATACAGCTCGGTTTAGCTGTTATTTGGGCCAAAGGCCCGTTGCCTCGCACAGATCCCATTGGTCCGCGGCATTGAGGTGGCAGGCTTCGTCGGCTGCGCGGCATTGCTGGAACTTCGTCTGATATTGGCGGTAACAGCTTTGGGGAGGGGATGCGGAGGCTACGATTGGTGCCATTTGTGGGGCATTGGGGGCGCTGGCAGCGGCCAATACCGCCCGCGGGGCTACGGCGACAACGCTCGCTGCCGTTGGTGCTTTGTCCCTGCCGCCCGTAGCCACCATCGAATACATCTGGAACAACGCCAGCAGCACGCTGACGAAAATCATTATTTTACGCATGACTGGCCCCCGACGGACCCCCGCCCGTCGGAACGCCTTATACCGCAGAAAAAGGGTTACTGCGACATCAACCTTCGGGCAGGAAGTCGGGAACCGACAGATAGCGTTCGCCCGTGTCGTAGTTGAAGCCGAGCACGCGTGAGCCTGCGGGAAGCTCGGGCAGTTTCTGCGCGATCGCGGCGAGCGTTGCACCCGAGCTGATCCCGACCAGGATTCCTTCCTCGGCGGCGGAGCGACGCGCCATCGCCTTGGCGTCGGCGGCCTCGACCTTGATCGCACCGTCGATCGACTGCGTGTGGAGGTTGGCGGGGACGAAGCCCGCGCCGATGCCCTGGATCGGGTGCGGCCCGGGCGTACCGCCCGAGATGACGGGCGAGGCTGCAGGCTCGACCGCATAGACCTTCAGATTCGGCCATTCCTGCTTCAACCGCTCGGCCACGCCGGTGATGTGGCCGCCAGTGCCGACGCCGGTGATGATGACGTCGATCGGGGTATCGCGGAAGTCGTTGAGGATTTCGATCGCGGTGGTGCGGGTGTGGATGTCGATATTGGCAGGGTTTTCGAATTGCTGCGGCATCCAGGCACCCGGCGTCTGGTCGACGAGTTCGAGGGCACGCTCGATCGCGCCCTTCATGCCCTTTTCGCGCGGGGTCAGATCGAAGGTCGCGCCGTAAGCCAGCATCAGGCGGCGGCGTTCGAGGCTCATGCTCTCGGGCATGACCAGCACGAGCTTATAGCCCTTGACCGCCGCGACCATCGCCAGGCCGACGCCTGTATTGCCCGAAGTCGGCTCGATGATCGTGCCGCCGGGCTTCAGGTGGCCGTCCTTTTCGGCGGCCTCGATCATGGCGAGCGCGATGCGGTCCTTGATCGATCCGCCCGGATTGGAGCGTTCGGACTTGATCCAGACTTCGGCCCCCGGGAACAGCTTCTGGACGCGGATGTGCGGCGTGTTGCCGATCGTGTCGAGGATCGTGTTGGCTTTCATGGCGTGGCCTCCAGTTCGAGATCGCGGGAATCTTGCGGGCTTTTGGGCGGGTCGAAAGTCTTGGCGTTGCGGATGCTGGGGAAGAGATAGGTCCACAGGATCGTGACTACAATCGCGCCGCCGCCGCCGACCAGCACCGCGCCGACCGGCCCAAGCGCCGAGGCGAGGAAGCCCGATTCGGCTTCGCCCAGTTCATTCGACGCGGAAATGGTGAGCTGCGACACCGCGCCGACGCGCCCTCGTTTGTCGTCGGGGGTGTGCAGCGTAATCAGCGACTGGCGGATATAGACCGAGAACATGTCGGCTGCCCCCGCCACCGCCAGCGCGATGAGGCTGAGCGCCATGATCTGCGACAGGCCGAACACCACCGTCGCCGTGCCATAGACGAGCACCGCGCCCAGCATCTTGGGGCCGACATTGGTCTTGATCGGGCGGAACGAGAAGAACAAGGCGACCACCGACGCGCCGGCGGCGGGGGCGGAGGCGAGCAGGCTCAGCCCTTGCGGCCCGACCTTCAGGATGTCGTGCGCGTAGATGGGCAGCAAGGCGCTGGTCCCGGCCAGAAACACGGCGAACAGATCGAGCGTGATCGCCCCCAGCACGAGCTTGTTCTGGCCGACATAGGCCAGGCCATCGATGATCTGGCGAATCGGGTGCGCCTTGCTTGGCGTGATCGAGCGCGGCACGGGGCCGATCGTGAACAGCGCGAGCAGCGCGGTCAGGAACAGCGCGGTCGCCACCGCATACGCCCCCCAGGGGGCGGCAGCATACGCGAAGCCGCCGATCGCCGGTCCGATGATCGTGCCGATCTGCCACGAGATCGAGCTCAGCGCGATCGCCGTCGGCAGCACTGCGCGCGGCACCAGGTTGGGAGCCAGTGCTCCGAACGCCGGTCCGGCAAAAGCTCGCCCGACGCCGAGCAACACCGCAATCGAGAACAGCACCGGCAGCGTCATACCCTCGGTATACGTAACGAGCGCCAGCGTCAGCGCGCACAGTGCCTGCAGCGTCACCGTGCAGCGTGTGATCCAGCGCCGGTCGAATCGGTCGGCGACCCAGCCGGTGATCGGTGTTGTCACGAACAGGGGAATGAACTGCAGCAGCCCGATCAGCCCGAGCTGTGCGGCGGCACCGGCGGGGGACATCGTCGTGCGGGCGATGGTATAGGTTTGCCAGCCGATGACGATGATCATCGCGTTCTGCGCGATCGTCATCGAAAAGCGCGCCGCCCAATAAGCGCGGAACTGTGGGATTCGGAGGGGGTGGGGTGCTGCGTCCATCGTATTTGGCCTTAAGCGCTGCAGCGCGCGCGGGGCAATCGTGGAGTTGCTTGGGGCGAGGAAACTTCTGCTCACCCGAAGGTTTTACGGAGGCGATTGATAAACCCGCCGGATCGCGCCTATAGGCTCGCGTTCCTCTCCCCAGGTCATGAGGTCTTCCAGACGTGGCAAAAGCTCCCGCCGCCGTAAAGGCACAACCCCCGGTGCCGAACCGCGAGCGCCCTGACGAGCCCAAATTGTACGAGGCCTCGACCGAGGAGCTGCTCGAATTCTACAAGCAGATGCTGATGATCCGCCGCTTCGAAGAGAAAGCGGGCCAGCTTTATGGCCTCGGTTTCATCGGCGGCTTCTGCCATCTGTATATCGGCCAGGAAGCCGTTGCGGTCGGGCTGCAGTCCGCGCTCGATGGCGAGAAGGACTCGGTCATCACCGGCTATCGCGATCATGGCCATATGCTCGCTTACGGCATCGACCCCAAGGTCATCATGGCCGAGCTGACCGGGCGCGGTGCGGGTATCTCGCGCGGCAAGGGCGGCTCGATGCACATGTTCTCGACCGAAAAGAAATTTTACGGCGGCCACGGCATCGTCGGCGCGCAGGTTTCGCTCGGCACGGGCCTCGCCTTTGCGCACAAATATAATGAGGATGGCGGCGTCGCGGTCGCCTATTTCGGCGACGGCGCGGCCAATCAGGGCCAGGTCTACGAATCGTTCAACATGGCCGAGCTGTGGAAGCTCCCGATCATCTATGTGATCGAGAACAACCAGTACGCGATGGGCACCAGCGTCAACCGCTCGTCTGCCGAGGACCAGTTGTACAAGCGCGGCGAGAGCTTCCGCATTCCCGGCATTCAGGTCGACGGCATGGACGTGCTGGCCTGCCGCGGTGCCGCCGAGGAAGCGCTGGCGTGGGTGCGCGCGGGCAAGGGGCCCATCATCCTGGAGATGAAGACCTATCGCTATCGCGGCCACTCGATGTCCGACCCCGCCAAATACCGCTCGCGCGACGAAGTGCAGGCGGTGCGCGACAAGTCCGACCCGATCGATCACGTCAAGAAGCTGCTCGATGCGCAGGGCATCAAGGAAGACGCACTGAAGGCGATTGAGCAGGAAATCCGCAAGATCGTCAACGAAGCGGCCGACTTCGCCGAACAGACGCCCGAGCCTGAGGCCTCTGAATTGTATACCGACGTGCTGGTGGAAACCTACTAATGGCCGTAGAAATCAAGATGCCCGCGCTTTCCCCCACGATGGAGGAAGGCACCCTCGCCAAATGGCTGGTCAAGGAAGGCGATGTCGTCAAATCGGGCGACATCATGGCCGAGATCGAGACCGACAAGGCGACGATGGAATTCGAAGCTGTCGACGAAGGCACGATCGGCAAGATCCTCGTCGCCGAAGGCACCGACAATGTGAAGGTCGGCACCGTCATTGCCACGCTGTTCGCCGAAGGAGAGGATGCTTCGACTCCGGCCGCCGCGCCGACCGCTCCTGCCGCAGCCCCCACTCCAGCCCAAGTCACTGAGGCCGAGGAAACCGGTACGGGCGAGGGCAAGACCACGACGCCCGAGCCACTGAAGACCAATGCCGACACGCCCGTGCCGGCCGAGATCCCGGAAGGGACCGAGCTGGTCAAGATGACGCTGCGCGAGGCGCTGCGCGATGCGATGGCCGAGGAAATGCGCGCCGATCCGCGCGTGTTCGTGATGGGCGAGGAAGTCGCGCAATATCAGGGCGCGTATAAGGTTACGCAGGGCCTGCTCGACGAGTTTGGCGACAAGCGCGTGATCGACACGCCGATCACCGAATATGGCTTTGCCGGCATCGGCACCGGCGCGGCGATGGGCGGTCTGCGCCCGATCGTCGAGTTCATGACCTTCAACTTCGCGATGCAGGCGATCGACCACATCATCAATTCCGCCGCCAAGACCAATTATATGTCGGGGGGGCAGATGCGCTGCCCGGTGGTATTCCGCGGTCCCAACGGTGCGGCCAGCCGCGTCGGCGCGCAGCACAGCCAGAATTATGGTCCCTGGTATGCGAGCGTTCCCGGCCTGATTGTGATCGCGCCGTATGATGCGGCCGACGCCAAGGGCTTGCTGAAGGCGGCGATCCGCACCGAGGACCCCGTCGTGTTCCTCGAGAATGAGCTGCTTTACGGCCGCACCTTCGAAGTGCCCAAGCTCGACGATTACGTGCTGCCGATCGGCAAGGCGCGGACCATGCGCGAGGGCAAGGACGTGACCTTGGTCAGTTATTCGATCGGCGTCGGGCTCGCGCTCGAAGCCGCCGAAACGCTGGCGGGCGAGGGGATCGACGCCGAGGTGATCGACCTGCGCACGCTGCGCCCGCTCGACACCGCGACGGTGCTCAAGAGCCTGAAGAAGACCAACCGCGTCGTGGTGGTCGAAGAAGGCTGGCCGACCTGCTCGATCGCGTCGGAAATCTCGGCGGTGTGCATGGAACAGGGTTTCGACGACCTCGACGCGCCGGTGCTGCGCGTCACCAACGAGGACGTGCCGATGCCTTATGCGGCGAACCTCGAAAAGCTGATGCTGGTCAGCGCCGACAAGATCATCGCTGGGGTGAAGTCGGTTTTGTACCGCGCTTGAGCTAAGCTACCCGAATCGCCCCCTTTGCGCCTGACGCAAAGGGGGCCAGTCCTCGTTAGCTGGTGTAGAGATTGCAGGTCATCTTGGTCGAGGATGACGGGTTGTAGAGCTGCGCATAATCGCGCCGGTCTCGGACGATGAACGACGCAACATAATGCAGCCGGGCCGGGCTGGTCAGCCATGTGCCGAACAGCGGCTTGGTCAGATAGTTGATCTCGACGAACATCACACCATAGCCGGCGGGTGCGTTTACCATCGATCCAGCCTCGCCCATCCCGGAGGGCGCCAGCGTGCCGTCATTGGCGACGGTTGCATCGGTGCCGTCGGTGATCGTGGTGGTGCCGTAGCTTGAATCGTAGCCCGTGCCGCTTTTCATCCCCAGACATCGCTGCCAGTGGATGCGTTGCACGGCTGCCGTGTCATAGCTTTGCTGGACATTTTCCAGGCTCGACAGGATGATGCGGCCGTTGGTGCTGAGGTTGATGCTGCTGCCTTGATAGCGCGCGGCTTGCAGCACGTCGTTCACATCCACCTCGCGCATTTGCTGGGTTGATAGCGAACTGTAGGTGCCGACGCGCGAGGCATTGTCAGCAAGGTTGAGGGCAATCTGGCTGACCCGCAAATTGAGCAATGCCAGGTTGGACACTTCCAACCCATAGGCACCGACCCCGATTACAATCGGCAAGGCCAACGCAAATTCGAGCATCGCTACGCCGCTGCGCGCACTGGCGAGGCGGAGTAGCGGACGCATGGTGGTGCTGCGGGTACGGCGTACTATCATGTGCAGATCGTAACGTTGGCGTTGGTAGTCTGAGTGGCATAGGGCTGATTCTTCAGCAAAGTTGAGGCGCTGATCGTCGTACTGGAGGACCAGCCCAACAGTCCGGCGACGGGAAAGACGCGCGGATAACTCGCTGTCATCGTGTAGAGCGTGACCGCGCTGGCACTGCCTTGCCCGCTGACACCGGGGTCTGCGTCCCACGACCCGTTTCCATTTTCATCGGTGAAGCATTCGCCGGGGTCGCGCACACCATTGTGGTTGCTATCGGTGAAGGGTTCGGGCGCAACCTCGGAAAAACTGTCATAGCTTTTACGGGTCGAGACAAAGGTTGCGCGTGGCGCGACTTGCTGCACGATGCTTTGCACAGCGGCGTCGATCGTCGCGACATTGGCTGCTCCGCCCTCGATGCCCGAATCGCGCGCAGCCTTTTGCACGGCACCGTTGAGCACCGATTGTACGTAAACCTGATAGGTCAGGTCACCGAGGCCGGTCATCAACAGCAACATCACCGGCGCAAGGATCGTGAATTCGATCGCCGTAGCGCCACGCCGGTCACGCGTCAGCCTGAGGAATAGGTTCCACGTCATCGCGTGAGCCGGAGCATCGCCAGCCGCTTGGCGATACTGGCGAAGGCGGTCGACAGGCCGGTGCCATCGGTGGTGGCAAGCGCTTGCGCGGAGGTGGTGGCGCACGAGGTCAATTGCGTGTTCGCAGATGCGGCAATTGATACGGTCCATACATCGATGTTGCGCGCCTTCGCGGCTGCGCATTCCGCGAGGAAGCGGGCATTGTGCAGATCGGTCAGGCTCGACCCGCTTGTGCCGGCCACGCGCTGGTCGAACGACTCGACACCGTACATGCCGTAAATTTCGTCGTTCGGCGCCATGTTGCCATCGGTCAGGAAGATGATGACGCGGTTGGGCGTGTTGCGATTGGGCCAGGCGGCGGTGTCGCTCGCCCATGGCCCGGTCGGCGAAATCAGACGCGTGCCCCAGATCATGCCGGTATCGTGATAGGTGCCGCCCATCGGGACGAAATCATTGGCGTAAAGGTAGTTGCTGACGTCCGTCCGGGTCATCACGCCCAGCCGCTTGGCGGGCTTTCCGCAGGTCACATAGCCGTTGTCGCGCAGCGAGGTGTCCGAGACTTTTGGATCGGCCCCATAGTTGCGATGACCAGACGTATCATCGCCGTTCGAATAATCGGTTCCTGTGTTCCAATTGTTGCGGACATATTCGAGGTCCTGCAAATGCGGCCACCAGCGGGTGTCGGTCGAGCCACCGGCGTTCTTTGCCGGGGTCAGATCGGGATTGAGTTCCGATGGCAGGTTGCTGGTCGTAAAGCTTGAGGCCCCAGGACTGTCGACCTTGGTTTCGACGCAGCCGATCCAACTCGTCGTCTGGCCCATGACCTTGGTAGGATCGGTAATGGTGTTGCCGGCGACGAGCGAACTCACATCCCAGGCGAGTTGCTTATATTCATATTTGGGTCCCAGCGTATCGACGCGGGTCTTGCAGACTTTGGTGCTGCTCTTGCTCGATTTAGCAACCCATTCGTCGTAGGTGCTCGTCGCGTTACCGGTCGAGGGATCATAGGTGAGCGCGGTCGATGGCACCCGCACGGCCGGGTCGGTGCAGTTCGCCTGCGTCTTGTTGTTGGCAGTTTCGGTGTAGGACACGACATAGTCCGCATAGACATGCCGACTTTGATACTTAGCGGTATCGGACGTCCCGCCTGACCCCACCAGATAGCTCGACGATTTGTCGAGGATCGCCTGTCCGACATTGACGCTCGAACTATAGGTGACAAAGCCGTAGCGGATTTTGGTGCTTGGGTCGGCATTGGCGGCGAAGGTGTCGTAGAAGCTGAGCACCGCCTTGCGCAGCGCTTCGATGCGCGAGGCGTTGACCCCGTTCTGGTACAATTCGCTAGTAGCTACGCCAGTGGTGCCGGCATAGCCGGGAACGCCGCCGCTCCCGGACGGACGGGTGTAGGTGTAGGTTCCCGTCCCGCACGAATCAGAGCCGCTCGGTGAGCAGGCCATCGAGCCGGTGGTGTCGAGCACGAACATGATGTCGGTATCGGCGACGTCGAAGCGCGCCTGGCATCCCACATTGAGCGCGACCGAAGATGTGCCGAACATTTTGGTGATTGTCATCGGCACCGATGCGGATGCCGTGCCCGCCACCTGATTGTCGGTGGTGCGAGTCGGCGTGAAGGTCACCGCGCTGGTGTTCATAAAGCCGAGCGTCCCAGCGGCGGGATTGTCCTTCTTGAAATTGTTGGCGAAGAAGTTTTGCGCCTGCGTCGTCGCATTGGCGTCGAGGTCAGGGCCGGGATCAACCATGAACTTACGCCCGGCCAGCGCACCCGCGTCGCACGCTTGCTGCAATCGCGCCTTGACGACATAGAGACGGCTGATGTCGACCGCCGAACCGACCAGCCCTGACAGCGGAATCAGGAACATCGCCATCATGGCCAGGGTGTTGCCGCGCACATCGCGCGCCAGAGCCGACATAAAGCCGGGTGGCGTCGCCATCGTGTTCGGTGGGTTCCCCCGCATAGTTCAAGTGCCCCAAAGTCGAACCGGAATCCGGCTTGTCTCCGCTATGCCCCGAAAGGCGATAACCGGTTTTGAACGAGTTTGGTTAATCGGCGGTAACCCGTACCGGCCCAACCGCGCGCAATGATCTACCGGACCAACCCGGAGCGTATGCTCGCTTTGTCCTATGCGCCGCAGCGGAGCCGTGCCGCGCTCGCGGCGGTGCTCGCGTTGGACGACACGTTGGGGCAAATCCTGCGCACGACGCGCGAGCCGCTGGTCGGGCAGATGCGGCTGACCTGGTGGCATGAGGCGCTGGTCGCGCTCGACACGGCCCCACCACCCGCGCAGCCGGTGTTGCAAGCGCTCGCGGCAGAGGTGCTGCCGCGCGGAATCTCGGGCGCTACGCTGGCCGGGATGATCGACGGCTGGGAGGTGTTGCTCGACCCCGACCCGCTGACCAGGCCGGTGCTGGAGGCTTATGCCGCCGCGCGGGGCGAGGGTTTGTTTGCCGTGGCGGGGCAGATCCTTGGTGCGACGGCGCGCGATCCGCTGGCGGCGGCGGGCGCGGGATGGGCCCTTGCCGATCTGTCGCGCCACGCGCGCGATGCGGCGGCGCTGCTTCCTGCCGAGATGGCGGCGACGGCGCTGGCCGACGCCACCCGACAGCGCTGGAGCCCCGCCGCCCGCGCGCTCGGTGCGCTCGCGCACCTTGCGCGGATGGACCTCTCGCTCCCGTCGGGCGTATCGCCTCCGGTCGGTGCCCCGCGACGGGTTGCGCGGCTTGCCTGGCATCGTTTTACCGGTCGCTAGGCTTCCGCCGCGCGCTTGGACGCGATACCCTCTCATGGGACTCGGGGGAGGGCGCGATGTGGCGATATCTGGTGGGGGGGCTGGCGACGCTGGCGCTGGTCGCGGCGGGAATGCTGCTGTTCAACCGCGGTGCGCGATCGGTGGCGGCCTTGCCGTCTGCCCCGCTAGCACTGACGCAGACGACTGAAGGCGGTGCGCTGCCCGCAACCGTGCCCGAGGCGAGCGACAAGACCCGCGAGCAGAAGCGCTTCGACCGCTACGACAAGGATCGCGACGGCAAGGTGACGCGCGAGGAGTATCTCGCGCCGCGCCGCAAGGCTTATGCCAAGCTCGATACCAACCATGACGGTGTGCTGTCGTTCGACGAATGGGCGGTGAAGACCGAAACCAAATTCGCCGAGGCCGACAAGGACAAATCGGGCGCGATGACGCCGGCCGAGTTCGTCAGCACCGCGCCCAAGCGCAAGGCCCCGCGCGTTCGGCGCGATTGCCCGCCTGCGGCTCCTCCGGCGAGCGCCGAGGAAAGCTGAGGCTCACCTCGTCGCCAACCATTCCCCCAGCGCCGCGCGCGCGCGATCGGTATACATCTTCTTGCGATCGGCCTTTTTGGTGCGGCCCTCGATCGGCGGGAACAGGCCGAAATTGACGTTCATCGGCTGATAGGTCTCGGCCACCGCCGCGCCGGTAATGTGATGCAGCAAGGCGCCGAGCGCGGTGGTGACCGGCGGCGGGGTCATCGCTTTGCCGCCGAGTTCCGCCGCAGCGAAGCGCCCGGCCATCAGCCCGACCGCCGCGCTTTCGACATAGCCTTCGCAGCCGGTGATTTGCCCGGCGAAGCGGATATTGGGGCGCGACTTCAGCCGCAGCGTTTCATCGAGCAATTCGGGCGAGCGGATGAAGGTGTTGCGGTGCAAACCGCCCAGGCGCGCGAATTCGGCATTTTGCAGGCCGGGAATGGTGCGGAACAAGCGGACCTGTTCGCTATGCTTCAGCTTGGTCTGGAAGCCGACGATATTCCACAAAGTGCCGCTGGCATTGTCCTGCCGCAATTGCACCACCGCGTAAGGCCAGCGTCCGGTGCGCGGATCATCGAGCCCGACCGGCTTCATCGGCCCATAGCGCAGCGTATCCACCCCGCGCGCCGCGGCGACCTCGATCGGCATGCAGCCTTCGAAATAGGGGACGTCCTCCCACTCCTTGAATTCGGTCTTTTCGCCTTCCATCAGGCCGGTGTGGAAGGCGAGATATTCGTCCCGCGTCATCGGGCAGTTGATGTAATCCTTGGAATCGCCCTTGTCCCAGCGCGACGCCATCCAGGCCACGTCCATGTCGATGCTGTCGAAATGGACGATCGGCGCGATCGCATCGAAGAAAGCGAGCGCGTCCTTGCCGGTCGCCTCGCCGATCGTATCGGCGAGCGCGGGCGCGGTGAGTGGGCCGGTGGCGACGATCGTCAGGCCGGTATCGGGCAACACATCGACGCGTTCGCGCACGATTTCGATGTTGGGATGCGCGGCGAGCGCTGCGGTGACGCCGTCCGAAAAGCGATCGCGATCGACCGCGAGCGCCGAGCCGGCGGGGACCTTGTGGATGTCGGCCTCGCGCAGGATCAGCGAGTTCAGCGTGCGCATTTCCTGATGGATCAACCCGACGGCATTGCTGTCGGCATCGTCCGAGCGGAAGCTGTTGGAGCAGACCAGTTCGGCGAGGCCGTCGGTCTGATGCGCCGGGGTCATCTCGCCGGAACCGCGCATTTCGGAGAGCTTTACGCGGAAGCCTGACTCGGCGAGCTGCCAGGCGGCTTCCGACCCGGCGAGGCCGCCGCCGATGATGTGGATCTGGTGTGTCATGGCCTGGGCTGTAGCGGGGGTGGGGCGGGGTGGCAAAGGTCGATCGGGCGCGGGGAGGGGCTTAAAGTCACAGGAGAGTCACACCAACGACGGCGGAAGCGGGCGGTTGGGGATGCCTTAAAGTCACACGAGTCGCACCATCGGCGCCGTTTTTTGGGCGCTTGGTCTGGGGGTGTCGACGGTTTGAAAGAGCGGGTTTGCCGAGGCTGACAGATTGACGGTGTGTAGGACAGAGCGGATTTCTGGGGTTGGTGGAAATCGGTCGTTCAGTAGATTGTTTTGAATTGCCAACCGGTCAGCTTGATAGCGGCAAGGCCGAACTCATGCACTTCGCCTTGCTCCGGCGTCCATCGATTCAAAAAATGATAGCCATCACGATCTGTAACCTCGATCAGCCATTGCGATCCATCGGTTCCACCGTCGCAAATACGTGCTGGCAAGCTCGCAATACGAGTGCGCGCTATCAAGCTGCGTAAATTGCTAACCTCTTGGCGCGTCAGTTGTCTCTCAATTTCTTTGTCAATTTTCCCCGGATCATAGCCACCGGCACCCGTAAGCTGCTTTGCTACTAAGCGAGCCGTGTTTGAATTCAATCCTTCTATTCGTACGATCACAGGATGATGAAAAGTCGGCAACCAAGTAAATCGTACGACGTCGTTGAAAGGACGACCCTGCCGCGTCAGATTGAATAGCGATGGTTCCTTCGCGGCAGCAAGCTGGGAGGAGAACCACTTAGTCTCGAAGTCGCTTATGATGGGCATATGGCCCCTGCGATACCACGCGCACGAGACTGTTCGTTTCGATAAAGATGGAGGGAAAAACACTTGGCCATGAGCCATCTCGGGGAAGCCAAATCCCACAAAGGCAATGACGGCGAAAGCGGTCGCTGTTCTGATCACGTCTGAATCCCCATTCCAGAAACCAGCGTACCAGCTTGTCGGATGTCCGCAATTGGACGAAGCCGGCGGTCTATCATTTTCGGCCCGCCCCCTCCTCACCCCCACACCTCCGGAAACACCAGCCGTTCCCGCGCCGCCACCTCGGGCGCGGCGTCGGCGATGCGGTGGGCGAGGATGCCGAGCCGCCGCACCGGCACCGCTGGGTAGAGGTGATGTTCGAGGTGGAGGAACATGTTGTAGGTCGCGAAATTGACCAGGGGTGAGCGCTGCGTGCGGGCGATGTCGTCCTCGGCGCAATCGTGGTGGGTGATCCACACCGCGAACAGGGCGGTCAGGCACTGCGCGACCAGCATCGCGGCGACGTGATAGAGCAGCACCGGGTGCAGCGTGACGAGCGCGGCGGCGATGACGGCGAGGTTGAGCGCGAAGTCGATCCGCATCCGGTGGCGCAAGGCGGGCGTGCCGTGCCGCCACGCATCCGCGTGATTGCGTAAGGGGAAGCGGGGGCCTTCGCGCAGGACTTGCCAGAAGGTCATACGGCCGCACGCGCCTTCGGTGTCTTCCGGCGTGCCGAGGTGGCGGTGGTGGCGCAAATGGTTGAACGCGACGGCGTTGTTCGACCCGAGCATGACCGCGCTGAGCGCGTGCATCACGATGCGGTGCGTGCGCCTGGCGAAGCCGAGATTGCCGTGGATCGCTTCGTGGTTGAGCCGCAGCGGGCACTGTCAGGATTTCCGTGTGTGGGCGGGCGGTTGAACATTACGCCGCCATGGCCCTGATGAAGCGCTCGCCGAAGATGACGGCGAACTGGGCCTTGGCCATGGACCACTCCCGT
>NZ_JAFCWO010000006.1:0-176462 GCF_049897605.1 Sphingomonas sp. DC1600-2
ACTGGTCGCCACCAGCCGGACCGCCTCGTCCTCGAATTCCTTTGTAAACCGTCGTTGCTTCGTCATCGAGTTTGCCTTTCACCTCAGGAAAACTCTCCACTTTTCTGAAGCAAGTCCAAGCGGCTGGCCGTCCAGGCGCAGGAGATTGGCGACGCCATCACCCTGATCGATTCCGCATTGTCCCGCATCAACCGAGGCGAGCCGCTCGATGCCGCGACACTTTGCTCGCTGATCCGCGATGGAGATACAGTTATGAACGATCAGGCAAAAGCGTGGAAGGACGTGATCGACCGCTATTACACGCCCGAAGAACAGGCCGAGTGGCACGCGCACATGGGGGCGGCTCCGCAAGTCTCGACCCCCGATTATCTGGCGCAGTGGCGGGCGCTGAGCGACCGGATCGAGGCGGCCTTGCCGCTCGACCCGGCCAGCGATGCGGCGCTGGCGTTCGTGCGCGAGTGGTTCACCTTGCTCGAACCGTTCAGCCGCGTTGCCACCCCGGCGATGTGGGAAGGCTCGGCGCGGCTCTATGCCGATATGGGCGCGTGGGAGGGCAAGGCCGACGCCGGGTTCAGCAAGCGGGTGTGGGACTTCATCAACCAGGCGGCCGCCGTCGCGCGCGCGGCGGGCAAGGATATCGGGCCGGTTCCCGCTTTTGTGCAGGCGCGGGGGTAAACCTTCCTCCGTTCGGGCTGAGCTTGTCGAAGCTCCCTCTCACCGCAGGCGTGGCATTTGGGGAGAGGGGCCCTTCGACGGGCTCAGGGCGAACGGTGAGGGGAGTGGAGCGCCTTCACCCGCAGCGGAAGGTCAGCCCCGCTTTCGCCTGCAGCCGATCCGCCAGCACTTGCCCCATGAGCGCGCCGGGCGTCCAGATGCCACCGTCTCCCGCCACATCCTCGACCAGGCAGCGCGCGGTTTCGGCGATCATCTTGCTGGTTGATCCGTAGCCCGGGTCCTTGTCGCCGGTGACGACGCAATCGATGCGCTCGCCCTTCGGCCCCTCGCCGATGAACAGCAGGTCGTAGAAACCGGCGTCGCGCTCTTCCTTGGACGGGCCTTCGCCGGGCTTGGGGCCCTTGTCACTCGAAAGCGGGTTGATCCGCGCGATCGCTTCGGCGGCAGCCTTGCCCATGTCGCCAAGGCCGGGGGCGACCATCATCTCGTCATAGACGAAGTCGGCCCCGAAGCGTTCGCCCAACAGGAAGTTGGTGCGGTGGACGTTCTTGGTGTTGATCGGCGCCATGATGAAGGGCGCGACCCACGCCTCGATCGTGCGGTCATATTCGGGGATCAGGCCGGTCGGCTGATGCGGGCCGGTAAAGCCCGGCGTGAGCGCGAACGGGTTGGTGAGCAGGCCGAGGATCGAGGGGTTCTTGGCGGCGGCGGCGAGCGTCGCCTTCAGGCTGGCCGCGGTGCCGCCGGAAAAGCCGCCCTGCATTTTGCGCACACGGCCCTTCACGCGCGGCACGGGCGCGCCGAATTTGGCGCGGGCGGCCTCCTGCAGCGTCAGCACGCCGAGATCGAACGGGATCGAATCGAAGCCGCAGGAAAAGACGATGCGCGCGCCGCTGCGCTGCGCGGTGGCGTGGTGCGCGTCGATCATGTGGCGCATCCAGGCGGGTTCGCCGCAGAGGTCGACATAAGCGGTGCCGGTTTCGGCGCAGGCGGCCACGAGATCGCTGCCATAAAGCTGGTATGGGCCGACGGTGGTGAGCACGACCTGGGTGCGTTCGCACAAGCCACGCAGGCTGGCGGGGTTTTCGGAATCGGCGGTGAGGAGCGGCGTGTCGGCGGGCGCGCCGATCAGATCGCGCACTTCGGCCAGCTTGGTGGCGGAGCGCCCCGCCATCGCCCAGCGCGGCGCGCCGCTGTGCGCGAGATATTCGGCGACCAGGCGGCCGGTAAAGCCCGTCGCCCCGAAAACGATGATGTCGAAATCGCGCATGTCTCTCCCCTCCCGCCTGACGGGAGCGGTCGGGCAGGGGCCGGTCGCTCCGTGCGGTTTGGCTGGATCATGCCCTCCCCCAACCCCTCCCGCAAGCGGAAGGGGAAGCGCACGGTTCAGGCGGCTTCGCTGAATTGCAGGCTGGCGAGGCGGGCGTAGAGGCCGTTTTGTTCAACCAGCGTGCCGTGTGAGCCTTGTTCGACGATGCGGCCGTCGCTCATCACGATGATGCGTTCGGCCGCGCGGACGGTGGCGAGGCGGTGCGCGATGACGAGCGTGGTGCGCTCCGCCATCAGCCGTTCGAGCGCTTCCTGGACCAGGCGTTCGCTCTCGGCGTCGAGCGCGCTGGTGGCTTCGTCGAGCAGCAGGATCGGGGCGTTGCGCAGCAGCGCGCGCGCGATTGCGACGCGCTGGCGCTGCCCGCCCGACAACCGCGCGCCGCCCTCGCCGAGGAAGGTGTCGAGCCCCTCGGGCAATTTGCGCAGGAATTCGGCGGCATTGGCCGCTTCGGCGGCGGCCCAGAGTTCGTCGTCGCGCGCGTCCCAGCGGCCGTAGCGCAGATTGTCGCGCGCCGAGGCGCCGAAGATCACCGTCTCCTGCGGCACCATCGCGATGCGCGCGCGCACTTCGGCGGGGTCGGCGGTGCGCAAATCGACGCCGTCGATCTTCACCGCGCCGGTCGAAGGATCGTAGAAACGCTGGATCAACTGGAACAACGTGGTCTTGCCCGCGCCCGAAGGGCCGACGATGGCAACGGTTTCGCCCGGCGCGACCGACAGCGAGAAATCGTGCAGCGCCGCCACATCGGGCCGCGTCGGGTAGCGGAATTCGACATGGTCGAACTCGATCGTCCCGCGCGGCGGCTGCGGCAGCGTGATCGGCTTGGCCGGGGCGGCGATTTCGGGCTTTTCACCGAGCAATTCGGCCAGCCGCTCGGCCGCGCCCGAGGCGCGCAGCAAATCGCCATAGACTTCGCTTAGCGACCCGAACGCACCGCTGACGAGCACCGATGTCGCCAGAAATGCGGTCAGCGACCCCGCCGACAGCCGCCCCGCTGCGACATCGGCGACGGTGCTCCACAACAACAGCGTGATCGCGCCGAAGATCAGCGTGATGAACAAGGCGGTGAGCAGCGCGCGCAGGAAGATGCGGCGCTTGGCGGCGGTGAAGCTGCGCGTCACGGCATCGGCGAAGCGCGCCGCCTCGCGCCGTTCCTGCCCGAACGCCTGAACGATCTTCATTGCCGAAAACACCTCGACCGCCATCGCGCCGATGTCGGCGATGCGGTCCTGGCTGGTGCGCGAATGCGTGCGCAGGCGGCGGCCGAGCACGATGATCGGCACCAGCGTCAGCGGAATGCCGATCAGGATCATGCCGGCCAGTTTGGGCGCGAGCACGAACAGCGAAACGATTCCGCCAATCCCGGTGATGACATTGCGCAGCGCGACCGACACGGTGGTGCCGACCGCCATTTCGATCTGGCCGGTATCGGCGGTGAGGCGCGAGGCGATTTCGGACGGGCGGTTCTCCTCGAACCAGCGCGGCGTCAGGTTGAGCAGATTGTTCTGCACCGCAATGCGCACGTCGGCGACGGTGCGTTCGCCCAGCCATGACACGAAATAGAAGCGGATCGCCGTGGCGATCCCCAGCACCAGCACCACCGCGAACAGCAGATAAAAAGTGCGGTCGACATGCGCCATGTCGCTGCCATGCGAGAAGCCGCGATCGATCACCGACTTGAACGTCCAGGGAATATAGATCGTCGTCGCCGAGGTGACGAGCAACGCGCCGAGCGCGATCCCCAATTGCACCGGATAATGGCGGGCATAGCGCCACACCATGGCCAGACTGCTAAGCTTGCGTTGGGCGGGTTCGCTGGGGGAAGCGTTTTGGGGGTCTGCCATAGCCGTTGCGCCTAGCAGGGACCGGGCTTGCCCTCAACGTGGATCCTGACCGCCCGCGAAACGTTCAATTGAAAGCGAGGATTGCCGAATGCGGCGGTGCGGCATAAGCTTTGATGCTAAGATAAGATTTGTCTGCTAGAAAGTCCGGTATGTTGTACAACGCTTATGAAATGCAGAAATCGTTGTTGGCCGGTGCCAGCGCGATGGCCGACTTCAGCGCAGGGGTGCTCAGCAACCCCGCCAACCCCTTTTCCTATTTCGGCGGGGGGCAGATCCTCAGCTCCGCGCTGGAGGTGTTCGCGCATGCCGCGGCTCCACGCGGCAAGCCCGCCTTCGGGCTGGATTTCACCACGATCGACGGCAAGACGGTCGAGATCCACGAAGAGATCGCGCTTCGCAAACCCTTCGGGCAGTTGCTGCATTTCAAGCGCAAGGGCGTCGAGGGCGGCCCCAAGCTGCTGATCGTCGCGCCGATGTCGGGCCATTACGCCACGCTGCTGCGCGGTACGGTCGAGCGGATGCTGCCGGTGGCGGACGTTTACATCACCGATTGGCGCGACGCGAAGCTGGTGCCGCTGTCCGACGGCAAGTTCGACCTCGACGATTATGTCGATTATCTGATCGAATTCTTGGAAACGATCGGCAGCAATGAGGGGCAGGGCGGCACGCATATGCTGGCCGTGTGCCAGCCCTCAGTGCCCTGCTACGCCGCCGCCTGCGTGATGAGCGCCGACAACAACCCGGCGCGCCCCAAGACGCTGACGATGATGGGCGGCCCGATCGACACGCGCGAAGCGCCGACTGCGGTCAACACGCTGGCGACCGAGCGGCCGCACAGCTGGTTCAGCCAGAATGTGATCGCGACGATCCCCGGCACCTATCCGGGCGCGGGGCGGCGCGTTTATCCGGGCTTCCTGCAGCTTGCCGGCTTCATGTCGATGAACCTCGGCAACCACATGATGTCGCATTATGAGATGTTCAAACATCTGGTGCAGGGCGAGGATCTGGAAGCCGAGGCGACCAAGGATTTCTACGAGGAATATCGCTCGGTCTGCGACATGACCGCCGAATTCTACCTGCAGACGATCGACGTGGTGTTCCAAGACCATTCGCTGCCCAAGGGCACGATGACCCACCGTGGCCGCGTGGTCGATCCCGCCGCGATCACCGACATCGCGATCCTGGCGATCGAGGGCGAGAAGGACGATATTTCAGGTCTCGGCCAGACCAAGGCCGCGCTGAAGATTTCGACCAGCCTGCCCGAAGACAAGAAGCGCTATTACATGGCTGAGGGTGCCGGGCATTACGGCATCTTCAACGGCTCCAAATGGCGCACGAAGGTGGCCCCGGTGGTCGAGGAGTGGATGAAGACGCACGGGTGAGGGGCGCGTAAGGTCACTTGAGGAGATGAACAGAACCGCCATCTTCCTTGGGTTGTGCTCACTCGGCGTCGCCGTGAACGCTTATGCCCAGCGGTTGCAACAACAGCAGCCGCATCCCCTCGGAAATGATATTGTAGTAGAAGGGAAGCGGGCAGTATTGAAAGGCGGCGATTGGACTCTGACCCTGTCGCGTTCTTACACCTATGGCACCGCATTCAATCCAGAAGACCTTCGTCCGACCGGTTCTGATAAGACGTGGCACATGTGCCTCGCGGCGACAGACGTCGAGCCGCTGATGCGTATTCTTGTTGGCGAAGGGCAGACTCCGTCAGCAACGGCGCATTGCTCCCGTCTTCAAGTCCGCCTTGGGAGCGGAAAACTCAGCGCTACCCAATCCTGTTTCGGTACTACGATGATGGCACCCAGCACGGACACGGGTAGGATCGCTGTCGAGCAGGACGCGAATGACCACGGTCTGGGGCCACCCAGATCAAGTGACCGTAACGCATCCCAGATCCCACCCGAGGCACCGACGCGAGCCCAAAACCGTCTGACCGTGACGGGGAACTATTCCAACACGCGCTTGCGCTTGGATTTTGTTGATGTCCAAGAGCCCGAAGGACCAAGACCCGGTGGTCCTCCGGTCAGAAACGAACGTCACTGGTCTATTAAGGGGCAGCGGCAGGGCGACTGCGCAAAGCCAGTGCCGAAGTAAGCATTTAGGGAGGAATGACTGACGCTGGCCGTTTGCGGTGGTTCGGTCGCGGAGGTCGCTTTGCCGATCGCGAACGGCGGGAAGTGGCCGCAAGACACCCGCCCCACAAAAAAAGGCGGCGCCGGTTGCCCGACGCCGCCTCTCCTAACCCCGCCGAAGCGCGGTAATTACATCACCTCGAACAACCCCGCAGCCCCCTGGCCGCCGCCGATGCACATCGTCACCACGACGTACTTCGCACCACGGCGCTTGCCTTCGATCAGCGCGTGGCCGGTGCCGCGCGCGCCGGTCATGCCGTAAGGGTGGCCGATCGAGATCGCGCCGCCGCTGACGTTGAGCAGGTCGTTGGGGATGCCGAGCTTGTCGCGGCAATACAGCACTTGCACCGCAAACGCTTCGTTCAGCTCCCACAGGCCGATATCGTCCATCTTCAGGTTGAAGCGTTCGAGCAGCTTGGGGATGGCGAAGACCGGGCCGATGCCCATTTCGTCGGGCTCGGTGCCCGCCACGGCCATGCCGACATAGCGGCCGAGCGGTTGCAGCCCGCGCTTCTCGGCGACCTTTTCCTCCATCAGCACCGAGGCGGAGGAGCCGTCCGAAAGCTGCGAGGCGTTGCCGGCCGTCACGTTCATGCCCGGGCCCATCACCGGCTGCAGCGCCTTCAGGCCCTCCAGCGTGGTCTCGGGGCGGTTGCCCTCGTCCTTGGTCAGCGTCACTTCCTTATAGGTGACCTCCTTGGTCTCCTTGTTGGTGATCGCCATGTTGGCGGTGACGGGGATGATCTCGGCATCGAAATAGCCGGCCGCCTGCGCGGCGGCGGTGCGCTGCTGCGACTGGAGCGCATATTCGTCGCACACGTCGCGGCTGATATTGTAGCGCTTGGCGACGGTCTCGGCGGTGCCGAGCATCGTCATATAGACATCCTTGTGCATCGCGATCAGCTCAGGGTCTGCGGCGACGCGCATTTGCGGGGTCTGGACGAGGCTGATGCTCTCCACGCCGCCGCCGATGGTGATGTCCATGTTATCGGTGATGATCTGCTTGGCGGCGGTGGCGATCGCCATCAGGCCACTGGCGCACTGGCGATCGACCGACATGCCGGGGACGCTGACCGGGAGCCCCGCGCGCAGCAACGCGTTGCGCGCGATGTTGCCGCCCTGATGGCCCTGCTGGAGCGCCGCGCCGAACACGACGTCATCGACCAGACCACCCTCGATGCCGGCGCGCTCGACCGCAGCGCGGATCGAATGCGCCGCGAGCGTGGGCGCGGGGGTGTTGTTGAAGGCACCGCGATAAGCGCGGCCAATGGGGGTGCGGGCGGTGGAAACGATGACGGCGGAACGCATGGGGTTTCTTCCTTCTGCTTCTTCCTCCCCTCCCGCTTGCGGGAGGGGCTGGGGGAGGGCGTGGGGAGAGCGTAGGAATTGCCCTCCCCTAACCCCTCCCGCGAGCGGGAGGGGAAATGGGTTACATCAAACGAAAATCTGGCTGATCCATTCGGCGATCATTGCGGGCTTGTCCTCGCCTTCGATCTCGACCGTGAATTCGTTGGTCTGCTGCCACTGGCCGGGGCGCTTTTCGTCGAAGCTCAAGAGCTTGAAACGACCGCGCACGCGCTTGCCCGAGCGGACGGGCTGCAGGAAGCGGACCTTGTTGCCCCCGTAATTGACGCCCATCTTGACGCCTTCGATCTCGACGCCGTCGATGATCTTGGACGACAGTAGCGGCATCAGCGACAGCGTGAGGAAGCCGTGCGCGATGGTGCCGCCGAACGGGGTCATCGCCGCCATTGCCGGGTTGACGTGGATGAACTGGTGGTCGCCAGTCGCATCGGCGAACTTGTCGATCATTTCCTGGCTGACCTCGACCCAGTCGGACACCTGTTCGGTGCCGATCCGGCCTGCCATTTCCTGGACTGTAACGGTCGTCACGGCATTCCCCTGAAGCTGATTTCGTCGCATAGGCGCGGCCAAGCAAATGGCATCCGCCGTGCCTGCGCGCAAGCCTCACACCGACCGGAAACCGGAACATGACCTTTGACGTAGCGTCCACCGCCCGTAAATCCATGGGCAATCTCCACCGCGCGAGCGAACCCGATGTTCTAAAGCCCCTGTTGGACCGTGCCGCGCTCACCCCCGAGTCGCGCGAACGGGTGATGGGCCATGCTTTGGGGCTGCTCGCCGACCTGCGCGCGGCGCAAGGGAAGGGCTGGGTCAACCAGTTCCTGCAGGAATATCGGCTCAATTCGTCCGAGGGCGTCGCGCTGCTGTCGCTGGCCGAGGCGTTCCTGCGCGTCCCCGACCCCGAGACCGCCGATCTGCTGATCGCCGACAAGCTTGGCGACGCCGATTGGCGCGCGCACACCGGCAAATCCAACTCGACTTTGGTCAATTCGGCGACCTGGGGGCTGGTGGTCGGCCGCGCTCTGGTGGGGGAGGGGCAGGCGCAAAGTGCGTTGCGCCGCCTGATCGCCCGCGCGGGCGAGCCGTTCGTGCGCCAGGCGGTGGGCGCTGCGATGCGGATGATGGGCGAGATTTTCGTGATGGGCCGCACCATCGACGAAGCGATGAAGCGGATGAAGAAGCCCGAGCATAAGGGCTTCACCGCGAGCTTCGACATGCTGGGCGAGGCGGCACGGACGCATGACGATGCGCAGCGCTATTTCCGCGCTTATACCGATGCGGTCGATGCGGTCGGGCGCGATCCGGCGGCGGGGCATTCGATCTCGGTCAAGCTGTCGGCGCTGCACCCGCGCTATGAAGTCGCGCGCTGGGGTGAGTGCGTGCCCGCGCTGACCGAAATGCTCGAGGCGCTGGCCGTGCAGGCGGCGGGCAAGGGCATCGCGCTGACGGTCGATGCCGAGGAGAGCGAGCGGCTGGAGATGAGCCTCGACATCATCGGCAAGGTCGCCGCGCTGCCGAGCCTGAAGGGCTGGGACGGCTTCGGCATGGCGGTGCAGGCTTATGGCAAGCGCGCGCGGCCGGTGGTGGCGTGGGCGTGCGCGCTCGACCGCATCATGAACGTGCGGCTGGTGAAGGGCGCCTATTGGGACAGCGAGATCAAGCGCGCGCAAGTCGAGGGGCTGTCCGATTATCCGCTGTTCACGCGCAAGGCGGCGACCGACGTGTCGTATCTGGCGGTGGCGCGCGACATGTTGGACGCGCCCAACATCCGCCCGGCCTTTGCCAGCCACAATGCGCTGACGGTGGCGACGATCATGGAATGGGCGGGCAATTCGCGCGACTTTGAGTTCCAGCGGCTGCACGGCATGGGCGACGGGCTGTATGAGCGGCTGGTGCGCGAGCAGGGCTATCACTGCCGCGTCTATGCGCCGGTTGGCGGGCATCGCGATCTGCTGGCCTATCTGGTGCGGCGCTTGCTGGAGAATGGCGCGAATTCGTCCTTCGTACATCAATTGGCGGATGAGCGGTTGACCGAGGCCGAGATCCTGGCCGACCCGGTGGCGAAGATCGCTGCCGTCGGCGGTGCGCGGCACCCGAGCATCCCGCTGCCGGTCGACCTGTTCGGCGCGGAGCGCAAGAATTCCGCCGGGGTCGACCTCGCGGATCGTACGACCTTGGGCGAGACGGTGTCTTCTCTTCGTGGCTTTGTGGCTTTGTGCGAGCAAAAAGATGATCTCGCACAAAGCCACAAAGGCAGGAAGGAAGAGGCGAAAAAGGCCGTTGGTACTGCCGCCGCGGCCTTCCCCGCATGGGCTGGGCGGTCGATTGAGGATCGCTGCGCGATCGTGGAGCGGCTGGCCGATCTGTTGGAGGCGCATCGCGACGAATTGATGGCGATTTGCGTGTCCGAGGCGTTCAAGACCATTCCTGATGCGCTTGGCGAGGTGCGCGAAGCGGTCGATTTCTGTCGCTATTATGCACAACAAGCGCGCGATGGGTTGCAGCCGGTCGAACTGCCCGGGCCAACGGGCGAGCGCAATGTGCTGCGCTATGCCGGACGCGGGGTGTGGGCGACGATTGCGCCGTGGAACTTCCCGCTGGCGATTTTCCTCGGGCAGACCGTCGCGGCGCTGGTGACGGGCAACACCGTGGTCGCCAAGCCCGCGCCGCAGACGCCGCGCATCGCCGCGCGCGCCGTGGCGCTGGCGCATCAGGCGGGCGTGCCGACCGATGCGCTGATCCTGCTGCCGGGTGGGCCCGAGGTCGGTGCCGCGCTGACGGCCGATCCGCGTATCGCGGGGGTCGCCTTTACCGGCTCCACCGCCACCGCGCGGAAAATCGCGCGCTCGCTGCTGGAGGATGACACGCGCCCGATCGTGCCGCTGATCGCCGAGACTGGCGGGATCAACGCGATGATCGTCGATTCCACTGCGCTGCCCGAACAGGTCGTGGCGGACGTTGTCACCTCGGCCTTCCGCTCGGCCGGGCAGCGTTGCTCCGCGCTCAGGCTGTTGCTGCTGCAGGAGGAAATTGCCGAGACGACGATCGCAATGCTGAAGGGCGCGATGGACACGTTGCGGCTCGGCGATCCCGGCGATCCCGCGACCGATGTCGGCCCGGTGATCGACCAGGCTGCCTATGACAAGCTCATGGCGTATCGTGCTGGTGCCACCGTGCTGAAGACGCTGGACGCGCCTGCCGAGGGGCTGTTCGTGCCGCCGACGCTGATCCGGCTGTCGCGGATCGAGGACCTGACCGCTGAATGGTTCGGACCGATCCTGCATGTCGTCACCTGGCCGTCGGGCAAGCTCGCCGAGACGATCCGTAGCGTGAATGCCAAGGGCTATGGCCTGACGATGGGGCTGCACAGCCGCATCGCCCGCGCGGCCGAGGAAACCGAAGCGCTGGCCGAAGTCGGCAATCTCTACGTCAACCGGTCGATGATCGGCGCGGTGGTCGGGTCGCAGCCGTTTGGTGGGGAAGGGCTGTCGGGCACCGGTCCCAAAGCGGGCGGCCCCAACTATCTCCACCGCTTCGTGGTCGAGCGCGGGGTGTCGGTCGACACGACCAGCGCGGGCGGCAATGCGACGCTGCTGAGCCTTGACGAGGGCGGGATTTAACGGCCTTGTCGGTCGGCGCGATTCTCGCGCCGACCGGGGGGTTAGCAGATGACATTCAAGGCTGTGGCCAGCGCGTGCGCGCTCGGCCTGGGACTGGTGCTGGCCACCGCAGCGGATGCGCAGAAGGACAGCGCGGCGCAGAAATTGTCGCCCGAGGCGATCGCATTCGAAAAGGGGCTGCACAAGCAAAGCGGCGATGTTGCCATTCCCGCTGCGCACGCCGTGCTGCATCTGGGCGAGCGCTATTATTTCGTCCCCGCCGATGAGGCCAAGACGATCCTGACCAAGGTGTGGGGCAACCCGCCATCCTCGGGCGACGGCGTGCTGGGTATCGTGTTTGAAAAAGGGCGCACGATCTACGACAATGTCTGGGGCGCGATCGTCACCTATGAAGACACGGGCTATGTCCCCGATAAGGACGCCAAGACCGAGGATTATGACAAGGTCGTCGAGAGCATTCGCGCGGGCGAAGCCGATGCCAATGCCGAGCGCACGAAGGGCGGTTATCCGACGATCCACCTGGTCGGTTGGGCGCAGCAGCCGTCTTACGATCCGGCGGCGCATTCGCTGATCTGGGCGCGCGACATTAAATTTTCGGATTCGCCGGTCGATGCGCTGAATTACGATGTGCGCTTGCTCGGGCGGAAGGGTGTGCTGAGCCTCAACATGTTGTCCGACATGAAGCATTTGCCCGATGTGCGCGCGGCGGCGACCGATTTCGGCAAGGCGGCGGCGTTCACGCCCGGGGCGACCTATGCCGATTATGACAAGTCGGTCGACAAGACCGCCGAATTTGGTCTGGCCGGGCTGGTCGCGGCGGGCGCGGGCGTGGTCGTCGCCAAGAAGCTGGGCCTGCTCGCGATCGTGTTCGGCTTCTGGAAAGTGATCCTGGGTGGGCTTGCGGTGGCGGGCGCGGCGATTTCTCGCTTCTTCGGGAAGATCTTCGGGCGCAAGCGCGATACGCTGGAGGGCGACGAGGGCTCGCTATAGCGGTTCAGCCGGTGCCGACGTCGCCATCGACGGCGGAATCGCTTGGCGCGGCACCGGTGCCCGTACGACCGTTTACCGCCTTCGAGGCCGATTTGGCCGGGGCCGGTGTTGCATCGTCCGTTGGATACGGCAGCACCATCCGTCCGTCGGGCGCGGCGGTGAAGCTGGTCTGGGTCGGGTAGGCAAGCTGGATGCCGGCGTCGTTCAGGCAACGGATGATCGCAAGGCCAACCGCGTGGCGCGCGTCGTAAAACTCCTGAAAGGCGGCGGTGGGGGAATCAAACTCGACGTCGAAATCATAGCTTTGCGCGCCGAAGGTGATGAAACCGGCGCGTACAAACTTCATCCCGCCTGCCTCGACCACGTCCTTGATCATCGATGGCAGCGCCTCCATCGTTTCGACCGGGGTCCATTGCACCAGCCCGAGCGTGAACACCACGCGGCGGTATTCGCGCTGGGTGTTGTTGATGATTTCCTTTTCGAGCAATTGCTTGTTGGCGACGATGCGTTCCTCGCCGGTGACGCCGCGGATGCGCGTCGATTTGAGCCCGATCGCCTCGACCGTGCCCGCCGATTTGTCATAGCTGATCGCGTCGCCACGCCGGAACGGGCGATCGAGCAGGATCGCAAGCGCCGCGAACAGATCGGCAAAGATGCCCTGTGCCGCCAGACCGATCGCGATGCCGCCGACGCCAAGGCCTGCGATGAGGCCGGTGACGTTGACCCCGAGATTGTCGAGCACGACGATCGCCGCGATCGCGAAGACCGCAAAGCTGACCAGCAAGCGGATAATGTTCATCGCGCTGCCGATGGCTTCACCCGCATAATGGTCGCCACCGGTGCGGTGCTCGATCGTGCCGAGGATGATTTCGCGCGCCCAGATCGCCATCTGGAACACCGCGACGATCACCCACAGCACGTTGATGAGTGAAAGCACCTCGCGCGGCGTCCCCGCGAAAGTGTCGGCGGTGACGATCTTGGCGGCGGCCATCACCATGAAGACATTGCCGGTCTGCAACGTCGCGCGTGCTGCGACGCCGAACCAGCCGCGCGGGCCGGAATCGCGCATGCAATATTTCCGCGCGAGCCGCCGCACGAAATGCAGCGCCATCACGATCACGCTCGCCACCGCCAGCACGATCAGGATCTGCAGCCAGTGCGTGTGGACCCAGTGATAGAGGATGCCGATGAAGCCGCGGGCTTGATCGTCCAGGTCGCCCACCCGAATGGGCGGCAGGATGGCGGTGGTGTTGTTCGTGGTCATCGGAACCTTCAGGCGGCTTGGGCGGTCGCCGGTTGCGTGGCGCTTTCGAGCAGGCCGATCAAGCCGCGTTCGACGCGCGAGAGATATTGTGTGCGGCGCGGCAGGCGCAGGCCAGCGCGAAACGCCGTCTGCCCGTCCTTGGCGAGCGCCAGCAAAGCTGGGTGGACATAGGATTTGCGCGCGATGGCAGGCGTGTTGCCAAGGGTCTCGCTCACCGGCAGCAGCATCGTCTTCAGGCTGATATCGGCGCGCGCCTCGGCCAATGCCTCGAACGCCAGCACGCTCGCCGACCAGGTGCGGAAATGCTTTGCGGTGAAATCCTGCCCCATGGCGGCGCGGATATAGGCGTTGACGTCGGATGAGGTGACGGGATGGGTTTGCCCCGCTTCATCCACCCAGCGGAACAGATGTTGCCCCGGCAAATCCTGGCATTTGCGCACGAAGCGCGTGAGCGAACCGTCGGTGATCGTCAGCACGCGCAATTTGCCCGACTTCGCCTTGAACTGCAGTTTCAGCGCGCGGCCTTTCAGCGCGGCATGGCGTTTGCGCAGCGTGGTCGCGCCGAAGCTCTTATTGGCTTTCACATAGCCTTCATTGCCGATGCGGACCTTGCCGAGATCGAGCAACCGCACCACCGCCGCGACGGCGGTATCCTTGCCGATGCCGCGCTTGGCGAGGTCAGCGGCGACGCGCGCGCGGAGCTTCGGCAAGGCGCGACCGAAGGGGGCGCACAGATCATATTTCGCGGCCTCCTGCGTTTCGCGGAAGGCCGTGTGATAGCGATATTGCTTGCGACCCTTTTCATCCCAGCCGACCGCCTGGATGTGGCCGCCGGGGGTGGGGCAGAACCAGGCATCGCGATAGGCGGGGGGCAGGCCGATCGCATTTAGCCGGTCGATTTCGGCGCGATCGGTAATGCGCTTGCCGTTCACGTCGAAATAGCCCCAGCCATGGCGCATTTTCTTCCGCGAAATGCCGGGTTCGCTGTCGTCGCAATAGGTGATTTGGCAAAGCGTTTCGGCGGTCATCGCCTATTTCAATGCACGGATCGTCGCATCGTTCCGGAACGGGGAGGTGCGCTCGCGGGTTGAGCGGCGCGAACCCCCGATGCGGAGATTCCCCATGACCGACCTTTCCGATACGCACGTCCTGATTCTGGCGACCGATGGTTTCGAACAGGACGAATTGTTCAAGCCGCGCCAGGCACTGCTCGATGCCGGCGTCAAGGTGACGCTCGCCTCGATCAAGACCGATCCGATCCAGGGCATGCAGCATGATGTGAAGGGCGACACGATCGTGCCCGACCTCTTGCTCGATGATGTGGATACCGAGGATTACACCGCGTTGTTGCTCCCGGGCGGCGTCGCCAATCCGGACACGCTGCGGATGAATGATCGTGCGATCGAAATCATCGAGGAATTTGCCGATGACGACAAGCTGATCGCGGCGATCTGCCACGCGCCGTGGCTGCTGATCGAGGCCGATGTCGTGGACGGCGTGCGCATGACGAGCTGGCCGTCGGTACGCACCGATCTCGCCAATGCCGGTGCCGATGTGGTGGATGAGGCGGTGGTCCGCGACGGGCCGTTCATCACCAGCCGCAACCCTGATGACATCCCGGCCTTCAACGCGGCCATTCTTGAGGCGCTTCAGGAAGAGCTGGAAGAGGCCTGAACGCGTGCGCCCGTTCGCTGCCAGCGGGCGGGCAGGCGGTTCATCCAATCCTGTGCGGGGCGCTCCACCAGATGGTGGAGAGCCACCGAACTGCCGAGCACCAGCGTGAGATACAGCGCGATCAGCACCGGCGGAATGGCATGGGCATCTTCGACGAAGGCCAGCTTGAACAGCCCGAACAGCAGGAAGTGGCCGAGATAGGTCGCGTAGCTGATCTCTCCCAAATAGTGCAGCGCCGGGGTTTCGAGCGGGTTGCCGCGCCGGTCGGCGGTCAGCGCCAGCGCGAGCAGGAAAGCGGCGAACGCGCCGGGCACGGTCAGTGTTTCGGGCGCACCCAAAGCCGCCGCAGCGACTCCGGCCACGCCGAGCATCGTCGCCAGCGCGGCGGGCAGGGCGGGGGCGTCGCGCCACCGCAGCCACAGCGCGCAGATCGCAGAGCCGACAGCGAACTCGATCAGGCAGCGGCGCAATCCGAAGGTCCAGATATCGGTGCCGAGCGTCGGCGCGCCCGCCATCGCGCCGTGCAGCAGCATCAGCAGCGCCGCGATCGTGGCGAGCACCGCCCAGCTCGGCACGCGGTGCCAGTCGAGGCTGAATGCCAGCAGCGGAAACAACAGATACGCCGCCCATTCGGTGCTGATCGACCAGCTCGGGTCGTTCCACGCCAGATGATCGGTAAAGCCCCAATTTTGCAGCAGCAGGATATGCAGCGGCAGATCGGCAAAGGGTTGATGCACGGCATCGTGCTTGCCGAGGGCCAGCAACAGTAGCGCCAGCGCGACTGCGCAGCCGAGCATGAACAGGTGCAGCGGCCAGATCCGCGCGAGCCGTCGCCACAGGAAACCCGGCACCGCGCCGATCCCGCCGCGCCGCAAGCGCTCGCTCCAGCTCAGCCAGATGACGAAGCCCGAGAGCAGGAAGAAGAAATCGACCGCGAGATAGCCCTTGGCGAGCACCGCGACCACGCTGTGCGGCAGCCCCGCCACCGACAGGCGGATGTGATAGAGCACTACCAGCCACGCGGCGATGCCGCGCATGCCGGTCAGCGCGCGCAGTTCATGCCGCGCGGTCATGCCACCACCGCCTCCGGCCGAGGTTTGCGGATCGGCCGCCACGCCGCCGCGCGGCGTTTGCGCGCGAGATAGGTGTCGAGCCCGATCTGCGCGCCGATCAGCATGTAGACGAAGGGCTGGAACGCGATCGCGATGAACGCTGCCCCGAGCAGATAGACGATATGCGCCGATTGCAAGGCGCCAGCGAGCGGGGTGACCCAGGCGTAATCGGCCTGCTTGCGGTAGCGATGCCGCAGCACCTCCATGCGGATGATGCCGGTCAGATTGATCAGCACCCAGATGGCGAGCCCCGGAAAGCCCTGTTCGCCGAGCATCTCGAAATAGGCGCTGTGGAAGGCACGCGCCTGGTCGACGGTCAATTTGCGGTCGACGGTGGCGTTGCTGGCGTCGCCCTCGACCTTTTCGGTGTCGTAGCGGATCTTGTTCTGGCGGTACATTTCGAAGCCGCCGCCGAGTGGATGCTCCTTGGCATACTCCCACGTCCAGCCCCACACGGCGAGCCGGGTCGAGGCGGATTCGTCGCCCTTATAGGTTTTGATCGTGCTCATGCGGTTGGTGAAGGAGGAGGGTAGGAACGGCACCGCCAGCACGCCCATTGCGCCCAACAACCCGAGATAGAGCAGCTTGCGCTTGGCATCGCGCAGCATCAGCAAGGCGACCAGACCGATGCACAAAAGGCCGGTGCGCGTCGAAGTGCCGACCGGGATCAACAGGCACGAAAACACGAGCGCGTAGCAAAAGCCCTTCACCTTCCAGTCGGGCGGGAAGATCGTGCCGTGGCGCGTGAACCACAGGATCAGCGGAATGATCGCCACCGCGACGGTCGAGATGGTCGAGCCTTCGTACAGCCCCGAATTGTTGGAGACCATCAGGTTGAGCGTGCCATAGCCGCCCCCGCCGCTGGCAATGGTCTTGGCACCGCCGACGATGATGATCGAGGAGGCCGACGCCACCATCACCAGCAGCAACGCCTCGATCCGCAGCTTGGTGCGCAGCGTGAAGGGCAGGAAGGCGGCGAAGGCGAGTGCCTTCCACACCCACCCCCATTTATCGAGCGCCTCGACCGGGAAATCGGCGTTCAGCGTCGTGGCATAGCAATAGGCCAGCAGCAGCACGATCAGCACCTGGCGCGGCGCGATGCGCGTTTCGGCTTTGTCGTCGGCCAACATCCAGCCGCCGACCGACAACACCACCGCGATCAACGAGATCGGCACCGCGTTGAGCAGATAATAGGTCAGCCGTTGCGGGCTGACGATGTCGATATAGACATAGGCCAGCACGAACAGGAACGGGCGGCGAAAGCCCGCCGCGAAGAACGCGCCGAGAAAGGCGACGAAGAACAGGTCACGCACGCGGGCGGCCCTTTTGGATCGGGCGCTGCGTAGCGACGTCTTCGCGGTCGAGATCGGGTCGGCGCAGCAGCCGCCACACCGCCAGCGCGATCAAGCCATGGCTGATCGCGAGCGCGAGATTGTCGATCATGGTGCGGCCTGACTTTCCACAGGCGCGGTGTAGAGCGTGCGGGTTGAGGCTCCGTTAAGCAGTGCCGCGCTATGGACCGCGCATGCGCATCCTCCACATCCTGGACCACGGCCTGCCGTTGCAAAGCGGCTACACCTTTCGCACGCGGGCGATCCTGAAGAGCCAGATGCGGCACGGCTGGCACGTGGCCGCCGTCACCGGCCCACGCAACGGCGCGCGCGACGCGGCGGCGGAAACCGTCGATGGCATCGATTTTTTCCGCACCCCGCCCGTTCCCGAGACGATCAGCCCATTTGGCGAGATGCGCGAAATCCGTGCCTTTGCCCGTCGCATCGATGAGGTGGTTGCGGAATTTAAGCCCGACATTCTGCACGCGCATTCGCCGGTGCTGGATGCGGTCGCCGCGCTGCGGGTGGCACGCACGCGCAAGCTGCCTCTCGTGTATGAGATTCGCGCCTTTTGGGAGGATGCCGCGGTTGGCAATGGCACCGGGCGCGAAGGATCGCTGCGCTACCGCGCGACGCGTGCGCTCGAAACCTGGGCGGTGCGGCGCGCCGACGCGGTCGCGGTGATTTGCGAGGGGCTGCGCGGCGATCTGGTCGCGCGCGGCATCGATCCGGCCAAGCTGCTGGTGTCGCCCAATGGCGTCGACATGGCGGTGTTCGGTGATCCGTTGGCCTATGATTCGGCGTTGGCCGAGTCGCTCGGGTTGCGCGATGCCGAAGTGATCGGCTTCATCGGCAGCTTCTATGATTATGAGGGCCTCGACGATCTGATCGCGGCGATGCCGACGCTGGTTGCGGCGCGGCCCAAGGCGCATCTGGTGCTGGTCGGCGGCGGCCCGATGGAGGACGCCTTGCGCGCGCAGGCTGCAGCCTCGCCGGTGGCGACGCAGATCCATTTCATCGGGCGGGTGCCGCATACCGAGGTCGATCGCTATTACAGCCTGATCGACGTGCTGGCCTATCCGCGCAAGCGGATGCGGCTGACCGATCTGGTCACGCCGCTCAAACCGCTGGAGGCGATGGCGCAGCGTCGGTTGGTCGCCGCGTCGGACGTTGGCGGGCATCGCGAGCTGATTCGCCACAACGATACCGGCACGCTGTTCCCGCCCGACGACCCGGTGGCGATGGCGCAGGCGCTGTCGGCGCTGCTCGCGGATCGCGACGGCTGGGAAGGGCGGCGCGAACGCGGCCGCGCCTTTGTCGAGGCGGAGCGCAACTGGGCCGTTAATGTTGCGCGTTATGGCCCTGTTTACCAGAAACTTACCGGTGCGGTGGCATCGTCTGCGTCATGGCCGTGTTCTCCCGTTCCCAACCTCTGATTCTCCCCGTCGCGCCAGCGGTGGCTGGTGTTATCGGGGTGATGACCGCCGCGATGTTCGCGCTGGTGCCGACCGATCTGCTCGAATCGATGGTCGTGGATAGCGGGATCGCCTCGGTCCTGTCCGCAGCCGAGCCGCCGCTTGGGCTTACCGCGCGGTTGGTGTTGGTGCTGCTGTGCGGCGGCGGCATCGGCCTGATAGCATGGTTCGCCCTGTTCCTCGTTTTCGGCGCGCGCACTATGGTGATCCAGCGCTCGCGCGGGGAGCGCGGCAGCGCGCCGGTGTTGCGCCGCGCCGATGCGCATCCCGATGCGCCGGCGCGCCGCCCGTTGTTCGCCAATACCGATCTCGGCACGCCGTTTCTCGATGTGCGCGCGCCCGCCGTCCCCGTCACGGCACCGGCGGCGGTGGAGCCTCCGGTCGAACGACCATTGCCGGTCGATCTTGAAGAACCACTGGCCGCTTATGGTCGGGTCGCGGTGCCTGAAACCCCGCTTGGCGGGTCCTCGACCCCGACGCGGGAGGAATCGGTTACCATCCTTCCCGCCGAACGCCCGCAGACGTTTGATCCCGGTGAACGCTTCGAAACCTTTCCGCTGACGCCGATGGTGCGATCGACCCCGCAGCCCGTGGTGGAAACGCCGGTGCCGCCGGTCGCGCCCGCACGGGCCGATCCATCCGATACGATTCACGCCTTGCTCGACCGGCTGGAGCGGGTGGTGGGACAACGCCCGCCCGTCGCTGCGCCGCCGCCGCAGGAGACGTTGGAGGACACGCTGGCGGTGCTGCGCCGGATGGCGACGGGCGCGCGCTGAGCGGTTATCCCCGGCTTTAATCGCGCCTGCCCCTTGAGTGGCGGCGGCTGGGGTGGGACAAGGGGGCATGGCCACCGCATTCGTATCCCCGACCGAACCCGAAACCGTAACCCTGCCGCAAAATGTCGAGGCCGAAGCCGCGATGCTCGGCGCGATGATGATCGACAACCGCCTGGCGGACGATCTGATCGACCGGCTCCAGCCCGAGCATTTCTTCGAGCCGCTGCATGGCCGCATCTTTTCCGCGATTCGCACGCTGCGCGGCAATGACATGCTGGCGAGTCCCGTCACGCTGCGCCCGATGTTCGAACAGGATGTCGGGATGCGCGAGCTGGGCGGCCCCGCCTATCTGGCACAATTGACCGGGTCGGGTGCCGGACTGCTCGGCGCGCGCGAATTTGCCAAGCAGATCTACGATCTGGCGATGCTGCGTACGCTGGTGACGGTCGGGCGGGGCCTCGTCGAGCGCGCGATGGACACCTCGGAAGAGGTCAACCCACGCGCGCAGATCGAAGCAGCCGAGGAAGAACTGTACAAGGTTGCGGCGGATGGCGGCAGCGACAATCAGATCAAGACCTTCGTCCAGGCCTCCACCATCACCATCAAGATGGCCGAAGTGGCGCTCAATTCGGGCGGGCATATTTCGGGCATCACCACCGGGCTTGAAAGCCTCAACGCCAAGATCGGTGGTATGCACCGCTCCGACTTGATGATTCTCGCCGGGCGTCCGGGCATGGGCAAGACCTCGCTTGCCACCAACATCGCCTATAATGCCGCGCAACGCTGGATGCGCGACATGGCCGACGGGATCGACCCCGAACGCTCGCTCGGGGCCAAGGTCGCGTTTTTCAGCCTGGAAATGTCCGCCGATCAGCTTGCCGGGCGTATTCTGGCGGAGCAATCGGGCATCAATTCCGAAGTGCTGCGTTCGGGTAAGATCAAGCGCGAGGAGTTTCACAAGCTGGCGGCGGCGGCGGCGAGCCTGGAGACGCTGCCCTTGTTCATCGACGATAGCGCCGGGCTTTCGATCGGCGCGCTGCACACGCGTGCGCGGCGGTTGCAGCGCAAGCTCAACAACCAGCTTGGCTTCATCGTGGTCGATTATTTGCAGTTGCTGTCGGGCACCGCCAAGAGTTCGGGCGACGGGCGTGTGCAGGAAATCTCCGAGATCAGCCGGGGCCTCAAGAACATCGCCAAGGATCTGAACGTGCCGGTGATGGCGCTGTCGCAGCTCAGCCGCGCGGTCGAGCAGCGCGAGGACAAACGGCCGATGTTGTCGGATCTGCGCGAATCGGGCTCGATCGAGCAGGACGCCGACATGGTCATGTTCGTGTATCGCGAGGACTATTACCTCAACATGACCCAGCCCGAGATCCCAACCGCAGGCAGCCCCGCCGACGTGCAGGACAAGCATGCGAAATGGTCCGAGCATCTGTCGCGCGTCGACGGCCTGGCGGAGCTAATCGTCGCCAAGCAGCGCCACGGCTCGACCGGCAAAGTGACGCTGAAGTTCGAGCCCAACATCACCAAATTCTCCGATTATGGCGGCTACGCCCCGGATTATTGAACGGACCGCGAGGTCGATTTCCGATATAGTATCGACTTCGCCGGCGAAGGCAGGGGCCCAGGTTGCCGGCGTTGCGGTGGCGGGCGCTGTGCGCGTTACATCCACCATCACGACTGGGCCCCGGCCTTCGCCGGGGTGGTGTGATTGATCCAAGTCTGCAGCCCGACCGCAGCACGCTACGTGCGATCAGGCCGCCATCCTAAAATCCGCAGCGGTCCCAGCCTCCAGCGCCAATTCCAGCGTTGCGCATGGTGCTTCGGCTCCGCGTGCGACGCTGTGAAGCAGCTTCTCGCCGGTCCGGCGGAAACCCAGCTTGGCAAGCACGTTGCCCGATGCGGGATTGTCGAGGAAGTGGCTCGCGCGCAGACGCTTGAGCCCCATTGCATAGCGCGCAATGCCGAGCATCGCGTGACCAGCCTCGGTCGCATAGCCGCGACCGCGTGCGTTTGGGGTCAACCAATAGCCAATCTCATGGTCGCCGTCGCGGAAGATTACCGAGATTCCGCCGACCAGTTCGGGATAGGCACCGTCGTGGGCAAGGATAACGCAGTTTACCTCATCCGCGTCGGGCTGGCGCGAAAGCCATGCTTCGGCATCGGCCTGCGTATAGGGCCAAGGCAGCCGCGAGAGCATGCAGGCGACATCGTAATGCGCGATCGCCTGCGTGAGCGCGGGGGCGTCTTCCGGCCAGCCAGGCCGTAGCGTCAGTCTCGGAGTCCGAGCGAACATTTTTACTCTCCTCGTCGCCGTCGCTTGCCCGTCTCTCATGACGATCAAGCGACAATGGGTGGGGAGGGAGCATGAAAAAAGGGAGACCGGGGCGACCCGTCTCCCTTTTTCGGTAGTCTGAACTACCCGGGTCGCCCTGGTGGGCAACCCGGACGGTCACCCGATGTTATTCAGCGGCAAGCGCCAGCATTTCTACCGAGCAGAATTGGCGACCGAGCTTGCCTTTGTGGAAGGTCACGCGACCTTCGGTGAGTGCGAACAGGGTGTGATCCTTGCCGATACCGACATTGGTGCCCGGGTAAAACTTGGTGCCGCGCTGACGCACGAGAATGTTGCCCGGAATGACGGCTTCGCCACCGAACTTCTTCACGCCAAGGCGACGACCGGCCGAATCACGACCGTTACGCGAGGAACCGCCTGCTTTCTTATGTGCCATCTCGAATTACTCCTTACGCCTGAGCGGCCGGGGCGGCGGATTCGCCACCGATCGCGGTGATGCGCAGAATCGTGTGCTGCTGACGATGGCCGTTCTTGCGGCGATAGTTGTGGCGACGACGCTTCTTGAAGACGATGACCTTGTCGGCCTTCGCCTGCGCGATGATCTCTGCCGAAACCGTGAGGCCTTCGACCGACTTCAGCTCCGAGCCTTCGCCCGCCAGCAGGATATCGCCGAGCGTGATCGACGCCCCGGCCTCGCCCTCGAGCTTCTCGACGACGATCTTGTCTCCGGCGGCAACACGATACTGTTTGCCGCCCGTGCGCACGATTGCGAACATGGGCCTCATCACTTTCAAAAATACCTGTGCCCCACGCACGGCGAGCCGAGCGCGGGAAAGAAGCGCGGACTATGCGACACAGGCCGCGCTGTCAACCGCCGAGGCGCGCCGTATGCGTCGTAAAGTTGTTGCTCAAACGCAATAGTTGGTCCGGAACCGTCCTAATATTGGATGAACTATCCGCTCTGCGTGAACTTTATGTTGCATTGCCAAACGGTCTATGGCGTCATCCGATTCGGAACAGATGAGGCGAACTCGATTCCGGCAATAAAATGTCGCGTTAGAGCGTTCAGCATCACAAGGATTCCACATACATAGATACCGAATGCGGCGTGCTGCATTCGACTAAGATGGTCGTGTCAAATTATCTGCAGGGTTATTTCAATGCCGTGCTGTGCGGCAGGGGGAACTGTGTCCGTCACTCGGTGGCGACGCAAATGAGGTGCGTATTCGAAAGAACATAAAATATTGGGGGCGGATGGACTGAAGGTCACCTGTTTTTTTGGGGGATCTCACAGCCATGTACAAATCTTCGATTTCGCTCTTCGCGCTGGCCGTCGCCAGCGTGGCCGCAATGCCCGCTTTTGCTGACACCAAACCCGATAGCAGCGTTGCGATGTCGGCGGCCCCGGCTCCGGCTGATCCCGCGCCCGATACGAGCGCACCCGAGCAATCCGACATTATCGTCACCGGCACTCGGCGCACGGGCACGACTGCGGCCGAGAGCGCCACGCCGATCAAGGTGCTAAGCTCGGATGAATTGTCGCGAGTCGGCCAACCCAACCTCAACCAGGTGCTGACGCAATTGGTGCCGTCCTTCACGGCGCAGGCCTTTGGCGGCGACACCGCCAATTTGACGCTGTCGGCGCGGTTGCGCGGGCTCAGCCCCAACCACACGCTGGTGCTGATCAACGGCAAACGCCGCCACGGCACTGCAAACCTTGCCGTGCTTGGCGGCCCTTATCAGGGGGCGGCGACTGCCGATCTCGACCTGATTTCGCCCAGTTCGATTTCGCGCATTGAAGTGCTCGAAGATGGGGCCGCCGCGCAATATGGATCGGACGCGATTGCGGGCGTGATCAACATCATCCTGAAAGACGATGCCGAGGGGGGATCGGGCTATGCCACCGCAGGCAAGAATTACGACGTGGGTGGAACGACCTATGCCGGCACCGTGCATCTGGCGACCAAGATCGGCGAGGATGGCTTCATCAACGTAACACTGTTCCACCGTTTCCACGATTTCACGCAAGTGGGCGGGCTTGATCGGCGTGTGACCGATGCGAGCGGCACATTGCTGACCACGGCAACGAGCCCGGCACTCTCCGCAGCACAGCAAGCGCTCTACAAAAACATTCCGGGCTTCCCGTACGTCAATCGCATCAACGGCGATGCCAAGTCCTGGCTGACCAATGTCCAATATAACACCGCTTATGATTTCGGGGACGTCACCGCCTACAGCTTCGGCTCGTTCAGCAAGCGGATCGCCAGCGCGTACGAGAATCTGCGCGTTCCCGATCGCGTGATTGCCTCCCCCGTGCTCGGGGTCGGTGGCAGCCTCACCACGGCAGGCGAGCTGGTTCCCTTCCCGCAAGGCTTCAACCCGCGTGAAGGCATACGCGAGGACGATTACGCCTTTACCGGCGGCGTGAAGGGTGCGGTCGGCGCGGTGAAGTTCGACCTCAGCACGACGTACGGCAAGGACAAGAACCTCATCTACACACTCGATTCGGCGAACCGCTCGCTGTTCATCGACACCCATTTCACGCCGCGCGATTTCTATGACGGCTCGTTCACCTCGTCCGAATTCACCGCCAATGCCGATTTCTCGACCGAATTCGATCTGGGCATGGCGGTGCCGCTGAACGTCGCGTTCGGCGGCGAGTACCGCAAGAACCAATATTCGATCGGTTCGGGCGATCCGGGCTCGATCTACAAGGAGGGCGGGCAGTCCTATCCGGGCTTCCGTCCGTCCGACGCGGGCACGCATAGCCGCGAGAACGAATCGCTGTATCTGGATGTCGCCGCATCCCCGGTCGCGGCGCTGAAGCTCGATGGCGCGGTGCGCTATGAGCATTATTCGGATTTCGGCAGCCAGGTGATCTTCAAGGGAACCGGGCGGTACGATTTCTCGCACGCCTTTGCCCTGCGCGGCACCGTTTCGACCGGCTTCCGCGCGCCGACCCTGGCCGAATCCTATTATTCGGCCACCAACGTCTCGCCGACCTCTGCGTTCGTGCAGCTGCCGGCCAATTCGGCAGCGGCCAAGCTGATCGGCTTCCAGAATCTGAAGCCCGAGAAATCGACCAACTTCAGCGCGGGCGGCGTATTTCGTGCGGGCAAGCTGACGGTCACGCTCGATGCCTATCAAGTGAAGATTCGCGACCGTATTCTTGGCACCGGATCGATCTTCGGCAGCGGCGGGGCGACCAACTTTGCGATCGTCACGCAAGCGATCGTCGCCAATGGCAACGTGCTCGATCCGACGGTGACGCAGACCGGCATCAACATCTTCACCAACGGGGCGAGCACGCGCACCCGCGGGATCGAACTGACGGCAAACGTGCCCTCGGACTTCGGAAGCTGGGGCACGGTCAGCTGGAGCCTGTCGGGCAATTATAACGAGACCAAGATCACCAAGCTCGGTGTGGCTCCGGCGTCGCTTGGCGGTATCCCGCTGTTCGATGCCAGCGCGCGCGCCAACCTCGAAACGGCCTCGCCCAAGTTCAAGGCGATCGCCTCGGCGTTCTGGTCGCTTGGTGCGGTCTCGGCAACGGCGCGTGGTACGCTGTATGGCGAGACATCGACCTATGCCAGCCCCGATGGCGGCACCTATTATCTGCAGAAGGTGCCGACCGCGTTCATCGCCGATCTGGAGGCGACCTATAAGCTGCCGGGGGGCATCGACCTGACCGCGGGGGCGAACAACCTGTTCAACAAGCGTCCGCCGACGGTGGCGCTGGTGCCGGGCACGACCAATACGACCCTGGTCACAGGCGGTAACGTCATCGATGCACCGCTCAGCGCCCCCTACGGCATCAACGGCGGTTATTATTACGCGAAGGTCTCGTTCAAGTTCTGAGCGAACATTCCATTCGAACAAACGGAAAGGGGGCCTGTGCGGCCCCCTTTCTATGTCATCACGCGGTGGCCGCGATCAGTGGCGATGTTCGCGCCGCAGCGGGTATTTGCCGTCCTCATAATCGCCGAACAGGCCGGAGATGGCGGGGTGATCGACGGGCTCGTCGCTGTCATCGGGCACCAGATTCTGCTGGCTGACATAAGCGACGTAGCTCGACTCCATGTTTTCGGCGAGCAGGTGATAGAAAGGCTGGTCCTTGCGCGGGCGCAACTTCTCCGGAATCGCGTCATACCATTCGTCGCTGTTCGCGAAGATCGGATCGATATCGAACACCACGCCACGAAAATCGAACATGCGGTGGCGCACAACGTCGCCGATGGCGAAGCGGGCGTGCGCAATGGGAGGGAGAGTGATCGCGCTGTCGAACGGCAGGGCCGAGATGGTGGTACGGGGCATGACTGTAATTTAGGCGCTCTTGCGCAAGGCACAAGCGATTGCTGTGCTTTTGCTGGTGCGCAAACGCTTGCCTCCGCCCGATCACTGCGTTAGAGGCCCCCGCTCACCGACCGGTGCCGCTTTTTGGATTTCCCATCAGACGGCATCTTATGACCTCGCGGAGAGGTGGCAGAGTGGTCGAATGTACCGCACTCGAAATGCGGCGTGGGTGCAAGCTCACCGTGGGTTCGAATCCCACCCTCTCCGCCATTTCCTTCCTGACTGACTCCCGCTAAAGGGCCCGCATGGCATCGTATAAGGAACCTTCGTTCAAGGATCGCGCAGCGCTCTCGGCTGACGCGAAACAGCGCGCGCTTGAGAAGCTCAAGGCCAAGCCGCCCGTCGATCCGGCTGTCGTCGCCGCGCGCGCCGCCGCGCGCGAAGCGAAGGAAGCCGCCGAGGCGAAGAAGCGCGAAGAGAAGAAGGCTGCGATCGAACAGGCGCGGCTCGAAAAGATCGCCAAGGCCGAAGCCGCCGAACGCGCGATCGAAGAGGCCAAACAGGCCGCAATCCAGGCCGAAATCGACAAGAAAGCGGCGCGAGACGCCCGCTACGCGGCGCGCAAGAGCCGCAAGTAAGGCGCTTTCGGCGCGTTTTTCTCTGGGGGCGCTGTGCAATTGGCAGGTCCACCCGATTACGGGCCGACCCACCCCCAGCCCCTCCCTTCCAGGGAGGGGAGCCAAAACGTCCGCTGCGCCATTCCTCCCCTCCCTGGAAGGGAGGGGTTGGGGGTGGGTTGCTCTACAATAGGCAATCCCGATCACCGGCGGACTGCCTCCCTAAATTTCTCTGCCAGCGAGCGCTACTGCGGCAGCCCGCGCGCCAGTTCCTCCAGCCACACCCGCGCCGTGCCGTCCGAGGGCGCACGCCAGTCGCCGCGGGGGCTCAGCGCGCCGCCGCTCGAAACCTTCGGCCCATTGGGGATCGCCGAGCGCTTGAACTGGCTCGTCGCGAAGAAGCGCACCAGAAACTTCTCCAGCCAGCTCGCAATCGTCGGCAAATCATACGCGACTCGCGCCGATAGCGGCACGTCGCGCGGCCAGCGCCCTGCGCTCGCATCGCGCCAGGCGTGCAGCGCGAGGAAGGCGATCTTGGACGGTGCCATGCCGTGGCGCACGACATAATGCAGGAAGAAATCGTTCAGCGCATACGGGCCGATTCGCGCCTCGGTGCTCTGGATTGCGCCATCGGCACCTGCGGGCACCAGCTCGGGCGAGATTTCGGTCGCGAGAATCGCTTCCAGGATCTGGTCGGTCTCTGGATCATATTGCCGATCGCGGATGCACCAGCGAATCAGGAACTGGATCAGCGTCTTGGGAACGCCGGCATTGACCGCATAATGGCTCATCTGGTCGCCGACGCCGTACGTACACCAGCCGAGCGCCAGCTCTGACAGGTCGCCGGTGCCGACCACCAGCCCGCCGCGCTGATTGGCCAGGCGGAACAGATAATCGGTGCGCAGCCCCGCCTGCACATTCTCGAACGTCACGTCATAAATGGGCTGCCCATCCGCAAACGGATGGCCCATATCGGCGAGCATCTGGCGGGCGGCGGGGCGGATGTCGATCTCGTCGCCATCCACGCCGAGCGCGCGCATCAGCGCCCAGGCGTTGCCCTTGGTGTAGTCGCTGGTGGCAAAGCCCGGCATGGTGAAGGCGAGGATACGGTCGCGCGGCAGGCCCAGCCGGTCCATCGCCTTGGCCGCGACGATCAGCGCATGCGTCGAATCGAGCCCGCCCGACACGCCGATGACGAGTCGCTCGGCATGCGCTGCCTGGAAGCGCTTGAGCACGCCCTCGACCTGGATGTTGAACGCCTCATAGCAATCGGCGTCGAGCTTCTCGGGCGTGTTGGGCACGAACGGGAAGCGGCGCGTGTCGCGCAGCAGCCCCATATCGCCAAAGTCGGGCTTGTGTTCGAAGATCACGCGGCGGAAGCGCTTTTCGGGGTCGTCGGCCAGCCGCGCGGCATCGTTGAAGGTGCCGACGCGCATCCGCTCCTGCTCGATTCGCTCGGCATCGACATCGGCGAGCAACAGGCCCGGCGCACGCCCGAACCGGCTCGATTCGGCGAGCAGCTCGCCCAGCTCATGCACGATCGCCTGGCCGTCCCACGCGAGATCGGTGGTGCTTTCCCCCGGCCCGGCGGCGGAAAAGACATAAGCGCACACCGCGCGCGCCGATTGCGCGGCGCACAGCAATGCGCGCTCACGCGCCTTGCCGACGACGATGTTGGAGGCGGACAGGTTGCAGCAGATCAACGCCCCTGCCAGCGCGCCCATCGTCGAAGGCGGGGTGGGGGCCCAAAAATCCTCGCAAATCTCGGCATGGAAGACGAAATGCTCGAGGTCGCTCGCCGCGAACAGCAGATCGGTGCCGAACGGTGCGGTCTGCCCCGCGACCGTGATGTGGCACGGCGCGGTGATCCCGGCACCCGAGGCGAACCAGCGCTTCTCATAATATTCGCGGTAATTGGGCAGGAACACCTTGGGCACCACGCCCAGAATGCGGCCGCGCGCGATCACCACCGCGCAATTGTACAGCCGCCCGTTGCGCGGCAGCGCTGCGCCGACCACCAGCACCGGGCGCAGCTTGGCGGTCGCCGCCACCACCGCCGCCAGCGCCGCCTCGGTCGCGTGATGCTGCGCGGTCTGCAAATGCAGATCGTCGATTGCGTAGGAAGTGAGGCTGAGCTCTGGGAAGACCAGCAAGTCCGCGCCCTGTTTGTGGCCGTCCTTGGCCAGTGCGATCGTCGCCTCGGCATTGGCGATCGTGTCGCCAACGCTCGCGGTCGGAGTACACGCCCCGACGCGGATCAGCCCGTGGGTGTGGATCGAGTGGAACGGGTGCACCTTCGCCATGCCTGCGACGTAGCGACGTTTGCGCGGCATTGCCACCATGCTAGGGCATGGCCCTGCAACGGAGGCGGGGATGCGGATCGGCCAGCTCAAAATCAAGGCGCAGATCTATTGCGGCGATGAGTTGGCGATGGGGCCGGGCAAGGCCGACCTTCTCGAAGCGATCGACCGCGAGGGATCGATCTCGGGGGGCGGCCGCGCGATGGGGATGAGCTATCGCCGTTCCTGGCTGCTGGTCGACAGCATGAATCGCTGCTGGACCGAGAAATTGGTCGAGACGGTGGCGGGCGGTGGACAGTCGCGCGGGGCCACCCTCACCAAAATGGGCCGCGCGGTGTTAACCGCCTATCGCACGCTCGAGGCGAATCTCGCAGCCAGCGCCGATACTGCGCCGATGGCCGAGTTAGACGCGATGCTGCGCGCCGAGCCGCTGCCGCCGGTCAGGGAAGCGCCGTAACCAGCACCGGCGTCGCGGCTTCCTTGCTGCCCGAGATTTGCAGCACGTAGCGACCCGGACGAAGCTTGAAGTCGACGATCTTGCGGATGCCGCTGCACGCCGGCCCATGCTCGTGCGCGACCGAGGTGAGCGAGGTCCGCGCCCGCACCAAGTCGATCCACGCGCCCGTGCCGAGCGCGACGCGGTAGGTTCCTGCGCGCCGCACCGTAACACCGAGCAACCCGCCCATGCTGCCGGGTGCGGGTGGCTTGCCCGGCGCGAGCCGGTAACGAACGGTGTCGGTCGGGGCGAGCATCACCTCCACGCGCTTGCCGATCGTTACTTTGGTATGCGCCAGCGTGGGCGCGTCGGTGGCGGCGGCGAGGCTGAGGCCGGTCTGCCACGCGACGAGGCTGGCGGGCAGCGGCGCGGCCGGGGTCGGGCAGGGAACCGGCGCATCGGGCGCTGCGGCGATCAACAGGGGGAGGGCCAGCAGCAGGGTCATCGGTTGCATGATCGGATCACCTTCACTGGACTATATCCTACGCTATACGGCGGCGCACTGGCTTGGGCAATTGACGCCGCGCAAAGCTCAACTGACGACGCGGCGATATTCTCCGATTTGCCAGACCAGCAAGGCGGGCACGGCAATGACGACGTCGCGGGCGCGCTTGAGCAGCGACAGCGCCAGCGCGGTCGCGGGTGGCAGGCCGACCAGCGGGCCGATCAGCACATAGGCCGCCTCCTGCACCCCGATCGCGCCGGGAATGGCGAAGGCGACGCTGCGCAGCGTGAAGATCAGCGCCTCGATCATCAGCACTGCCCATAACGGCACGTGGCTGCCCATGAACCACAAGGCGATCCAGGCACCGGCGGCACTCGCCAGCCAGGCGGCGAGGTTGAACAGGAACGCCGCGATGACGCGGCGCGGCTCGCGGTAAATCGCGTCGAGCTGCTCGCGCACCGCCGCCATCGCCGCGACCGAGCCCGGCAGCAAACGCGCGCCGAGCGTCCCGGCGAGCTTCAGCATCGGTCGCTGTGCGAACACGAACAGCAGCATCAGCGCGACCATCGCGCCGACGCCCCCCAGGGCCAGCGGAACGAAGCCCTGCTGGACGGCAGCATGCGTCAGCACCAGCAGCAACACCCCCACCCCGAACAGCGTGAAGATCAACTGCGCGGCCATCTCGGTCGTCAAATCGGCGATCATCGAGGCGTAGATCACCGGCTGCGGCACGCCGAATGCGGCCAGCGTCCGTGCGCCCACGACCAGGCCACCGAGTTGCGAAAAGGGCAAAATATCGGTCGCGGCTTCGCGCGTGGTGCGCGCCCACACGAACAGCCACAAGCGGTCAGCGGATTCACTTGGCGCGACGGCGACCCATGCCATGCCGAGCAAGGCGAGCACGCCGCCCGACCATAGCACGAAGCTTGCCATGCCGATCCAGCCGATCGACGCCATCGCCTCGGCGACTTGCACAAGCCCGACCGTGCCGACTGCGCCTGCAGCGACGATAAGCCCGACGACGGTTGCAACGAGCAGCCCGATCCGGGCGGAGCGGTTCATGATTTCGCCACTGCGATCGGCGTTCGGCTAAGGAACCGCAGCGGATTTGGGCATGCGATGGCGCGAAGGCGCAAAGAGCGCGCGCTCATCGCAAGGCGATCGCCTTCGCTCACGTTGGATCTGGGGCGCTGCGCGCTTGCGGGTCCGACCATCTTCGCGCCTTCGCGCCTTCGCGTGAATCGATCAAGCCCCGATCCATCGCGAAGGCGCACGATCAGCGCGCGGCCAGCGCCTTCTTGCCCATCAGGCGCAATACCAGACGGATCGCGCCCGGAACGAATTTCGGACGGATTAGCCGCTGGTCATAGACGGACAGCCGCCGGTCGTTTTCGGACAGGCAAATCGCGGCGAGTTCGGGAAATTCGATTTCCACGCCCAGTTCCTTGGAGCCGTTGAGCGTAAAGTTGTTTTCCTGCGCCTTGGTGTTGTTCTCGCCCATGCCCTTGGCCATGTCGATCCGTTCCCAGATGAGGAACAGCCACACCGTCCACACCTTCAGCTCGAAATAGGGGCGTCGCCACCACGGCATGTTGCGCCGCCACCACGCCACCCAATTGACGAAGAACAGGATGTGCCGTCCTTCCTCGCGCATCACGGGTTCGAACGTGTCGACCAGTTCGGGCGGGAAGAAACCCGAATCCTTGGCGATCTTGAACAGGCCAAAGCCGAAGAAACTGTCGATGCACTCGGAAAAACCGGTGCGCATGAACGCGAATTCTGGGTCGCGCGGGCGTTTATACTCTTCCTCGGGCTGGAGCTCGATGCCGTAAAAGGTGACCATGTCGGCCAGCACGATCTTGTGGCGGCTTTCCTCGAAAGCGTTCATGTCGATCGCGTCGCGCAGCAGCGGATCGCTGATCTGCTCGCCATAGGTTTTGACGTTCATGCCCGCGCGGCCTTCGGTCGCGACGGCGATGTCCCAGATCGGCAGCGACACGATCCGGTTGCGGGTCTCGTCGTCCAGCACCGGCCAGTCGATCAACGCAGGGCGATAGGGATCGTGCGTGTCGAGCATCGTGCGGCAGAACAGGATTTTGTGGGCGGTGCTGCCAAGCGGGACGGGCGTACCGGGCGCGGGGGATGCGGGGGCAAGCGATTTGGAGATGAAATTCATGGGGCCTTTCTCCCGCTAGAGATCGGCGAAGCGCGCCAATCTGATATCGTTACGCGTAACGATCGAACGGGCTTGCGGATCCAGCAACGCGGCCAATTCCGCTTCATATTGATAGCTTGGCGCGGCCAAGGGGTAGGTTCCGGTGGCCGGATGCAGATAGATCTCGTTCACGCCCTCTGGCAGGTTCTCCAATATGCCGCGCAACCGCGCCGCGTGCATCGCGCCCGACCAGGCGAGGCCAAAGGTGCGGTCGGGCACCTTCATCCCGGCAGCACGGCCCGAGCGCTGGATATGGCGCGCGAATGGCTTGGCGATGTCGAGCCCAGTCACTGGCTCGAACGCTGCCAGCGATGCGCGCTCCTCGATCGGCGCGCGCAGCGCCTTCATCCCGTGGCGCAGCCCGACCTTCAGCAGCGTCGCCCCGATCACCGGGTGCAGATGCATGTGCTTGTGCGAATTGACATGGTCGAGCGGCAGTCCGGTGTCCTCGAACAGCGCGAACTGCGCCTCGATCTCGGCCTCCAACTGGCGGCGCACCGATGCCCTGGCCAGCAGCGCCAACGCGACCGGGAGCGATTCGATGCGGAACTGCCCGCGCTCGTCGACCAGATCCGGGATTTGCGACGGTGGAAGCGCGGGCGGGGTTTCGGCCAGCGCGACGTGCAGCCCGACGCCAAGCGTCGGCGTCGCGTGCGCGCGCTCCACCGCATCGGCGGCGGCATCGCCGGTCACCATCAGGCTGGTGACGGTCAGCACGCCCTCGCGGTGCGCTTGTTCGACCGCGCGATTGACCTCGACCGACACGCCGAAATCATCGGCGGTGATGATCGCGGTCTTCACCGCCGGGGAAACCCGTAAAATTCGGGGTCGGCCAACACCGCGTCCGCAACATTGCCGGGGCTGGCGACGGCGACTCGGCGCAGCAGCGCGATCATCGCGTCGCGGTCGCCGGCCCGCACGGCCGCATCCCAGGCTTCTTCGCGACCGGTCGCGGCGATCCGCTCATTCACGGTCATTCCGGCAAGCGTGGTCATGGCCGTGCCTTATGCAGCTTCCTTGCGGCGACGCAGGAAGTCGAAGAACTCGACGCCTTCGCGCAGGCGGCGCTTCATCATGTCCCAGTCGGTCAGCATCTCGCGGACGATTTCCCAGATCTTCGACGGGCGGAAATAGAAGCGCTTGTAGAACTCCTCGACCTTGTCGAAGATCACCGCCGAGGACAGATGCGGATAGCTGAGCTGCGCGATCTGGTTGCCGCCATCGGTCAGCAGGTCATGCGAGCTGTCGAACCAGCCATTTTCGGTCGCCTGCTTGTACAGGAAGGTGCCCGGATACGGTGCCGCCAGCGACACCTGGATCGTGTGCGGGTTGATTTCCTTGGCGTAGTTGATCGTTTCCTCGATCGTCTCCAGCGTCTCGCCGGGCAGGCCGAGGATGAAGGTGCCGTGGATGGTCAGGCCGAGCGCGTGCGCATCCTTGGTGAACTGCCGCGCGACATCGGTGCGCAGGCCCTTCTTGATGTTGTGCAAAATCTGCTGGTTGCCGCTTTCATAGCCAACCAGCAGCACGCGGCAGCCGCCTTCCTTCATCGCCTTCAGCACCGGCTGCGGCACGTTCGCCTTGGCGTTGCAGCCCCAGGTGACGCGGAAACCCGGCGTGCCGAAGCCGAGCTTGCGCAGCTCGCCCGACAGCTCGACGACGAAATCGTGCGCATCGGCGAGCGTATCGTCGTCGAAGAAGATCTCGTTCACCTCGGGCATTTCCGCGAGGATATATTTCACTTCCTCGATGACCTTGGGGACGCTGCGGTGGCGATAGCGATGCCCGCTGATCGTTTGCGGCCACAGGCAGAAGGTGCACCGGCTCTTGCAGCCGCGCCCGGTGTAGAAGCTGACGTAGGGGTGGCGCTGATAGCCGCCAAAATATTTCGACGTGTCGAGATCGCGCTTGTAGATGGGCGAGACCATCGGGAGGACGTCCATGTCCTCGATCTGCGCGCGGTCCTTGTTGCGCACGATCGTGCCGTCGGGCGCGCGCCACGTGATGCCGTCGATTTCGGCAAAGGGGCGGCCCTCGGCCAGTTCGACGCAGGTGAAATCATATTCCTCGCGGCAGACGAGGTCGATCGCCTCGCACGCCTCCAGGCTGGCCTTGTCCTCGATCATCACCTTGGCACCGACAAAGGCGACGATGATCTTCGGGTTGCGCTCCTTGATCAGCCGCGCGGTGCGGATGTCCTGGTTGAAGCTCGGCGTCGAGGTGTGGAGAATGACCAGATCGCGGTCGTCGAACTCGTGCGCGATATCGTCCCACGACTGATCATGCGCGGGCGCGTCGATCAGCTTCGATCCCTCGATCATCGCCGCCGGCTGGGCGATCCACGTCGGATACCAGAAGGATTTGACCTCGCGCTTCATCTGGTAGCGCGCCCCGGCACCGCCGTCATACCCATCGAAAGAGGGTGCCTGGAGGAAAAGGGTCCGCATCATGCTCGTTGCTCCGTGGAGGCCGAAACAATGCGGCCGTCCGTCTTCATTTTAAGTGTTGCACCGCGCCAATCAACCGACCGCACGAAGAAGCTCGCGATATACACCGCAAAGGCAAGGACATCGTGCAGCAGCGCCATCCACAGCGGTGCGATCCGCCCCCCTACTGCCGCATCGACGTTGCGCACAACCACCAACCGCGCAATTACTGCTGCAAGTGCGAGCGAAAGCCCGAACTGTGGCGCATAAAGCGCAGCCAAGAGCGCGGTGGGGAAGGGCAGGCCGATGACGATGCCGACATAGGGACCGAAAGCGACGTCGCGCACCGTTGCTCCCCAGCGCAGTTCATGTCGCCACAGTTGCGTCAGGCTGGTTTCGTCGCAGGCGTGCGTGACCAGAATCGGCGGCACCGCCACACGCAGGCCCAGCGCCCGCACGCCCTCGCCGATGGCATAATCGTCGGCCAGCACGTCGGCGAAGCGTTCGAAGCCGCCGATCCGGTCGAGCGTCTCGCGCGTGAGCGCGATGGTCGATCCCATGCACGGCGCGGCCAGCCGATTCGACACCCCGAAGGCGACCCCCAGCATGAATTGATACGTCACGCCGGCGGCGACCATGCGCGACCAGAAACCGGCATCGCCGCGCCCCGAATAAATGCAGGTCACCGCGCCCACCGCAGGATCGTCGAGCGTGGCGAGCAGTTGCGCGATATAGTCGGGCGCGACCGCGATGTCGCTGTCGCTCAGAATCACGATGGGATGGCGCGCGGCGCGGTCCATGTTGATGAGGTTGGACAGCTTGCCGCTGGCACCGTGCATCGTCGGGTCAATGACCAGATCGATATCGGCGTGCGGATAGGCGGCTTTCAGCGCCTCGACCACAGCGATCGCCGGATCGTCTGCGCGCTGCACACCGCACACCAATTGCAGCGGTCCGGCATGGTCCTGGGTCAGGAAGGTGGCGAGATTGTCCAGCAGGCGGGGTTCGGCCCCGTAGAGCGGCTTGAGCAGGGTGACGGCTTCGGTGCGGGCAGGGGCCGATCTGGCGGCGGCGAAAAAGCGCCGGAATACGAACGCTGCGGCCAGCGAATAGACGATGCCGAACATCGCCAGCACGATCGCCAGCCAGCCTAGCGCCGTACCGATATTCTGCAGAATGTGGGTCACGATGCCTCCCTCGTAACGCCGCGCGGGTGACCGGTATAGGCACACCGATATGAAAAAGCTGTCATGTTTGCGCCGGATCGGCCCTTTCTGCGTGTGCGGTGGCCCGTGGTATTTGCTCTTGCGCGCCTTCGCACTAAAGCCACCGCCACTGGAGGCTGCTTGACCGATCGACCCATCATACTTGTTACCGGCGTCTCCGGATTTGTCGGCTCGGCCGTCGCGCGGCGGCTGGCGGCAGACGGCGCGCACGTGCGCGGGTTGGCGCGGGCGAGCAGCGCGCGCACCAATCTCACCGATTTTCCGGGCGAACTGGTCGAGGGCGACGCGCGCGATGCCGCTGCGATGGCGCGGGCGATGGCGGGTGTGGCGCACCTCTATCACGTCGCTGCCGACTACCGGATCTGGGCCCCCGACCCCGAGGAGATTGTCCGCAACAATCTCGCCAGCACGCGCACGGTGATGGAAGCGGCGCTGGCCGCCGGGGTCGAGCGAATCGTCTATACCAGCAGCGTGGCGACGCTGCGGCCCGACCACGGCAAACCTTCCGACGAAACGCGCCCGGCGACGCCCGAACAGGCGGTCGGTGCCTATAAGCGCAGCAAGGTGGTGGCCGAGCGACTGGTCGAGGCGATGGTCGCGCAGCAAGGGTTGCCTGCGGTGATCGTCAATCCCTCGACCCCGATCGGCCCGCGCGATGCGCGGCCGACGCCGACCGGGCGAATTATCGTCGAGGCCGCCTCGGGCCGAATGCCCGCGTTCGTCGAGAGCGGGCTCAACCTCGTCCATGTCGATGACGTGGCCGAGGGCCATATCGCGGCGATGACGCGCGGGCGGATCGGCGAGCGTTATGTGCTGGGCGGGCAGGACGTCTCGCTGCGCCAGATGCTGGCGGACGTCGCGGCGATCGTCGGGCGCAAGGCCCCGACGGTGCAAATCCCGAGAGCGCCGCTTTTCCCGCTGGCCTGGGTGAATGAACAGATCGCGCGGGTGACGGGCAAGGAGCCGTTCCTGACGCTGGATGCGCTGCGCATGGCCGCACACGACATGTATTATTCGAGTGCGAAGGCGGAGGCTGAACTCGGTTATCGCGCGCGGCCCTATCGTGCGGCGCTGGAGGATGCGGTCGCGTGGTTCCGGCAAGCGGGGATGCTCGCGTGATCGCGCTCGGGATTGCCACGTTATCCCTGCTGATCTGGATCGGGCTGGCGCTCGGTCGCGACGGCTTCTGGCTGACGCGGGAGCGGGATGATCGTGTTCCTCCCCTCCCTGGAAGGGAGGGGGCGGGGGTGGGTTCGTCTAAGGCAGGCGTCGCGCTCTCAAGGGGCCAACCCACCCCCAACCCCTCCCTTCCAGGGAGGGGAGGAACAGAATGGCCCTCCGTCGTCGCCGTCGTGCCCGCGCGTGACGAAGCCGAGGTGATCGCCGAGTCGATCGCCAGTCTCGCCGCGCAGGATTATCCCGGCGACTTCCGCATCATCCTCGTCGACGATTCGAGCAGCGACGGTACCGCAGAGATCGCCCGCACGGTCGGGTCGGAGCGGTTGCAGGTCGTCACCGGCGCGCCGCTCGCAGCGGGCTGGACGGGGAAATTGTGGGCCGTCTCGCAAGGCATCGCCGCTGCGGGCGACGCGCCCGACTATCTGCTGCTGACCGACGCCGACATCGCCCACGCGCCGGACAGCGTGCGCAGCCTGGTCACGCGCGCGGTGGCGGATGACCGCGTGCTGGTCTCGTTGATGGCGCGATTGCGCTGCGAGAGCCTGGCCGAGCGTGCGCTGATCCCGGCGTTCGTGTGGTTTTTCCAGATGCTCTACCCCTTCGCCACGGTGAACCGGCGCGGGCGTGGCCTCGGTGCCGCTGCGGGCGGGGTGATGCTGGTGCAGCGCCGCGCGCTGGCGGCGGCAGGCGGGATTGCGGCGGTGCGATCCGCCTTGATCGACGATTGCGCGTTCGGGGCCTTGATGAAGCAGCAGGGGGCGGTGTGGCTCGGCCTGACCGATCGCGCGGTCAGCATCCGGCGCTACGACACCTGGGCCTCGGTCGCTGCGATGATTTCGCGCTCTGCCTACGCCCAGCTCCGCTATTCGCCGTTGCTGCTGGCGGGCACCACGCTCGGCCTCGCACTGACCTATCTCGCGCCGCCCGTGCTGGCGATTTTCGCGCGCGGCGCGGCGCATTATGCAGCGCTGGCGGCCTGGGCTATCATGGCGCTGCTGTTCCAGCCGATGCTGCAATTCTACCGTCGCTCGCCACTTTGGGGACCTGCCTTGCCGTTGATCGCAACCTTTTATGCGGGCTGCACCGTGCTGTCGGCGTGGCAGCATAAGCGCGGGCGCGGGGGCCTGTGGAAGGGCCGCGTCCAGGCGGATCTGTCGGCATGAGCACCGCAACCACCGCCACCGCGCTTGCCTCGGGCAAGGGGCATAAGGATGAGAATTTTCCGGTCGCCTCGGTGCTGCTGAAGCCCGAGCATCGCGCCCCGGTGATGGCCTTCTATCATTTCGCGCGCGCCGCCGATGATGTGGCCGACAATGCCGCCGCCTCCGCCGACGAGAAGCTGACACTCCTCGCCGCGATGCGCGCGACGATTCTCGGCACCGAGGATAGCGATGCGCATTCGGTCGCATTGCGCGCAACGATGGAATCGCATGGGCTGAGCCCGCAGCACGCGCTCGACCTGCTGGTGGCGTTCGAGCGCGATTGCACGGTCGATCGCTATGCCAATTGGGCGGCGTTGCTCGACTACTGCCGCTACTCGGCGATGCCGGTCGGCCGCTATGTGCTGGACGTGCATGGCGAGGACCACGCGACCTGGGCGGCGTCGGATGCGTTGTGCGCCGCGCTGCAAGTCATCAACCACACGCAGGATTGCGGCAAGGATTACCGCGCGATCGGACGGGTGTATCTTCCTGCGGACGTGATGGCAGCCCATGGCGCAACGGTGGAGGATTTGGGTGCGACGACCGCGACCCCGGCATTGCGCGCGGTGATCCGCGATCTGGCCGCGCGATCTGGGGTATTGCTCGCGCAGTCGGCAGGCTTTGCCGCCGCGATTCGCGATCGTCGGTTGGGAATAGAGGTGGCGATCATCCACCGCCTCGCCGCCAGCCTGACCGCGCGTTTGAAAGTCCGCGATCCGCTGTCCGAGCGGGTCCATCACCGCGCGCCCGAGGCGCTTGGGCTCGCAACGTTGGCGGCGGCACGGCAAGTGGTTAAGGGACGCTCATGAATCCCAAGGCGACACCCGCCCAACTTCAGGCGCAAGTCTCGCGCAGTTCGTTCTATGCCGGGATGCGCGTGCTGCCGAAGGCGCAGCGCGAGGCGATGTACGCCGTCTATGCCTTTTGCCGCGCGGTCGACGACATTGCCGATGACGAGATTGGCGATCGCCCGGTGCGTGCGGCGGCGCTGGAGGCGTGGCGCGCCGATATCGAATCGCTCTATGCCGGTGGCGATGCGGGGCAAGCGGCGCTGGTGGCGGAGGCGGTGCGCCGCTTCGCGCTCGACAAGGCCGATTTCCTGGCGGTGATCGACGGCATGGCGATGGATGTCGCCGAGGATATCCGCTGGCCGAGCATGGCCACGCTCGACCTGTATTGCGACCGCGTCGCATCGGCAGTCGGGCGGTTGTCGGTCAAGATCTTTGGCATGGAGGAGGAGACCGGCATCGCGCTGGCGCACCATCTGGGTCTGGCGCTGCAATTCACCAACATCCTGCGCGACGTCGATGAAGATGCCGCGATCGGACGCGTCTATCTGCCGCTGGAGCCGTTGCAGGCGGCGGGTATCCCGTTGGGCGACCCTTTTTCCGTCGTCGGCGATGTGCGCGTGGATGCCGCAGCGCGCGTGCTGGCAGCGCGCGCGCATGAGCATTTTAAGGCCGCCGAGGCGATTTTGGCTAAGCGGCCGCGTGGGCATTTGTTGGCACCCCGCTTGATGGCGGCGGTATACGCGCCCATCCTGGTGCGGATGGAGGCGATGGGCTGGGCACCACCGCGCGAGCGGATCAAGGTCAACAAGGCCGCATTGCTGTTCACCGTGTTGCGGCTCAGCCTGTTCCGTTGAAGCGCGAGGGTTCTATCGGTCGGGTCCGGATCGTCGGGGCCGGGATGGCGGGGCTTGCTGCCGCCGTCGATCTCGCGCGCGCCGGGCACCGCGCGGAGCTGGTCGATGGCGCGGCGCAAGCCGGCGGGCGTTGCCGCAGCTATCACGATCCGCAGCTTGGGCGAACGATCGACAATGGCAACCATCTGGTGCTGTCGGGCAATCGCGCGGTGGCCGACTATCTCGCGACGATCGGCGCGAGTGATCGGCTGAGCGGGCCGCTCCACGCCGATTTCCCCTTCGTCGACCGGCGCAGCGGTGCGCGCTGGGCGGTGCGCTTCAATGATGGGCCACTGCCCTGGTGGATCTTCCGCGATGGCCGCCGGGTGCCCGGTACGCGCGCGGGCGATTATCTGCGGCTGGCGGGGCTGTTGACTGGCGCGCCGGGGCAGACGGTGGGCGACCGGATCGATCCGCGTGGTGCGGTGTGGGACAAATTGATCGAGCCCGTGCTGCTCGCCGTGCTCAACACCGCGGTCGCCAGCGGATCGGCGCGCCTCGCCGCCGCCGTGATCCGCGAGACGCTCGGCAAAGGCGGGCGCGCGATGCGGCCGCGCATCGCCGAGCCGACGCTGGCGGCGGCGTTCGTCGATCCGGCGGTGTCGTGGCTGGAGCGGCAGGGCACCACCCTGACGCTCGGGCGGCGGCTGCGGGCCTTGCGCTTTGCCGAGGATCGCGTCGTCGCACTCGATTTCGGGAGCGGCGAAGAGGCGGTCGCAGCGGACGAGAGCATTATCCTGGCGGTGCCGCCGTGGGTTGCTGCGGCGCTGGTGCCCGACCTCACCGTGCCCGATGATTTCCGCGCGATCGTCAACGCGCACTTTGCCTACACCCCGCCGGCGGGCGTCGCGCCGATGATCGGCGTCATTGGCGGCACGGCGGAATGGATCTTCTCGTTTGAGGATCGCATCTCGGTAACGGTCAGTGCGGCGGACCATCTGGTCGATACCGACCGCGCAGACCTCGCCGCGACCTTCTGGGCGGATATCGCCGCGATTCACGGTCTTCCGCCGACGCTGCCACCATGGCAGATCGTCAAGGAAAAGCGCGCCACTTTCGCCGCGACGCCCGAACAGGACGCCAAGCGTCCGCCCGCCGCCACGCGCTGGCGCAACCTGTTTCTGGCGGGAGACTGGACGCAAACCGGGCTGCCCGCGACGATCGAAGGGGCACTGCGATCGGGCGAGACTGCTGCCCGCTTGGCGCGGGGTGCCCGACTCGGCTAAGGCGCGGGCATGAGCATCGATACGATAGACCGCAGCGCCCTCCTGGACGAAGCCGACGCTACCGCGAGCAAGGCGGCGGCGGCGCTGGGCGGGTTGCAGAATGCGGACGGGCATTGGGTGTTCGAGCTGGAGGCCGATGCCACCATTCCGGCCGAATATGTGCTGCTCCGCCACTATCTGGGCGAACCGCGCGATGCGGAGATCGAGCGCAAGATCGGCGTGTACCTGCGCCGCATACAGTCGCCGACGCATCATGGCTGGGGCCTGTTCCATGGCGGTGCCTTCGATGTGAGCGCCAGCGTAAAGGCCTATTTCGCGCTCAAGATGATCGGCGATTCGATCGATGCGCCACACATGGTGCAAGCGCGCACGGCGATCCACAAAGCGGGCGGGGCGGCGGCTGCCAACGTCTTCACGCGCATCCAGTTGGCGCTGTTCGGCGCGGGGCCGTGGAGCGCGGTGCCGACGCTGCCGGTCGAGCTGATCCTGCTGCCGCGCTGGTTCCCGGTGCATCTCTCCAAAATGTCCTATTGGGCGCGCACGGTGATCGTGCCGCTGCTGGTGCTGGCAGCCAAAAAGCCGGTGGCGCGCAATCCCTCGGGCGTGCTGGTCGACGAACTTTACACGACCAAGCGCGCCAAGCTGGTCAGCAAGGCGGCGGGGACCAAGCAGGCGTGGACGACCTTCTTCAATGGCCTCGACGTCGTGCTGAAGGGCGTCGAGCCGCTCTGGCCCAAGGGCACGCGCCAGCGCGCGATCGACGCCTGCGTCACCTTCGTGACCGAGCGGTTGAATGGCGTGGACGGGCTGGGCGCGATCTATCCGGCGATGGCCAACAGCGTGATGATGTTCGATTGCCTGGGCTATCCGGAGGATCATCCTGCGCGGGCGCTGGCGCGCGAATCGGTCGAGAAGTTGCTCGTGGTCAAGGACGACGAGGCCTATTGCCAGCCCTGCGTCTCGCCGGTGTGGGATACGGCACTCGCCTCGCACGCGATGCTGGAGGTTGGCGGCGAGGAGGCCGAGGCGCGCGCGGCGGCGGGGCTGGCGTGGCTGAAGCCGCTGCAAGTGCTCGACGTGAAGGGCGACTGGGCCGAGGAAAAGCCCGATGTCCGCCCCGGCGGCTGGGCGTTCCAATACAATAACGCGCATTATCCCGATCTCGACGATACCGCCGTGGTGGTGATGGCGATGGACCGCGCCAAGGACCTAGTCGCTAGCCCCTCCCCTTCAGGGGAGGGGTTGGGGTGGGGCCGCTCCGCGCATTCGACGCAAGGGGATGTGGGCACGGTCCCACCCCCAGCCCCTCCCCTGAAGGGGAGGGGAGACGGGTATGAAGAAGCCATCGCGCGCGGGGTCGAATGGACCGTCGGGCTGCAAAGCAAGGATGGCGGCTGGGGCGCGTTCGATGCCGACAACAGCTATCATTACCTCAACAACATCCCCTTTGCCGATCATGGCGCGTTGCTCGATCCGCCGACCAGCGACGTCACCGCGCGCGTGGTGTCTATGCTGGCGCAATTGGGCGAGACCGACACGCCCCGGATGAAGGCGGCGCTGGCCTTCCTGGAGAAGGAACAGATGCCCGATGGCAGCTGGTTCGGGCGCTGGGGGGTGAATTACATTTACGGCACCTGGTCGGTGCTGTGCGCGTTGAACGCCGCCGGGCTCGATGCGAAGCATCCGATGGTGCGCAAGGGTGCCGACTGGCTGATCCACATCCAGAATCTCGATGGTGGCTGGGGCGAGGATTGCGAGAGCTATGCGCTCGATTACAAGGGCTATACCCCCGCGCCCTCGACCGCCTCGCAGACCGGCTGGGCGCTGCTCGCGCTGATGGCGGCGGGCAAGGTCGATCATCCCGCAGTCGAACGCGGCATCCGCCATCTGATCGCGACCCAGGCCGCCGACGGGCTGTGGGGGCAGGAGAAATATACCGGCGGCGGTTTCCCGCGCGTCTTCTACCTGCGCTATCACGGCTATCCGGCCTATTTCCCGCTCTGGGCGGTGGCGCGCTATCGCAATTTGAAGCGTTCGAACGATCCGCGCCCGGCGTTCGGGATGTGACGATCCTCGTCGCCTGCGGGCTGACGCGCGAAGCGGCGATCATCGCGCGGCCGGGCTTGGTCGTGGTGGCGGGCGGCGGCGATGCGGCGCGGCTGGAGCGGGAACTGGAAGCCGCGGTGGGCGGCGTTTCCGCGGTGCTGTCGTGCGGTGTCGCGGGCGCGCTCGATCCAGCCTTGCGGGCAGGGGATGTGGTGCTCGGCGATCTCCATATCTCCCACCACCCCGGCGAAGGCCGGGGCCCAGTTGCGGCGTCAGAGCGTATCGAGCGCTGTCCGTCGCCACAGCCACCTTCGCGACTGGGCCCCGGCCTTCGCCGGGGTGGTGGATTGGTCGAGTGGCTGGCAGCAGCGCTCCCCAATGCTCACCTCGGCACCGTGGTCGGCGCGGACCGGATCATCGCCTCCGCAACCGAAAAAGCCGCGCTCCATGCGCACACTGGCGCGATCGCGGTCGACATGGAATCGCACATCGCCGCCCGCGTCGCCGCGCGCCACAACCTCCCGTTCGCGATCCTGCGCACGATCTCGGACAGCGCCGATCACGCGCTGCCCCCCGCCGCTCTGGTCGGCATGAAGCCCGATGGCGGCGTCGCGCTCGGCGCGATCCTTGCCTCGCTCGCGCGCAACCCGGCGCAACTCCCCGCGCTGATCCGCACCGGGCGGGAGGCGGGGGCAGCGTTCAGTGCGCTACGCCGCGCGCTGGGTGCGCTTGAAGCCCTCGGGATCGGCGGCCTTGATCTTCGCGAGTTCACGCTCGACGTGTAGCGAGTGGACGTCGCTCGCCTTGCGGGCGTTGGACAGGTCGATATCGGGGGCCATCGGACCTTCGGTGCGCACGCCGTTGCGGCCGATCGCGAACATCTTCAGCGGATGGCGGATCGAGTCGCTCGCCGCCGTGCCCTCGAACCCGCAATGCACCATGCAGTTCGAGCACTTTTCATATTTGCCGACGCCATATTGATCCCAGTCGGTGCCTTCCATCAGCTCGGCAAAGGTGTCGACATAGCCTTCGCCGACCAGATAGCACGGCTTCTGCCAGCCGAAGACGGTGCGCAGCGGCATCGACCACGGCGTGCATTCATAGGTCTGGTTGCCCGCGAGGAAATCGAGGAACAAAGGCGAGTTGGTGAAGGTCCACGCCTTGCCGCCATCGCCTTTCCGGAACACATCACGGAAGAAGTTCTTGGTGCGCTCGCGCGTCAGGAAATGCTCCTGGTCGGCGGCGCGCTCGTACGAATAGCCGGGCGAGATGGTGATCTCGACGCCACGCTTCTGCATCTCGTCGAAGAACGCAGCCAGGCGGGTCGGGTCTGCCCCATCGAACACAGTGCAGTTGACCTGCACGCGGAAGCCCTTGGCCTTGGCCATTTCGATCGCTTCGATCGCGACTTCATAGGTGCCGGCCTGGTCGACCGCATGGTCGTGCATGCCCTTGTCGCCATCGAGATGGATCGACCAGGTGAAGTATGGCGACGGCTTATAGTCGTCGATCTTCTTCTTCATCAGCAGCGCGTTGGTGCACAGGATGACGAACTTCTTCTTGGCGATATAGCCCTGGACGATCTTGGGCATGTCGCGGTGGAGCAACGGCTCGCCGCCCGCGATCGAGACGGCGGGCGCGCCGCATTCGTCGATCGCGTCCATGCACTGGTCATAGGACAGGCGCTGGTTGAGGATCGCATCGGGATAATCGATCTTGCCGCAGCCCGGGCACGCCAGATTGCAGCGCAGCAGCGGTTCCAGCATCAGCACGAGCGGATATTTGCCGCCCTTGATGTGGTTTTTCAGGGTGTAGGCGCCGATGCGCGCAAGCGGGGCTAAGGGAAGGCTCATGGGGGTTCCTATGCGCTCAAAACGCGCTGTTGGGAAGTTGCAGGCGGGTCGCGCAACTCACGCGGCAGACCGAATTCGAGCGATTCCTCGACGCCTGCCAGCTGTGTCACCTCGACCGGACCAAGTTTGCGCAGCGCCGCGATCACGCTGTCGACCAGCTCGTCCGGCGCGGACGCGCCTGCAGTGAGGCCAACGCGCTCGACGCCCGCGAACCACGCCGGATCGATCGCGCTGCCATCGGCGACGAGATAGCTCGGCAAGCCCTCATCCTGCCCGAGATCGCGCAGACGGCTGGAGTTGGAGCTGTTTTCGGAGCCCACCACCAGCAGCAGATCGGCCACCTTGCAGAGATCGCGCACCGCGCTCTGGCGGTTCTGCGTTGCGTAGCAGATTTCGGAAACGTCGGGCCCGATCAGGTTGGTGAAGCGCTTCGCCAGCGCGGCGATCACATTCTTGGTGTCGTCCACGCTCAGCGTCGTCTGGGTTATATAGGCGATCTCGGCATCCTCGGGGATGTCGAGCGCAGCGACATCGGCCTCGGTCGAGACGAGATGGACCGGCGCATCGACTTGGCCGCGCGTGCCGATCACTTCGGCATGGCCTTCATGCCCGATCATCACCAGCGTCCGCCCGGCCTTGGCATAACGCCGACCCTGCAAATGCACCTTGGTCACCAGCGGACACGTCGCGTCGAACACCGGCAGCTTGCGCGCCTTGGCCTCTTCCTCGACGGTACGGGCGACGCCGTGCGCGCTGAACACCGTCATCGCGCCCTCGGGCACGTCCGACAGTTCTTCAACGAACACCGCGCCTTTTGCGCGCAGCGTGTCCACGACGTGGCGGTTATGGACGATTTCGTGGCGGACGTAGACCGGCGCGCCGTAGCGGTCGATCGCGCGCTCGACGATCTCGATCGCGCGTACGACGCCTGCGCAGAAACCGCGCGGGTTGGCCAAAATTACTTGCAAAAACTGTCCTTCCGTCCGCTCAAATGCCGAAAACCGGGCGCGGGGCCGGAGGGCACGCACACGGATCCGTCATGTATGCCTCCCGGCCGCTTATTCTAGCGGCGTCGCAGCATAAAGAAAGCAGGAAAACCTATATCTTCGGGTGGGTGGTTTCCCGGCCGGGCACCCGATAGCGCCTAAAGCGTTCATCGGCGCTACAGCGGTTTGTGCTAGGGCCGTTGCGGTGATAACGGCCAGACCAACTACCTGGGTCATCGCCAAATGTCCCAATAGGAGCTTTCGATGATTTTCTCCCTGCGATACGTCGTGCCGATGGTGGCATTGTGCAGCGCGGTTCCGCTTGCCGCGCAAGCCACCGATCCGGCGCGGGCCCCCGTCCAGACCCTGAACGATGGATTGCTGACGATCATGAAGGGCGGCAGCGCGCTCGGCACGCAAGGCCGAATCGCGCGGATCGGCCCAGTCGTCGACCAGACCTTCGACATCGGCCTGATCACGCGGCTGTCGGTGGGGCCCGATTGGGTAAAGGTGGCCCCCGGCGACCAGGCCACGCTGGTTTCGGCGATGCGCCGCATGACGGTTGCCCAATATGCCTCGAACTTCAGCACCTATGGCGGTGAGAGTTTCAGCATCGACCCCCGCGTCGAGACGCGGGGAACAGACAAGCTGGTACGGACGACGCTTTCCGCGCCGAAGGGGGACGCGGTCCCGATCGGCTATCGCTTGCGACAGAGCGGCGGCAAGTGGAAGATCGTGGATGTCTATTACAAGAATGCGATCAGCCAGTTGGCGACGCGGCGCGCCGATTTCGCGAGTGTTTTCGCCAAAGGCGGTGCCAAGGCCCTGATCGCGCATCTCGACGACTTGGCCGCCAAAGGCGGGCGCTAAGCCGGGTGACGATTCGATCGACGACCAGCGCGCTGGCGGTGGCGATCGCGCTGCTGGCCGCGCCCGTCACGGCTGCACCGCAGTCGGCACCCGCGCCGGTGGCGGCGGGGGGGCAGGCGACGCCGCCCGTCGTGGCGCTTGCCCCCGTCACCGCCGGGCAGGCGTCCGTGCGTCATCATCACCATGCCAAGGGCGATTCGCTCGAAGGCTTCAATCGTGTGATGTTCTCGATCCATCAGTTTCTGGACCGGATCTTCCTGCGTCCGGTCTCGATGGCGTATAAAAAGATTGTGCCCAAGGTGGTGCGCACCGGCATCCGCCATGTCTTTTCCAACGTCGGCGAGCCGCTCGTTTTCGCCAACGACCTGCTGCAGTTGAAGCCCAAACGCGCGATCAGGACGCTGGCCCGTTTCGGGGTCAATTCCACCATCGGGATTGGCGGGTTGCTGGACGTCGCCAAGACGTCCGATTTCAACCTGCCGCATCATGACAACAGCTTCGGCAACACGCTGGGTCGATATGGGGTGGGGCCGGGGCCCTATATCTTCCTGCCGCTGGTCGGCCCCAATACGCTGCGCGACTTCGGGGCCGGGGTCGGCGAGGGATCCGTGCTGCCCCTCACCGTCGGCACGCCGTTCGATCGTGCCGAATATCAGGCGGCCCAAGCCGGGCTCACCGGGATAGATTTGCGCGCAGAATCCGATGCGGAGTTGAAGGCGCTGTTGGGCGCGGCGGTGGACCCCTATGCGACCTTGCGGTCGGCCTTTTTGCAGGACCGCGCGGCGACCATCGCGGAACTGCGCCACGGCACCAAGCAAACGAGCAGCCCGCTCGACGATCCCTTGAACGATCCCGGCGCGACGGAGGCGGTGCCCGCTGCATCCGCATCCGCTGGGTCGGCCAAGCCTGCTACCGACGACCTCCCAGCCGACCCGGCTCCGCCCTCCGACGAAAAGTCGGCGGCACCCAGCGCTCCCGCACAGCCAAGCCCCGCGCCCTAACCCTTTTTCGGGCGCGGCGGCCCGAGCAGGGCCGGTTCGAAGATCAACGCGCACACCAGGGTCCAGGCGAGCGAAATCATCAGGATCTTGCCCATGCTTGCCGTGCCCGGATGGTGCGACAGCCACAGGCTGCCGAACGCGCTGCCCGTTGCCAGCGCGCTGAACAGCACTGCGCGGGCGAGGCTGGATTGCAGCAAATCGGTCGCGCCACCGCGCCACGCCATTACGAAATAGATGTGGAAGGCGACGCCGACCCCGAACAGCAAGGGAAAGGCGATGATGTTGGCGAAGTTGATCGGCTGACCGATCAGCACGCAACTGCCCAGTGTCAGGAAACCCGAGAGCACGACGGGCGCGAGGGTGAAGGCCACCTCCTTGATGTCGCGCAGCACGAGGAACAGCAGGCCGCTGACGAGCGCGAGCGCGAGAAGCCCGGCCTCGACGAATGCCCAGGCGACGGTTCCCGCCGCTTCCTGCGTTGCCACGGGCAAGCCGCTGGCATCCGGCGCGACAGTGCGCACCGCCTTGGTGAAGCGGCGCAGCACGGCGTTGTTGTTGCTGTCGCCCTTCGGGAATACCTGCACCAGCGCGCGGCCATCCTTGGCGATCCAGTTTCCGGCGATTTCCGGCGGCAGCGTGGCGCGCGTCACCGCCTCGGCTTGCAGTGTGGCGCGGATCTGGTTGAGCATCGTATCCAGCGGAGTCACCAGCAACGTCGTCGCGCGGGCGCGGTCGTGCGGTGTGCCGACGGCCAGGCGTGCAAAGGCGGTGGCCAGTCGACGCGCACTTTCCGCAGCGGGGCCAGGGTGGCTGGCAGCGACCGCGCGCAATTCGGCGGCGGTGCGCGCCAGCGCCGCCGCAGAGTCGGCATCGTCTGGCGGTGGCGTCACGTCGAACGGGTTGATCGTGGCGTCGAGCAGGAGCGACGCATCCTGCACCAAAGCGAGCTTGGTCTCCTGATCGGCAGGGACGAAGCTGTCGACCGACACCGCCTCCGCCACTTCGGGCAGTGCGCTCAGCTTCTCGGCCAAGGCCTTGGCGGCGTCGGCATTGGGCGCGAGCAGGTTGATCGTGTTGGGGGTGCGCAGCGGGTCGCGCATCAGATCGTTTAGCGCGCGCATCGCCGGGCCGTCTTTGGCGCGCAAGTGGAGCGGATTAAAATCGAACTGGACGAAGGGCAGCAAGGCGATGCTGCCCGCCATCGACAGTCCGAACGCCCACAACACCGTCTTGCGGTGGGTATGCAGCCAGCGATCGATGGGGGCGGCTTCGGCAAAACCCACTTCGCGGCGGGGCGCGCCGGGCTTGAGCAACATCAGTATCGCCGGGAGCAGCGTGACGCTGGCGATCAGCGCGACGACCATGCCCAGCCCGGCAATGATGCCGAGTTCGGCAATGCCGATATAGTCGGTCGGCAAAAACGCGCCGAAGCCGAGGAACACCGCCCCCGCCGCCAGCGCAAGCGGCGCACTGAGCGCCACCGCTGCGCGTTGCAGCGCGGTGCCGGTATCGGCCCCGTCGAGCCGCTCGGCATTGAAGCGCACCGCGATCTGGATGCCGAAATCGACGCCCAATCCGACGAACAGCGGGATGAAGGCGACGGAGATGAGGTTGAGTGCCCCGACCGCGAGCAGGCCAAGCGCGGTCGTCACCACCAGCCCGGCGACGATCGTTACCACGATTCCTGCGACGATCTTCACCGACCGGGTGGCGAACCACAAAGTCACCAGCATCGCGGCGGCCATCACCAGCCCGACAAAGCCGATATTCTCCTCGAGCGTGGCGAATTCCTCGTCGGCCAGCGGCACTTCGCCGGTGGTGCGCACGGTCACCCCATGCGCCTGGTCGAGACCGAGCTTCGCCGCCTGCGCCTGGATCGCGGCAACGGCGTCCTCGCCGGGCTGGAGCGCGCCATAATCGAGCTTGGGCTGCGCGAGGATCAGGCGGCGCAGCGGCGGCGCGGCCCCCGCGCCGGGCTCGGCAAAGAGCTGCTGCCACGAGAAATAAGCGGGTTTGCCTACCGCCGAAGTTTCCAGCGCAGCCGCCATCGTCCGCATCGGGCGGTCGATCCGCGATAGCGGCACATCGCCGTTGGTGACGCCGGTCAGCATCGTCGAGAACGCGCCGGCAATGCCGCGCAACGACGGATCGCCAGCGAGCGGACCGAGCAAGGGCTGCGCGTCGATCAAGGCCTTGGTGGACGCTTTTACCGACGCGGTCGAGCCGAACAGCAGCCCCTCGCGATCGAAGAACGCGCCGCCATCGGGGCGCTGCACCGTGCGGAAATGGCGGGTGTCTTCGGCGAGCGCGGCGGACAATTTCGCGGTGGCGGCTTCGGCCAGTTCGGGCGTTTTGCCATCGACGATTACCAGCAGCACGTCGGACAGTTGCGGAAAGGCGGTCTCGACCGCTTTCTCATTCTGCCGCCACGCGATCTTGGGGGAGATCAGCGCCGCGGTGTCGGTCGTCATCGCGAAATGGCTGGCGGCATAGAGCGCCGCGCCTGCGACCAGCGCGAGGCACACCGCAAGCACCGCGAACGGCCGCTTGACGCCAAGCGCGACGAGTTGCTGGATGCGGTGCGCAATCACTGCTTGGGCGCGTCCGGGCCTGTGAAATAGCGCAATTTCAGGCGGATCGTCTGTTCCTGCCCGTCATAGTCGAACACCGCTTCCTCCCATTTCGGTGGGGCCAGGCGGATCTTGGCATCGTTGGAAAAGCCGACGCCTTCCTTGGGAATGCCGAACAGCGCGCGGTCGATCTTGCCATTGCCATTCTGGTCGTAAAACACCTGCGCGGCATAGCGGCCGGGCTTCAGGCCGGTCAGCGTCACCGTCGTCTGCCCGATCCGGGCGGGGGCATCGGCCGAGGTCGGGCAATCCTTCAGAAACTGCGCCTGGGTGCACAGATCGACATGCACGCGCCCGGTGCGGGCACGGACATTGTCCACCGCGACATGCAGCACGCCGCTGGGCGCGCCCGCGCCGAGCGCGAGCATGGCGAGCGGAAATAGCGCAAGCCGCGACCAAAAAGGATGCGGGTGCAGGGCGGAGAGGATGCGATTCATGGCGGGGCCCTTAGACCAGATCAGGGCCGGATTGGAACCACCGGCCAACGCCGCGTGCTAAGCCGATTCACGGTGAACGCGCGCTGAAGCGCCTTAGCCGAAGATATCGGTCAGCGCTTCCGCGGCAGGGCCGTCTTTCCAGTTGCGCAGTTCGACATAGAGCGAGGTCTGGATCGTCGAGATGATCGTGATCACCAGCGTGGACGATACCGCGCTGACCGCAATAAGCCCGATCGACAGGCCCTGGCCCTGCGCGGCATTGGCCAAGTTTTGGAAGCCGATCAGCGCGAGGAAGAGCACGCCGACCACCGCCGAAATGATCCAGTAGATCACCAGCACGACCAGCTCGAGCGCGAAGATGTTCCAGCGCGCACCCTTGGTCAGTGCCGCGCTGCGTCCGAATGCGCCGAAAATGCCCGAATTTTCTTCGACCAAGGCGGGGGTGGCGACCGACAGTATCACGTAAAGGATGACGCCCGGCACAATCAGCAAGGCCAACCCGAAGATCACGATCAGCCCGAGCAAGATCGCCAACCCAAAGAGCGGCAGGATTTTGCGCAATCCGGCAAGCGCGGATTCGGCGAAGCCGACGGGCTGCCCGTCGCTATAGGCGACCGTCGCCCGGACCAGCGCGCCTTGCGCCAGAAAGTTGAAAGCCAGTGTCAACAGCGCCACGCCCGCCGTCAGCAGGAGCGTGGTGGAGTCGAACGGCAGCGTCTGTGTCGCCCGTGGGCTTTGCAGGAGAGCCTTGAGGATAACGCTCGGCAACGCTCCGAACAGGAACGAAATGCCGAACATTGTCAGCGGATTGGCACCGATTGTTGCGAAAGCGCGGTTGAAAACCCGGCCAATCGACATGCGACGGTCCGATGCTGCTGCGATAGTCGCCATGTCTGCGTATCCCCCGACCCTAGACCGTTGTCAGGGTGGCGGATGCGATCCGCTTCGTCCAGCGCAATTTGCCGATTGCGCGAAGGAAGAGTTGGTTTAGTTTGAGGGGGGTAGCGACCCATGCTGCCGGGGGAATGACAGTGAGCGGGGGTACATCGCAGCAGGTGGCAACCGCTACCGACCGTTTCGCTGCGGCCCATGCGGCGCTCAAAGCCGATTCGACGATTCAGTTCACGCTGCTCCCCGCGCCGCCGCCGCCCGCGCCGCCCTTGTGGCTGATTCAGTTTGGCAAATGGCTGCAGCAGGTGCTTGCCCCGATTGGACGTTTTTTCGCGTGGCTGGACGGGCTCTTTCCCAACTGGCCTTATGCCAAGATCTTCTTATGGGCGGTGTTGGCAGTGGCCGTCGCGGCGGTGTTGTGGGCGGCCTATCAGCGCATCCGCTACGGCGAATGGCGCTTGCCGCGCTTTCGCCGCGCCCGTCCGTCGGCGATCATGCCCGAAGGTGAAGCCGGGTGGGAGCCGGAGGCGGCACCGGTGCGTGAATGGCTGCGCGAGGCCGATGCGCTGGCGGCGGCGGGGCGCTATGCCGAGGCGGTGCACCATTTGCTGTTCCGCTCGATCGACGACATCGCCCGGCGTCGCCCGCAATTGGTGCGCCCGGCGCTGACCAGTCGCGAACTCAGCGCGTCCGACGCGATTCCGCCATCGGCGCGCGGCCTGTTTGCGGGGATTGCGCGCCTGGTCGAGCGCAGCCTGTTCGGGGGACGCCCTGTTGCCGCCGATGACTGGCAGAGCGCGCGCGCGGCTTATGCCGATTTCGCGTTGCCCCGGACGTGGCGCGGATGAGCGACATCGCGATCGGCACTGCAGGGGCGACCTCGGGCGGGTTCTCCGTGCGCACGGTTGGCATCGTCGTGGCGGCGGGGATCGCCTTGTTCCTTGGGATGCTGGTGCTCGGGGCCTATGCGCCCGATCTGCGCTCGGGCCGCAATGGCGGGGCGCACGCGCTGTCGAATGCAGCCACGGGGTTTAGCGGGATCGTGCAGCTGGCGCAGGCGACCGGGCGTGGTGCGCAGATCGTGCGCGACGTGCGCGCGCTCGATACCGAGGATCTGGTGGTGCTGACGCCCGAGACCGGGCGAACCGACATGAGCAAGGTGATCGAACAGCGCGCGCTCAAGCCGACGCTGGTGATCCTGCCCAAATGGCGCACCGTCGCCGATACCGAGCATTCGGGGTGGGTGCGCTATCGCGGGCTGCAGCCGACGTTCGAGCCCGAGGGTGTGCTCGCCCCCAAGAATGACCTGAAGATTGCGCGGCATCCGAGCGGTGGGCGGCCGTTGGTTGGGCTGTCCTGGATGCCCGCCGACGTGCACTTTGCCGCGCCACGCCCGTTACAAACGATGGCGGGGGCCGATCTCAAGCCGTTGATTACCGACGATCAGGGCGGGATCGTGCTCGGCCAGATTGGCGAGCATCCGTTCTATGTGCTGGCCGACCCCGATTTGCTGTCGAACATTGCGATGCGGGACCCGAAACAGGCGCGGTCGGCGTTGGCGTTGCTCGATTTTCTCAATGCGACGGGCGCAAAATCGGTGCTGTTCGACGTGACGCTGAACGGCTTTGGCCGGTCGCGGACGCCGCTCAAGCTGGCGTTCGAGCCGCCCTTCCTTGCGATGACGTTGGCGGTCGCGGCGGCGGTGCTGCTCGCCGGCATCCAGGCGACCGCGCGGTTCGGCGCGCCACGGCGGCGCGAGCGCGCGATTGCGTTCGGCAAGACCGCGCTGATCGACAATGCCGCCGCTTTGGTCCGCAAGGCGCGGCGGCAAGGTGCGTTGGGCGCGCGCTATGTCGATCTGGTGCGCGAGCGCGCGGTGGGTGTGTTCGGGGTGCCCGCGCGGCTGCGCGATGGCGCGCTCGATGCGCATCTCGATGGCCTTACCGATCGCGCGCGTTTTTCGGATCTGGCCGAGCAGGCGCGTGCCGCGCGCGACCCGCGCGATATGCTTCAGGCGGCGCAGGCGCTGCATCGATGGTTATGGGAGAAGACACGGTGACGGGTGCAATCACGACAGTCGAGGACGTCGCGGCGCTGGCCCAGGCCATTCGCGGCGAGATCGGCAAGGCGGTGGTCGGGCAGGAACAGACCGTCGAGGTCCTGCTGGTCGGGCTGTTTGCGGGCGGGCATGTCCTGCTCGAAGGACCGCCGGGCACCGCCAAGACGCTACTCGCGCGCAGTTTTGCGCGCGTCATCGGGCTCGATTTCGGGCGCATCCAGTTCACGCCCGATCTGATGCCGGGCGACATTATCGGTGCCAATCTGTTCAACTTCCAGACCAGCACCTTCACGCTGACGCGCGGGCCGATCTTCACCGATCTGCTGCTGGCCGATGAAATCAACCGCACCCCGCCCAAGACGCAAGCGGCGTTGCTGGAGGCAATGCAGGAGCGCACGGTGACGATCGACGGCGAGAGCCTGTCGCTTGGCGAACGCTTCATGGTGGTGGCGACCCAGAACCCGATCGAACAGCAGGGCGTCTATCCACTGCCGGAGGCGCAGCTCGACCGCTTCCTGTTCAAGCAGATCGTCGATTATCCGAGTGCCGCCGAGGAGCGCCGCATCATCGCCACGCATGGCGCGCACGGCCATGCGATGGAGCCTGCCGAATGGGGCGTTGCGGCCGTCGCCAATGCCGCCGCCATTGCCGATGCGATCGCGGTAGTCGGGCAGGTGCGGCTGGTCGACGAGGTGATCGATTATATCGCCGCGCTGATCCGCGGCACGCGCGGTGTCGCCGATCTGCAAAGCGGCGCGAGCCCGCGTGCGGGCGCGATGCTGGCGGGCGCGGCGCGCGCCCGCGCGGCGATCGACGGGCGTGATTTCGTCATCCCCGACGACGTGAAGGCGCTGGCCCCGGCGCTGCTGCGCCACCGCCTGATCCTGTCGCCCGCCGCCGAGATTGACGGGCGCGCGATCGAAGATGTCGTCGCCAGCATCATCGAAACAATCGAAGCGCCACGGTGATCTACCCGACGCGCACGGCGGTGCTGGCGGCGGCGGCGGGGGCGCCGGTCGCCTTGCTGCTGGCGGTGGCGATGCCCGGGCGCTGGTTCGTCGGGCTCGCCTGGCCGATCGCCATATTGGTGATGACCGCCGTCGATGCGCTGGCCGGGCGGCGCGCGGGCACCGCCAAGATCAGCGTGCCGCCAAGCGCCTCGGTCGGCGCGACCGTGGAGGCGGTGGTCAGCGTCGCTCTCGACGGGGCGCGCGTGCCCGCCAGCGCCGAAGTCGCGCTTGCGCCAGGGCCGCTGGTGACGCTTGAAAATGACGGGCGGATGTGGATCGCGCTTCGGGACGGTCGCGGCGCGGCGGTCCTGCCGCTGGCAACGGTGCGGCGCGGGACGGCGCGGTTCGAGCAGTTGTGGTTGCGCTGGCGCGGGCCGCTCGGGCTGGCGTGGCAGCAGCGGGTGATTGCGACGGCCACTAGCCTGCCGATCCTGCCCGACATCCGCCCGCTGCATGATCGCGGCGCGCAGATTTTCCAGCGGCACGCGCTGCAGGGCCTGATCGCCCAGGTCGAGCGCGGCGACGGGGCCGATTTCGAGGCGCTGGTCGAGTTTCGCGCCGGCATGGACCGCCGCGCGATCGACTGGAAGCAGTCGGCGCGCCAGACCAAGCTCCACGCCAAGGAATTTCGTACCGAGCGCAACAACCAGATCGTGTTCGCGGTCGATGCCGGGCGGCAAATGTGCGAGCCGGTCGCCGGACTGCCGCGCATCGATCGTGCGGTCTCGGCGATGTTGCTGACCGCGTGGGTTGCGCTGAAGCTGGGCGACCGCGTCGCGCTGCACGCCTTCGATTCGCGGCCCCGCATCGCCAGCGGGGTGGTGTCGGGGATGCCCGCCTTTGCCAATTTGCAACGGCTGGCGGCGGCGATCGAGTATAGCGGCGAGGAAACCAATTACACCTTCGCGCTGACCACGCTCGCGGCACGGCTGACGCGGCGTTCGATGATCGTGCTGTTCACCGAATTCACCGATCTGACCTCTGCCGATTTCATGGTGCGCGCGGCGGCGCGGATCGTCGGCACGCATCTGCTGCTGGTCGTGGTGCTGCGCGACGAGGAGCTGGAGCGCATCGCCGATGCGGCTCCGGTCACTGCCGACGATGTGACGCGCGCGGTGACGGCGGCGGCGCTGTTGCGCGACCGCAAGCTGGTGCTCACCCGCTTGCAGCATCTGGGGGTGCATGTGATCGAGGCCGAGCATGATCGCGTCGGCGAGCGGCTCGTCGCGGGTTATGTCGATTTGAAGCGGAGGAACCTGTTGTGACGGACATCGCCCCCGCCGCTGTTTCTGCGTTCGCGCCGCCGCAACCGGTGCTGGTCAATGCCAGCCGCTTCCGCGCCGCCCATGCGGCCGATTGGGAACGGCTGGAGTCTCTCATCTCGCGGATCGAGCGTCGCTCGGTGCGCGCGCTTCAGGATGAGGATTTGCTCGCGCTGCCCTTGCTGTATCGCTCGGCGCTGTCGTCGTTGGCGGTGGCGCGCGAAACTTCGCTCGACCGCGCGCTGATCGTCTATCTCGAACAGCTCTGCACCCGTGCGTATTTCCAGCTTTACGGCGTGCCGAGTTCGGCGCTGAGCCAGTTGGCGCGCTTCTTCCGCAATGCCTGGCCCGCCGCGATCCGTTCGATCTGGCGCGAGACTTTGGTCGCCTTTCTGCTGACGGTGGCGGCGGCAGTGGTCGGCTATGTGCTGGTGCGCGGCGATCCGAGCTGGTTCTTCGGCATCGTCGGCGATGGCATGGCGCAGGGGCGCGATCCATCGGCCTCGGTCGAAAGCCTGCGCCAGACTTTGTACAATACTAAGGATCAGGATGCGCTGGCGACCTTTGCCGCCTTCCTGTTCACCCACAATGCGCAGATTGCGATTTTCGCTTTTGCGCTGGGCTTTGCCTTTGGCGTGCCGACGGTGTTGCTGATCGTCTATAACGGCCTGACTTTGGGTGCGTTTCTCGCGGTGTTCGCGCCCAAGGGGCTGGGCTTCGGCTTCATTGGCTGGATCATGATCCACGGCACCACCGAAATGTTCGCGATCATCCTGTCGGGGGCGGCGGGGTTCCGCATCGGCACCGCGATCGCCTTTCCCGGACGCCAGGCGCGGATGGATGCGGCGGTGGCGGCGGGCAAAAGCGGGGCGACGGTGATGGCGGGCACGGTGGTGATGCTGGCGGTGGCCGGGGTGCTGGAAGGGATCGGGCGGCAGACGGTTACCGCCGATCTGTCGCGCTATGCGATCGGGCTGGCGATGCTGGCTGGCTGGCTACTGTATTTCTATCTGCCGAGGGGTCGCCATGGCGTTGTTCAGGCGTAACCGGACGCGCCGCCCGAAGGGCCCGCAATCGCTGCGGCGCAGCTTCGTCACGCCCGAAGGCGTCGATCTGCAAATCGAGCTGGGCGGGGCGGGAGTCCGCGCCGCCGCCTTCATGGTCGACGCGGTGGCGATGTTGATTCTGCTCGTCTTGGCGACGATCGCCATCGTCTTGCTGTTCGTGGCGAGCAAGCAAAGCGCCCTGGCGATCCTGTGGTTGCTGGGCTTCTTCGTGTTGCGCAATGGCTGGTTCGCGCTGTTTGAGATGGGCGGGCGCGGGGCGACGCCAGGCAAGCGCTTGATGGGCCTGCGCGTCGTCGCGCGCGATGGCGCGCGGCTGACCGGGGGGGCGGTGATCGCGCGCAACGCAATGCGCGAGATCGAAGTGTTCCTGCCGCTCAGTTTCCTGATGTCGCAAGCGGTGCAGGGGTTGGCGGACAGTTTCGCGACGATCTTTGCGCTGGGGTGGAGCGGCATTTTCCTGTTCTTCCCGCTGTTCAACCGCGACCGGCTGCGGATCGGCGACCTCCTCGCCGGGACATGGGTGGTGCGCACCGTGCGCGGCGAGCTTGGCGCGGATCTGGTCGTCGCGAGCGAACGTGCGCGGCGCGTGTTTCCCGAAGCCGCGCTCGATCTGTACGGCGTCTACGAGTTGCAGACGCTGGAGGAGGTCCTGCGCAGCGGGCGCGAGGATGCCATCGCCACCGTCGCCGCCACGATCCGGCGCAAGGCGGGGCTACCGGACGATCATGACGATCGCGGCTTTCTCGACGATTATTATGCTGCCTTGTGCGGTCGACTTGAACGCGGACTGCTGGTCGGGCGGCGGCGTGCGGATAAATTCGCCTGAGCCGCAGCGATACCGCCCGATTTTCACGCGATTCGGACAGCTTTGCGGCAAGGCGCGCGCACCTTAGTGTTCGGAGGAATGCGCGTGCCCTCGCTGTCTTGGTCCACCACGCCGCATTGGCGCAATTACCACCACACGCAGGATCGGCTGCAGGTCGAAACTGCGGCGTTGATTCCGGGACCTGGACCGAGCGAGGCCATCCCGGCGCTGCGCAAGACCGCCGAATTGTTGGGCGCGGTGCTGGGGCATGCGGCGCAAAAGCGTGCACCGGTCAATGTGCTCGGTTCGGCCTGGTCGTTCAGCGACATTACCAAGGGGCCGGGCGGGCTGGCACAGACGACGCTGGCGCAACATATCTGGCGTGTCGATCCTGCGGATCTCGGTGCGGCGGCGGTGCACCGCGACCGCATGGTGCTGGCGCATGCGGGGACGACGATCCATGATCTGAATGCCTTTCTGGAACCCTCGCTCTCGTTGGCCACGTCGGGCGCGCATGACGGGCAGACGGTGGGGGGGATGCTGGGCACGGGCGTGCACGGTTCGGCGCTCAGCTATGGCGGTTTCCAAAATCACATTCGCGGGGTGCATATCGTAACGGGCCCAGGCGAATCGTGGTGGATCGAGCGCGGTCCGGTGCCCTGGCTCGCGGCGGCAACGGCGCGGACGCTGGCCAATCATGTTGTGCTGGAGGCTGACCTGTTCGAGGCGACGCTGGTCCATCTCGGTGGGCTCGGCGTCGTCAATGCCGTGCTGCTGGAGGCAGTGCCGGGCTTCGTCGTCGATCTGGTACGGGTAAAGCACCCGCTGACAGCCGCAGCGATCGCGCAATTGCAGGCGGGCGATTATGCGGGCTTCGCGCGCGAGGTGTGGCCGCCAAGCCGGGAAACGCCTTATTATATCGAGGTCATTCTCGATCCCTTTCACCCCTATGCCGGCTATCGGGGTGACGCCCACGATGCACTGGTGACGCTGTTCTACAAGCGCGAACCGAATCGCGTGGTCGCCCGGCTGGCGGCGCTGCCCGATGTTCCGCACGAACCGACCCATGAACCGCTCAACCTGCTCGGCCGGGCGCTCGCGGCGCAGCCCGAACAGGATTTGCTGCTGCCCTTGCCGCAGGCGGTGGCGTGGCTGGTCGCACAGGAGTTCAAGCCCGAGCCGGCACCGGGCGTGGCCCCCCGCCAATTGACCTGGGGCGGGGCCAATGGCCCGCATGTCCGCCAGAAAATCCTCGGATGGGAAATCGAACTGTACAATGCCGCTTATGCGATCGAGCGAGCACATTTAAGCACGACGCTGAAAACCATGCTGGATGCGTTCCATACCCATGGCGGCGGGCACCAGGTGTTCACGCTGCGCTTCGTCACCAAGGCTGCCGGGCTGATGGCCTTTACCCGTTTCGACGACACGGTGGTGATCAACATGGATGGGCTTCGCACCCTTAACAGCGCCGATGCCGCGCGGTGCGTGGCGCTGGCGCTGGAGCGCGAGGGCATCCCCTTCAGCCAGCATTGGGGCAAGCAGGGTGTCATCACCAGCACCCGGGTGATGCGCGACTTCGGGATGCCGAGCGACCCCCGCTCGCGCGCCGGGCGTTGGCGGGCGGCGCGTTATCGGCTGCTCTCGCCCGAGATGCGGGGCGTTGTGTGCAGCGATGCCTTGTCGGCCTGGGGCCTGGCATAGCGATCCAGCGCGGTGTCGAGCACCGCACGCATCCGCGGATCGCGAATGATCGCATCGATGCTGCGCGTGCCGCCCAGCGCACGCAGGCGGATGGCGTAGGGAGCCGCCTCCTGCTCCTCGCCGTTGAGGGTAAACGCCACAACCAGCGCGGCAAGGGTGACCGGGGCGTGCGGGAGATATTGCACAGCCTCGCGCAAGGCGGTCCGTGCGCGCGCGACTTCGCCACAGGCGAGCAGGCCGAGTCCTATTCCGGTCAACGCTTGCGGCCGCACTGCCGAACGCGGGTTCATCCGCAGCGCCTGCTCGAAGCGCGTGATCGCCCGCGCCGGCTTGGCACGCGCAATGTCGACCCACCCGCCCCAGAACAGGCTGGCCCCCGATGCCGGGTGAATCTCGAGCGCCCGCTCGATCAATTGATCGGCGATGTCGATGTCTCCGCCAATGCCGACCAGCGTTCCCGCCGCATAGCCGAGCACGAACGGATCATCGTCGCCGTAGCGCAGGCAATGTTCATAGTGAGCGAGGGCCGCCGCCCGCGTCGCCGCAGGATCGTCCGCCCAGCCGAAGGCGAAGGTGATCGAATGGCAAAAGGCGGCAAGGGCGCTCGCCCAGGCATTGTTCGGCTCCAGCACCAGCACTTGCCCGGCCAGCGCGATCGCCTCCTCTATCGGGGCCCGTTCCCACTGACGGAACAGCGCATTGGCCCGCCAATAGAGATGATAGGCATCGGCGGTCGTTACCGGTTGTGCTGCGGCCCGCGTGCGCTCGGCGATCTCGACCGAGGAGTCGATTTGTTGCGCGACCGTCGCCGCGATCTCGGCCTGCACGTCGAACAGGGCGTGCAGCGCCGTATCGAAGTGCTGGGTCCAGATCTGTTCGCGCACCACACCATCGGTCAGGCGCACCTGAATGCGGATGGTCCCGCTTTCCCGCTGCACGCTGCCTTCGAGCAGATAGCGCACGCCCAGTTCGCGGCAAAGCGGGCCGTGATCCAGCGGGCGTTCCACGCGCGGGCCGGCCAGCACCACGAACAGCGTCGAGAACCGCGAAAGCGCATCCCCGATTTCGTCCGCAAAGGCGGTGGCAAGCGCGATATCGTCGGGGGCGCTGGACCGGGTGCTGAACCCGATCACCCCGACCGACGGCTTGCGGGACGAGGGAGCGAAACCGTTGGCCAGCCCGGACGTGGCGGGTGCTTGTGCGCTTTGCGCCGATACCGGCGTATCGGATAGCGCGACTCGCTCCCACGCTTGCACGTGCACATGTTCAATCAGCGTGCGGACATGCTGGCGCTGTTCGCGGAGCCAATCCTCGAATCCGTCCTCGCCAGGCAAATCGAGGCCTTCCAGCAATTCTCCGGGATCGGCGAGGGCGGGGGTACGCACATTGGTGACGTCGGTGTGGAGTTCGCGCACATCGACATCGATCCGGTCGAGGTCCAGCCGAACTTTTACGGAGTCCGCGGAGAGGAGCGGTGGCTCACCGGCTCCATTGATCGCCAGCCGCAAATTGGACAGTTCTCGGCGCAAGCTGGCGCGGGCTTGATCGGGATCGCGGCCGCCCCACAGTTGCGCTTGCAGCCAGGCGCGCGAGCGTTCGCCCGAGCGCGCCAGGGCAATCAGGGCGAGCAAGGCAATGCCCTTGCGGCTGGTGATCTGCAGGCGGGTGCCGTCAGGCGCGAACAGCCCAAACGCACCGAGCAACCGCAAGCGATGCGGTGTCCTGTTCTCCATGACCCTGTTCCCCGCGTCGCGCTTTCCGCCTCGCCCCCGCGACGGCTTTCACGTTTTTCGGACTCCAGTAAAACATCGTACGTAGGTCGCGTCTATCGGCAAGTGCGAAATGGGTCCGAAACGGTTTGGGGGCATGCCATGCTGAAGGTTCGCGCAATGCTCGTCGCGACGATCGCGCTGGCGCTTGGCGGCTGCGCCACGCGGGGCGCTCTCCATATCGATTGCCCGCAATTCACCAAATATATCATAAAGATGCCGCGTTCGCAGCTCGTCGAAGATATCCAGGCAGATGCCGGCGCGGGGGGCCTCCAGGTTCAAGCGCTGGCGGCCGACCCGCGCGCCCGCTTTTCGCTTGAGGCAAGCCTTGCCGCAGGCGCGCGCAACGCGATGCGGCCGAAAGCGCTGCGCGTGCCGGAGGCGGCGATCGCCGCGCCGCCGGGAGATGCCGTGCTGCTGCTGTCGGGCGGCGGGCAATGGGGGGCGTTCGGCGTCGGCTTTCTAGACCGGTTGCGCAGCGCCCATCCCGATCAGTTTCCCCGCGCCCGCACTATTACCGGGGTCAGCACTGGCGGATTGCAGGCGCTGTTTCTTGCGGTCGGCACCGATCAGGCGTTTGCCGCGCTGCGCCAGGCCTATGCGCCGGGCAGCGAGAGCGATATCGTCAATCGCAACCCGCAATGGCAGGCGGTGATTACGGGGTCGATCGCGGGGCTTGCTCCCCTGAAACGCAAGGTGCTCGCCGCTTTGTGTGTCGATGGCGACCCGGCAAAGGGCTGCCCGATGATCGATGCGCTGGCCTCCGATGCCAGCGCCGATGCCTTTATCGGCTTCGTCGATGCCGAAAACGGCGATTTCTATTATGCGCCGATCAAGATGATGGCGCGCACCTTGCCCAAGGCCGAAGCGCAGCAGTGCATCGCCGGGGCGGCGATTGCCTCGGCGGCGATGCCGGTGTTTTTTCAGCAGGTGAAGGTGGGCGACCGCGTTTATTATGATGGCGGCGTGCGGCAATCGGTGTTCGAAACGATGGTAGCGGCGCAGGCCTATGCCGAGGGCCGCGCGGCGGCGTTGATGGCGCAGTCGCAGGGCATGGCAACCCCGCCGGCCCCGCCGATGCTGTACGTCGTGCGCAATGGGCCGACGGTGCTGACCGACGACGCATCGCCGCAAAAAGGGGCGGATGCGCTGACCACTGCGCTTCGCGCCGAGGCGATCGTGGTCAACCAATTGGAAGTGCAGTCGATTGCCGATTTGCGGCTGGCGGATCCGACCGGGTCGATCGGCTTGGTGACGGCCGACGGTTTCGATCGGCCGCCGGGGTCGTGCGTCAAGCAACCCAAGGACGCGATGTTCTCACCCAGCTTCATGGCGTGCCTGACTCGGTTCGGCGCGGCACGTGCCGATCGGTCCCCGCCATGGCGGGTTTTGACCCGGATTGGACCCGGCGTGGAGCCGACTGCCGTGCGCCTCAGCCCCTTGCCCGACCGCTGACGCATTGTGTTACAATTTCTCAATCTCGAAATTGACGCCAATTTGCAACGAAACTGTCACGACTGATCCATAGCCCAATCCCACCGGGACGGACACCGAGTTGGGGAAAACAAAATCATGTCGATTCGCACCGAGGCGCGTTCGCGTCTGTTCGGCGTAAGCGCCTTTGCGCTGGTCGCCTCGTTCTGCGCCACCGCCGCTACGGCCGAAACCGCGCCTGCCGCCGCGACCGAGCAGAAGACCGAACCTGCCGCCAAGACCGACATCGCCGAGGGCTCCGACATCGTCGTCACCGCGACCAAAGCCAACGAACTCGCGCCGGTTACGGCGTCGCTGAAGACGACGCAGCCGCAAGCGATCGTGTCGCGCTCGTTCATCGAGGATTCGCTGCCGGCGACGGTTGATTTCAACCAGATCGCGTTGATCACGCCGAGCGTGTCCAACTATGGCGGCAATAACGGTATCGGCCTGTCCGAATCGAAGGCGCAGATTCGCGGCTTCCAGGATGGCGAATATAACATCACGTATGACGGCGTGCCGTTCGGCGACACCAACGACCCGACGCACCATTCGACCACCTTCTTCCCGTCGAACACGATCGAGACGCTCATCGTCGATCGCGGCCCGGGCAACGCCAGCAACCTCGGCCAGGCGACCTTTGGCGGTACCTTCAACCTGTTCAGCCGCGCCACGCGCGACGACTTTGGCGGCCAGATCGTCGGCAGCTATGGCAGCTTCAATACCTATCTTGCGCGGGGCCTGTTGCAGACCGGCACCTTCGCCAATGGCGCGCAGGCGGTGTTCAGCGGTCAGTACGTCCATAGTGACGGCCGCACGAGCTATTCCAAGTACCAGAATTACAATCTATTCGGCAAAGTCGTCGTCCCAGTTGGCCCGGACGTGAAGCTGACCTTCATCGCAACCTATAACAAGAATCGCTTCAACCAGGCCGACAGCGACGGTTCGACACTGTATCAGCAATCTCTGTACGGAAAATATTTCGGGCTGAACAACGACCCGAAGACGTCGCAATATTATGGGTACAATCATACCGACAAGACGACGGATTTCGAAATCATCAAGCTGGAAGCGAACCTTGCGCCGGGCGCGGTGTTCGAGAACCGTGCGTATACCTATTATTATGATAACGAGACGCTCTCGGCGAACGATGTGACCACGCTGCCAGGCGCAGCGTACACGACGACGGGTGCCGATGGTAAAGCGATTGCGGGCGACATTCCGGGCTATACCAAGACCAACAAATACCGCGTGTTCGGGGACATCGCCAAGGTGCGGATTGACCTTGCGTCGTTCGCGACGATCACGGCAGGCGCTTGGCTCGAATTCAGCCATACCTATCGTCAGCAGACCGATGTCGATCTGACGACGGGCGGCTTCAACTATGTCGAGAAAGTCGTAAAAGCCCCGGCGACTGGGCTAAATCCCGGGGCGTTGACCCCGCAATATATCAAGTTCGACCAGAAGTCGCGCGGCAACCATACCGAGGAATTCGTCGAGCTCGAGTTGCGCCCAATCGAAGGGCTGAAAATCACACCCGGCTTCAAGCACGTTGATTTCGGTCGCAAGATCGATGCGCTGTACAATCAGACGACGCGCTATGCGCAGCGTAATGCCAATAATTACAGCGCTGATCTTCCGTTCGTGACGATCAATTATCAGCCGACCAGCAATTTTTCGATCTACGGCCAATATGCCAAGGGCTTCCTCGCCCCGCCGCTGAGCCAGCTGTACGTCGCCAACACGACCTTCTCAAACGCGGTGCCGCAGAAATCGACCAACTATCAGGCGGGCGCGGTGTATCACGGCAGCCATCTGTCGCTGGACGCGGATGTCTATGTCATCAACTTCACCAACAAATTCTACAGCTACACCGATACGTCCGGTCAAGGGCTCGGCACGATCTTCACCAACATCGGCGGTGCGCTGTACAAGGGTGTCGAGGGGCAGGTGACCTATGCCTTTGGCAATGGTCTGGCCGTGTTCGCGAACGCGTCGCGCAACTATGCCAAGACCACTGTCTATACCGACCCGGTGACGGGCAAGGTCGTCCCGCGCACGATCATCGGCAAGGCCCCGATGTCGACGGCGGCTGGCGGTATCCTCTACAAGAACGGGCCGATCAAATTCTCGCTAACCGACAAATGGACCGGGCCGCAATATGCGGACTTGGCCAATGCCTATCGCATTTCGCCCTACAACACGGTCAATCTGGCGACGAGCTATGATTTCGGGCGCATCCGGGTCGGAATTGACGTCACCGACCTGCTCAATTCGCAAAAGGTGACGCAGATCGGGACGGGCAAGAACACCGCTGGCATCGGTGTCGTCAGCCCGCTCAACTTCGACCAATATTATTACCAGCCAGGCCGCGCGATCACCGGCCAGATCACCTACACCTTCTGATGAAGCGGGCCCTTCTCGCCGCAATTGCGCTCTGCGTCGCTGCGGCACCCGCGCCCAAAGTGGTGCCCTTGCTCGAGGCGCGGGATCTCGACCCCGCGCTCGTCCTCCCGCCGCCGCCAGCGGCCAACAGCCTGCAGGCACTGGCCGAACTCGCCGAATTGCGCGCGGCGGGCGCGGCGCGCACGGCTGTCGATGAAGCCGATGCCCGACTCGACGGCGATACCAAGAACGCGACGATCTTCGCGGGCGTGCTTGGCCCCAAATTCGATCTCGACCGGCTGCCCGCGACTGCCGCGCTGCTGGCGCAGGTACGCGCGAGCGAGAAGGCGGCGGTCGATCGCGGAAAGGATCATTTCAAGCGCCCGCGCCCCTATATCGTCGATCCCGCGCTGAAGAGTTGCAAGCGCAATGACGATCCGCTGTCGAGCTATCCGAGCGGGCATACCTCGATGGCGTTTTCGATGGGTGAAACGCTGGCGCGACTGGTGCCCGAAAAGGCCGACGCGCTGCTGGCGCGTGCCGCACGCTATGGCCAGAGCCGGATCGTGTGCGAACAGCATTTCCGCAGCGATGTGAGCGCGGGGCAAATGCTGGGCGTGCTCATCGCCGAACGCTTGCTGGCGAAGCCGGAATTCCGCGCGGCGTTTGATGCTGCACGCCAGGAACTGGTGACCGCCGGCGTCGCCAAAGGCTAAGCCGCGCTCACGCGTGGCAATCGTAGGGTTACGCGCAAGCCCGGTGCATTGTCGGTGACCGCGACGGTGCCGCCATGCGCGGCCGTCACCGCCGCGACCAGGCTGAGCCCGAGCCCGTTGCCGGGCGTAGTGCGGCTGGCCTCCCCACGCGCGAAACGGTTGAGGATACGGGCATGGTCGCCGGGCGGCACTCCCGGCCCGGTATCGGCGACCGATACCGTCGCGGCGTGCGCGTCGCCGCCGAGCGAGACGGTCACCTGCGTGCGGGCCGGTGTGTGCAACAACGCGTTGTCGAGCAGGTTGATCAGGGCTTGCGCTATCAATTCGCGGTCGCCCAACACTTTGATGCCGGGTGCGATTGACCAGCAGAGGGTGCGCCCGCCATCGGCAAAGGCCGGCGCATAACTTTCGGCGATTTCGGTCACCAGCAGCGTCAGGTCGGTCACGACGAAGCCGCGCGCCAGCGCACCGCCCTCGACCTCGGCTATGCGCAGCAGGGCGGCGAACAGCGCCAGCACGGCATCGCCCTGTTCGATCGCGCGTTCCGCCGCCCCCTCAACCCGGCCGACCTGTTCGAGCTGGTTGCGCAGGCGCAGCAATGGCGTGCGCAGGTCATGTGCCACGTCGCTGGATACCTGGCGCAGATTGTCCATCAACTGCCCGATCCGGTCGAGCATGGTGTTGAGCGCTGATCCAACGGCATCGAATTCGTCGCGACGCTGGGAGATCGGCACGCGCTGTGCCATGTCCCCCGCCATGATGGCGCGCGCGACGCCGCTAATGCCATCGAGCCGCCGCTGGAGATAGCCGCCGAGCAACAAGGCGCCGATGACGCTAAGGCCGATGACCAGAACGAACGCACCGCCGAAGATCAGCACGATAGTGCGATCGATTCCGTCCATGCTCTCGCTGTCGCGCGCCACGACCAGGCGGAAGCCGCCGGTCAGATCGGTAGCATAGGCACGCGCGCGATCGGCCCCCTCGACCGGATCGACAAACACGATGTCCTGCAGTCCGGCTGGCGGCTTTCGGGCGTTCAAGCCGCCACCGACGCGGTGGCCGTTCCGATCGAACATCGCATAGCCATAAACGTTGATGGTGTTGCCGCCTTCGCGTCTGGCGATGGCGCGACGGATTTCGGGTAAGTCGCCTTCATTGAATTCATGCGCGAGAGCGGTCGCTTCGTCGACCAACGCGGCGTCCTGCTGGCGGCGAAATTGCGCGTCTGCGGCAATGTAAATCGCGATGCCGAGCAGCAGGATGGCAAGGGTGAACGCCGTCGAATAGGTAAAGGCAATACGATACGCCGCGCTTGCCTTGGCTCTACGCATCGGCGCGCATCCGATAGCCGGAGCCGCGGATCGTCTCGATCGGATCGTCACCGCCGAAGCCCTCGCGCAGTTTCGTGCGCAGGCGGCTGAGGTGGCTTTCGACGATGTTGGTTTGCGGGTCGAAATGAAAACCCCACACGCTCTCAAGAAACATAGTGCGCGTCACCACGCGCCCGGCTTGGCGCATCAACTGCTCGAGCAAGGCAAATTCGCGCGGTTGCAAATGGACTGGCTTGCCGCACCGCGTCACCTCGCGCCGCAGCAGATCGAGCGCGATCTCGCCAATCTCGATCCGGGTGGTTTGCTCGGGGCCGGGCACGCGCCGTGCGAGTGCGTTCAGCCGCGCGGCGAGTTCGACAAAGGCGAAGGGCTTGACCAGATAATCGTCGGCCCCGGCATCGAGCCCGTCGACGCGGTCGGCAATGCCGCCCAGCGCGGTCAGCACCAAGACCGGGACCCGGTTGGGGACCGCGCGCAGGCGGCGCAGTACTTCCAGGCCGTCCAGGCCCGGTAACATCCGGTCCAGGATCACGGCATCGAAGGTGGCATCGCTCGCCGCCTGTAGCGCCAGGGGACCGGTTGCGACCTGCGTCACTTTGTGACCGAGCGCAGTCAGTCCCTCGGCGATAAAGCGCGCGGTCTCGGTGTCGTCTTCGGCGAGCAAAATGTGCATGCGGGCTCTTTAATACGAAGCCTCCGACAAAGCGCTTGTGAAATGCCAATGTGCGTTACCGCATATGCGCTTTGCGAGGGGGTCGCGATTCTTCAATATTTTAATAATTACGTGTCGTCGCAATGAATGTAAACAATAATAAAGAATGATAAACATTATGTAATAAATTGTGACTTTGACGTAACCGAGGAGACATTGATTGTCCGATGCGGCCATTTCTTGTTGATGTGACAATGAGATTCAGATGACGTTCGTGAAATCCGAATTTGTCATTCGGAGTTCAACCCGATTTGTCTGGATTTGCCCATGCGCATCACCCTCATTGCAAAACTTCTTTCTACCACCTTGGCGGTGGTCACGCCCGCGTTCGCCCAAGCTCAAAGCACAAGTTCCGAGACGGCGGCGAATACGGATCAGGCGATCGCTGCCGACGCCCCGGTCGATATTGTCGTCACCGGGTCGCGCATTGCTCGCCCGGAACTCCAGCAGGCATCGCCCATCTCGGTCATTTCCAGCCAGGAGATCGCGCTGAGCGGCCAGATCAACGTTGAGAACATCTTGAAGGATCTGCCGCAGTTTGTTCCGAGCACCACGGCTGCCTCGAACAATCCCGGTGGCGGCGTGACCACGGCCGACCTGCGTGGACTGGGCGCGACGCGCACCTTGGTGCTCGTCAATGGGCGACGCTATATTTCCTACGACGCCAGCCAGATCGTCGATCTAAACACCATCCCGACCGGGCTGATCGAGCGGGTCGATCTTGTTACCGGGGGACGTTCAGCGGTCTATGGGTCGGACGCGGTCTCGGGTGTGGTTAATTTCCTCCTCAAGCAAAATTTCTCGGGCGTCCAGGCCAACGCCAATTATCGGATTACCGGCCAGGGCGATGGTGGGACGGCCGACGTCAATCTGCTGCTCGGACACAATTTCGATGGCGGTCGCGGCAACGTGACGCTGTACGTCGATTACACAAAGCGTAACCCGATTTTGCAGAGCGATCGCGGCTATTCGAATCAGGCCATGGTCGATGATGGGGCGGGCGGCCTTTCCGCAGGGGGGTCGGGTTCGATTCCCGGCACACGCTTTGCCATTGGCGGCGTCAGCCGCAAGTTCAATACCGACGGCAGCTATTCGACCTATAGCTCCAAGACCGACGCGTACAATTATGCGCCGTACAACTATCTGCAGGTGCCGCAGGAGCGTTTTCTCACCAGCGGCCAGGCGCATTATGACGTGAGCGACCACCTGACGCTCTATGCCGAGGGTCAGTACATCCACAACAAGGTGAAGAACCAGCTCGCACCGACGCCGTTCACCGGATCGGTACAGATCGACAATGATTCGTCGTTCCTCTCATCCTCTTCGCAAGCGTTGCTGAAGGCGGCGGACACCGATGGCGATGGTTATACGACGGCGACGATCTATCGCCGCATGACCGAGGTGGGCGATCGCATTTCGAGCGACGACAACACCGCCTATCGCGGCGTGTTCGGTGCCAAAGGCGAGATTACCGGCAACTGGAAATATGACGCCTATTTTAGCTATTCGCACACCCGTCAGGTCGAAACGCAGACCGGCAACGTATCGCGCAAGCGTGTGTTGCAGGCGCTGAAGACCACCTATGATTCGTCGGGCAATTTGGTCTGTTCGGATACCAGCAACGGCTGTGTCCCGCTCAACATTTATGGCGCGGGCAATATCAGCAGCGCGGCCGCAGCCTTCATTTCGATCGACACGCGCAACGTCAGCGAAATCACCGAGAAGGTGGCGAGCGCGGCGATTACCAACGACAATCTGTTCGACCTTGGCGCAGGCCCGGCAGGGATTGCGATCGGTACCGAATATCGCGACGAATATGGCAGCTACAATCCCGATGCAGCGCTGTCGTCGGGGGACGTGGTCGGGTTTAACGGCAGCCAGGGCTTGTCGGGCGGATACAACGTCAAAGAGCTATACGGTGAAATCGAAGTGCCGCTGCTGGCGGACAAGCCGTTCATCCACAGCCTGGTTGCCAATGGCGCGTATCGCTATTCCTATTATTCCACCGCAGCCAAATCGGTGAGCACCTTCTCGGGCGGGCTCGTCTGGTCGCCGATCCGCGACATCAGCCTGCGCGGGCAGTTTTCGCGCGCGGTGCGGGCACCGACCGTGGCCAATCTGTATAGCGGCACCTCCCAGGATTTCCCGACCGCAACCGACCCGTGCACGCTAAAGGCCGCGATCGAGAACGCCAACCTCAAGGCGAGCTGCCTGGCGACGGGCGTTGGGGCCAGCGCGCTCGGAACGGATTTCAACAACGGATCGCAGATCGACTCGGTCACCGGCGGCAACAGCAATCTGCGCGAGGAAACGGCCAATACTTATACGGTCGGCGCGGTGCTGCAGCCGCGCTTCCTGAAGCGCTTCTCGCTGACCGTCGATTATTATCGCATCAACATCGCGAACTATATCTCCACCCCGGGCACGGCGAACATCATCACGGCGTGTTACGGCAATGCCGGGAACGGCTATGTCGCGTATAACAGCTCTTATTGTTCGCTGCTGCCGCGTGATGCCAACAGCTATGCGATCACGGGCGCGGTCAACCTGCTGGCCAATACCGGCGGGGCGAAGACGCGCGGGATCGATTTTGAGGCGCGCTATTCGGTGCCGCTCAAGATCGGCGCGGAGAATAGCAGCCTGTCGTTCCGCTTGAGCGGCACGCGTCTGCTGGCGTTCGACATCAATCCGGTGGCGTCGCTGCCCGATCTCAACGTCAGCTGCGCGGGCAAGTTCGGCGTCAATTGCGGCGACCCTTACGCAAAATGGCGTCTATCGGCGCGCACGACGCTCACCTCGGGGCCGGTGACGTTCTCGCTGCTCTATCGCTATCTGTCGCCAGTGGATGATGACTCGGGAAGCTATTCGGTCGATCACATCAAGGCCTATCATTATGTCGATACGACGCTGTCGTTCGACGTGATGAAGAAGTTCACCTGGACGCTGGGCGTTAACAACCTGTTCGATCGCCAGCCGCCGATCCTGGGCAGCAATCAGCAGCAGGCGAACACCTATCCGTCGACCTATGACCCGTATGGCCGGGCGTTCTTCACCGGCGTGTCGCTGAAGTTCTGAGGCAACGGACCGGAGCGTCTGTGACGGGCGCTCCGGTTTGGTATTGCGGCTTCAGAATTGGCCGCCGACGTTGAAGGTGAGCAGCTTGGTATCGTCGCCGCTTTGCTTGAGGAGCGCCTTGGCGAGGTCGATGCGGAGCGGGCCGAACGGGGAATTCCAGTTGACGCCAATGCCGATCGAGACGCGCGGCTTGGGGCTGTTGCCGGCATAGCTCTCGCGATAGGCGCTCAACGCATAGGTATAAGGCGTACCGGTATTGGTGGTGGTCGTGTTGCCGCTCGAATCGAGGTACAGCAACGCGCCGCTGCTATTGGTATATTGCCGGGTCGAGGTGGTGCAGGCGACACCGGCGATGATCGCGGCGGCGCAACTGTCGGCCAGCGTCGGGGTCTTTACGCCACCGAACACCGCGCCGATATCGGCATAGATGGACGGACGCAGGCCCATTTCGCGCATCCCAGCGCCAAGCGGCAGTTCAAGCTCCAGACGACCGCGATAATAGGTGTCGCCGCCAAGCGCTTCGGAGGTGTTGTTGCTGGCTGCGGTCAGCGTCGCGGGGACGGTCGACGTGTCATAATATTGGCGGATGACACGCGGCCCGACCCCGCGAATGTCGAAGCCGCGCAGTTGCGGGTCGCCCAGGAAGAAGCGGTCGGTCAGCCGCACATCCTGCCCGATGCCTATGATATGGCCGCCTTCGGCCTGCGCGTTGAGCACGAAGCCCGAGCCCAGCCCCCAATATTTCGCCGCGACGATGGTCGACCGCAGATAGCGCGTGTCGCCGCCCACCCCGGCAAAGTCCTGGCTGATCGACAGGCGCGAGCCCTTGGTCGGTTGGAGGCGGTTGTTGAGGCTGTCGAAAATGAACGAATAGCCGATCGAGGATGTCCAGCGATTGCCGATCGCGTCGCAAAGATAGGAACCCGCCAGCGCGACGTCGCAGACGCCGTTGGTGTAATAGGTCGCCTGGTCGAGCGACACTTGCTCGTAGCTAAGGCCATAGCGGGCCGACGCGGTCCAATATTCGTTGAGCGGGAGCCCTGCGCGGATCTGAAACCCGGTCGATACCTGCTTGTACGTGGTCGTCGTGCTGTCGCCGATCGTGTTGTACGACCGATAGTCGCGCCGGAAGATGTCGCCGCCGAGCGCGATGTTGGTGTTGAACAGATACGGTTCGGTAAAGCCCAGTTCGACCGATTTGGAATAGGTCGAGTAACTCACGCTCGCGCGCAACTCCTGGCCCTTGCCGCGAAAATTGCGTTGCGTGATCGACGCCTGGATGATGAACTTCTCAAGGCTCGAATAGCCCGCCGACAGCGACAGCTCGCCGGTCGATTTTTCCTGCAGGTCGGCGGTCAGCACGACCCGATCAGGCGCGGAGCCCTCGGTCTGCTTGATCTCGAACTTGTCCTGGAAATAGCCGAGCGAATTGATGCGATCCTGCGAACGCTTGACCTGGAAATTGCTGAAGGCGTCGCCTTCGGCCAGCCGGATCTCGCGTCGGATGATCTTGTCCTGCGTCTGGGTGTTGCCGTTGATATCGACGCGTTCGACGAAGGTGCGCTTGGCCTCGGCGATGTGGAAATTGATCCCCATCGTCAGCGTGTCCTTGTCGCGCTGGAAATCGGGATTGACGTCGGCAAATGCGTAGCCGAGCGCACCGGCTGCGGCGCTAAGCGAGTCCACCGCGGTTTCGACGCGCTTTGCGTTATACCACTCGCCCTTGGTGATGCCGAGGTTGGCGGCGACCCGCTTATTGTCGAAGTCGCGAATGTCGCTGTCGACGGTCACATCCCCGAATTTGTAGCGTTTGCCCTCCTCGACGACATAGGTGATGATGAAGTCCTTCTTGTCCGGCGTCAGCTCGGCCACGGCGGAGATCACCTTGAAGTCGGCATAGCCCTCGGTCAGGTAAAACTGCCGAAGCTTCTGCTGGTCATAGGCAAGCCGGTCCTGATCGTAGCTGGTGTTGGAACTCAGCATGGTTTTGAGGCGGGCCGCCTTCGTGGCCATCTGTTCGCGCAGCTTGCTGTCGGGGAAGACGGTATTGCCGAGGATGTTGATCTGGCGGACCTGCGATTTTGGCCCCTCGCTGATTTCGAAGACGAGATCGACGCGGTTCTGGTCGAGCGACACCATCTTGGGTTCGATCACGGCGGCGAAGCGGCCCTGGCGGCGATAGAGCTCGACGATCCGCGCAACATCCTGGCGCACGGCGGTGCGGGTGAAAATCTGCCGTGGGGCGAGCTTCACCTCCTTGGCGATCTTGTCCTCCTTCAACCGTTTGTTGCCCTCGAACAGCACGCGGTTGATGATCGGGTTTTCGCGCACCCGCAGCACGATCGCGCCGGTCTCGGCACCGCTGATCGACACGTCGGCGAACAGGTCGCTGGCGTAGAGGTCCTTGATCGCCTGATCGAGCGTTTCGTTGCTGAAGGCCTGGCCGACCCGCAGCTTGGTGTAGGACAGCACGGTTTCCGCCTCGAACCGCTGTGCGCCCTCGACCTGAAGCGACGCGATCGTGCGCGCTATCGCAGCGGGGTGAGGCGGTGGCGGCGTCTGGAGGGGGGGAGGCGTAACAGCGACGCCAGCGGAAGCGATAACGATCGGGCCAACGCCCAACACAAACAACATCAGTGCATCTCCAACCAGCGGCGGGGCTAGGCAGGGGATGTGTCCGGTGGATGTTCGGATTTTGCCGACACGCGCGCCGATACGTCGGCCGCAAAACATATGGTCGCGCGGCGGCGATCGGCGCGCTTGGCGGGTCGCCGTATGTCAGGGCCGCCAAGTGCGGGACATTTGATGGACATTTGGGGAGCGCACCAGACCGTTGCGCGCTGTCCCCATCCGGCGCGCATGTAGTGAAAGGCTTGCCATGTTTGTTGCCATCAAGAGTCCGCTCGTTCCTCCGCCGCAGCTCCCCGAGCAGCCCCCCTATATCGACAACCCGTTTGCGCCCGAGATTTTCGCGACCGGCTATTCGGGGCTGGCCAACCTCAATGGCGTGATCGTGCTGACGCTGGAAAGCGCGCGTTGCGATCATAGTCGTCCGCAGCCCGCGCTGGAGCGGGTCGTCGTCGGGCGCGTCGCCTTGACCACGACGGCGGCGCTGGAACTCGTGACCGGGCTCAACCAGTTCCTGGAGCAGCAGGGGTTCAGCCCGTCCAAAGTGCTGGCTGACGGGGCGACGTTCCAATGATGCTGCGCGCAATGTTGTTCGTCGCGCAGCATTGGTGGCGTTTGCTGCGCTGAACCGGGGCCTCGCGCGGAGCGGTTGCTCAGACCGGCAGCGTCACCCGCGCGAGCAGCCCGCCGGTCGGTCGGTTCTCGACCTTGGCCTCGCCGCCATGCGCACGGGCCACCGCGCGCACGCTGGCGAGGCCAAGGCCGGTGCCGCCGGTGTCACGATTGCGCGATCGTTCCGCGCGGAAGAACGGTTCGAACGCGCGGACCAGGTCCGACGGCACCATGCCAGGCCCGTTGTCGCTGACTTCGACGATCGCGACATCGCGCTCGCGGCGCAGCGCGATCTGCGCGTTACCGCCATAGTGCACGGCATTGGTCACGAGATTGGTGAGCAGCGCCTTGAGCGACGGGGCGTCGCCCTCCATGCTGATCGCCGGCCCCGGCAGGAGCGTAACGTCGCCGCCCCGATCGGCCGCGTCGGTCGCGACACTTTCGGCCAGCGAGCGCAAGTCGAGCCGCTGGCGGCGGACGTGGCGGGTCATTTCGCGGACAAAGGCCATCGCCGCGCCGATCCGCTCGCTCATTTCGCGAATATCGTCTTCCCCGGCGAGGCGGATCGCGTCGGGGGCTTTTTCCAGACGTAGCGACAGCCGCATCAGCGGGGTGCGCAGATCGTGCGCCACCGCAGCGATCAACGTCGTGCGATCCTCGACATAGCGGTTGAGGCGTTCCTGCATCTGGTTGAAGCTCGCCGCCGCTTCGGCGATTTCGGATGGGCCCGACAAGGTGAGCGGTGCGGCGCGGGGATCGCGACCGAGCCGGTCGGCGGCCGCCGCGAACAGCGCGATCGGCTTGGCGATCCGGCGCGACATCGCCCATGCCAGCGGGGCAATGCCGACCGCCGCCAGCACAAACCACAGGACGAAGCGCATCCGCCACGGGCTCAGCATGTGGTCGATCGGCGTGATCACATGCCAACGGCCATCGGGCTGCTGAACATAAACCCTGAAATCGCCGAACAATGCGTCATCCATCGCGCGGTGGCGTCGACGCTCGTCTGCCATGCCCATCGGCGGGGGCGGGTGAAACGCACCGATGATGGTCGGCCCTTTGTGCTGATCGGATTGCACGACGACCGCCGTTTCGGGAAGGTGCAGATCGGTCGCGATCAGGTGGCCTAGCGCCAGATCGCGGGCGTCGTGGCTCGGTCCGGGTGGGGTGCCGGTCTCCTCGATCGCCAGGCGCTTGGTCGGATCGCGACCGGACTGCGCGACCATCGCGATGCGGCTCGTCGTGTAGATGACGGGGGCGGGCGGCGGCATCAGCAGGAAGGCACCGAAATTGAGCAACTGGACGAGGATCACCGTCCCCAGCATCAAGCTGAAGATGCGCAGGAACAGCGGCCAGGAGCGTCGCAGGTCGACGGTTCGGTCGGCGGTCACGTCCGGGTCACGCTGGGAACGAAATAATAGCCTTCGTTGCGGATGGTGCGGATGATCTCGTCGTCGCGCGCCCGCAATTTGCGGCGCAGGCGACTGACCTGCACGTCGATCGCACGATCATAGGCCTCGCTATCGGGGCCGCGCGCATCCTCCAGCAGCGCATCGCGCGTCAGCACCCGGCGCGGGCGACGGACGAAAGCGCGCAGCACCGAAAATTCGCCGTCGGTCAAATCGACCAGCATGCCGCTGCCGTCGATCAACTCGCGCGCCGCGAAATCGACCCGCCAATCGAGGAAGCGATAGTGGCGCGGTTCTTCGGCGGCACCGTCGCGGGCACGCAGCGCCGCGCGAACGGTCGCCAGCACTTCGCGCGCGCTGCACGGTTTGGTGAGGTAATGGCTGGCCCCGATTTCCAGGCCCAGGATTCGGTCCGGTTCATCGCCGAGCGCGCTGAGAAACACGATCGGCGGCCCACCGCGCAAGGCGATGCGGCGGCATGCGGAAATGCCGTCCTCCCCCGGCATCATGATATCGAGCAGGATGAGCGCAATCGGGTGGCGGGCAAGCGCCATGTCCATCTCCTGCGCGCTGGCTGCGGTTTCCACGCGATAGCCGTGCTGGCCGAGGCTTTCGGTCAGCAAGCAGCGAATGGCATGGTCGTCATCGACGATCAGCAGGGTGGGCGAGTCGGACGGGGGCGGGGTGGCCGGGGTCATCGCGCGGCGGTGCGACTGCGATGTGTCCGGGATATGTCCGTCAGGGCATGTCCGGGCCGCCGCGTGCGCAGCGGCGTCGCTTTGTAACATCGGAGACATGGCCGGAAACAGGGCGGAAAAAAACGCAGCCCATGCGCGGGGCGCAGTTCGTCGCCGCAGCGTGTTTCCTTTCGGAGTTTCTCGACCATGACAGTTAGCGCCAATACTGCAATCTCCAGCCCAAGCGGAGCCCGAATCGTCATCGTCGATGATGATCCCGGCGTGCGCGAGCTGCTCACCGAATTTCTCGTCGAAAACGGCTTCGGGGCCGAGGCCGTCGCCAATGGTGCTGCCCTGCGCGACCGGTTGGAGCGGCGCGAATGCGACCTGATCGTGCTCGACATCATGATGCCGGGCGAGGACGGGCTCTCGATCCTGCGCTCGCTGATGCACGATGCCGACGGGCCCGGCATCATCATGCTGTCCGCCATTTCGAGCGAGATCGACCGCATCGTCGCGCTGGAGATGGGGGCCGACGATTATGTCCTGAAACCCTCCAGCCCGCGCGAGATCATGGCGCGTATTCGCTCGGTCTTGCGTCGTCGCGCGGCGACGGCGGCGCGTGGCGGTACGATCAGCGTCGGTCATACGGCACCCGCGCCGACCGATTGTTTTGCGTTCGCCGGCTGGACCTTCGATTCACGCCGCCGCAAACTCACGGCACCGGGCGGAGCAATCGTGGCCGTGACCGAAACCGAATATCGCATGCTCGCCATCTTTCTGCGCGATCCGCAAGTCGTCCACTCGCGCGAAAATCTCGCGGATCTGACCGGACGGGATAATCCCCATTGCAACGACCGCACGATCGACGTCCATGTCAGCCGCTTGCGGCGCAAGCTGTCGGTCAATGGCGGCGACGAGATCATCCGTACGGTGCGCAACCGGGGGTATTTGTTTCTGCCGCGCGTGGAGGCGCGGGTGGCCTGAAGCCAGGCAGATGCGGGGCGGGCCGCACGGTGCGATCCGCCCCGCCGCCGCATCAGAAGCCGAAGTGGATCGAGGCCACGAAGGTGCGCGGCGACCCGAAGGTGTAGCGCGTCGTGCTGGTGGAGTCGGTGCCAGTCGTCAGATTGCTGAAATAGCGTTCGTTGAACAGGTTGGCGACGTTGAGCTGGAAATAGGTCTGCGGCAGCCCAAGCTGTTTCAGCCCGACCCGCGCGTCGAGATCGACCGTGGTGTATCCGGGGGCGATCACGTCGTTGACGTCGGTCGCATAGCGGCGGCCGACATGCTTGACCTGCAGCCCGATTGCGATCGGATCGAAATCGACCTGCACGCGCCCGCCATATTGCCATTTCGGCGTCTCGACGACGAACTTGCCGGCGGTGTTGGCGGTGACAAGACCGGTGGTCGGGTTGATGACATCGCTTTGCAACCGCGCATCGATGAACGAGCCGAAGCCGTAGATCGACAGATGCTGCACGGGGGCGATGCCGATGCTGGCATCCACGCCCTTGCTCTTCACCGCGCCGACGTTGCGATCGGTGGTCAGCGTGCCGCCACCCTCGAGCTCGGTCGTGGTCGAGATGATGCGATTGTCGTAATAGGTGTACCAGCCCGCCACCTGCGCCTGGATCAAGGCGGTGGTGTAGCGCAGGCCAAGGTCGACCGTGTCGGTCTTTTCGGGCTTCACCGCACCGGTCGGTTTGATCTTGACGTCATCGAAGGCATATAGGTTGTCGGTGCGCGGTGCCGAGAAGCCTTTGGAATAGCTGGCAAAGGCACTCAAGTGCGGCGCAACGGCATAGGTCAGGCCGATATTGGGCAATATGGCGTTATAGGTCTTCACCCGGTTGTTGTACGGCAGGCCATAGGTCGCCGTGGTTGCATTGGCGGCCACCTGCGCCGCGGTCTGCGACGTGCAATAGGCATCGCTGGTGCTGCCGGGGATGGTGTAGCAATAATTGGTCAGGTTGCGGCGGAAGAACGGCGCACGCACGCCCAGCGCGACCTTCAGCTTCTCGTTCAGAAACGACCCGCGATATTCGCCCGAAAGCTGATGCAGGATCGCATAAGACAGCCGGTTGCGCTTCTGCAGCACGTTGCCGGCCGCATCGACCACGGCATAATCGCTCACGCCGTCGATCGCGCTGAACACATTATAGGGCTGGCCGGTCGCATCGAGCAGGCTCATTTCGCCGGTCTGGCGATGGCGTGCGCGGTCCCACGTATAGGCGAAGCGCACCGCATTGTCGGCGTCGAACTCATAGCGCAAATTGGCAATCGCGGTGAAGCGCTGCGTCCGCGTGTTCGAGGGCGAATAGACCCGCACATAATCCAGCGTGTCACCATCGCCGTTAATGTCGACCCCGCTCGCCGTGCCCGCGCCGAGGCGCTGGAACTGATAGCTATAGACGCCCGAAGCCGCCGCGGTCCCGGCAGCGTTGGTGGCATTGGCGTTGCTTTCCGCCAGCACCGTCGATCCGCCACCATTGGCGCGCGTGAAGCTATAGGCACCGTCGAAGGTCAGCGTCAGCTTGGGCGTCAGCGTGATGCGCGAGTTGATCCGCACATTGCCGGTATTGGACGGGTTGATCGCGGTCGCGGCCACGTTCGAGCAGGCCGATTTGTCGCTCTGGCTGGTGCCGTTGACGCCGCTTGCCGAGGGAAGTGAGCAACTCGCATCGTACAGGAAGGCGGAGGAAGTGTTGTTATACAGCGCGTCATACTGGCTCTTGCTGAGCGACAGCGTGTAGGGGTTGGAGGAACTGATCGTCGACGGCACGACCGAGGTGCCCAGCACCGAACGGATGTTGGACAGCGACGGGTTGCTGTACGAACTGTTGCGGTTCTCATTGTAATGGCCCGCGATCGAGATGAAGTCGCCATTGCTGCCCAGCGGTTGGTACAGTTTCCCGTTGAACTGCTTTTTGTCGAGGCTGCCATAGCCGCGATACTGGTCGTATGTTTCCTTGCTCGCCGAGAACCACGCCTTGGTCCCGAACGCGGTGAATACACCCGTGTTGAACAGGCCGAACACGCGGTTCATGTCATAGGTGCCGTGCGAATAGATCGCGATTGCGCCCATCTTGTCGGTTGGGGTGAGCGAGCGATAGTTGACCGTGCCGCCCGATGCGCTCGCGGTCGGCGAATCGACATCGGTGGTGCCGAAATTGACGTTGACCTGCTCGATCAATTCGGGGTCGAGCTGCTGGTTTGAATAGATCGCGTAATTGCCGGAATCGTTGAGCGGAATGCCGTCGAAGGTCAGCGACACGCGCGCGCCGTCGAAGCCGCGAATGCGGAGCTGCCCGCCCGACGCACCATAGGGATCGCTATTGGTGAAATTGACGCCGGGGATCTGGTTGATCGTGTCGAGGATCGACTGGCCCGGAACGCGGTGGGCGATGAAGTCCTGCGTCAGCACCGCCTTTGCCTTGGGCGTGTCGGGAATTTCGATGCCGTTAATGCCCGTCGCGCGTTTGCCACTGACGACGATGTCGGTTTCGGCATCGATCGACCCGGTCGATTGGGCTGCTGCGAGCGTCGGCAAGCTGAGCCCCGCCATGGCAGCACTATACATAAGAGCTTTGCGCATTGTCTTCCCTTTTTTGAACTGCGCAGCGGAACGTTGTATCGTTCGCTGTCAATAATTCGGTGAAGAGTTCTTATGAAGGTTAAATGACAATGGCTATTTCGAAGATTTTTATAGAAGTTTATCCGGCGGATGGTATTATTATAGACACAGATTGTTTCGTAATGTTACAAGTCCTGTAGAATTTACCGATACGTTGCTTGTAGTTGTTGAAGAAGATTTTGCCCCGCGGATTTTGCGGTCCGGGAGCGTCAGAACAGACGGCGCAGCGACAGGCTGACGGTGCGACCAAGCGGATCGAGTAGGTCCGGCTGGTACAGCAGTGGCGTGGCCCCATTTGCGTCGCGAACGGTCTGGCGGGTGTCGAGCATATTGCCGATCGCCAGGCTGACCCGCGTTGCGCGCGCCCAGGCTTGACCCGGAAAGCGTTGTTCAAGATTGGCGAAGATCCGCAGATCGAAGGTCGCCAGCGCCGAGAAATGCAGCGATCCGGCCGCGTCTGCGGTGGTGGTGACCGTCGTCGCACTTTTCCAGTTGCCGCTCAGGCGCAGCCCAACGCCATTGTCGATGATACCGGCGTCGACTTGCACGGCGTGGCGCGGCTGACCGCCGGTGCCGGTCGACCCGCCGTCGAGCAAGTCGATCGTCGCGCTGTCGTCACGCAGCACCAGCCGGTCGCGGAAGTACCAGCTATGGAAGGCCGAGAATTGCAGGCGCAGACTGTTGTCACCGCCGCCGCCACCAGGGCCGCCCGGCCCTCCCGGACCTCCAGGGCCGCCAAAGCCGCCGGGGGGCGGTCCCATGCCATCGGGCGGCGGACCCATTCCCTCGGGTGGGGGACCGGGCGGCGGGCCGTCGCCATCACCGGGCGGCGGTGGGGCGAACGTATCGCGAGTCGACCGGCGACCCTCGACGACGATATCGTCGCCATCTTTGCCGGGGGCGGTACGGTCGGATTCGGGTGTGTCGTCGGCGACCGCGTGACCGGGCGGCTCCATCGGTCGGCCGGGTGGCGGGAAACCAGCGGGCGGGTGCCAATTGGCGGGAGGCTGCGGCCGCCTTGCCGGGCGTAGGACCTCCGAAAAGGTCAGGCCGGAGCGAATTTCCTGGCGGTATTCACGCGCGAAGTTCACGGGGCGTGCGTCGACTTCGACCAGAGTGCCCGACGCATCGCGGATATAGCGATCGGGAAACGCCGCCTCGACCGCCGCCGACAGCGTGGGCAGGCTGCCGATCGCATTGTCGGTGCGGCTGTCGATGTAATTCGCGCTCAGCGTCAACTTGGTCCTGGTGCGGGCGATCGCCGCTGCCGACAGGCTGGCTTTGAACACATGGCGATCGTCGGCGGCGAGCGCAGACGAGCCACCGCTGATCTGCGTGACCGAAACTGTCTTGCCGCGCCTGTAATCGTACACCAGCACGTTGGCCGTGGTGATCGTCGGCGCGTTGAGTTGCTCGAGCGTCGGGGCAACGCGGTCCTCGTTCATCGACACGATGATGCTGATGCCCTTGCGCGGGGTCCAGTTGAGGCCGTAACCGAGCGTGCCCAGCGCGCCATAATCGGAAAGCCGCGTCGTGCCGACATTGACGTTCGCCGACAGCGTGCCGATCGTATCCAGAAAGTGCGCCTTGGTGCTGGTCAGCGGCACGTCGAGGCTGGCCTGCGCATTGAATTCGGAGCGGTTGAAGGTGCGCGCGCTGCTGGCATCGACACCCGTGCTGTCCGATTCCAGCGCGCTGAACGCGCCGCCCACGCGCAAGCTGGTGCGTAAAGGCCCCGCCGGAAGTGTGAGCAGCTTGCCCATTGCGACCACGCTGCCGCTTCCGGCATCGCTGATCGAGCTGGCATGTTGGCGCTGTGTGCTGCCAAGCGGGGTGCGCGAAGCGGTGTCGGTGGCCGTGCGGGTATCGCTATGGTCGAAGGTGCCGATCGCCGAGACCTGCCAGTTCTTGGACAGATCGGCATTGAGCGTGGCACCGCCATGCGCGGTTGCGGTTTCACTATGCTGGCGCAAGGCCTCGTCGGACAGGATGCTGCCAACCGCCATAGTCGGCAGGCCGTTCAACGCGTCGCTGGTTTGATAGCCGCCGTTCGCGTTGAAGGACGCGGTGATGGTGTCGGACAGGCGATGCGCATAGGTGCCATTCAGGGTGTAGCTGCGCGATGTCGGCTTGAGCGTGCGGTATGCGGTGTCGTCGATCAGGGTGTTGGTAGGTGTCACGTTACGCTCACTTTGCAATAGCCGCGCGCTGGCGACCGCCTTGGCCGACAGGTTGAAGCGATCGCTGTCATGGATGCGGACGTAGCTCAGCACCGCTGCGCCATTCTCGCCCTCGCCCTCGGTTGCGAGGCCTCCCGTGAGATTGGCAACGCGCGCGATGAAGCGGCGGCGCAAGATGATGTTCACGACCTTGCGCTGCGCGTCATAGCCGTATTTCAGCGCGACCTCTTCAGGCAGGATATCGACGCGCAGGATCGATTCGGTCGGCAAATCGCCGATTTCGTTGACGCCCGAGATGCGCTTGCCGTTGACCAGCACGACCGGCGCGCTGCTGCTGTCGCGGCCCTGGTCGCTTTGGGTCTGGTCGGCCAGCGCATCGAGCAATTCGCTAATCGTGGATACGCCGTATGCCGCGACATCGGCCGGATTCAGCCGGTTTTCGGGGGGGATGTCGCCGATGACCGACCCGGGCAGCGCCCGCCCGGTAACGACGATGTCGTCGTTCGTGGCCTCTGTTTGCACGGGCGCTGCGGGTTCGGGCACGGGCGCAGCGCCCGTCTCCGCATAAGCGAGCGATGTCAGGCTGCAGCCGAGCAGCAACATCGTCAGCGCGGGTGGGGTGTGGCGGACCAGGCGGCGGGGTGTGGTGTGCATACGCCACGCGCGCTAGAATCGGTTTGTTTCGCATGGATTTCCGCGCGGCGGTTCGGACCGATGGGTGCTGCGCATGGCAGAAAATTGGCGCGCCCGGAGGGAGTCGAACCCCCGACCGAGGAGGTAGAAGCTCCTTGCTCTATCCAACTGAGCTACGGGCGCGCACCGGATTCGCCTGTAGCGTGGATTGCGGCGCAGCGAAACGGCCTTCATAACCGCCCGGCGAGGGCAGGGGCGGATCCGCATGACGACACCACAGAGCATCAACGCACGCGATCTGGCCGGGCGGCAGTTCCGTTATTTCGATTTCGTGATGGTGGCGTTCGTCGTTATCCTGCTGCTGTCGAACGTGATCGGCGCGGAGAAGCGCTCGGTTATCAACCTGCCGTGGATCGGGCTTTGGCCGTTCGGTGCGGGGATCCTGTTTTTCCCGATCTCCTATGTCATCGATGACGTGCTGACCGAGGTGTATGGCTATGCCCGCGCGCGGCGCGCGCTGTGGGCGGGGTTCGGCGCGTTGCTGTTCATGGCGGTTATGGAATGGACCGTGGTGCATCTGCCGGTCGCCCAGGGCTGGAACGGGCAGGCGGCGTATGAACGCGTGTTCGGCGCGGGCTGGCGGATCATCCTGGCGTCGATCACCGCCTTCTGGGTGGGGGATCTGCTCAATTCCTTCGTGCTCGCCAAGATGAAGATCGCCACCGGGGGCAAATATCTGTGGACGCGCACGATCGGCAGCACGATCGTGGGGGAGGGGGCGGACAGCCTGATCTTCTATCCGATCGCCTTTTACGGCTTGGCGGATTGGCCGGTCGAGCAGATCGGCATGGTGATGCTCAGCCAGTTCGTGCTGAAAGTGTCCTGGGAAGTGCTGCTGACGCCGGTGACCTATCTGGTGGTCAACGTGCTGAAGCGCAGCGAGGGCGTGGATGTTTACGACCGCGGGACGGACTTTTCACCGTTCCAGATTTAGGATCGATGCGGTTCGCGTGTTGAGAGAGGAATGCCTTTTCCGTCAACCGTTCGGAAGGGGGCAGAAGACCGATTCGGTCCGTCTTTACGCCCCGACCAGTTCCAGCAAGCCCTCGAACATCCGCCGTCCATCATTGCCGCCATGCGCCGCAGTTTCGATGCGGCGTTCGGGATGCGGCATCAGGCCGAGCACGTTGCCAGCGGCATTGAGCACGCCCGCAATGTTGCGCGCGGAGCCGTTGACGGGCTCGGCATAGCGGAACGCGACGCGGCCTTCGCCTTCCAGCCGGTCGAGCGTTTCGGCATCGGCTGAATAATTGCCGTCATGATGCGCGACGGGGATGATGATCTGCTCGCCCGCGCCATAGCGGCTGGTGAACACGCTTTGTGCATTGTCGACGGTCAGCGCGACTTCGCGGCACACGAAATCGAGCCCGGCATTGCGCATCAGTGCGCCCGGCAGCAGCCCCGCCTCGGTCAACACCTGAAAGCCGTTGCAAATGCCGAGCACCGGCACGCCGCGCTCGGCCGCCGCCGTCACCGCGCGCATGATCGGCGAGCGTGCGCCGATCGCGCCCGACCGCAGATAGTCGCCATAGGAAAAGCCGCCGGGCAGCGCGATCAGGCCGACGCCATCGGGCAGATCGCTATCGGCATGCCACACCATCGTCGGCGCGACGCCGCTGACCTCGTGCAGTGCGGTCGCGATGTCGCGGTCGCAATTCGAGCCGGGAAAGACGATGACCGCGGTCTTCATACGCGTTCGATCCGATAGTTTTCGATGACGGTGTTGGCGAGCAATTCGCGGCACATCGCGTCGATCCGCTCGTCGCTGGTATCGTCGGCGACATCGAGTTCGATCAGCTTGCCGGCGCGGACGTCGTTGACGCCGCCGAAGCCGAGGCCACCGAGAGCCTTGTGAATCGCGCGGCCCTGCGGATCGAGCACGCCGGGCTTCAGCGTGACGAAAATGCGGAGCTTCATGGGCATATCCTGGCTGCTGGTCGTTAGCGCGGCACCCTATGGCCCCGTGCGCGCCGTGTCGCAAGCGTCGTGTGGCGTCAGGGATCAGTGGCGCGCGGTCTCGCGCGGTTCGAACCAATGGGGCAGGCCGAAGGATATCCGCGCGCCGTAGCGGGCGAGCGCGGTCTTGGGCCACGGGCCGGTGAGATAGAGCGGCGCATAGCCGCCGGTATCGCGCCCCTCCAATTGCGCACGGACATGGTCGTCGCCGATCCAGCGCTCATCGCCTGCGAACGGGCGTCGTAAAGCGACCGCGCGCACCCGATTGCCGATCAAGATCTGATGGTAATCGAACGAGTTGCGTTGCTCGCCGCGCGCGTCGGTCAACCACGCGGTGGCGAAATAGGTTGGCGTCCACGCGGCCCCGACCGGGGCCGGGAACACCACCATCCGCGCGGGTTGATGGGCCTCGACTGGTACGGGGTCGATCCGGATCGTCAGAGCGAGCAAAATCGGCAGCAGCGCGACCAGGGTCACCGGCCGCCGCCACGCATCGAGCACGAAACGCAGGGCGAACAGCCCGAACAGCGGGAGCACCCATTTGAAATAATGGACATTGTTGAAGCGCCACAGCCCGGTCGGCAGTAAATCGACATAAGCGAGCATCAGGATGACATAGACCGCACCCGCCGCAGCGACCGCGAGCGTCACCGGCCGCCTTGCAGCTGGGGTCCACCAGGCGACGAGGATCCCGGCCCCGCCGAGCAGCAGCCACGGTGCCGCATCCAGCAACCCGACACCCTCGCCGAACCAGGCGCGCGGCTCGACCAGCAGGACATAGGCCTTCCAGCCGAGCCAGCTGAAGTTGAAGCCATATTGCGCCGAATAGAGCATATAGGGGCTTGGGCCGAAGCCGTAGATCGCCACGAACAGCGTGGCCAATGCACCGAAGGACAGGAAAAAGCTGGTAGCAGCATAGCGGGCTGCGCGCCCGTCTCGAGCGCGGATCAGCGCGGCCGTTGCGGCGAGCGCGATGATCGCGCCGATGATGACGTCGCCGGGACGGGCGAACGGGATCAGGCCGAGCGCCAGGCCGAGGATGCTCGCGGGCGAGCGAGATCCGCCCTGCGCGCGCTTCTCTTCAACGCTTCCCCGGCGCAGGCCGGGGCCCAATTGCGGTGTGGATCGTAAGGAAGCGCTGTCCGAGCCTATAACCGGCTCGCGACTGGGCCCAGGCCCCCGCCGGGGAAGTAGCAAGGGCCGGGGAAGGGTGAAGAGAGAGCGGGAAGAGGAAGCCTCTTCCCACAATTGCGCCATCGCCCCCAATGCCAACCACAGCAGCGCCGCCGCCGGTGTGCTCGTCCACGGTTCGATCCACACTTTGGCAATGTCGAATTGCGCGAGCGTCGTCGCGGCGAAGAGCAGCACGGCCCCCCATAACGGCACGCCAAAACTGCGCGCCACGCTGCGAAAGCCGCCAAAGGCCAGTAGATAGCAAGCCAGATTGACGAGGAAAAACGGCTGGCTCGGCCACAGCTGCAGGAAGGGCAGGCCGAGCAACGGATAGAGCAGCGGGTAATAATGCTGGCTCGGGGCCAGATCGCCGGTCGCAAGCGCGGTCGCCGAGCGCACGTAGAGCGACTGGTCCTGCCAATCATGCCAGTACAGCGCTGCGGGGTCGGTGAGGCCTGCCCAGCCGACCACGCGCAGCACGCTCAGCAGATAGACGACGGTCAGTGCCGCATAGGGCCACACAGCCGCCGGGGCGGCGGCCCGAAGCTGCCGCCACCCCGCCATGTGCTTATTTGCCCTTGCTCAGCCGATGCTTTTCGAGATCGAGCACGGCATTGTCGGCCCCTTCGGGCAGCAGCCCGAGACGGCGCGCAACTTCCTGATACGCTTCGACTTCACCGCCGAGATCGCGACGGAAGCGATCCTTGTCGAGTTTCTCGTTGGTGGTCATGTCCCACAGGCGGCAGCCATCGGGGCTGATTTCGTCGGCGAGCAGGATGCGCGGATAATCATTGTCCCACACCCGCCCGAATTCGAGTTTGAAATCGACCAGGCGAATGCCGATCCCGGCGAACAGCCCGCACAGGAAATCGTTGATGCGAATCGCCAGGTCGGCAATGTCGTGCATCTCTTCCTGCCCGGCCCAGCCGAACGCGGCGATATGCTCGTCGGTGATCATCGGATCGCCGAGCGCATCGTCCTTATAATAATATTCGATGATCGTGCGGGGAAGCTGGGTGCCTTCCTCAATGCCGAGTCGAGTCGAAATCGATCCGGCGGCGACATTGCGGACCACCACTTCGATCGGGATGATCTCGACCTGGCGGATCAACTGCTCGCGCATGTTGAGGCGGCGGATGAAGTGCGTCGGTACGCCGATCAGCCCGAGCAGGGTGAAGATATGCTCGGAAATCCGGTTGTTGAGCACGCCCTTGCCGCTGATCGTGCCCTTTTTCTGGGCGTTGAAGGCGGTTGCGTCATCCTTGAAATACTGGATCAGCGTCCCTGGCTCAGGCCCCTCATAGAGGATCTTGGCCTTGCCTTCGTAGATCTGGCGGCGGCGTGCCATGTGCGCGGATACCCCTAAAAACCAAAAGCTGAAAACGATAGGCCCCGGCGACGCGGGGAACGCGGGCCGGGGCGGTAAGGGTTCCGCTATATCGAATGCGCGGCGGCGGTGCAATCAGCTTGGGCGCAGGGCGCGGCGCTTCGCCCGTTACGCAACCGGTTCGTGTTCCTCGCGGGTCTCGTGCGCTTTCGGTGTTTCGTGGTGGAACCAACGCTGGACGATGCCGGTGTGTCCACCGTCGTCCTGTCGCGGGGCCGGGGGCAGGACGGGGGCGGCAGCGCCCTCGGTTCGCGCCAAAATCCAGCGGAGCAGCAACGCGCCGCCAAGCAGCAACGCCAGCCACGGCCCGATCCCAGCCAGCACCACCAGCAGCCCGGCGAGCGACGCCAGAAAGGTGTCGCCAGCGCTTTCAAAGGTCGCGGCGGGCGACGCCCCGATTCCCGGGATTCCGCCGTTGGAGCTGTATTGGAACAGCACCGGCACGCTCGCGGTGGCACCAGCGGCCCCCTGATCGACATCGCCGATCGTCGCGATCGCGCTGCGCAATCGATCGACCTTGGCGATGGCCAGTCCCTTCTGTTCGGGGGCGGTCGCGCCGCGAGCGCCGGATTCGGCATTGGCCAGGGCGTCGCGCAGGCGCGCCAGCACGACTCCGCCGCGCCCGCTCCCGTTGGCCGCGTCGGTCCCGGCGATGGTGGCGTCGGTCATCGTGCCGTGCGCGGCGTTCACCGTCTGCGCAGCGGCCTTGCCAAAGGCACGCGCCACCGTTGGGTCGAGCGTCATCGTGAGGGCGGCGGCGATCTCGTTATCGGTACCGACCGTATAGCGCATCGCCGTAATCCGGCACCGCGCCGGGCCGAGCTGATCGCAACCGCGCGCGTGGCTTTCCTGCACCGATTCGATCCGGCTGGCAGGCAGGCGGAAGGCGTAGCGATAGTCGAACCCGCCGTCGGGCGCGGGCAGCGCGGCGGCTTTACCAGATGCGGTCGATCCCGGGCCGCCGGGTGCGGAGACCCCATCGCATCCGCCAAGCAACAGTAATCCTGCGAGAAGCCTAGCGAATCGCATCGTCCACCCCCAATGCCCGCGACCGCATAGCAGTTTTGGACCCGCAGGGCACGCTGGGTCAGGTCACCGCATTGCGTTGTGCGAAGGCTGGGTCATGGTGCGCGCCGCTTGCCAGGATGTCCCCGAGGATCGCTCCGGCGCGCCATACGTCCTCGAATCCGAGGTAGAGCGGAGTCAGGCCAAAGCGCACAATGTCGGGGTCGCGAAAGTCGCCGATCACGCCGCGCGCGATCAGCGCCTGGCACAGCGCATAGGCCTGGGGATGGCGGAACGAAATATGGCTGCCGCGCCGTTCGGGATCGGCGGGGCTGACGCATTCGAGGTTCAGGCGCGCACCGATGGCGGCGAATTGGTCGAACAGCGCCGCGCTCTTCTTCGCCACCGCCTGTTGATCGACGTCGCGCCACAGGTCGACTCCCGCCTCCAGTCCCGCCATCGCCAGCATCGAAGGGGTGCCCGCCAGCCATCGCTTCATGCCGCTGGCCGGTTGATAGGCATCGGTAAGATCGAACGGCGCGGCATGGCCCATCCAGCCCGATAGCGCGCTCGCCAAGCGTTCCTGCAAGCGGCGTGCGACGAACAGGAATGCCGGGGCACCGGGCCCGCCATTGAGATATTTATAGCCGCAGCCGACCGCGAGCTCGGCTCCGGCGGCATTGAGGTCGACCGGGACCGCGCCAACGCTGTGGCTAAGGTCCCATAGTGTCAGCGCCCCGGCGGCATGGGCAGCGGCGGTCCACGACGCCATGTCGAAGCGCTCGGCGGTTTTGTAATGGACATGGGTGAGCAGGACGACCGCAGTGTCGCCGTCGATCGCACCGCTGAGCGCGCCCCGCGCAACCGCGTTCAGCCGCGCACCGGCCACGCAGCCGACCGCGCCCTCGGCGATGTGCAGGTCGGTCGGGAAATTGCCGGTTTCGCTGACGATGGTGCGGCGCGCGGGATCGTGGCGAAGCGCAGCGACGAGCAGCTTGAACAGGTTGACCGAGGTCGAATCCGCCACGATCACTTCGTCGGGCTCGGCACCGATCAGCGCCGCGATCTTGCCGCCAATGCGCTGCGGGGCGTCGATCCAGCCTTCGTTCCAGCTGCGGATCAGCCGCTCGCCCCATTGCCGCCCGGCCATGTCGGCGAGCGCGGGCGCGGTGTCGCTGGGCAAGGGGCCAAGCGAATTGCCGTCGAGATAGATCACGCCCTCGGGCAGCGCGAACCGGTCGCGATAGCCGCGCAGCGGATCGGCGGCGTCGCGCGCGCGCGCTTCGTCGCGCGTCATTGGGCCAGCGCGCTGCGGATCAGCGCCTTAGCTTGCGCCCAGGCCGCCGTCTCCGGCGCGATCAGTTCGACATGGCCGGTACGCTCCACAATGTGCAGCGCGGCGCGGTCGCCCTTGGCGCGGGCCTGGTCGACATAGCCGGTGCCGAGGCGCAGCGGAATGATCGCGTCGGCCCGTCCGTTCACCAAATCCTGCGGCACGCCGAGCGGCAGTAGGCGCGGCACCGAGGTATCGGCATAAACATCGCTGCGGGTGCCGGGCTTGCCGACCAGGTGCGACACAACGTCCGTGCCACACCCATTGTCGGGGCTGGCGGCGGTCGCTTCGAGATCGGGCAACCCGCCGAGGCTTACGACATGGCTGATCTTGATCGGGTGGGCGCTGTACAAGGGGCTGTCCTTGGGCAAGCGCGACCGTCCGGCCAGCCACAGCGCCAGGTGTCCGCCGGCCGAATGGCCGACCGCGACGATATGGGTAGTGTCGAGATGAAAGGGCTCGGCGTGGGACGCGAGCGCGTCGGCGGCGGTCGCGGCATCGAGAAAGGTTCCGGGATAGCCCCCGCCCGGACGATCCACCCCGCGATATTCGATATTCCACACCGCGATCCCGCTTTTGCGAAGATCGTCGGCGATCCAGTTCATCAGGCTGCGGTCGGCGATGCTGGTGGTCCAGCAGCCGCCATGCACCATCAGCACGACGGGATGGCGGCCGACCCCTGCGGGGAGCCACACGTCCACCTTTTGCAGTGCATCCGTACCATAGGCGATCGTCGCATCGGGCTTCGGCTGTGCCCGTCCGGTCAAGTCGGGCCAGCTGAGCAAGGGCGGTTCGGGCGTGCGCGGAGTATCGGGCATGGCACCTGCGGGCAAAGTGAGAAGGGCAAGCGAGAGCAACCGGATCATGTCCGCAGGGTGTAATCGCCACGCGACCATCTCGCCACCTGCGAATGCGGCTGCTATCGCGGAGCTATGCCGACCGATTTGACCGATCCCTTCCAGGCCATCGTGGACTCACCCTTCGATAGCGCGCTCAGCGACCGCTATCTGGTCTATGCCCTGTCGACGATCACCGCGCGTTCGCTACCCGACGTGCGCGACGGCATGAAACCGGTGCACCGCCGGTTGTTGTGGGCGATGCGCCAACTGCGGATGGACCCGAACACCGCCTATAAGAAATCGGCGCGCGTCGTTGGCGAAGTGATCGGCAAATATCATCCGCATGGCGATTCCTCGGTCTATGACGCGATGGTCCGGCTCGCGCAGGATTTTTCGGTGCGCTATCCGCTGGTTGAGGGGCAGGGGAATTTCGGCAATATCGACGGCGATAACGCCGCTGCCTTCCGCTATACCGAGGCGCGGCTGACGCAAGTCGCCATGGATTTGATGGAAGGGCTCGACGAAGACGCCGTCGGCTTCAAACCCACCTATAATAATGAAGAGCAGGAGCCCGAGCTTTTCCCTGGAGCTTTCCCGAACCTGCTCGCAAACGGTGCGGCGGGAATCGCGGTTGGCATGGCCACCAGCATCCCGCCGCACAACGCCGCCGAACTGTTCGACGCGGCGATCCTGCTGATCGACAATCCGCACGCCGAGGATGCGGCGCTGCTCGAGCATATCAAGGGCCCCGATTTCCCGACCGGTGGCTTGGTCGTCGACAGCCCGGCGGCGATTGCCGAGGCCTATGCCACCGGGCGCGGGGGCTTTCGCGTGCGCGCGCGCTGGCATGTCGAGGATCAGGGGCGCGGCACCTGGAACGCGATCGTCACCGAAATCCCCTACGGCATCCAGAAGGGCAAGTTGATCGAGCAGATCGCGGCGATCGTCAACGACAAGAAACTGCCGATCCTGGCCGACATCCGCGATGAATCGGATTCGGAAATCCGCATCGTCATCGAACCGCGCAGCCGCACGGTCGAGGCCGACATGCTGATGGAAAGCCTGTTCAAGATGTCGGACCTGGAAGTCCGCTTCAGCCTCAACCTCAACGTGCTCGACGCCAACCGCACCCCGCGCGTGATGAGCCTGCGCCAGGCGTTGCAGGAATGGGTGGCGCATCAGTTCATCGTGCTGCAACGGCGCACCACGCACCGGCTGTCGAAGATCGCCGACCGGATCGAGCTTCTGCACGGCTATATCGTCGCCTATCTCAATCTCGACCGCGTGATCGAGATCATCCGCACCGAGGATGAGCCCAAGCCGGTGATGATGGCCGAGTTCGAGCTGAACGAGCGCCAGGCCGAGGCAATCCTCAACATGCGGCTGCGCAGCTTGCGGCGGCTGGAGGAAATGGAGTTGCGCAAGGAGCGCGACACGCTGGAAGCGGAGCGGGCCGGGCTGGAGGCACTGCTCGGCAGCGAGGCGCGGCAGCGCACGCGGCTGAAGCGCGACTTCACCAAATTGCGCGAGCGCTATGGCCCCGAGACCAAGCTCGGCAAGCGCCGCACCACCGTCGCCGAGGCGGCCCCGGCGCGTGATATCCCGCTCGAGGCGATGATCGAGCGCGAGCCGATTACCGTGATCCTGTCGCAGCGCGGCTGGATCCGCGCGATGAAGGGGCATGTCGATGCCGCCGGGCTCGCCGCGGTGAAGTTCAAGGAAGGCGATGCGGCGCTGTTCGACTTCACCGCGCACACCACCGACAAGATCATCGTCGCCGCCGAAAACGGGCGCTTCTTCACGCTCGCGGCCGACAAATTGCCCGGCGGGCGCGGCTTTGGCGAGCCGGTGCGGTTGATGATCGATCTCGATGGTGAAATCGGGATCGTAGGGATCTTCCGCGCCGGCATTTCGGAGAAGCTGCTGGTCGCGGCGAGTGACGGTCGCGGCTTCATCGTCCGCACCGCCGACATCCTCGCGGAGACGCGCAAGGGCAAGACCGTGGTGACGCCGCGGATCGGGGCCAAGCTCAAGGTCGTCCGCCCGGTTGCGCCCGAGGCGGATTATATCGCTGCAATAGGCGATAATCGGCGCTTGCTGGTGTTTCCGCTGTCCGAGCTGGCAGAGATGGCGCGCGGGCAGGGGGTGCAGCTGATGCGCTTCCGGGATGGAGGGCTATCCGACGCGATCGCCTTCGTTTTTGCCGAAGGATTGAGCTGGCCGATGGGCGGCGAGAGCGGCCGCATCCGTACCGAAACCGATCTTGCGCCGTGGCGTGCCGCGCGCGGTGCTGCCGGCCGAATGCCACCCAATGGATTCCCCCGCGACAACCGCTTCTAGCGGGCGCAAATGCCAACGGTGTCATTTCACCAACGTACTGAAAAATCGGAAGGTTGAGCGGGTTCTTAACGATTTGACGCTACCGTCACGGCAATGGCGCTCGTTCCGCACCCTGTTTTGGCCCTCTCAACTGCGGCGGATGCGCTGACGCAGGATAATGCTGACGCGCCATCGCTCATGCTCGCCTCGCGGGTGATTGAGTTGCTTCCCATCCCCGCAGCGATGCTGTCGCTGCAGGACATCGGCATCGCGGTCATAGCGGTCAATCGTGCCTATGAAATGGCGGGTCTTGGCATTGGCGATCGTCGGCGCTCGCTGGTCGGGCAAATCGAGGGACGAATCGAGGCGTTTATCAGGGGCGATTCGCTGCGCGCGGAGTTCCAGGTCGAATATGGCGACGCCGTCGATTGCCATTATTATCAGGCAACGTTGGCGCGGCTGGCGCGCAACGCCGATCAGCGGTGTGTCTTGATTCTGGTCGATCAGACCGCCGAGCTGCGCACCGAACACAATCTGCGTCGGGAAATGCTGACCGACAGCCTGACCGGCTTGCCCAACAGGGCCGGTTTCAGCGATCGACTCGAGACGTTGTTGGACGATCCCGCGTCGCGCACCGACTATGCGGTGCTGGTCGTCGATCTCGACCGTTTCAGCCGCGTAAATGCCTGCCTGGGATCGATGGCCGGGGACGAGTTGCTGATCACGGTTGCCCGGCGCTTGAAGGGGGCCTTGCGCGCGCAGGACGTGCTGGCGCGCACCGGCGGTGACGAATTCGGGATTCTGTTGACGTTGGAGGATGGCCCAAGCGACGCCGACCACGTCGCCAAGCGCATCCAGGGAGCGCTTTCCACCCCCTTCCGCCTGTCCGATTTCGAAATTCGTGTCGCCTGCTCGATCGGTATCGCGTTCGGCACGGCGGCGATCGACGATGGCGAGGAGTTGATCCGGCACGCCCAGTTTGCGGTAAAACGCTCGAAGGGCACGGGCAAGACCGAGGCGTATCAGACCCAGGCGTTCGACATTGCGCGCGAGCAATTCGGCATGGAAACTGCGCTGCGCCGCGCGATCGAGCGCGGGCAGATGCGGCTGACCTATCAACCGATTTGCGACCTCGCGACCGGGCGGCTGGTGTCGTTCGAATCGCTGGCGCGCTGGCGCGACGAGGCGGGAATCGAATATTCGCCCAATGATTTCATCCCCGTGGCCGAAGAATCGGGGCTGATCGTTCCGCTGGGTCGCTGGGCTATTCAGGAAGCGGCGGCGACGCTGGCGCAGTGGGATGCGCGGATGGGCGGCGATTGCGGGGTCAAGCTCGCGGTCAACTTGTCCGCGATCCAGCTGCAGCGCGATGCGATCGCGCCGGTCGTGCAATCGGCGCTTGCCGCCTACGGGCTGGACGGATCGCGCTTTACGCTGGAACTGACCGAAAGCGCGCTGGTAACCGACCCGGACCGCATGGCCGGCATCATGCACGCGTTGAAGGCGCTTGGCACCACCATCGCGATGGACGATTTCGGCACGGGCTATTCCAACCTCGCTTATCTCCAGAAACTACCGATCGACATCCTCAAGATCGACCGCAGCTTCGTGACGGGAATGCTCGCCGACCGCGACAAGATTGCGATCGTGCGCGCGATCCTGTCGCTCGCCCAGGCGCTCGGCATGAAGACCACCGCCGAGGGAATCGAGACCAACGAACTGTCACAGACGCTCGCGGCGTTGGGGTGCACCTATGGCCAAGGGTATCTTTACGCCCGCCCGCTGGAAGTCGAGGCTGCCTATGCGATGCTGGAATCGCTCAGGAATTGAGCGACGGCGGCGTCGGCAATGGCGTTGGCACGCTCGGCTGAGGGGAAATTCTCGGCGATCCACTGATGTTCGACCAGCTTGAGCAACCGCGCGACATCCGGCCCCTTGTCGACCCCGCGCGCGACGATCGCGCCCCCATTCACCGGGAAGCTCGGCGCAACCCAATCGAGGATCTGGCGCACCGCCAGCACACGCTCCATCGCCGCCGGGATATGCAGCAGCACGCGGTCGATCGCGCCTTCCTGGCCCAGGCGATAGGAGAGCGCCTGCGGGGCGGCGAGATCGGGCGTGAGCGCCGAGACGATGCGTTTGCGCTGCGCATTCGACAGTTTCAGCCGTGCGGCGACGTCTTCGCCAATCTTCGCATCGCGCGGCAGGGCGGCGGCGAGGCGACGGATCGGGTCGGGGCTGAGGCCCGCCAGTGTCTCGCTGCCCGCGACGTCGGCCAGCGCCTCGACGCCCTCGGCGGTGATTTCGGGCAGGACCGGTCGGAAGATTCCGCGCTCGACCATCAACCGTAGCGTCGCCACCGCATTGGGGGCGACCAGCAGCTTGAGCAGCTCCGCCGCGATCCGTTCGCGGGACAGCGCCATCAAATCATTGGCGCGCGCAGTGCAGGCGTCCAGCCCCGCCGCATCCGGCATATCGCCAAAGCGCGCGTGGAAGCGGAAGAAGCGCAGGATGCGCAGATGATCCTCGGCGATGCGCTGCAACGGATCGCCGATGAAGCGCACGCGGTGCGCCGCCAGATCGGCAAGGCCATCGAAATAATCGAAGATCTCGCCCGTTTGCGGATCGGCATAGAGCGCGTTGATCGTGAAATCGCGCCGCGCGGCATCCTCCCGCCAATCATCGGTAAAGGCGACGGTGGCGTGGCGTCCGTCGGTTGCAACGTCGCTGCGCAGCGTGGTGACCTCGACCGGAGAGCCATCCGCCAGCACCGCCGTGATCGTGCCATGGGCAAGGCCCGTCGGCACCGCGCGAATCCGCGCGCGGGCGAGCAGGTCGATCACATCCTCCGGCGGGTGGCGCGTCGCCAGATCGACATCGGCAACGTCCAGCCCAAGCAGCGAATCGCGCACCGCGCCGCCGACGAAGCGCGCTTCGCCGCGCGCGGCCCCGAGCACCGCGCACAATTCGGCGATCCCCGCGCGCTGCCGCCAGGGCGCGTCGGGCAGCGTCAGGCCGTCCATCGCAGTCGCCGCGAGAGGTTGACGATCATCGCGGCGGTGGCACCCCAGATGCGATGGTCGCCCCAGAAAATCTCGTAATAATGGCGGTTGCGGCCCTGCCACTCGACGCTCGCCTCGATATGGTTGCCCGAATCGAGCAGGAAGCCGAGCGGCACCTCGAACACTTCGGCGACTTCAGCGGCGGCGGGGATGAACGCCAGATCGGGCGGCACCACGCCGATCACCGGCGTCACCTCAAAACCGGTGACGGTGCGATAGCGGTCGGCCTCGCCGACGATGCGGACGTAGGTGCGCGGCAAGGCGATTTCTTCTTCGGCTTCACGCAACGCGGCGGCGACCGGCCCGTCGTCGCCCGGATCGATCCGTCCGCCGGGGAAAGCGATCTGCCCGGCATGGCGCGACAGCGTATCGGTGCGCCGCGTCAGGATCACGCCCGGTTCGGTGCGATCGGTGACCGGGATCAGCACCGCGGCCTGCGTCAGCGCGGTGACGATCGCATCGGGATCGACATGGTCGCCGGTCAACAGCACCGTATCGGCATGGCCATTGGCGAGCGCCTGCTGCAAACGGGACACGAGCGTCATGCGGAGGGCTCCAACGGGAAGAATGCGCCTGCGCTCCACACGCCGGGCGGCACGTCGCCACCGTCGATCGCCCGTTGCGCCAACTCGTAATAAACTGTGCGCGCCACCACCGCGTCGAGCCCGGCACGCACGTGCAGATAGGGGCGCGGACCATCCTCGCGCGGCTCGAAACGTAGCGCATGATCGGCATCGGCGGTGACCAGATCGCCGGTATTGAGCCGGAAGGTGAGCGTCGCCACTTTGCCTTCGCCCGACACCTTCATTTCCACCGCAACGAACGGCGCATCCTCGACCACGATGTCGAGCTTCTCGACCGGGGTGACCAGAACATAGCCGCCATCGGCTTCGCGCCGGAGGATCGTCGAGAACAGCCGCACCATCGCCTCTCGCCCGATCGGAGAGCCCTGATGGAACCAGGTGCCATCACGCGCGATGCGCATTTCGCTGTCGCCGCAATGCGTGGGATTCCAGCGCTCGACCGGCGGCAATTTGCGCGCTTCGGCAAGGCGCGCAATGTCGGCGAGCGACAAAGCGGCGAGATCGGGGATCGGCTCCATCGGCATGTCAGCGGCGGTAGGGCAGGCGGGTCGTTGCGTAAACCCGCGTCAGGCCAGCGCGACGATCCGTGGCGCGAGCAGGCCCGCCCCGCTCGGCACTTTGTCGCCGCGCGCGAGCAGACGATGCCGCTCGACCGGGCCGGGCACGCGCCATTCCGCCGTGCGCGCGGCATCGAAACCGAAGAAGCGGCCATAATATTCGGGATCGCCGATCAGCGTGATTGCATCCGCCAGGCCAGCACCCTCCGCCGCCGCAAGCGCTTGCGCGGTGAGCGCGCGCCCGATGCCGCCTTGCTGCCGCCCGGGTTCGACCGCGACCGGGCCAAGCTGCACCATCGCCACGTCGCGCCCGTCATCCCCGACAAAGCGAATCGGCCAGCATTGGATCGTGCCGACCAACGCGCCATCGTCGAGCGCTGCGAAGCTCAGGGCCGGAATCGCCTCCATCCCTGCGCGAATGCGATAGGCGGTGCGCTCCTGTCGGTTCGCGCCGAAGGCACGGTCGAGCAATCCCTCGACCGCAGCGGGCGCAACATCGGCAATCGGCACATATTCGATCACGGCGATTTCCTCGTCCCCTCGGTGTCCCGCTGGAACGGGCCCATAGACCGAAGGGGCCGCGCGCTTTAGCCTCCACCGCGCTGAACGCAAGGCGAATGGGGAGAGTCTTCGTGAAACTTTATGATGCCGCCTGGGCACCAAGCCCGCGACGCGTTCGCATCTATCTGGCGGAAAAGGGAATCGAGGTCGACCGCGTGCCGGTCGACCTGCGCTGCGATGAACATTTGGGCGAGGCCTTTCTGCGGATCAATCCGCGCGGGGTGGTGCCGGCGCTCGAACTCGATTCCGGCGAGGTGCTGTGCGAATCGTCGGCGATTTGCCGGTATTTCGAGGCGCTGCAGCCAGCACCTTCGCTGTTCGGCGAAAGCGCGCTGGACATTGCGCGGATCGAATCGTGGACGCGGCGGATCGAGCAGGAAGGCTATGCTGCGGCGGTTTATGTCCTGCGCAACCAGCGCGAGGCGTTTCGCGATCGGGGTGTTGCGGGCAAGTGGCCCGCCATCCCGCAAATTCCCGAACTGGCCGAACGCGGCGGTATTTTGTGGGCGGCGTTTACCGCAACACTCGATGCCCATCTCGCCGGGCGCGCTTGGATCGCCACCGACGGCTACAGCTTCGCCGATATCTCGGCGCTGGTCACGATCGATTTCGCCAAGGCCGCGCGACTGACGGTGCCGGCGGGCTTCGTCCATCTTCGCCGCTGGCACGCCGCCGCATCCGCCCGGAGCAGCGCCGCCGCGTGACGGTTCCTCTGCGCCCGCGATCTGCTATGGCGCGCGCCCATATCGACAAGAAGGGCAAGATTTGACCGACCGCCTGACGCTGAACGTCCACGATCTCGAAGTGATGGTGCTGACCGGCATCTATTCGGAGGAGACGCATCTGCCGCAACCGCTGCGCATTTCGCTGACGGTGGATTTGCAGGTGCCCGATCGTTTCGATCCCGATACGCCGCTGTCAGCCTCGAAAAACTATCTCGATCTGAAACATGCCGCGACCACCGCCCTGCCGACCGGGGTGCATTTCACGCTGGTCGAGGCGGTCGCCGAGCACATTTGCGAAACGCTGTTCCTGCAAGATGCGCGTGTAACGCGGGTCGAGGTGTCGATCGTCAAGCTGGCCATCGCCGAGGCGGACGAATCGATCGGAATTACGTTGGTGCGGAACCGCCGGTGACGCAGGCGGTGGCCGCGGCGTTGGCAGGGCAGGCGCGCGTCGTGATCGCCGCCGATGCCGCTGCGCTGGCCGAACTCCGGCATACGGTATCCGATTCGCGGGCTGATAGCGGATTGGCGTTGCTCATCATTGCCGAAACCGTCCCAAAATTGGACCGGGCATTGCTGATCGCAGGCATTGGCCCGATCGCGATCGACGCCGCACCAACTATGCGCGTGGCCGCGCTCGATCTCGCTGATGGCGCGTGTGCGGACGATGTCCTCGCCGCCGCGCTCTTTCTGGCAGCGGCGACATCTTCGACTGGCCAGGTGTTGCGCATCGGCGCACGCGATTAGGAGCGTCCGCCGCGATCGCAGGCCCCGAGCGCAGTGATGACCAAGGCATAATCCTCGCGGGCGACCGTCGCATCGTCGCCGGACGAGTGCAGCACCGCGTCGGGCAAGGTTGCGGGCAAGCTGCACGCCAGCCGATACCATAACAGCGTGTCGCGCGGCGGCGGCGGCGCGGCGGCATCCACCACTTCGCTCAAGGCGACCGACCAGCGCGGCGCTTCGCCCGCCTTTCGCTCGATCGTCAGCGAAATCGGGCGGTTGTCCGCCGTCGACAGGAAGATTTGCGTTTCCCCCGAACCGGGCAGATCACCCGGCGTGTGAAAGGCGTTAGCGATGCCCGTCACCGTCGGCGGTGCGTCGGGGGCGAGCGTTTCGCGCACGATTCGCCGCGTCAACGCATCGCCAGCCGCCGACCATCCGCGCTGGGCGTCGGGGCGGATGAGCTGGATCTGCCCGACCTGGTCGGGCACGGCGCGGGCGAAGAGCAACACCCGGCTCTTGCGATATTGCGGCGCGCGGCCATGGGCGTCGAGCGGCACGTCCAGCGTATAGCCAAGCCGCGCGGGCATGGCATCGGTGCCGCGAATCAGTGCCGAGACGTCGGCTTCCACATAAAGGCGCGCCATAGTGGGCGAGAGGCCTGCCGAATCGGTCGGCTTGAGCCGGACGGTGCTGCGAACGGTCGCATCGACGATGACCGGAGCCGCGACGACGAGATCTGCATAATCGGCATAAGCGGGCGATGGCGCGGTGCTTTCCGTAGCTATCGGAGCATGTTGCGCCGCAACGGCGGATGGGGCGGAAAGTCCGACAATTGCGGCGGTCAGGGCGATTTTTGGGAACTTTGGCATTCCCAACGGGTATCCGAGGAAGCAATTTTTATACAGAAATAATTCTGCCATGCGGCGGTTGTACGTTTGTTGCGTGAGACAAAGCGTTTGCGTCGTTGTTTTCGGCGCGATAGAGGTTGGGCCTGTCCAGGATATATTAGCCCATGGCAGGCCGGAATAACGAGCGGACGTTACGGATCGGCTTGGACCGTCGTGACCGGAAAAGAGGAGTTTCGTTTCTGAATGGCTTACGCTGATCGCAATACGAGTGGCAGCCGCGTGGTTTCGATCGTGATCGTGTCGATCATTGTCGCGCTGTTCGCGTGGGGTTTCGTGAACGGTCTGACCTTCAAATACATCAAGAAGGTTACCGAAAAGCTGAACACGTTCGACGTCGTCGAACCACCGCCGCCGCCACCCGACAAACCGCCGCCCCCGCCGCCCGAGCAGCCGCAGCTTCAGACCCCGCCGGTCGTGTCGCCGCCGCCGATCGTGCGCGTTACGGCTCCGCCCCCTCCTGTGGTCTCGGTTGCCGTTCCGCCGCCCGCGTTGGTGATTACGCCGCGCGCCGCTGCGCCGGCCCCTGTTCCGGTTGCTGCTCCGCCGGCTCCGACCATCAGCAAGCAGGCCGGCCCAAAGGGTAATCCCAATGATTGGATTTCGAACGATGACTATCCGTCTGACGCTTTGAACGCGCAGGCGCAGGGCACGAGCAAGATCAAGTGGGAAATCAACACCGCCGGACGTGTCGAGAACTGCGTCGTGGTCGCATCGAGCGGCAACACTGCGCTCGATCGTACTGCGTGTTCCCTCATTACGCGGCGTGGGCGGTATTCGCCTGCTCTGGACGGCGCTGGCAATCCAATCCGCTCGTCGTCTTCGCGTAACGTCGTTTGGCGCTTGCCTGAATAAACCATCCACCCGTGCGTGCTCCGGGGTGAGGCGCACGGGCATTTTTCGAGAAGGAAGTCTTCGCAATGTCCACCACCATTCTTGCCGCCGGTGCATCGGCTGCCGACAATTTCGGTTTCATGAACGCGATGAAGCAGGGTGGCCCCGTCACCTGGACGACGGCAGCAATCCTGACCATCTTCCTGTTCTTCACGCTCTACATCCTGTTCACCAAGCTGTTCGAGCAGCAGAAGATCATCAACCAGGGCCGTCGCGTTCGTGCGACCTTCTGGAATGCGAACTCGCTGCGCGAAGGCGCTGCCAAGCTCGAGAAGAACTCGGCCTACAAGCAGATCGTCGACGACGGCATCGAAGCGCAGGAACAGCATTCGCGCCTGACCGACCCGGTTGAAGCGCATGACTGGCTGCACGGCTCGCTGCAGCGTTCGGAAGCGGCGATCAACTCGCAGCTCGGTGGCGGTCTGGCCTTCCTCGCAACCGTCGGCGCAACCGCACCGTTCGTTGGTCTGTTCGGTACGGTGCTCGGTATTTACCGCGCGCTAATCGGCATCGGCCAGGCTGGCCAGGCATCGATCGACAAGGTCGCAGGTCCGGTCGGTGAATCGCTGATCATGACCGCCTTCGGTCTGGTCGTCGCGGTTCCGGCCGTGCTCGCCTTCAACTTCCTGCAGCGCCGTAACAAGGCGATTGCGGAGCACCTGAGCGCCTTCTCGACCGACGTGCTCGGCTATCTCGCCTCGAACGGTGCGGTTCGTCCGGCCGCTCCCGGCAAGAAGGCTCCGACCGCAACTGCGCCGAAGCCTGCCACGACCACGGCTGGCCAGGCTGGCGGCGTGCAGACCCGCGTCTAAGAGTACCGAACGGGGCCGCTCCCAGCGGCGGCCCCGTTTCTTTCGCCGCCCGGCTCGATCGGGTGGCCTGACCGATACGAATAGGATGGCCTTTCATGGCGATTAGTACAGGTGGCGGCGGCGATGACGCCCCGATGTCCGACATCAATACGACGCCGCTCGTCGACGTCATGCTGGTGTTGCTCATCATCTTCCTCATCACGGTTCCGGCGATCGTGCAGTCGGTCAAGCTGAAGCTGCCGGACGTGCGGTACGACCCGACCGTGACCAAGCCCGAGAACGTCTCGCTCTCGATCACCAAGGATAGCGACGGCAAGTGCGCCATCTATTGGGGTTTGACGCGGGTTACGCACGAAGAGCTGCTCAAGCGCGCGACCGACAAGCTCGAAGAGATTGTCAAAAAGGCTGGCGGCGCTCAGAATCTGACGACCGAAGATCTGCCCGAGGCACATATTCGCGGTGACGTGGACACGCCGTATCGCTGCATCGGTGGCGCGATCTACACGATGCAATCGGCTGGTTTTGCCAAGGTCGGCTTCATCTCGGAACCGCCCCCCACGGGTGGCCCGTCGGCGTAATGCGTGCGGTAGCACCAAGGAGTATTTGACATGGCAATCAGCAGTGGCGGCGCCGAAGGCGAGCCCATGATGGACATGAACACGACGCCGCTGATTGACGTCATGCTCGTGTTGCTCATCATGTTCATCATCACCATTCCGATCCAGACGCACGCGGTGAAGGTCGATCTTCCGATCAATGATCCATCCGCGAAGAAGCCTGACGTCGACCCACAAAAGAACAAGATCGTCATCCAGCCGGACGGCGTGATCCTGTGGAACGGCGCGCGGACCGACGAGGCGACGCTGCAGCAATATCTGGTGCAGACGACCCAGCTCAACCCCGAGCCCGAGCTGCACTTCCAGCCGGACCCGGCAGCGAAGTATGAAAAGGTCGACAAGGTTCTGGCGATCATCAAGCGCTCGAACGTCTCGAAGCTCGGCTTCATCGGCAACGAGCAATATCGTAACGACTTCTGATCGTCGCGATCTGTCGATGCACAATCAGGGCGGTCCTTCGGGGCCGCCTTTTTTGTGCGCGGTGTTTGCTGGGTATTGGATGGACGCTCCGCAGGAGCGGAAAGACCATGCTTTGCCCGTTCGTTTCGAGCGAAGTCGAGAAACAGCGCCACGCGCTGTGCTAGGTTTCTCGACTTCGCTCAAAACGAACGGACGGCGGTCGTTCGCGGAACAGCAACTCAGCTCTGAAGAGCGGATTCTGATATTCCCCCCTTACGCAGGAGGGGCGTTCCGTTGACTTTGGCCCGCTTACAGCCGCGGCAACGTTACCCCGCGCTGGCCCATATATTTGCCCGCACGGTCGGCGTAGCTGGTCTCGCACGGCTCATTGCCTTCGAGGAACAGGAACTGGCACGCGCCCTCATTGGCGTAGATTTTGGCGGGCAGGGGGGTGGTGTTGGAAAATTCCAGTGTCACATGCCCCTCCCAGCCGGGTTCCAGCGGGGTGACATTCACGATGATGCCGCAGCGCGCATAGGTCGATTTGCCGAGGCAAATCACCAGCACGTCGCGCGGGATGCGGAAATATTCGACCGTGCGTGCGAGCGCGAAGCTGTTGGGCGGGATAATGCAGACGTCGGTCTTGCGGTCGACGAAGCTGTTCGCCGCAAAATCCTTGGGATCGACGATGACGCTGTCGATGTTGGTGAAGATCTTGAACTCGTCGGAGACGCGCGCGTCATAGCCGTAGGAGGACAGCCCGTAGCTGATGCAGCCTTCACGCTTCTGCCCGTCGACGAACGGCTCGATCATGCCGGTGGCGAGCGCTTGCTCGCGGATCCAGCGGTCGGACATGATCGACATGCGAATGATTCCCCTATGGTGTGTCGGTCTTCGGTCCCCGCGTTTCGCCGGAAATAGCGGTGCGGGCAAGGGGCTGCCGTGTTCGTCTCGCGCGGCTATTCAGCAGCGCCCAAGCCCAGATCCTTTGGCCCGAAGGCGTGTGGCAGCAATTCGGAAATGGTACGCCGCTCGACCGCATCGCCCTCGGCCGCACCGCACCATACGAGGATATCGCGCCCGGCCATATCGGCGGCTTCGTTGATGACCTGGCGGCAGCGCCCGCAGGGGCCCACCGGGGCGTTGCCGGTCGGGCGGCCATCCGCGTCCATCGCCCCGCCAATCACGCCGATCGCGACCACCTGGCGCAAGTCGCCGCCGCTGTTGACGGTGGCGAGTGCCACCGTCTCGGCGCACAGCGACAGGCCATAACTGGCGTTTTCGAAATTGGCCCCGGTCACGATCCGTCCGTCCGCCAGCAGCACTGCCGCACCGACGGCGAAGCGCGAATAGGGGGCATGCGCATTGCGCGCGGCGGCGCGCGCGGCGGCGATCAGCGTGTCGCGGGTGCTGTCTTCGGTCATGGTGCTACTACGTCCCAATGGATCGGTCCGTCGACGCCGTCGATGCGCCGCGTGCCGTTTGCCTGCCACATCCGCCAACGCCTTGCTGGATAATCGGGCGGAAAGAAATCCTGCACCGCCCAGACGGGACGCGGGATTGCCAATGTCACGCCGTAGGCCGCGTCAAACGCTTTGCTGACCTTGAGCAGCACCGGCTTGCCGGTGTGCGATTCGACCATCGTGATGTAGCGGCGCAGTTCGTCGAGCACGATCTGCGGGGCGGGGCGCGTGGGGCAATCCGCCGCGAAATCGAGCTCGAGCGCGGCGGGCAGGGCGCTGTCGTCGCGTGGCACGGTGGTGTTGAACAGATTGGCTTGATCGGTGGCGAGGCGGCAGATCGAATATAGGTGGCTGGCACCGCGGCGCAGCCCCGTTTCATAGAGGCCAGCCCAATTTTCCTGAAAGCGGGCGTCGCGTCGGTCGGCACCACTGGTGACGCGGACATAGGCGAAATCGGCCCCGGCGCGTTTCACCGCCCACCAGTCGATCGCGCCGTTTGCCTCGGCGACATCGACGCCCTGAAAGGCGTATTTGTCGGACGGCCGCCAATGATGCATCCAGGTCCAGCCTGCCGCATATCCCACACCGATGGTGATGATGGCGGCAACGGCCAGGCCGATCCGCTTTTTCCAACGCCCCATGCTGCCCGCTTTACCCTTTGATGTGCAGGACGCAAATCAGCGTGAACAGGCGGCGGGCGGTATCGAAATCGATGTCGATCTTGCCCTCCAGCCGTTCTTTCAGCAGTTCGGCGGCTTCATTGTGGATGCCGCGCCGCGCCATATCGACCGTCTCGATCTGGGCGGGCGTGGCGTTGCGGATCGCCTGATAGTAACTGTCGCAAATCGCGAAATAGTCTTTGATCGGGCGACGGAAGCGCCCCATGCCGAGGATGTAGGTTTCGAGATGGGTGCCATCCTCGCGGTGGATGCCGATGCCGAGCCGTCCCTCCTCGACCGTCAGATCGATCTTGTACGGGCCGGCATAGCCGTCGGGATACGCCTTTTGCGGCGCAAAATGGTTGCCCTCGATCAGATCGAAGATCGCGATCCGCCGTTCCTGTTCGATATCGGCCGAGCGCCACAGGATGGTGCGCTCGTCAAGGGTTACGGCAATGATGCGCGGGTCGGACATGGCGCAGCCGTAGCGGGGCGGCGCGCGCGCGACAATCCATCGCGCCCGGTCGAAGCGTCAGGCCTCGACCGTCAGGACTTCGATCGTCGCCTCGGCGCATCCGCCGTGCCGCGCGAGCGCGGTTACCGTGGCATCGGCGACAAGATGTCCGCGCAGCGTCAGTTCGGCTTCGGCCAATGCACCGAGCCAGCGGGCCAGCGCCGCATCGTCGGGCGCATCCAGCGTCAACCGATGTTGTGCGCCGACGAAGGTCGCGCTGGCCCAGCGTGTGCTGTGCACGGTGCCGATCGTGATGGCACATCCTTGCGTGCGAGCATCGCGTTCCAGCGCCCGGCGGAGCAGCGTGGCGGCATCCGGGCCGCGGCTCATGGTCGCGCCTGCTGTTCGGCGAGGAAGGCCTCGATCCGGCGTACCATGCGCGGGCCGGGTTCGCGACCGCGCCGCAGGTCGTGGACAAGCCGCGGGTCCCGCACTGCGAGCCGTCCGAACTTGGTCGGTGGCATTGCCGTAGCCTTCAGATAGCGATCGATTTTTTGCAGCACCGACATGTCCAATCTCCCGTGATTCGCGCCGAAGTTCACGATATGTTCCATTTTCCAACTTGTCTAGGAAATTTCCTATGGCTATCGTGTCGGATATGGAGCGAGGCGATCCCCGGGCGCGGTTGGCGGCGCTGATCGATGGCGACACGGCGAGCTATGCCGCGCTGTCGCGGATGCTGCGGCGTAACGATGCCTATCTGCAGCAATATGTGCGAAGGGGGACGCCGCGCGATCTGGCGGAGCGCGACCGTGCGCTGCTCGCGGCCTATTTCCGGGTGGATGCGGCCGAACTGGGTGGTCCGCCGTCAACGCCGATGGCGACGATCCGACGGCTGGACGTCGAGGTGTCGGCTGGGCCGGGGGCGATCGCGAACGATGATCCGGGCGAGGCGGACATGCTGCTCGACCCCCGCTTGCTCGACGATTTGCGGCTGCGCCCGGCCAGCACGGCGATGCTGCGGGCGCGTGGGGATTCGATGGTGCCAACGATTGCCGATGGCGATCAGATCGTGATCGACGAACGCGATACGCGGATCAGCGAGAGCCCGGCGATCTTCGTGCTCCGGCGGGATGGTGTGCTGTTGGTCAAGCGTGTCGCGAAAGTGGCCGAAGGCTTTGTTATCTCCAGCGACAATCCCGTTTATCCTCCGATCCGTTCGACGTCGGTGGACGTGATCGGTCGCGTCGTGTGGCTGTCGCGGACGTTGCGTTGAGCTATTTGCGTCGGTCGACAAGCCACAGGGCGAGCGACAGCGCACCGCCCAGCGCAATCCCGACCAGGAAGCCCCGCGTCGGCCCGATCGGCGAGAACAACCCGATCCCGGCACCTGCCATCGCACCGATCGCGATCAAAAAACCGCCCGCGAGCGGCGTCCGGGGAGAGGGGGAGCGTGCCATGCGGGCGCTTTGCCATGTCCCGGTGCAGGACGCCAGCGTCCCATCGTGAGAGAATTGTGCGGTCTGGTGGATCGCGTTAACCCTGATGGGGGCCGAATTGCCGCGTTTTCGCGAAACTGGCACGGGTCGTGTGTCCTCGATGTTTGCACGCTTGCGGGCCAGAAATTTGCGCGGAGAGTTGATGACCTGCTTGCCTTACCTCGCGGACCGCGCCGCTTTCGTCGATGCGACCGATTTGATCACGATATTTGGCGATGAGGCGGCGCTGGAGGCGGCGGCGCGCGCCGACCGCAGTCGCGACCTCGGCAATTATCTGCACTTTTGTCGATGGCGGCAGATCGAGCGGCTGATCGTGTTGCTTTCGGCCGACCGTGCGGTCGGCACGGTTCATTGAGCGGCGACCAAATCGGCGACTAAGCCCCTGTCACTGCGGGCGCAGCCGGGCTAGGACGAGCCATGGCGTTGTCGGTCGGGCGGCGGGGCGTGTCGTTGGCCGCCGCCGGAGTCCTTTGTGTGTTTTGCCCGCGTGCGATGGCGCAAGTGCGTCCGTCGACCGATCCGGCTGACCTCAAGGTATCGCCGCTCGACCCACAATCGCCGCTCGCGCCGTTGCCGGGGCTGGGGGTCGACTGGCCCGATTTGTCCAAGGCCCCGCCCGAGCCGGTTTCGGCGGATACGCCAACCGCGCTGACCGGGGACACCCGCTATGATTTCCGCGTCGACGGGATCGACGATGTCGCGAGTAGCCTGCTCAGCGATCGTTTCGCCCAGTTGTCGACGCTGAAAGCCAATGTCGGCCAACCCGCCAATGCCGCGCAGCTCGATCGCCGCGCGCGCGAGGACGCAACCCTGCTCACGACATTGCTGCGCGCCGAAGGCTATTACGATGCGCACGTGACGACGCGGGTGGAACCGGCTGCGCGACCGCTGGTCGTGCTGGATGCCGAGCCGGGGCAACTCTACACCTTCGCGGGTGTCAACGTCGCAGGGGTGGAAGCGGCGGGCGCGAAGGCGCAAACGCTTCGCCACGCCTTCGGGGTCAATCCGGGCGATGCCGTCAATTCGGATGCCGTGGTCGCGGGCGAGACGAGCCTGCGCACCACGATCAACGATCGCGGTTTCCCGTTTGCCGTGGTTGGCGATCCGCAAATCGTCGTCGATCGCGCCGCGCACACCGCCACGCTGGATATGGCGGTGGTACCGGGGGCCGAGCGCCGCTTCGGCAAGATCGTGATGACTTCGGGCGACAAGGTGTTCGGGGCCAAGCATGTGCAGGACATTGCCCGCTTCGTCCCCGGCCAGACCTATGATGCCTCTGCGCTGGTCGATTTGCGGCGGGCGGTGATTCAGACCGGGCTGGTCTCCTCGACCAAGATCGAGCCCGTTGAAGGCACCGAGCCGGGAACGGTGGACATCGCGGTCGGCCTGGAACCGGCACCGCCGCACACCATTGCCGGGGAGCTTGGCTACGGCACTGGCGAAGGCGCGCGCGCGGAAGTGAGCTGGACGCACCGCAATCTGTTCCCGCCCGAGGGCGCGCTGACGCTGCGCGGCGTGCTCGGCACCGAGGAGCAATTGGCGAGCGTCATCTTCCGCCGCAACAATTTCGAAGGGCGCGACCGCGTGCTGACCTTTCAGGCGGCTGCCTCCAACCTGAAGCGCACCGCCTATCAGGCGCGCACCGTGTCGCTCTCGGGCAGCCTGGAGCGGCAGACCAACATCTTCTTCCAGAAGAAGTGGACCTGGTCGCTGGGCGGGGAGCTTGCCGCGTCGGACGAGCGCGATGTGATCGTCACCACCGGTGCCCCGCGTCGGCGTACCTATTTCATTGCCGCCCTGCCGACCTCGCTCAGCTATGACGGGTCGAACGATTTGCTCAACCCGACGCGCGGCTTCCGCCTGAGCGGACGCTTCTCGCCCGAGGCGTCGCTGGAAGGATCGATCTTTGGCTATGCCAAGATGCAGATCGACGCCAGCGCCTACCAACCCATCACGGCGGGTACGGTGCTGGCGGGACGCATTCGCCTGGGCACCATCGCGGGGGCCCCGCGCGATGCGGTGGCCCCGTCGCGGCGCTTCTACGCCGGTGGCGGGGCGTCGGTGCGCGGTTATGGCTATCAGGACATCGGCCCGCGCGACCCCAATAACGATCCGATCGGCGGGCGCAGCCTTGCCGAATTTTCGCTCGAGGCGCGGGTCAAGGCGTTTGGCCATTTCGGCGTGGTGCCGTTCTTCGATGGCGGCAACATCTACACCGGCGGCATCCCGACGCTGGGCGGAATGCGCTACGGCACCGGCATTGGCGTGCGCTATTATTCCAATTTCGGGCCGATCCGCATCGATGTCGGCACGCCGGTAAACCCCGCCAAGGGCGATCCGCGCGTCGCCGTCTATGTCTCGTTGGGGCAGGCGTTTTGACCGGGGACTCGCTCCCGGAGACGGTTGAAGCCGCACCTGTCCCGCCGCGCCGCCGCCATTGGGGGCGGATTGTGCTGGGTGCGGTGCTCGGCCTGCTGCTGGTGCTGCTCGCCGCGCTGGGGCTGGTCGATACCGCGATCGGGCACCGGATGATCGCCGATACCATATCCGGACTGCGGCCCGCCAATGGCTTGCGCTACAGCATCGGGCGGATCGAGGGATCGATCTACAACCGCGCGACGCTGATCGATGTGCGCGTGCGCGACCCGAAGGGACTGGTGTTTGCGGCACCGCGTGCCGACCTGCATTGGTCGCCGCTGCGCTGGCTCGACAATCGGCTGGATATCACCAGCTTGCGCATCCCGAGCGCGACACTGGCCAAATTGCCCGAGACGCGCCCGACCGAGACCAAGGGGCCGATCCTGCCGGGGTTCGATATTCGCATCGGGGCGTTGGCGGTGGACCGGCTGATCGTCGGGCGCGCGGTGACCGGGGTCGAGCGGATCGGGCGGTTGCGCGCGCGCGCGGACATCCACAATCGCCGCGCGCTGATCGATCTGGCGGCGATGGTGGCGGGGAGTGACCGGCTGCGCGTGCATCTCGACGCCGAGCCCGATCGCAATCGGCTGGAGGTTGCGGCGCGGGCGCGCGGCAGCGCCACGGGCGTGCTCGCCAAGCTGATCGGGGTCGCGCGACCGATTGCGCTGGATATTGCGGGCAAGGGAAGCTGGCAGGCGTGGCAGGGCAAGGCGATTGCCGATGTCGGCCCGACGCGGCTGGTCGATCTCGCGCTCACCAATCGCGCTGGGGCCTATACGCTTTCGGGTGTCCTGACGCCGGGGCCGCTGGTGCATGGCAAGCTCGAACGGCTGACCGCCCCGCGCGTGCTGGTGAATGGTGGCGCTACGCTGGTCGACCGGCAGCTCAAGGGCACGCTGTCGCTCCGTTCGGTCTCGCTCAGCCTGACTGGCGATGGCACGCTCGATCTGGCGGAAAGCGCCTATCGCAATGTGCGGCTCCACACGATCCTGCTGCGGCCACCGGCGTTGTTCCCCAACATGACCGGGCGTGCGATCGAATTGCGCACCATCCTCGACGGTCGCTTCGCGACGGCGGCCTTCGACTACCGCCTGAGCGCAGCGCGCTTTGCCTTTGACGATACGGGTTTCGAGGACTTCCACGCCGCGGGTCGCGGGCATTTGTCCAAACAGCCGGTGTTGCTGCCGATCCACGCGGTCGCGGCGCGCGTCACCGGGGTTGGCGATGTGGCGGGCGGCATCCTGCGCAATCTCACGATCGATGGCGTGCTGCGGGTGACCTCGAAGCTGGTCATCGGCGACGACCTCAAGCTGAGCTCGGACAAGCTCAACGGGCGGATCAACCTGCTGCTCGATCTCAGCGACGGTCGCTATGATATTGGTCTGAATGGTGGCCTGGGGCGCTACCGCATTCCCGGCCTCGGCGTGGTCGACGTGCAGACGGAACTCAAGGCGGTGCCGGGCCCCGGCGGCCACGGCACGCGCGTCGTCGGCCAGGGCACGGCGCGGATGCTGACGCTGGAAAATGCGTTCTTCCGGTCGCTGGCAGGCGGGTTGCCGCGCCTCGTTACTGGGTTGGAGCGGACGCCCGACGGGATCCTCCACCTCAACCATCTCGTGCTGACCGCGCCGCAAATCCGCATCACCGGCAATGGCTATCGCCGCCGCGACGGCACCTTCCATTTCGAAGGGGTGGGCCAGCAAGCAACCTATGGCCCGCTGACGCTGAAGCTCGATGGCAAGATCGACCATCCGACGCTCGATCTGGTGTTCAAAAGCCCCAACGACACGATGGGCCTCAGCGACGTGATCGCGCATCTCGATCCGACGGCAGAGGGGTTCACCTTCACCGCGCGCGGCGGATCGCGGCTGGGGGCGTTCAGCGGCAATGGCGCGATCCTGTTGCCCAAGGGCGGCGACGGGACGATCTCCATCGCCGATCTGGCGGTGAGCGGGACACATGCCAAGGGGCCGCTGCGGATCGTGCCGGGCGGGTTTGACGGCACGCTGACGGTGGCCGGTGGGGGCTTGTCGGGCGCGGTGCTGTTCCGCCCGGTGGGCGAGCATCAGCGGATCGAGGCGCATCTCGATGCCACCACAGCACGATTGAGCGATGCGGTGGTGTTGCGGCGCGGGCATCTCGATGCGGTGGCGCTGCTCGATCCGGCGGGCACATCGATTGAAGCGAGCGTGACCGGCGCTGGGTTGCGGCGCGGGTCGCTGGTGATCGGGCGCTTTGCTGCGCGCGCCTCGCTGCGCGGCGGCACCGGCTCCGTTACCGCCTCGATCGCCGGGTCGAGCGGGCGTGCCTTCGATATTCAGTCGCTCACCCGCGTGACGCCGGACAGCTACTCCGTGACCGCGCAGGGTACGCTCGATCGTCGGCCGCTGAAGCTCGTCACCCCTGCGGTGTTCACGCGCGATGGCGATGGCTGGCGACTGGCTTCGACCGACCTCACCTTCTCGGGCGGGGACGCGAAGCTGTCGGGCCGCTTCACCGGAAAATCGAGCGCGATCGACGCAACGCTTGCGCGGATGCCGCTGTCGATCCTCGACATCGGCTATCCGGGACTTGGCCTCGGCGGCAATGCTTCGGGCACCCTGTCCTATGCGCAAGGCGGCGGCGCGGCGCCGACCGGCAAGATCGATATGACGGTGCGTGGCCTGACGCGTTCGGGCCTGATCCTGTCATCGCGTCCGGTCGATGTCGGGATTGCCGGAGCGCTGTCGCCCGACCGCATCGCAGCGCGCGCGGTCGCGGCCACCGGCGGCAAGACCGTCGGGCGCGCGCAAATGCTGCTGACCTTGCCCGCAGGCCCCGATCTGGCGACGCGCGTATCCAATGCCGGGGCGTTTGCGCAGCTTCGCTATGATGGGCCCGCCGACACGATCTGGCGGCTGACCGGGGTCGAACTGTTCGATCTGACCGGCCCGGTCGCGATCGGTGCGGACGTTGGCGGGACGATCGCCAATCCGCAAATCACCGGCGTCGTCCAGGCCAAGGGTGCGCGCATCGAAAGCGCGACAACCGGCACCGTGCTCACCAATGTTCAGGCGTCCGGGCGCTTTGGCGGGTCGCGCCTCACGATCGATCGCTTCGCCGCCGATGCGGGCAAAGGCGGGCGTGTCAACGGCAGCGGCACCTTCAATTTCGCCGCCAAGAACGGCCTTGGGCTCGACCTGACCTTGCAGACAGACCGCGCGGTGATGATCGCGCGCGACGATATCGGCGCGACCGTCACCGGCCCGTTGCGCTTCCAGTCGGATGGGGCGGGGGGCACGATTTCGGGCGATCTGCGGCTCGACAAGGCACGCTATCGTCTGGGCCAGGCGAGCGCCGCCAGCGCGGTGCCGCAACTCGCCATTCGCGAAATCAACGTCCCCGGCGGCGGCGTGGAGGATGACGAAGCTCCGCGTACGCCGTGGCAACTCGCCATCCATGCGCGCGCCGCCAATCAGGTGCTGGTCACCGGGCTTGGCCTGCGCAGCGAATGGTCGGCCGACCTCAAGATCGGCGGCGCGCCCGACAATCCCGCGATCACCGGTCGCGCCGATCTGGTGCAGGGCAATTACGATTTCGCCGGGCGCAGCTTCGCGCTCGAACGCGGCAAGATCCTGTTTGCCGGCGAAGTCCCCGCCAATCCGGCGCTGGATATCTCGGCCAATGCCAACACTACCGGGCTGAACGCCTCGATCAACGTCACCGGCCCGGCGCTCAAGCCCGAAATCACCTTCTCCAGCGTGCCTGCCTTGCCGCAGGACGAATTGCTGTCGCGGCTGTTGTTCGGCACGTCGATCACCAATCTGTCCGCCCCCGAGGCGTTGCAACTGGCCTCGGCAGTGGCGGCGCTGCAGAACGGCAAGGGGGGGCTCGATCCGATCAACGCGGTCCGCCGCGTGGCCGGGCTCGACCGCTTGCGCATCCTTCCCGCCGACGCGCAGACCGGGCAGGGCACCTCGGTCGCGGCGGGCAAATACATCACGCGGCGCTTTTATGCCGAGATCGTCACCGACGGAGCCGGCTATTCGGCGACGCAGGTCGAGTTCCAGGTGACGCGTTGGCTGTCGGTGCTGTCGACGATCTCGACGCTCGGACGGCAAAGCGCAAACTTGCGCGTATCGAAGGATTATTGAGGCGGGGAGCAGGCGGTGGCGGAAACCAAGACCGACGAATATCTCTCGGCACTCTTTGCGGACTCCTACAAGCGCGAGTTGGACGCCGATGAGGCAATCTGGCGCTCGCTGCCGTTTTTCGCGGCGATCCTGGGCCTTGCCGTCGCCGTCCTGCCGAGCATTTATCGCTCGGCCTTTTCGGTGCGCGATCCGGGCTGGACGATCGCGGTGGTGTTTCTGTTGGTTGGATCGGTCGGGTGCTTTGTCATCGCGGGGCGCTGGTTTTGGGATGTCATCCGCCTGCGCGACTATCGTTATCCGCCCAATGATGTCGAAATCCTGGATTATGCGCAGACCTTGGGCACCTTCTATCAGGACATTGGCAAGAAAGCGGTCGAGCGAGACGGTCTGGTTCGCGACGATTTGCGGACCCTGATGATCGGTGAGTTCGCCGATGCCGCGACACGCAACAGGCGAAACAACGTTGCGAAGGCAAAGGCTCGGAGCCAGGTACTGCTATTCGTGATGACCGGCTTCCTGCTCGCATTCTGCGCGGAAGCGACTATATTGCTGGCAGAGGCGTTCACCACTCCGAGCGAGCGGTGCCGCCCTGGAGGTAAAGCCAATGCCGGATCTGCCCAAAACTGCCGAAACGCAGCGGCCCCCGCAAAAGCCGCTGCCGCCCAAGCACCATATCGTGCGCGAGGGCGCGAGCTTCACGCTGAAAAGCTTCAGCCCGCCCGCCCGCAAACCGGCGTAACGCCTTAACCGATCATGCGCGGGCGGCTAGGAGCCGCCCGCGCTTGGGGTCAGGCAGGCTCGCCGATCACGGTCTTGACTTCCATGAAATCGGTCAGCCCGAACTTGCCGTTTTCCCGTCCATTGCCCGATTGCTTGTAGCCGCCGAACGGCGCGCTGCCGTCGGGGCTCCACGAATTGATCGTCACCAGCCCGGCGCGCAGCCGTGGTGCGATCTTGGCGGCCTTGGCGGGATCGCCCGAGATCGTTGCGGACAGGCCGTAGGGCGTGCCGTTGGCGATCTTCACCGCTTCGTCTTCGGTGTCATAGGCGATGATCGTGGCGACCGGGCCGAACACTTCCTCCTGCGCGATGCGCATGGCGGGGGTTACGTCGGTGAACAACGTCGGCTTGATGAAATAGCCAACATTGCGTCCGTCGGGCCGCCCGGTACCGCCGGTGACCAGCGTCGCGCCTTCGTCGATCGCCGACTGGATCAGGCCCTGGATCTTGTCGAACTGCGCCTTGTTGACGACCGGGCCGATATGCGCGCCCATTTCGGCCGGGTCGCCCACTGGTGTGCCCTCCATCATCGCCTTGACGATGCCGGTGGCGTCCGCGACCTGGCTTTTGTGCACCAGCAGGCGCGTGGGCGCGATGCAGCTTTGGCCCGAATTGGCGAGCACGCCCTGCACCGTCGGGGGGAGCACCGCTGCCAGGTCTGCCCCTTCGATCACCAGATTGGCCGCCTTGCCGCCCAGTTCCTGATGCACGCGCTTGACCGTCGCCGCCGCATTTTGCGCGATCGCGATTCCGGCGCGAGTCGATCCGGTGAAGCTGACCATATCCACGTCCGGGTGCGCAGACAGCGCCGAGCCGACGCCCGCGCCATCGCCATTGACGAGGTTGAACACGCCCGCCGGCACGCCTGCGGCATCGAGGATTTCGGCCAGGATCACCGCGCAGCCGGGTGATTCCTCGCTTGGCTTCAGGATCATCGTGTCGCCCGCCGCGAGGGCAGGCGCGACCTTGGCGGTGACCTGGTTGAGCGGCCAGTTCCACGGCGTAATCATCGCGACGACGCCGAGGGGCTCATGCACCACGCGCGCGCGGCCGATTTGTTCGTCGAACTGGAAGGCGTTGAGCGCTTTTAGCGTGGAGATGAAATGCCCGAGCCCCGCAGGCACTTGCGCCGCCGTGGCAAAGCCGATCGGTGCGCCCATTTCCTGGCTGACCGCCTGCGCCAGATCGGGGATGCGCTTCTTATATTCCTCGATGATCCGCTCAAGCAGGGCGGCGCGTTCGGCGACGGTGGTCTGCGAGTAGGTCTCGAACGCTGTCCGCGCGGCGGCGACGGCGGCATCGACATCGGCGGCGGTGCCGAGCGCGATTTCGCTGCAGGCCTGCTCGGTTGCGGGGTTGATCACCGCGTGGCGCGTGCCGCCGATGCTGTCGACCCACGCACCGTTGATATACTGTTTGAGGTAGCTCTTCATCGCCGCTCTCCACCGTCTTGAATTTCTGGTACGCGACGACAAATGGAGCGGGACGAAATAGGTTGCAACCCGAAACGTACGTCGTCGGTTAGGGCGGTTCGATAAGGAGATAGGCAAATGGCACGCGTTGCGCGGATCGACCGCATTGGTGGCCCCGAAGTGATCGAATGGGGCGATGTGAATTTGCCCGATCCCGGCCCTGGCGAGGTGCGAATGCGCAATGCCGCAGTCGGCCTGAACTTCATCGACGTGTATCACCGCAAGGGCGTTTATCCGGTCAACCTGCCGAGCGGCCTTGGCTCCGAAGCGGCGGGGGTGGTCGTGGCGGTTGGACCGGGGGTTACCGATTTTGCGCCGGGCGACCGCGTCGGCACGTTCGGCCCCGCGCTTGGTGCCTATGCGACCGAGCGTAACGTTCCCGCCAAGATCCTTCTGAAACTGCCCGACGATATTAGCGATCAGACCGCTGCCGCCGTGTTGCTCAAAGGGTGCACCACCGAATTTCTGGTCGAGCGCTGCGCGCGCGTACAGGCCGGACAGACCGTTCTGGTTCATGCGGCGGCAGGTGGCACCGGGCATTTGCTGGTCGGCTGGTTGAAGGCGATCGGTGCGACCGTGATCGGCACCGTTGGCAGCACGGAAAAGGCCGTACAGGCCAAGGCGGCGGGGGCCGACCACGTCTTGCTGCACAAGAGCGAAGACGTGGCGCAGCGCGTGCGCGAGTTGACCGACGGCGCGGGTGTGCCGATCATTTTCGACGGTGTCGGCATGGCGACCTGGGAGGTTTCGCTGGCGAGTGCCGCGCGGCGCGGGCTGATCGTCAGCTTCGGCAATGCCGGTGGCAAGGTGACCGGGGTCGACCTCGGCATCCTGTCGGCACGCGGATCGCTGTTCGTCACCCGCCCGACGCTTTTCAGCTATTATGTCACGCCAGAGGAGCGCCAGGCCGGGATCGACCGCGTGTTCGCGATGCTGCGCTCAGGCGCGATCACCCCTGAAATCGGCCAGACCTTCGCACTGGAAGACGCTGCCGCCGCGCACCGCGCGCTGGAAGCCGGGGAGACGTGTGGAGCGACCGTGCTGACCGTGTAACCGCCTTGGGCATTTTGTCTCATCGCAGTCGGGGCGCGGGTTCCTATCTAGGCGGCAGCGAAAAGGTTGGATCAGACATGGCGGACACACAGACCGAGGGCGAAAAATGGCGCTGGATCCTCAAATCCGGTGCCAAGGGCCTGTGCCCGCGCTGCGGCAAGGGGCATATGTTCCGGTCATGGCTGAAGGTGGTCGATCGCTGCGAGGTGTGCGGGCTGGATTACAGCTTCGCCTCGCCCGATGACGGCCCCGCCTTCTTCTCGTTGTGCATCGTCGCGTTTCCGCTGCTGTTCGTGGTGGTGTGGTTCCAGGTGGCGTTCAGCCCGCCTTTCTGGGTCCATGCCGTCACCTCGCTGCCGCTGATGCTGGCGGGATGCCTGCTGCCGCTCCGCCCGCTCAAAGGATGGCTGGTCGCCTCGCAATATGTGAATAAGGCGCATGAAGCGGGGACCGCGCAATTGTGGGGGCAGTTGAACGGGCGGACGGTGGAGAAGGGTGGGACGGCGTTTGATGAGTGAGGGGGTGGGTGTTCGGCATTAAAGAACGCCGATGTCGTGCAGCCATTGCTTGACCTGCCCAGGCCATTCGGTGGTGATCGGATCGGCGGTTGGGCGCATCCCGAAAGCGTGGCCGCCCTTCGCATAGAGCCGTAGGTCGACCGGTACGCCTGCGTCGTTCAGCGCCAGCGCATAGGCCATTGGCTGCCGGATATTGTCCATTGGATCGTTCATGGCGTGCAGGATGAGCGTCGGCGGGGCCTTCGGGCTGATCGTCACCCAAGGTTGCAAGTCCAGGCTGTTCCGCCCCTTGCTGGTGTCCACCATGCGCGCCGTATAGGCGATGATCGCGAAGTCGGGCCGTGGCGATTGTCGGTCGGCCGCGTCTGCTGGCGGATAGGTACGCACTTCCGTATTGCTCATATTCGCGGCGAGATAGGCACCGGCTGAAAACCCGATCACGCCGATCTTATGGGGATCGATACCGTATCTGGCGGCATCCTGTCGTAGCAATCCCATCGCGCGTTGGGCATCTTCCAACGCCAACAGCACCTTCGGCCGCTGTTGCTGTCCATTTTCCGCTGGCCAGGCTTGCGGAGTCCGGTATTTGAGCATTGCGCAGGTCATGCCCTGCTGCACCACCCATTCGCAGATTTCGGTGCCTTCCAAATCCGTCGCGACGACTTCAAACCCACCGCCCGGCAGGACCAGCATCGTTGCGCCGTTGTTCTGGCCCTTGGGGCGATAGAGCGTCATGGTCGGTCGAGTGACATAGGTCGCCCAATGCCATTTGCGCCCGCCAACCAGACCGGTGCCATTGCCCGTTGCTTCAGGACGATCCCCGCTGTCGGGTTTGGCGAGCGCGACGTTCGCAGGCCATAGTGGTATCTGAACACCCTCGGCGGGGGCTTGCCATACGCCTTCGCGTTCGTCCTTTGAGATCTGGACGCGGGCTGGCGTGCTATCGGACTTGGCAGTCTGGCCTCCGGCTACTCCTGCGATGCAGAAGGTGAGGAGCGAGAGTGCGAAGAACCGTAACCGCGACACACCGTATCTCCTGATTTGAATGCGCAGCCCGTGGTTCAAGGTCAGCGTGGTTGCGCGAACGGATGGTAGCCGCCGTTGCCCTTTACGCCAACGCCAACCTTCTCGATTGGCAAAGTTGAGCGGTGGCGGTCTTTGGCAAACGCTATCGACCGAGCAACCATCCGAAGGCGTGGGCGATGGCGTCTCGGCCACCTTGCGTTACCGGCGCGGAGTGCGCTGCCAGCACCGCCTCGGTTGGCCAAGCCATGATCCTTTGCAGCGCCTGCCGAGCAATAGTTCGATCGTAAAAGGTAACCCGGAATTTTCTGGGGACGGTCGGTTTGGGCGCAGTCAGCAAATCCAGCCTCGCTATTAGGGCGCGCCAGCCCTTGAACCATTCCGGCTCAAAGTGTTGGATCAAATCGGTAAAGATCGCGGTTCGGCTGTGACGATGGAAAAAGACGACTTCGGTCGTGATGCGATTTCCTCGAACGACCACCTGGTCGATATCCTTCGACCACGCCGCTGCGGGCGTATCCTTGAGGTCGCTGTCCCACTTCAGGTCCGGGCGCTTGGCGCGCAATTGCGGCACTGCATAGGATTTTGCGTCCGGGTAGGCCTGCTGCCAGTCGGCGATGAAGGTGTGATGCAAGGTATTCGGCGCGACGATGTGGCGCACCGGTCCGAGCAGATCGACGGCACGCTGAAGCTCGCTGGAGAAGGCCGTCGGCGACCAGAGGAAGAGTCCGCCATCGGATAAGCGGATGACAATCATGCGGGTGGGATAGTCGAAGCCCGCGACGGATACCGTCGGGCCATTGGCCGTCCATATCTCTTCACCGAAGCGTTGCAGCATCTCACCCCCCCCGAGTTCGCTAAAGACACCGCCGAGCCCCTCAAGGATGCTTGCCTCGGCATTACTGCATTCGTGCAACGGCCGGAAGGGGCGGGGAACGCGCCGTTGGAGCGCGCTGCCGGACGGTTGTGCGATGTTCACGAAAGAGAAAAGGCGCCCGGATCGCTCCGGACGCCTTTTCCTAGATCACGTCGTGGCAAAGCCACGCCGTCGGTCCTCGCTAGAGCGAGGCCGGCCGACAGCTCCTGTGGGGACTTTGGCTTCGCCTTGTCCCCACCGGCTGCCGGCACGGCAGCCTCAGTAGCTGTAGTACATATCAAACTCGACCGGGCTCGGCGTCATTTCCCAACGCGCCACGTCCTGCATCTTCAGCTCGATGTACGATTCGATCTGGTCCTTCGAGAACACGTCGCCCTTGAGCAGGAAGTCGTGATCGGCGGCCAGGCTTTCGAGCGCTTCGCGGAGCGAACCGCAGACGGTCGGCACTTCGGCCAGTTCTGCCGGCGGCAGGTCGTACAGGTTCTTGTCCATCGCCTCACCCGGGTGGATGCGGTTCTGGATGCCGTCGAGGCCGGCCATGAACAGCGCCGCGTAGCACAGATACGGGTTGGCCATCGCGTCGGGGAAGCGCACTTCGACGCGCTTTGCCTTGGGGCCGGTGCCATAGGGAATGCGGCACGAGGCCGAGCGGTTGCGCGCCGAATACGCGAGCAGCACGGGGGCTTCGTAACCCGGCACCAGGCGCTTATAGCTGTTGGTGGTCGGGTTGGTGAAGGCGTTCACCGCCTTGGCGTGCTTGATGATGCCGCCGATGAAATACAGGCAGGTGTCCGACAGGCCGGCATAGCCATTGCCCGCGAACAGCGGCTGGCCCTTGTCCCAGATCGACAGATGGGTGTGCATCCCCGAGCCGTTATCTTCCTTGATCGGCTTGGGCATGAAGGTGACGGTCTTGCCGTACGCCTGCGCGACATTGTGGCAGACATACTTGTAGATTTGCATGCGGTCGGCGGTCAGCGTCATCGTGCCGAAGGTGAGGCCGAGCTCGTGCTGGGCAGCCGCCACTTCGTGGTGATGCTTGTCGCACGGCAGGCCCATTTCGAGCATGGTCGAAACCATTTCGCCGCGAATGTCGACGGCGCTGTCGACCGGCGCGACCGGGAAGTAACCGCCCTTGGCGCGCGGACGGTGGCCGAGGTTGCCGCCTTCATACGAGGTGCCGGTGTTGGTGGGCAGCTCGATATCGTCGATCTTGTAATAGCTGGTCGAATAGCTGTTCTCGAACTGGACGTTGTCGAACATGAAGAATTCGGCTTCCGGCCCGATATACACGGTGTCGCCGATGCCGGTGGTCTTCAGATACGCCTCGGCGCGCTTGGCGGTCGAGCGCGGATCGCGCGCATAGAGTTCGCCGGTCGAGGGCTCGACGATGTCGCACACCAGGATCAGCATCGGCGTGGCCGAGAACGGATCGGTCCACACCGCGTCCAAATCGGGCTTCAGGATCATGTCGGATTCGTTGATCGCCTTCCAGCCCTCGATCGAGGAGCCGTCGAACATGAAGCCGTCGGTCAGCTCATCTTCGCCGACAACGCCGGCGACCATCGTCAAATGCTGCCATTTGCCCTTGGGATCGGTGAAGCGCAGATCGACCCACTCGATCTCCTGCTCCTTGATCATCTTCAGTACGTCGCTCGCAGTGTTTGGAGCCGAATTCGCCATGTCCCCACGCCCTTTCGTTATCGATCAATAGCCCGAGCAATTCGGGAATCACATTCCACTAGGATGATCGCGTTGTCACAAGATGTTGCGCTGCGTCAAATGGCATCCTCGTCGCGTTCGCCGGTGCGGATGCGCAGCGCGGTTTCGACCGGAATGACGAAGATCTTGCCGTCGCCGATGCGCCCGGTCTGCGCGGCCGCGGCAATGGCTTCGACGACGCGTTCCGCCAGCGAATCCTCCACCACCACTTCGAGTTTTACCTTGGGCAGGAAGTCGACCACATATTCCGCGCCGCGATACAGTTCGGTATGCCCCTTTTGACGACCGAACCCCTTGGCTTCGGTCACCGTGATGCCGCTGACGCCAACCTCGTGCAGCGCCTCCTTCACCTCATCGAGTTTGAACGGCTTGATGATCGCCTCGATCTTTTTCACGCAGCACGCACTCCCATTATGTCGGTTCACCTTACAACAACCGTGCCAGCCGCGCGAGGGGCGCAAAAGCGCGGGCGGACCCGGTCGGCACCCATGTCACGATGCTCAACAAATGGGCAGGAGGCGGGGGAATTGCCGGATTGGCAGGCACGACGATGCCGTCGCGCATGCGAGTGCGCGTGGTCGTGTCGGTTCGATTGAACCAAAAAAAGATGAAATAAAAACTTCTGCACCCGCAAGAAATTTACCGAAGGAGTGATGTTGGTTCAGCTGCTTACGCGACAAAAGCGGCTTTGGACTCAAAGAGAGAAATGATACTCTTCGGAGGTCGAGTCGGGAGTCGTGCATTATACCCTTGAAGGGCGTTCAAGGGCGTCAGTGTAAAAATTATACCGAAAATGTACGATGCGCGTAACGACTCAATCCTCGACGTGTTGTTTTATTCTCTCAAGAAGCAGGAGATAAACCATGTCTGAAGCAGTAGGTCTTTATCAAGTAAAGCTGTTGGTCCAGCTCGGCGTTGAGCCGATCGTCGGTGCTCCCACCTTGCATTTGTCGCTGCTGGTCAATGCGGTTTCTGGTCAAATCCATGGCACGGCGCACATTACGCAGTCGCTGCCGCCGCCCTACGGATCGATCGAATTTCCCGTCAGCGGCGTGCTGCATCATACCGGTTTCGGGCACGATACACGGCTCATCGCGCTGCATGGGGAATATGTCGTGTCGGTGCCGCCGCCCGCGATCGGCAGCTATCTGGCGCACTTCTCGGCGGCGCTGGCCGTCGATGCGGAATGGAACGGCGTTGGCACTTATACCTATGTTAACCACACCATTACGCACGGCACGGTAAGCAAAGTCAGCTGAACCTAGCGGCAGCGTGGGGCGGGGCCGCCTCGCCCCATGCTGCCTTTCGGATGTCTCGCTAAGACCGATCGGGGATCAAATTTCAATAAGGCGGCTTGTCGAACCCGCCGGGGCTGAGCGTGAAGATCTCGCAGCCGTCCTCGGTGATGCCGATCGAATGTTCGAACTGCGCCGACAGCGAACGGTCGCGCGTCACCGCCGTCCAGCCATCGTCGAGCACCTTCACGTCGGGGCGACCGGTGTTGATCATCGGCTCGATCGTGAAGATCATGCCGGGCTTCAGTTCGGGGCCGGTGCCGGGGCGACCGGCATGGACCACTTCGGGCGCATCATGGAACAGGCGGCCGACGCCGTGGCCGCAGAAATCGCGCACCACACCATAGCGGTGCTTTTCGGCGTGGCGCTGGATCACGTCGCCAATGTCGCCCAGATGGTTGCCCGGCTTGGCGGCTTCGATGCCGAGCATCAGGCATTCATAGGTTACCTCGACCAGCCGCTTCGCTTTGATCGGCACGTCGCCGATCAAATACATGCGGCTGCTATCGCCGTGCCAGCCGTCGAGCAACGGGGTGACGTCGACATTGACGATGTCGCCATTTTTCAACGTCTTGTCGCTGGGAATGCCGTGGCACACGACATGATTGGTCGAGATACAGCTCGAATGCGTATAGCCACGATAGCCCAGCGTTGCGGGCACGCCGCCGCGTTCGACGATGAAACGGCGGATCATCGCGTCCAGTTCGGCGGTGGCCATGCCGGGCACCATGTGCGGCACGATCATGTCGAGCGCTTCGGCGGCGAGTTTTCCGGCGGCACGCATACCTGCAAAGGCTTCGGGCCCATGAAGCTTGATGGCACCGGTACGGGCGGTGGGCGCGTCGGCGGTTACGGTTACATATTCGGTCATCCCCGCGATATAGCGAAGCCGCTTGGGCTTTGCGAGGGCCACGATGCGGGCTATGCGGGAAGCATGACGACACGCATCTGGACGGCCGCGCTGGCGGTGATCGGCGACGAGATCCTGTCGGGCCGCACGCAGGACAAGAATATCGCGCAAATCGCGACCTGGCTGAACGTGCAGGGCATCCGGCTGGCCGAGGTGCGCGTTGTGCCCGACAAGACCGCAGCGATCGTCGAGGCGGTCAACGTGCTGCGCGCGCGCAACGATTATCTGTTCACGACAGGCGGCATTGGCCCGACGCATGACGACATCACCGTCGATGCCATTGCCGAGGCGCTCGGCGTCCCGGTGGTCCACCACCCGCAAGCGGTGGCGGTGCTGGAGGCCTATTACACCACGCGCGGCGGCCTGACCGAAGCGCGCAAGCGCATGGCGCGCGTGCCCGAAGGGGCCGACCTGATCGAGAACCGCATGTCGGGCGCGCCGGGCATCCGCGTCGGCAATATTTTCATCATGGCCGGGGTACCGCACATAACGGCGGGGATGCTCGACGCGCTGACCGGCACGCTGGAGGGCGGGTTGCCGGTGCTGTCGCGCACGATCGGCTGCTGGGTTGGCGAAAGCGAAATCGCCGACCTGCTGCGCGAGGCCGAAAAAAGCCATGAGGGCGTGGCAATTGGGAGTTATCCCTTCTTTCGCGAGGGGCGCACCGGTGCCAATTTCGTGGTGCGCGCGACCGACGCCGCGCTGGCCGACCGCTGTATCGCGGACTTGACGCGCGCGTTGGAGGCGACCGGGCGGACGGTTGTGGCGGGCGGGATTTGAAGGACAGGAGCGACATGATGAAACGTATCTGTGTGGCGATGATCCTGACGGCGGCGCTGGCATCGTGCGATGGCAGCCCCAGCGGCAGCGACAAGCCCGCCGCCGCAGCGACGCATGATCCGATGGAAGCGAAGATCGACGCGTTGTCGCCCTCGTTACAGCAGACGACGATGTTCCGTGCGATCCGCGACGGCGGCTATACCTGCCAGAAGATCGTGCGGATGGAGAAGCACGCGCCGATCGACGGCAAGGCGACCTGGATCGCCGAATGCGACGACCACGGCCAATATGTCATCGCCTTGCAGCCAGGCGGCATCTTCTGGGTAAGCGGCGTACCCCAGCCCAAGAAGCGCTAGAAAAGACCATATTGCGTGAACGGATGAAGCATAGCGGCCATGCTCGGCATGGTTCCGTCTAGGGGAAAGCACGCATAGCAGAAGCTGGGGCGGCGCGGCATTGCTCCTGTCATCGCGCGCGCACCCTGCGCTGTCGGCAGGATCGTGTCGCCGGTGACACGGTGTCGGGGAAAGCCATCATGATGACGCCCGGACCCGCTGGTCTCTCGCCTGCCGAAGCCGTCGATCGTCTGGTGCGCGACGGGCCCAATGCCTTGCCCCGCGCCGGGCGGCGCTCGACCTTTCATATCGCGTTTGAGGTGGTGCAGGAGCCGATGTTCGCGTTGCTGCTGGCAGGCGGCATGGCTTACCTGTTGCTGGGCGATTTGACCGAGGCGTTGATCCTGCTGGCCTTTGCCAGTTTTTCGGTGGTCGTCACCGTCGTGCAGGAAACCCGCACTGAACGGGTGCTGGAGGCACTGCGCGATCTCTCCGCACCCAGCGCCCTGGTCGTTCGCGGGGGCGAGCGGTTGCGCATTCCGGGGCGCGAGGTGGTGTGCGGCGATCTGCTGGTGCTGGAGCAGGGGGATCGCATCGCCGCCGATGGACGCTTGCTCAGCGCGGACGATCTTCAGGCCGATGAATCATTGTTGACCGGCGAGTCTTTGGCGGTCGGCAAGGCGGTTCAAGCCGACGCTCCATCAGCCGATCACCGTCCGGGCGGCGAGGATCAGCCCTATGTCTATTCGGGCACGCTGGTCGCGCGGGGCAGCGGCATCGCCGAGGTGACCGCGACGGGCCCTCGCAGCGAAATCGGCAAGATCGGCCAGTCGCTCGCCACGCTCGATACCGAAGCGCCGCGGCTCCAGCGCGAAACCACTCGCATCGTCACCTGGTGCGCGATCGGCGGGGGCGCGGTGGCGCTGGCGGTGGTGGTGCTGTTCGGCCTGCTGCGCGGCGGCTGGATCGAGGCGATCCTCGCCGGGATCGCGATCGGCATGTCGATGCTGCCCGAGGAATTTCCGGTCGTGCTCACTATCTTCCTGGCGATGGGGGCGTGGCGGATCGGCGCGGTCGGCGTGCTGACGCGGCGCGCGGCGGCGATCGAGACGCTGGGGTCGGCAACCGTGCTGTGTACCGACAAGACCGGTACGCTGACCGAAAACCGCATGTCGGTGGTCGCTTTGTGGCTGGCCTCGGGCGAGGATGCGACGCTGGGGGAGGCACCTTGCGCCTTTGCCGATTACGGGCCGATCGTGTGCATGGCCGCGCTGGCCAGCGCGGTGGAACCGTCCGACCCGATGGAAATCGCGCTGCATCAGGCGCATGTCGAAGTCTGCGCGCCGACGGGGCCTGACTGGACGCACGTCCACGGTTATGCGCTGCGGCCCGATCTGCTCGCCATGTCCAATGTCTGGCGCACCGATGACGACCGGCTGATCGTCGCGACCAAGGGCGCACCCGAGGCGATTGCCGATTTGTGCAAGCTGGCACCCGGTGAACGCGACCGTATGACGCTGGCGGTGGATCGGATGGCCGCGCGCGGCATTCGCGTGCTCGGCGTGGCGACGGCGGTCGCCGCCAATACCGATTGGCCGGAAACGCAGGCGGGCTTTGCGTTCGAATTGGTCGGTTTGGTCGGGCTGGCCGATCCGCTGCGCCCGACGGTGAAGGCGGCTGTTGCCGAATGCCGCTCAGCGGGAATCCGCGTGGCGATGATTACGGGGGATTATGCCGCCACCGCCAAGGCGATCGCGGCGCAGGCGGGAATCGCCGATGGGGACATGCTGACCGGCGATGAACTGGCGGCGCTCGACGATGCCGCGCTTGCCGTGCGGTTGAAGACGGTAACGGTGTTCGCCCGCATCATGCCCGAACAGAAATTGCGCATCGTTCAGGCGTTCAAAGCCGATGGCGAAGTGGTGGCAATGACTGGGGACGGGGTCAACGACGCGCCCTCGCTAAAGGCGGCGCACATCGGCATCGCGATGGGCAAGCGCGGCACCGATGTCGCGCGCGAGGCGGCGGCGATCGTGCTGCTCGACGACGATTTCGGCGCAATCGTGCAGGCAGTGGCGCTCGGTCGACGGATTTACGACAATATCCGCAAGGCGATGGCGTTCATCTTCGCGGTGCATGTGCCGATCGCGGGGCTGGCGTTGCTGCCGCTGGTGTTTGGCATGCCGATTCTGTTCGGGCCAATCCATATCGCCTTGCTGGAAATGGTGATCGATCCCGTCTGCGCGCTTGTGTTCGAGGCCGAGCGCGGGGAAAGAGACATCATGCAACGCCCGCCGCGCGACCCGAACGAACCGCTCTTCTCCGTGACGATGATCGCGTGGGGCGTGTTTCAGGGCGGGTTGGCCTTTGCCATGCTGGCAACCGTGTTCCTGCTGGAAGTGCGCGGCGGTATGCCCGAAGTGGAGGTCCGCGCGCTGGTGTTCTTCGCGCTGATCGCCGAAATTTTGGCACTCATTCTCGTCAACCGCTCGTTCGGCGCGTCGATCATCGAGGCCTTTGCGCGACACAATAGCGCGCTGCGCGCCGTGCTGGCGGCGATCGTCGTCATCGCCAGTCTGATCTTCTTCCTGCCCGCCGCGCAAATCTTGCTGAAATTCGGGTCGATCGCGTGGATCGACATGGTGTTCGCAGTCGGTTTGGGGGCGGGGCTGCTGGTGCTGCTCGAACTGTGCAAGCCGGTCGTGCGCTCGATCATGCGGCGTGGCGCAATCGCGCGTCCGGCGACGGCATGATCGCACCCGACTCACGCGGCTTCTCGCTCGAACGCGGGTTCTTCCTGGCGTTCCTCATCCTCGTATCCTTGGTCTTCGCATGGCTCATCGCGCCCTTTTTCGGGGCGATCGTGTGGGCGGTGGTCGCCGCGATCGTATTCGCGCCGCTGACCGATTGGCTGACCGCCGCGCTTGGCGGCCGTCGCAGCCTTGCGACGGTGTTGACGCTGCTGGTCATCCTGCTCGCGGTGATCTTGCCTACGGTGCTGCTGGGCGGCGCGCTGCTGCAACAGGCGGCGGGGCTCTACGCCAAGATCAAGTCGGGCAAGATCGATTTCGATCTCGTGTTCTTCCAGGTCGAGGGGCGCTTGCCGAACTGGGTCCAACAGCAACTGGCGGGCTATGGCCTCACCGATTTCGCCGCGGTGCGCGCGCGGATCGCGGACGGAGCGGTCAAGAGCTTTGATTCGCTGGCGGGGCGCGCGTTCAGCCTCGGGCAGAGCGTGTTCGGGCTTTTGGCGACGCTCGGCATCATGTTGTACCTCTGCTTCTTCCTGTTGCGCGACGGGCGCGAGATCGTCGCCAAGGTCGAACATGCCATTCCGCTGCTTCCGGAATATCGCCGCGCGCTGTTCGACAAATTCGCCGCCGTCGTGCGCGCGACGATCAAGGGCAGCCTGGTCGTCGCGGTGTTGCAGGGGATGATCGGCGGGCTGATCGTGTGGGCGCTCGGCATTGGCGGCGCGCTGCTGTGGGGCGTGCTGATGGGCGCGTTCTCGCTGCTGCCGGCGATCGGTACGGGCATCGTGTGGGTGCCGATGGCGCTGTATCTGCTCGCAACCGGCGCGATCTGGCAGGGGATTGCGCTGGCGCTGTGCGGGTTTTTCATCATCAGCAGCGTCGACAATGTGGTGAAGCCGATCCTGGTTGGCCGCGACACGCAAATGCCCGATTATGTTGTGCTGATTTCGACCTTTGGCGGCCTGGAACTGTTCGGGTTTAACGGGCTGGTGGTCGGCCCGGTAATCGCGGCGATGTTCATCGCGACCTGGGAGATTTTCTCGCGAGCGCGCGACGCTCACCGGGGTATCGACGTCCGCTGATGCGCATGGCGTGATGGGCGGCTGGGCCTGATCGCAATGCCTTTCAGCACCTCCGCACAGGCCAGATAGGCGACCACCACCACAAGGATTCCGCCCGTCATTGCCAGCGGCGGCGTCTGGAAGCCCAGCCAGTGCGCCAGCGGCGTGAAGGGCAGGGTAAGCGCCACCAGTAACGCGCCGAGCGACGTCATCGTCAGGATCGGGCTCGCGCGGTTTGCCCACGGCCTGCCATTGGTGCGGATGATGAAGATCACCAGCACCTGTGTCGCCATCGATTCCAGAAACCACGCGGTACGGAATTCAGGCGGTGCGGCATGGAACAGCAGCACCAGCCCGGCAAAGGTCAGCAAGTCGAACAACGAGGAGAGCGGCCCCATGATCGCGGCGAATTTTACGAGGTCGCGCAAATTCCACACTTGTGGCTTCGCAATCGCCTCGGCGCGGACGGTGTCGAACGGAATGCCGATTTCGGACACGTCGTAGAGCAGGTTGTTGAGCAGGATCTGCGTCGGCAACATCGGCAGGAACGGCAGGAAGAACGACGCCACCGCCATCGACAGCATGTTGCCGAAGTTCGAACTGGCCCCCATGCGGATGTATTTCAGGATGTTGGCGAAGGTCCGCCGCCCTTCTTCCACGCCGTCCGCGACCACCGCGAGATCGCTGTCGAGCAGGATCATGTCGGCGGCCGCCTGCGCGACGCCGGTTGCGCCCGCGACCGACAGGCCGATATCGGCCCCTTTGAGCGCCGGGGCATCGTTGATGCCATCGCCCAGATAGCCGACCACCGCTCCGCGCGCCTGCAATGCCCGCACGATGCGGGATTTCTGGTCGGGCGCGAGCCGCCCATAGGCATCGACATGCCGCACCTGCACCGCGAGCGCGTCGTCGGACAGATGCGCGATGTCCGAGCCCGACAATACGCGGTCGGCCTTCATGCCGACCAGCGCGGCCAGCCGCTTGACCACCACCGGATCGTCGCCCGACAGGATCTTCAGTCGGATTCCCGCTGCCGCCAGGCGGGCGATGGCTGCGGCGGCGGTTGCCTTGGGCGGATCGGCAAAGGCACACAGACCCTCGAAGACGAGGCCGGTTTCATCCGCTGCCGACACGGTTTGCGCAGGGGCGGTCCAGACGCGCGACGCCACGGCGATCGTGCGCAAGCCTTCCTGCCCGGCCAATGCCGTGACTTGCGCCAGCGCGGCGGCGCGTTCCTTCGGACCCATCACGCTGCCCCCATGACTCGACGTGCACAAGGCGAGGACGGCTTCGGGCGCACCCTTGGCAATGAGGATCGTGCCATCGGGGCCAGTCGCGACCACAGATCCCAGCCGCCGCGCAAAGTCGAAGGCGTGGCGTCCGAGCAGCGTCCAGCCCGCATCCGCATCGGGCGCGGCGGCGAGCAACGCCGCGTCGAGCGCGCCGCGGTCTCCACCGAGAGCGGCGGCAATGGCGGCGAGCCGCGCCGCGCGCGGGTCCGTTGCCCCGGTGGGCGAGAGGCTGCGCGCGAGCGTGATTTCAGCCGAGGTCAACGTGCCGGTCTTGTCGGTACACAGCACCGTCATCGCGCCGAGGTCATGGATCGACGCCAGCCGCTTCACGATCACCTTGCGCCTGGCCATTCGCATCGCACCGCGCGACAACGTGACGGTGGTAATCATCGGCAGCAATTCGGGCGTCAGCCCCACCGCCAGCGCGACCGCGAACATCAGCGATTGCAGCGCCGGTCGCCCGAAGAACACACTCGTCGCCAGCACCACCACGACCAGCACGATCGTCAGCCGCGCGGTGAGCAGCCCATAACTGCGCAAGTCGCGCTGAAAGGGGGAAAGTTCGGTCGCTTCGTCCAGCGCCGCCGCCGCGCCGCCAAACACGGTCGCTGCCCCGCAATGGACGACCAACGCGATTGCCTCGCCGGTCTGGCCGACCGCGCCGCGAAACAGCGCATTCGACGCCTCGCCTGCCGTCTCACCGGTGACCGTGCCGGGGCGCTTTTCCACCGGATACGGCTCGCCGGTCAGCGCCGCCTCATTGGCGGTAAAGGCATCACTATCGAGCACCAGCCCGTCGGCCGGGATGATGTCGCCCGCGCGCACGCGCATCACGTCGCCGGGCACCACGCCCTCGACCGCAATCTGCACGAACTGGCCGTCGCGCTTGACTTCGGCCTTCAGCGCCACCGTCCGGCGCAGCGCCGCCGCCGCGCCCAGCGCCTGCCGTTCCTGCACCGCCTCCAGCCCGATCGAGATCGACAGAATGGCGACGATGATTGTCCCGCCCACGGAGTCGCCGGTGGAAATCGACACGATCGCCGCGACGAGCAGGATCAGCGATAGCGGTTCGAACAGGCGGCGGACGATTGCGGGAAACACGCCGGTCTGGCGCGCGATCGCATCGGCATTGGGCCCATAATGCGCGAGCCGCTCGTCGGCCTGCGCTGTGGTCAGCCCGTCATGGCCGCAATCAAGCTCAATCGATACTGCGTCGGCGCTGCGCGTCCAAAACGGCGCGGTGGGGGAGCCGGGGGCGGGGGCGTGCATCCTGCCACTATCCGTCGGCGGTGGGCGCGCGGTAGCTTCGGAAACTACGCACGCGCCCGGTGGTGAATCGTGCCGCTGTCAGAGTTTGCCGGCACCCGCATTGGCGATAACGGTGCCGATCAGACCGGTGGTCGGCTTGAGCACATAGCTGTAATTGGCGGCGGGCGACCAGGTGCTGGCGGTAACGGCAGCGTTGGAGGCGCGCAGCGGGGTGGTGACATCGACGGTAACGCCGTTCAACTGCGTGCCCGAATCGGCAAAGGTCGACGCGCAATCGTCGGCGGTATAGCCCGTGGTGATGCACCCGCTGGTGCGCGCGGCGCTGACCGAAATGCCCCACAGATTGCTGACGGTCCCCGCAGTTCCCGGCGTGATGATGGCGTTGTTTTCGGCAATGATCTTGCCGCTTTGCCCGACGGTCCAGGCCACCAGGAAGGGTTCGTCGGCGGTTTGATCGAGCGATACCTCATAATAATTGTTGTACACATGGACCTGGCCAAAGCGCACCCGCGGCATCCGCTGGCGCAGGCCCTGGAAGTAATTGTCGTGGAAGGTCACCTTCAGCACGCTCGGGTTTTCCGCCGTCTTGCTGGCCGTATCGGTGCCGCCGATCAGGAACGATTTGTCATGGCCGAAGAAATAGCTCTTCGAAATCGTGACGAGATTGCCGAGCTTGGTCACGTCGATCAGCCCGTCATGGTGCTGCACCTTGAAGTCGCCGCCGGTGTAATTCACCGCCCCGACCGTCTCGGTCCATACCGAGGGATAGAGGCGGTCGATCCGCGCGCCGTCGCTGAAGGTGCTGTGGTCGATCCAGACATGCGTCGCATACAGCACCGAGATCAGATCATAGGCCGAGTTCCAGCGCCCGGTGGTGGAATCGGTCGGGTCCCATTGCGGGAAGAAGTCGAAGGCATCCTCGAAGGTGATGTTGCGCACGACGACATTGTCGATCGGCGCGCTGCTGGTGCCGAGGATCAGATTGCCGTGGACGAGCTTGGCATCGCTGCCCAGGCCGATGATCGAGGTGTTCGACGGCACGAAGATCTGCACGACCTTCTTTTGCAGCGCGGCTGCACAGACGCGCGCGTTTTCGGGATTGCCGACCGGCAAGCTGGCATTGCCGTATACGCTCGGGCGATAGGCGGCGAGATAGGCGGTGGTCAGCGCGGCCTCGGCGGTGAACCCATAGGTCGTGCTCGCGCAACTGCCCTTGATGTAATCGTCGGCGGTCTGTTCGGTCAGCGCCTGGTTCATGTTGAGGCTGATCTGCCCCTTCACGTAAATCAGCTTCTTCGCCGGATCGAGCGTGCCCGTATAGCTGCCATCGGCGGCGATCGTAGCGGTGTTGCCGTACAGCGCCTGGATCAACTCGTTGCGATTGGTAACGGTATAGGTCTTGGCCGCAACCGCGCCGTCGCCCCCGGTGGTGCCGGTGCCGGTCGCTGCCCAGCCATCGGCACCGAGCGAGGAAGCAGGCGTTGGCGCTGGGGTGGCGGGGCTGGGCGTCGGCGTGCTCCCGGTCGTGCCGCCACTGACGACGGTTACCCCACCGCCGTTATTGGAATCTCCGCAGCTCGCCAGCACCAAGGCTGCTGACGTCATCAAAAACACCGCTTTCATGGTCATGATCACTCTCCCCTGTGTATCAACCTATGCTGTAGACACCGGTGTCATACGGATTTTTGCCGCATGCCGGTCTTCGTCGCACTCCTGACTTGCGGGTGATCCGGAACGTTAAGCGTGCGAAGTCTCTGCCCTCGCGTCGCTAGGCCCCTTCCTCCCGGCATCCTCCATCGATCCGTCGCGCCGGATTCTTGTTTAGGAAGGGGAGATTAGCCACGTTGATACCGGTGTCAATAAAGGGCTTGGCTGCTTGGGCTGTTTGGTGTCGAGCCTTCACGCTATGTGCTGGTAACCTCCAACGGTCGGGGGCCAAAAATAGGGAAATCCATGTCGGCAACCAAGCAGGGCGGAGCCAATTTCGTCGTTATCGCGGCGCTCTTCGCCAATCTCGGCATTGCGCTCGCCAAATTCGTGGCGGCGGCGATCACGGGATCGTCGGCGATGCTGACCGAAGGCTTCCACTCGGTCGTCGACAGTTTCAACCAGCTCCTGTTGCTGTACGGCCAGCATCGCGGACGTCGTCCGCCCGATGAGGCGCATCCGTTCGGCTATGGGCGTGAGCTGTATTTCTGGAGCTTCGTCGTCGCGATCCTGATCTTCGGCGTCGGCGCGGGCGTGTCGATCTACGAGGGCTGGGTCCACATTCTGGAGCCCGAGCCGCTGCACGATCCGCTGGTCAATTATATCGTGCTCGGCGTCTCCTTTGCGCTGGAGGGGGGATCATGGTTCGTCGCGGTGCGCGAATTCGCCGCCGCCAATCGCGGCAAGGGCTGGTGGGCGGCGGTACGCAAGTCCAAGGACCCGGCGGGCTTCATCGTGCTGTTCGAGGATTCGGCCGCAATCGCCGGCCTGATCGTCGCCGGGGTTGGCGTTTGGGCCAGTCAGGCCTGGGGCGACCCGCGGATCGACGGGGCGGCGTCCATCGTGATCGGCGTCATCCTTGGTATCGTGGCGGCGTTGCTGGCGCGCGAGGCGAAGGGCTTGCTGATCGGCGAGGGGGCCGATCCGGCGGTGGTGGCCAAGGTCCGCGCGATCGTCGCATCACGGCCCGAAATCACTGCGGTCAACCATGTCCGCACCATCCACACCGCGCCTGACAGCATCTTCGTCGCGATCAGCGCCGATTTTCGCGATCAGATCACGATGGGCGACGCGGAGACGCTGATCGAAACGATCGAGACCGAGTTGAAGGCGGCCGAGCCGATGCTGTCGTCCATCTATATCCGCCCGGAAAAGCGCGAGAATGCGGCAACGCTTCCTGCGGGGCCGCCTCGTTAGCGCTTGGGAGCAGGGACAATCTCGACGACGTCAAGCAGCGATTCGAAGCGGGGATAAGGGAGCACCAGCCGCCAGCGCTTGTCGCCAATCCGTTCGATATAGCCTGCCATGTCGCGATTGCTGTCCTGCCCGTAACTGAGCGGTTTGGTCTCGTCGCCGAGAACCATCGTTCCCAAGAAGACGGCCCGCGCTTGAGACTCGGGGAACAGCAGCCCGACGGGACGCTGCGCCCCGGAAACCTTGTACAGGCTCGACACCTCACCCTCATCGTCGACCTTGCAATCGACCGGAGGATAGGTGGTCACGTCGTGCATGGCGGTTCCGTTCGCGCCCAACTTGATGACGCGACACAGATAGCTGCCGGGAGGCGGCATTGCCCCGCTCAGCGCGCGGTCCGGGTCGAAGAGTAGCGAATCCGAGGCGACAACCGTCGCCTTTGCGCTGCCTTGTGCCTTGGCCAGGGCATCGACCCACGCCTGTCGCCAGTTGCGCAAGCGCGTCCGGTCTTCTGCAGTCGCCACGCGTCGCCAGTCGATTTCGGTACTTGGCGCGGCGCGCAACGATCGCGGCTCGGCGATGCGCACCTCGATCGTCTTGCTTGCCTTGCCGCCGCACCCAGCGAGCAGTGCAGCGGGCAAAGCGCACAAGATCGACCCCAGGATTCGGGCTAAAACCTTCAAAGCGACCGATCCCCTATTGCGATAGCCCGACACCTAACCACGCCAGCAAAGGGTTGCCAAGGGTAGGGCTACCCGATCAGGCTGCGGTCCAGCCGCCATCGACCGAAAGGTTTGCGCCAGTGATCGATTTCGCCTCGTCGCGGCACAGGAATAGGGCGAGTGCGGCCACCTGGTCGACCGTCACGAATTCCTTGGTCGGCTGCGCTTCGAGCAGCACATCGTTGATGACCTGCTCACGCGTGAGCCCGCGCGAGGCCATCGTGTCGGGGATCTGGTTTTCCACCAAAGGCGTCCAAACATAGCCTGGCGAAATGCAATTGACGGTGATGCCGTCGGTCGCGGTTTCCAGCGCGATCGTCTTGGTCAAGCCGGCCAGGCCGTGCTTGGCCATGACATAGGCCGATTTGTTGGGGCTGGCGACCAGCGAGTGCGCCGACGCCGTGGAAATGATCCGGCCCCATTTCTTGGCCTTCATGAACGGCACTGCCGCCTGCATCATGTACCAGGCCGAATTGAGGTTGATCTTGATGATCGCTTCGAACTTGTCGGCCGGGAAATCCTCGATCTTGGCGACATGCTGGATGCCGGCATTGTTGACGATGATGTCGGGGCCGCCCAATTCCTCATGGCAGCGCTTGACCATCGCTGCGATTTCCTCGGGCTTGGTCATGTCGGCGGCATCGTACAGCGCCTTGGTACCGCTTGCCGCTTCGAGCTTCGCGCGCTCGGTCTCGATCGCGGCGGCATCGCCGAATCCGTTGATGACGACACTCGCGCCTTCGGCGGCAAACACCTTGGCATATTCCAGCCCGATGCCAGAGGTCGATCCGGTGATGATGGCAGTCTTGCCCTTGAGGAACATGGCGGAGTCTCCGTTGCGAATCAAAGGGTTGGTAAAGGGGGGTGTTTCACGGTCAAGTCGAACGCGGCGCTTCGGCCCGTTTCGATATTCTCGGCGACCAACTCGGCATTGGCCATCGTTTCGGCCACCGCCGCCTGGCCCGCTTCCCAATGCTCGCGCATCGTGCGGGCGGAAAATTCGAAATCACGGCTGCCGCCCTCCCAGGCATTGGCGCGGTAAATCAGGTGAACGAGGTTGACGGGATCTTCGTTCGATTGCGCCCTGAGCGCGACAACGTCAGGGTCGTCGCGCAGTTCCGGCGGCAGTTTGGCGAGCACCCGCCGCGCCAGCTCGCGGTCCTTGCGGATGCGCATCACCTGGTCGGACACTTGCCGCGTGCGGCTGGAAAACCGGATTTCCTTCTCGCGCGCCATTACGTCCATGATCGTGCGGGGGCGCTCCGTCGCCGCCGCAAACAGGTCGATCTGGAAGGCGAGCAGCGGGCCTTGCTGATGGTCGAGCACGTGTGTCAGCGGGGTGTTGGACACCAGCCCGCCGTCCCACCACAGTCGCCCGTCAATCTCGATCGGCGGCAGTCCCGGCGGCAACGCGCCCGATGCCATGATGTGGCGGGCGTCGATCCTGGTTTGCGTCGTATCGAAATAGTTGAAATTGCCGCTTTCGACATCGACCGCGCCGACCGACAACCGCACCGGACCGTTATTTAGCAGATCCCAGTCGATCAGGTCGTTCAGCGTCTCTTTCAGCGGGGCGCTGTCGTAGAAGCTGACCGCCTCCGGCGTGCCCGGCACCGCCAGCATGGGCGAAAGGAAGCGGGGGGTGAAGAACCCCGGCACACCCGCCGCCAGCACGAATCCGGCCGACCATTCGTGGATGAATTCGCGGATATGGTCATTGGGGAAGATCGGGAAGCTCGGCAGTGCCGAAGTCATCAGGTCCCAAAAGGTATTCAGCCGCTGCACGCGCCGCTCGGGCGGGTTGCCCGCCACGATCGCCGCATTGATCGCCCCGATCGAAATACCGGCGACCCAGTCGATCTCGATCTCGCTTGCGGCGAGCCCTTCGATTACGCCCGCCTGATAACTGCCGAGCGCGCCGCCGCCCTGCAATACCAACGCCACGCAATCGGGTAGAGGAAGCGCCTTGGCGCGGCGTTTGGGCGTGATCGTCTCGGAATCGGCCATGCGCCGGACATGCGCGCGTTGTGATGCGGGATCAACGACAGTTTGATGAAATGGACGTCATCCAGGCGCGCCATAGCCGTTGCAACCAGCGTCGTCCCCGCGCATTCATGCGGCAACGGTAACGACCTCGGGATCCCTTGCGATGCGCCTCGACGATTTCGACCCCAATATCAATGTCGAGGATCAGCGCGGGCAGGGCGGTGGTGGTTTTGGCGGTTTTGGCGGTGGCGGTGGCGGCGGGTTGATTTTTGGCCTGCTGCCGCTGGTGTTCAGCCGATTCGGGTGCGGCGGCGTTGCTGTATTGCTGGCGGTGCTGTTCTTCTTCGGCGGTGGGCTGGGGATGCTCGGCGGCGGTGGCGGCGGCGGGCAACTGTCCGCTCCGAGCGCGCAAGTCGGCCAACAGCAGGCGGGCACGGACACGGCGTCGAGCTGCCGCCTAAACGCGCAGAGCCTCGCCGCCTGCAATGCCTTCAGTTCGGCGGACAAGACTTGGGCAAAGCTGCTGGGCTCACGCTTCGAGCCGCCCAAGCTGGTATTTTATGCGCGCGACGGTCGCTCGGGATGCGGCGCGGCGCAAAGCGCGATGGGGCCGTTTTATTGCCCGCGCGACCAGGGCATCTATCTCGACACCAGCTTCTTCGACGAACTTGCCAACCGCTTCGGGGCCAAGGGCGATTTCGCGCAGGATTACGTGATCGCGCATGAATTCGGTCATCATATCCAGAATTTGCTTGGTACGTCGGACAAGGTCGCGGCGATCCAGCAGCGCGGCAGCGAAGTTCAGGGCAATCAGGCCTCGGTCAAACTGGAGTTGCAGGCGGATTGCTATGCCGGGGTGTGGGCCGCGCAGAACAAGGATCGGCTCGATCCAGGCGATCTCGAGGAAGGTCTTACCGCCGCACACGCGATCGGCGACGATACGTTGCAGCAGGAATCGCAAGGGCGTGTGGTGCCCGACAGCTTTACCCATGGCACCTCGGCGCAGCGCATGGCGTGGCTGCGCAAGGGGATGGAAACGGGCGACCCCAACCAGTGCGACACCTTCTCGGGCGCACTCTAAAGCCAGCCAAGGCCCTCTCCCGCGCCTGCGGGAGAGGGCGTCAGCTCACAGCTTGACCAGCATCTTGCCGGTGTTGCCGCCGGTGAACAGGCCGAAAAAGGCATCGGGCATCGCGTCGAGGCCCTCGAACACGGTCTCCTCGTTCTGCAACTTGCCCTCGGCGAGCCAGCCGCCCATCACGCGGTAGAATTCGGCCGCCTTGCCCATATGGTCGCTGACCAGCAGCCCGGTCATCCGCATCCGCATCCCGATCAGCCGCGCGAGATAGCGCAGCTCGGTGGGTTTGGACGAATTGTAGATGTCGATCATTCCGCAAATCGCAAAGCGCGCGTGCAGATTGCCGGTCGCCAGCGCGGCATCGAGATGCTCCCCGCCGACATTGTCGAAATAGATGTCGATGCCGTCCTTGCCGAGCCCCTGCAGTGCCGCCAACAGCTTCTTCAGCAACGGGCCGTCGCTTTTATAATCGATCACCGCATCGGCACCGAGCCCCTTTACCAGCGCGCATTTGTCGGCACCGCCGGCCGAGCCGATCACCGTCATCCCGCTCGCCTTGGCGACTTGCACCACGGTCGAACCGACCGCACCTGCCGCCGCCGAGACGAACACCACGTCGCCCGGCTTGGCCTCGGCGACATGCAGCAGGCCGAAATAGCCGGTCATCCCCGGCATCCCCAGCAAACCCAGAAATTGTTGTGGCGGTACGCCGAGTGCAGGCAGTTTCTGGACCTGTGCCGCAGGCAGCACCGCCTCATCGCGCCACCCCAGAAAATGCTGCACCACATCGCCGACAGCAAACCCCTCGGCGCGGCTCTCGATCACTTCGCCGATCGCGCCGCCTTGCATCGGCTCGCCGAGCGCAAAGGGCGGAACGTAGGATTTCACGTCGTTCATGCGCCCGCGCATATAAGGATCGACCGACAGCCAGCGATTGGCAATGCGCACGTCGCCTTCGTTCAAAGCGGTCGCGGGCAGATCGATCAGTTCGAAATCGCTCGCCACGGGCATGCCGTTGGGGCGGGATTTCAGGCTCCAGGCGCGGGACATCAGCATTCCTCCATTGTGTTTTCGAAGGTGGGGTATGCCGTGCCAGGCGCTTTGGCAACGAAAAAGGGTACGGGTGCGATCGCTGTAGGTTGCATCGCCAAGAAAGCCCCGTTAAGGCGGCATTCCCGCCTGAAAAGAGGGCCGGGGCGTGGTGCGGGGCTGTAGCTCAGATGGGAGAGCGCTGCAATCGCACTGCAGAGGTCAGGGGTTCGATTCCCCTCAGCTCCACCACGCCATCCCTTTGATTTCTCTGCCTTATGAGCAGCTCGCGGCGGCCACCGTCGCGGTGCGGCCTTGCCGCAAGTCCGCCCCGCTACGCACCACCGGCTCCGGTCCGCTGCCAAGCCCGCGCCACAAAGCGGTGTTGAACGCGGCGGTATCGAGCCGGTCCTCCTGCGCGAAATTCTGGCCCCGCATCGCGTCCGCCCAATATTGCGCGGTGTGCGTGGGGCAGGCGCGCGTGGCGACGGCATAACGGTCGTCGGGGATCGGCAAGGCCGTGGTCTTCAATACCGAAGCCGCCGTCGCACGGTAGCTCCACGGCGTTGCGGCCATGTCGAACACATCCGCCATCGGCAGCGCCAGCGCATCGTTCAGGCCAAGCGGCTTCAGCCCCAGCAGCGCCTCGATCGTCCGCAACAGGCTGACGGTGGTGTAACGGGTCGATACCAGCGCCTGCTGCGTCACATGCGCTCCAACGACAAAGGCGATGCTGCGCCGTGCATCGACATGGTCGGCCCCGTTTTGGGCATCGTCCTCGATGATGAATACTACCGTCGAATCGGCGACCTTGCTGGCGGCGATCCGCTCGATCACGCGGCCGATGGCATAATCATTGTCGGCCATCTCGGTCTCGACCGTGTTCACCCCGTCGATCGCGTCCTTGAAGTCGCCGAAATGGTCATGGCTCAGGCGCAACAGCGTGAGGGCGGGCACCGTGCCCGCCGTGTCGGCGGCGTCAAATTCACGCTGCCATTCGAGCATCCGCCAGTAATCGGGCATTTTCTGGTCGAAGCCGCGGAAATACGGGTCGCTGCGGCTGGCGAGCAGGCGGTCGCCGGGGGTGTAGATGCGCGTGCCGGTCTTGGCGGGTTCGCGCTCCAGCGGCTTCGCGCCGGGCTCGCCCGCGTCATAGATCGACGCATCCGAGAAACCGTAATTGCGCACGCTCAGCCCGGCGCGGATTGCTGCGCTCCACAGGAAGCCCTGGCCGGCGCTGGCATCATCATCGCCATCGGGCGCAGTCAGCAAGGCGGGGCCGGGCAGCACATCGGGGTCGGTCGGGGCCTTGGGGTTGACCGCGCGGCGCTCGGCTGGCGTCAGCGCGGTGTAGATCGAGCGGTCGGCTTCCTCGGCTTCATAGGCCAGGCCGCGCTGCGCATAGTTCACCGGCGCGTTCTTTTCGAGCAGATCGGGCACGCGCGCTGCCGTGGTCCAGGTCCAGCCGGTGCTCGATTGCTCGCCACTGTCGTAGAAATTGTCGAGCGTGACGAACTGGCGCGCAAGCTGATGATGGTTGGGCGACAACGCCTGCCCCAGGATCGCCAATGTGGGGTCGCCATTGCCCTTTTCGAGATCGCCCAGCACCTGATCGTAGGTGCGGTTTTCCTTCACGATGAACACGACATGTTTGATGTGCGCGCGCAGTGCCGCGAGTTTCGCTTCGGCGGCGGCGCGCGCCGGGGCCGCGTCGAGGCCGATGTTGCGCGCGACTTGCAGCGTCGTCGCGACCAGCGCCTTGGGGGCGGGCAGCGGGAAATCGAGCAGCCCGGCCTTTTCGAGCTGGAAGATATATTGGTTGGCGGCCCCGCACGCGGTTGGCTGCGCTTTTTGCACCGCCAGCTTGGGCGCGCAGCCGAGCGGGTTGGGGCCGGGCGGGCTCTTGCGGTTGACGACGAAGACGTGGTTGCCCTGCGCGCTGACCGCGACGGCGCTGGGATACCAGCCGGTCGGGATCAGCCCCTGGACTTGCATCCCCTGATCGACCGGTGCCACCACCGCCAGCGCGTTGATCCCGCCAAAGGTCACTAGCAACCGCCCGTCGGCGAGGCGCGCCAGGCCATTGGGGTTGACGCCCTTGCCCGGGGTGGGCCCCAGCGCGTCTGGCAGGCCGAGCCGGGGTTCCATCACCAGCCGGTCATGCGCGGTGTCGATCACCGCGAGCCGGTCGGCATTGTCCTCGGTCGCATACAGCCGCCGGGCTTTGCCATCGAGCAACAGCGCCGTCGGCGGCCCCAGCGTCGCGATGCGCGTGGCAACCTTGATCGCGCCGTCCGTCACCTCCAGCGCGACGATCTGCCGGTCGCGCGGGGCCGAAACATAGGCATGGGTCGCATCGCGCCACAAGATCGCGAACGGGTTCTCGCCGCCCGCCACACCGGCTTGCGCGGCGTCGATCTTGCCGGGGCGCAGATCCTGTTCGACCAGCACAGTGCCGCGCTTCAGGTCGATCAGGCTGACCGAGTCATTGTAGTAATTGGCGACCAGCGCGCGCGTGCCATCGGGGCTGATCGCGATGCCCGCCGCCTGCGGCAACACATCGGCCCCGTTGCCGGTCTTGTTATGGCCGAGCGCGATCGGTTTGCCGACGCTGGCGAAAGTGCCACTGGCACCCTTTTCGAAGACATGGACAACATCATCCACCCCGCCGCCCACCACAATGCGCGTGCCATCGGGCGACCAGGCGACGCCCGAATAGCTGTTGGGCATGGTCAGCGTCTGCAGCCAGGTCGGGCCCTTGGCGTCGATGCGGTAGCGGAACAGATATTGGCCGGACTGGGCCAGGACGAGCTTGCCGTCGGGGCCATTATAGCGGTTGAAACCACTGGTCAGCACCAGCATCTCGCGGCCATTGGGGCTGACTGCAATCGCCGCTGCGCCATCGGCGATGTACGCGGGGTTGGGGCCGGTTCGTGCCACCAGCGGCGCGAAGCGCGCACCGGGCGCTGCGAGCGGGGTAAGCGCTTGCCCGGTCGGCAGCGCCGTTCCCCGATCCTGCGCCGTGGCACTCCCTGCGCCCCACAGGGCAAGGGCGGACGAGGCGAGGATCAGGGCGCGGCGCATTACTGGGTCTCCTAGTGAGCGTGGCCTAGCGACATGATGCTACGGTAAAAAGACGCGGTGCCGTTCACTCCACCACCGGCAGCCACACTGCACTCGCGGCACCCGGCGCGTGGACGATCGTCTGCGTCGCCGCATGATAGTCGCCCGGCTTGGCGTTGAAGATGTTGGGCACGAAGGTCTGCGGGTTGCGGTCGTAGAGCGGGAACAGGGTGGATTGCACCTGCACCATGATGCGGTGGCCGGGCAGGAACACATGATTCACATTAGGCAGGCCGAATTTGTAATTCTCAACCTTGCCCGGCTTCAGCGCGGCGGGGGTGGCGCGACCATGCACATAGCGCCCACGATAGATTTCGATGCCGATCGGCAATTGATACCCCGCCAGCGCCGGATGGGCGCTGTTCTCATCCGGGTAGACGTCGATCAGCTTGACCACGAAATCGCTGTCGGTGCCGCTGGTGGCGGCAAACAGATCGACTTGCGGCGCGCCCGCAATATGCACCGGCTTGTCGAGCACGCCGGTCTGATAGCTCAGCACGTCGGGACGGCTGGAGACGAAGCGCTGGTCGGCGACCAGCCACGTCGTCCACACCGAACGATCCTTCATATGCACCGGCTGGGTGACGAACGGCACGGGCTTGGCCGGATCGGAGATGTAGCGTTCCTGGCCAGCCGTGGCCGGGGCGGTGAAGCTGAGGCTGTTATCCGCCTGGAGATAGAGCGGCGTCGCCTTGCCCGCAGGCCAGTGCGTGAAGGACTGCCATTGGTTGATCCCGCTGGCATAGGTGATCGCCGCCGGGGTCGGCGCGGTGTCGGCGGGGGTGTCCTTCAGATAGCGGTCGAGAAAGGGCTTCATCGTGTTGCGGCGGAATTGCAGCCCGGTATCGCCCTCGAACTGCAATGCGCCAAGACTGGTGCCATCATAATTGACGCCGCTATGCCGCCACGGCCCGATCACCAGCGAAATCGGCGCATTCGGGTCCTTGTCCTTCAGCGCCTTGAATACTGCAGGCGCGCCATAGCTGTCTTCCTGGTCCCATTCGCCGACCACGACCATCGTCGGTACGGTCAGCTTGCGCTTGGCGAGCAGTTTATCGACCGCCTGTTCCTGCCAGAATTGGTCGTAAGCGGGATGTTCCATCAGCTTGCGGATCGCCGGGAAGATGTCGATGCCATAAGCGCGGGCAAAATCGCCCGACGACCCCGCCTTCAGATAGGCGTCGTAATCGTCGCCGGTGCCATCGGCAATCGCGCCGCCCTTCTTGGCGGTCTGGCCGACGATGTAGTCGAAGTTGGTTTGGCGGAACGCGCCATTGTGGAACCAGTCATCGCCGACCCAGCCATCGACCATCGGGCTTTGCGGCACCGCCGCCTTCAGCGCGGGATGCGGATCGATCAGCGCCATCAGCGAGGTGAAACCGAGATAGGAAGAGCCGGTAATGCCGACCTTGCCGTTCGTCTCGGGCACGTTCTTCACCAGCCAGTCGATCGTGTCATAGGCATCGGTGGCATGGTCGACCGCAGTCGGGTTGAGCGGCCCGCGCAAGGGGCGCGTCGTGACATAGTCGCCTTCGGATTTGCCCAGCCCGCGCACGTCCTGATAGACGCGGATATAGCCGTCATTGACGAATTCGGCATCGGCGATCGGCAGGATTTCCTCGATCTTCTGGCTGGGGTTGCGCCAGGTCGCCTTGCCGGCGTCATAGGGCGTGCGGCTGAGCAGGATCGGGCCGCCGTGCGTGCCCTTGCGCATCACAATGACGGTGAACAGCTTGGTCCCGTCGCGCATCGGCACCATCACTTCGCGGCGGATGTAATCGGCTTGCGGGCGAACCTGTTGATACACCGCGACGGTGTCGGGTGTCATCGGCGCGGTTTGCGCCGACAGCAAAGCGGGCGTGGCGAGCAGGGCAAGCGTGAGCGGAAGAATGCGCAATGGGGCCTCGCGAAATGACAGACGATGGCACGGTATAATCACGCGCCACGAAACCGGGGAAGCGATTTCGCGGGAAGAGGGCGGGCAGGGCGATTGTGGATCGACACGGACCCTATCGTCATCCCAACCATTCAGGCACGATGCCACTTATGTCGCCAACCGATCGCCTGACTCGTCCGCTGAAAGGGCTCATCGTCGGGCAAGTGCGCGCGCTGTTCAACGACAAGGCGCGGGGCGAAACACCGGTTGTGCGTAGCCCGGACGCGCTGTTCCCGCCGGATTCGGTCGCCTGGCGCGTGCATGGCGACGTGACGTCGATGCTGGTCGGCGGCATTGCCGCGCTGCTGCTGCAGATGCTCCATCCCAAGGTGCTGGCGGGGGTGTGGGACCATTCGGGCTTTCGCGAGGACATGCAGGGGCGCTTGCGCCGCACCGCGCGCTTCATCGCGGTCACCACCTTTGGCGCGCCCGACGACGCACGGGCGATGCTCGCCAAAGTGCGGCGAATCCACGATCATGTCGGCGGAACCTTGCCCGATGGTACGCCCTATCTGGCGAGTGACCCTGATCTGCTCGCCTGGGTGCATGTGTGCGAGGTGCTGTGCTTTCTCGACGGCTGGATTCGCTATGGCGAGCCCACAATGAGCCGTGCCGATCAGGATCGCTATGTCGCCGAAATGGCCCGCATTGCCGAGCCGCTGGGCGTGTCGCCCGTGCCGCACACCCGCGCCGAGGCGGAGGCGATCATGACTGCGATGCGTCCTCAATTGCGGGTCGATACCCGGACGCGCGAGGTGGCGCGCGTGTTGCTCGATCAGCCAGCGCCCTCGCTGGCGGCGGGGCCGTTTCAGGCGATGACGTTGCAAGCGGGGGTGGACCTGCTGCCGGGCTGGGCGCGCACGATGCATGGTCTCGCCCAACCGGAGTTCGGCCGACCGTTGCTGCGCGCAGGCACCTTCGGCATTGCCAGCACCTTGCGCTGGGCGTTCCGCGCATGACGGCACCTATCCCCGCCGCCACGCTCGTGCTGTTCCGGCAGCGCGGGAGGGTGCCGGAGCTCCTCTTCGTCGAACGCTCCAAAGCGATGGTGTTTGCAGGCGGCGCATTGGTCTTTCCCGGCGGGCGGATCGACCCCGGCGACCGCGCGCTCGCGCTTGAACTCGGCGGCGACCCTGAGGACATGGCCGCCCGCATCGGTGCGATCCGCGAGACGATCGAGGAAGTCGGGTTGCCCATCGGCTTGCCGCCGATGCCCGACGCCATCTTTGCCGAGTTGCGCGCGGCGCTCCACCGGGGCGAGGCGCTGGGCGCGGTGCTGCGCGAACTCGATCTCGCGCTCGACCCTGCGCAGCTCGTGCCGTTCGCGCGCTGGCTGCCGTCGCACGCGCCCGCGCGTATTTTCGATACGCGCTTCTATCTGGCGCAGGCTCCGCTCGATGGCCCCGAGGCGGTGGTCGACGATACCGAGAATGTCCGCGTCTTCTGGTCGACCGCGCAAGGCGTGCTCGACGATGCCGATGCGGGACGCGCGCGTATCATCTTCCCGACGCGCCGAAATCTGGAGCGGCTGGCGCAATTTGACAGCTTCGCCGCCGCTGCCGCGCACGCCGCCGCGCACGAAATCCGCGCGGTCACGCCGTGGATCGAGCAACGCGATGGGGGCGAGCATCTCTGCATTCCCGACGACCTTGGCTATCCGGTCACCTCGGAACCGATTGCCGGAGCGATGCGCGGCTAGAACCCCGTTTCCGGCCCCGAATCGCGCGGGGGTGACGAAAGCGCCCGTCTGGCGTATGGAGCGGCCATGCCCAATCTTCCCGTGGTCGCGATTATCGGCCGGCCCAATGTCGGCAAATCGACCCTGTTCAACCGTCTCGTCGGCAAAAAGCTGGCGCTTGTCGACGATCGCCCCGGCGTGACACGCGATCGCCGCGAAGGCGATGCGACGCTGGTCGGCCTCGATTTCCGCGTCATCGATACTGCGGGTTATGAGGATCAGGATGCCGCGTCGCTGCCCGGCCGCATGCGCGCGCAGACCGAGGCTGCGGTCGCGCAAGCCGATGTCGCCTTGTTCCTGTTCGATTCGCGCGTCGGCATCGTCCCGCTCGACGAGGAAATCGCACGCTGGCTGCGCGGATCGACCACGCCCGTCATCCTCGTCGCCAACAAGGCCGAGGGCAAGGCAGGGGCCGACGGCATCCTCGAATCGCTGTCGCTTGGCTTTGGCGATCCCGTTGAATTGTCGGCCGAACATGGCGAGGGGCTGGTCGAACTGTTCGACGCGCTGCTGCCCTATATCGAGCCCGACAAGGACGAATATGGCGCCGATATCCCCAATGCGGATGACGAGGGCGAGTATAGCCCGGAAGCGCCGCTCAAGTTGGCGATCATCGGCCGCCCCAATGCCGGCAAATCGACGCTGATAAACCGCATTCTCGGCGAAGACCGCCTGATCACCGGTCCCGAAGCCGGGATCACGCGCGATTCGATCGCGGTCGACTGGGTTTGGCACGATCCCGAGCGCGAGCCGGGTGAAAATGCCCGCAAGGTGCGCCTGATCGACACGGCGGGCATGCGCAAGCGCGCCAATGTGCAGGACAAGCTCGAAAAGCTGTCGGTCGCCGATGCGCTCCACGCGATCGATTTTGCCGAAGTCGTGGTGCTGTTGCTCGATGCCACGCGCGGGCTCGAATCGCAGGATCTGCGCATCGCCGATGCCGCGCTGCAGGAAGGCCGCGCGCTGATCGTCGCGATCAACAAATGGGATATCGCCGAAAACGGCTCCAGCCTGTTCAACGGCATTCGTGGCGCGCTGGAAGAAGGGCTCAGCCAGATCAAGGGCATGCCCGTGCTCACGGTGTCGGGCGCGACCGGCAAGGGCATCGACGTGCTGCTGAAAGTCGCGTTCGAGACGCGCGACGCCTGGTCGCGCCGCGTCGGCACCGGCGAGCTCAACCGCTGGTTCGAAAAGGCGGTCGAGGCCAATCCGCCGCCCGCACCCGGTGGCAAGCGCATCAAGCTGCGCTACCTGACGCAGGCCAAGACGCGTCCGCCCGGCTTCGTGCTGTTCGGCACGCGGGTGGACCAGTTGCCGACCAGCTATCAGCGCTATCTCATCAACGGCATTCGCCGCGATCTGGGCTTTGGTGCGGTGCCGGTGCGGCTAACTTTACGGGCACCGAAGAACCCGTTCGACCGCTGATCCCGGAGTCGGCACTGCAGCCGACTTATCGCGTAACGCCAGCCACTTGGTAGTCACGCGCCCGAAATGATTCTGCCCCGCGTCAACGGCTCGTTTACTTCGCGCGCGTAGAAGCAAGTGGTACTTTCGACTGAGAGTGCGGCTTGGAGGAGATGACGGTGACGCTCGATGAGACCATCCTGATCGACTGGAACGTGTTTACGCGGGCCCGTGCCGAGCTGGGTGCGGGCTTCGTCCGCATTTTGGGCTATTTCCGGGAAGACGGGGTCAAGTCCGTCGCCGCGATCGAAACCGCGATGCGCGCGCGCAATGCGGCAGCGATGGTGATTCCGGCGCACACCCTGAAAGGCGAAGCGCGTCAGTTCGGGGCCGAGCCGCTGGCGATCCTTGCCGAGCGGATCGAAGCGATTGCGCGCGATTGCGTGGAAAACCGCGACACGCCCGACGAGGCCCTCGAGGATATTGTCGCGCTGCGGCCGCTGTTCGAGCAGACGTTGGCGAAACTGGAGCGGGAGTCCAATCCGTTGGTCGAGCGCCGCCCGACCTTTGGGCGTCGGGCAAATTGACGGCCTAGACTGCCCGGCAGAGCAGATCAGGCACGCAGGCGTTCGATCGCCTGTGCCAGCGCGACGTACAGCTTGCCCATGTCGGACGACAGGATCGTAACCCCAAGCGGGGAGCCATCGCGCTGCGACAGGATCGTGCGGAGCATCGCCTCGAAATCGTGAATGTAGCGATTGACCTGCTCCCGGAAGGCCGGATCCTCTTCGTGCAGGCGCGCAATCTCGCGCGCTTCGGCACTATCCAGCAGGCGTACTGCGCGGCGCGTGAACACCCCGCGATCGCCCTTGAGATAGGCTGACCAGGCGCTGTCCGACACGTCTGTGGAGAAGGTCTTGGCGATGTCGATCGAAGCGGAATTGAGCGATTCGATCAGCAAAGAAACACGGCGCGCCAGCGTTTCCTGATCGGCATTTTCACGCTCGGCGCGCGCATCCTGCAGGCGGCTTTCGACCGAAGCGGTTGAATCGGCGATGGCGAGCATTTGCTGCGTAAGCCGTTCGGATACACGCGCGGCGGCGTCGGCGGCGGCTTCGCCCGCTTCTCCGATGCTGGCGAGTTGACGTTCGACCGCGACGCGGGTCGCGCGTTCCATCGCGGCGGCGCTTTGCTGTTCCAAAGCGTGCGCCGCCTCGGGGATGACGGTTGCGAGCGTTTCGCGCGCACGGTCGGCCGCGGCGCTGGCGGTATCGCGAACGCGCAGCAGTGCCTCGACCAGCCGGGGGGCGGCGTCTTCGGCAAAGCGATGCGTGCGCCCGATCGTATCGTCGACCATTTCGCCCAGCGCATCGGCCTTGATCTTGCCGTCGGACAGCGTGTCGAGCAGCGTGCTCGCCAGTTCGTTGACGGTGTCGCGCTGGAGCGCGATGACATGGGCGATCGATTCGATCGCGTCGTGCGTGCTCTCCGCAGCCGTCACCAGCGACAGCAATTCGGGCTTGGCCTGGCCGACGATCTTGCGGCTGACGCCAAGGCGGTCGTCGAGGCGGGCCAGCGCTTCGGGCAGGGTCTCGTCGATCTCGCGGGCGGCGGAATCGAGCGCCATCAGCAAATGTTCGGTCGAGGCGATGGCATGTGTCGCCATTTCGTCGCCGGTCTTGAGCGCTTCGGTCATCGCATCGGCCGATCCGCCGAGCGCGCTGATCGATGCTGCCAGCGACTGGGTCCGTTGAATACCCCGGTCATGGAGCGTCTCGAAGGTTTCGGAAACGCGGACGAGTCCCTGGTCGATCTCTTCGACGATGGTGTCGCTGGCCGCACGTTGATCGGCGAGGCGGGCGGCGACGCGATCGATCAGGGTTTCGATCTCGGCGATGCGCGCCGCCAGGCCTTCGGCACTGTCGTGTGCGGCGCGCTCGAGCGCGGCCTGGTTGGTGCCAAGCATCGCCAGCATGGCTTCGCCCTGCGCAGCGATCCCCTTGCGAGCTTCGTCGACGGCGTCGGCAGTGCGACCGAGCAGCCCGTCCACCGCATGCGACATGTCGCCGGTGACCTGTTCCAGCCGCGCGCCGGCGGTCTCGCTGGTCACTTCCATCCGCGTGATATGCGCCGCGAGCTTCTGGGCAGCCCCGTTTGCCACGGCATCGGCCTCACGCCCGCGCTCCGCCAGCGCGGTGAGCTGGGCGTCGAGCGCGGCGGCATGTTCGCTCGCGGTAACGCCCGTCTCCTTGAGCAACTGCGCCAGCCCGTCGGTCTCGTTATGCGCGCGCGGCAACAGCGCCAGCAGCACTTCGAGCCGCGTATGCGCCTGGTCGGCCGCCGTAGCCAAGGTTGCCGCATGGGCGTCGGCGGTCGTGATTTGCGCGGTCAGGCCCGACCCGATCGAGGCCATCCGCGCAACCGCTCCGTCGCCCAACGCCATCAGGGCACCGGTTTGCTCGGCCAGGTTCGCGCGGTTGCTCTCGATGCTGTGCGCCAGGGCCGCGACGGTGCGTTCGAGGCTGGCGGCCTCGGCGCGCATCGCCTGTGCCGTCTGTCCGAAGCGACGCGCCTCGGCGGTGCTGGTGCGAAGCGCCAGTACCAGTAAAATCGCGATCAATGCCGGCGGCACGCACAGCCCGGCCACGAAATTGACCAGCGCAGGCGGCGTCAGCGTGGCCAAGCTGTCCCGCGACAACCACAGCATCGCGCCGATCCACCCCAGCGATGCGAGCATCCCCAAAATCGGGAGCCACGGCACCGACCGCGACGGTAGCTCATCGTCAATCGCTTCGGTCAGTTCGATGGGATCCTCCGGCATGGGCGCAAACTCCGCCATTGCCACAGCTTCTTCCGCGTCGGCTTCGGCGGGTGGCGCGGCGCTGTGCGGCCGCAGGTCTATGATGCGAGAACCCCCGTTCATCATGCTTGTTTATCACGAAAGTCGCCAGTTCAAAGCGAATAGCGAAACCTTGTCTTAACGCTTCCCCCGCTAGACGGGCGCAATGGCCTATGATCCCGGTGCAATCGATGCGACCTTGGCGGCAGCGGTGGGCGATGAGCCCGCCCTGATCGCGGAACTGCGCGGCGCATTTCTGGAGAGCGTCGAGCGCGGATTGGGCGTGCTCGACGCGGCACAGGGTGACGAGGCATGGCGGGCTGCGGCATGGCGGATGCGCGGCCTCGCGGCGAGTTTCGGGGCAATCCGGCTGATGGCGATCGCGACCGAGGCGGCAGAGGCGACTGCGCATGACCCCGCGCTGATGCGGCGCTTGCGCCGCGCAGTGGAGCGGCTGTGATCGTTTTGCGGGCTTTGCCTTAATCGAGTCGAGCCCCTAACAGCTAGGCGATGCTGGCTGGATTGATTTTTGCGACCGAAGATGCCGATGATCGCGCGGGTGTACTCGCGGCGACACTGCCTTTTGGCGGGTTGACGCTGATCGAGTTCCAGGCGCGCTTATTGGTGGCGGCGGGCGCGACCCACATCATTCTTGTCGTCGCGCGGATGACGCCGGAATTGCTGGGCGCGATCAGCCGCATCGGGCGGCGCGGCGTATCGGTCGACGCTGTGCGCAGTGCGCGCGAAGTGCTGGAAAAACTCCATCCGCTCGCGCGCGTGCTTGTCGTCGCGGACGGCGTGGTGACCACGGGCGACGTCGTCCAGGCGATCGCCGCCGCGCCGCAGGATACGCTGCTGGTCACCGACCAGATGGATCCGCATTATGAACGTGTCGGGGCCAATGTGGCGTGGGCGGGCCTCGCCTTGCTGGATTGCAAGCGCATTGCCGAAGTCGCCGCCTTGCCGCGGGATTACGATTTTCAGTCGACCTTGCTGCGGGTTGCGGCGCAGGCGGCGGCGGATCAGGTCCGGCTCGATCCGCATATGGCCCCCGGGCACAGTATCGAGCGCAGTACGCAGGCTCTGGCCGCGCGTGGCAATGGAACAGTCGCGGCGCTGGTCAGCAAACCGGCGCGTTGGGCCGAACGCTTTTTGCTGTCGCCGCTCGTTCGCCTGATATTGCCACCGCTGATGACGCGCGGCGTCGGATCGATCGCGTTGCTGGCGGGGGGCGTGGCCGTTGCGCTTGGCGGTTGGTTGACGATTTTTCTTGGGCACGCTGCGGCCGGGATGGCAGTGACGTACCTTGCCATTGCCATCGCCGCGATCGCAGCGGCGCTGGCCTGGGTCCGCGACGAGGGCGCGGTGGCGCGCCTCGCGACGCATGCCACCCCGGCAATTGTCGCGGTGGCCGCCCTGCTGGTCGGCTATGGCGCAGATCGACCGGCCGGTCTGATCCTCGCATTTGCCTTCATTATCATTGCGGCTCTGCTCGAACGGATCGCCGGATCGGCACCGGTCCGGCGTTTATGGGCCAGCCCCGTCGCCTATCCGCTGGTTATGCTGCCGCTGTTGGCGGTGGGGCAGCCGCTGTTCGCGCTAGGCGCTGCCGCACTATACGCTGTCGTGACGCTGGCGGTCGCCATTGAGGGCTTTCTCGAAAAGCCTTAGTCTCGCTTTAACGACAACCCCTTATTGCCGAGATCATGTCGAATGAATGTGGCGACAAGGATGACGCGGCCGATCGGGCCGTCACGGCACTGCTCACACGGGCAGCGACGGCGGATTCGCACGCCGACGATCGGCTGCGCGTGGCCATTGCAGACTTTTTCCTGGCAGATGCCGCGCGACTGGACGATCGCACGCGAATCGCGATGGCGGCGACGCTCGGCGATCTGGTCCAGGCGGTAGAAGGCGCGTTGCGCCACCACGCCGCTCGTTTGCTGCTGGCGCGCGAGGCAGCGCCCCTGTCCGCCGCCATTGAAGCGGAGGAACCGTCGATTTTTCAGCGCCTGGCGCAAGCCGGCGTTTTGCGCGATCCCGAACTGATGCGAGAGCTGCTTGGCCGCGTCCAACAGGATCTTCTGACCGATGCATTGTCAGGTGAATCGCCCGACGATCCCGACCGTCCGAGCCTGTTGCCACGTCTTGCCGGTGCGGCAGATCGCGTTATCTCGGCCAGTGCCGTCGCCTTGATGACGGCGGAAAGCCGTCGCCGGGTTGCGCCCACCCCCGGCCAGCCTGCCGTTACCGATCTTCCCGCCGAGCTGCATCACCGAGTCATCTGGTGGGTCGCGGCGGCGATCCGCGAGAGCATGGGGCCGCTGGAAAGCGAATCGCAAGCGCTGCTTGATCGCGCATTGGTCGATGCCGCGCTTCGCAGCATCGCCGCGCATGATGAGGGCGATCGGCTGGAAGCCACAGCGCTGCGCCTGGCCAGCGCGCTCGATCCACAGGCGAGCGAATTGGCGATCCTCCTGGTCGAGGCGCTGGCCGATCGGCGTCTCTCGCTGTTCATCGCGTTGCTCGCGCGCGCGCTGGGGCTTGATTATAGCGACGCGCGCGAGATCGTTCTCGATCGCGACGGCAGCCGGTTCTGGCTGGTGTTACGGGCGCTGGAACTGGATCGTGCGGCGATCGCGCGGATCGGGCTTGCGCTTTGCGAGGCGGACCCGGCTCGAAACCTCGATCGTTTCGCCGACGGGATTGACGACATTCTGGCGATTTCCCCCGCGACGGCCCGCCACGCCCTTGCCCCATTGTTGCTGCATCGCGATTATCGTGCGGCCCTGGTGGCACTGGGGCGGAGGACGCACCAATGAACGTGAGTGAGCCAATGTTGCCGCCGGTGCGCGGCATGGTCGATCGGGACGGGCGTCTGGTCGAGGCGGATCAGCGCCTTCATGATCTCAACGCGCGCGCCGGTGGCGACATCGGGCAGCCGCTGGCGGTGCCCCAAATCGCCGCGCTCGCGCGGTTGGCGCAGCGGCTTGGTATTCTGGTATCGCGCGGCGTGGTTGCGGCGGATGGGCCGGATGATCTGGAATTGTGGGTCCGGGCCGAGCCCGAATCCGCTGCGACGTCGGGCAATGTCCGTTTGCACATCACCGGCTGGCGCAGTCGCGCGGCATGGCATCCGGCGGCGGCGGCCGAGGAGCGCGCCACCGACTTTCTGCGAAGCGAGGGCGATTGGCTGTGGGAAACCGACAGCGCGTTGCGGCTGACCTTCCTGTCGCTGTCGGCCGGGGCACGTTATGGCTTCGATGCCGGAGCAATGCTGGGCCAGCCGGTCACCCGCTTGTTCGTACTGGGGGAGGGGGATGGCGGGGTCTTCCCGATTCTCGGCGGGTTGGCGTTGCAGCAACGCTTCGACGATCAAGTGGCGACGATTCGCGCGACCGGGCATCGCGTTCGTCTTGCCGCCACGCCACGGACCGACGCCCATGGGGCCTTTTCCGGCTTTGTCGGTGCAGCGTATGCGCTGGACGACAGCGTTCCGCCGACGGTGATCCCGCCCGCTGCGCCCGCAGCTGCGGATGCCGTCACCACCGCTTTTGCGATGCGGCTGGATCAAGCGCTGCGCGCGCCGCTCGATCGCATCATCGCCAATGCCGACAGCATTCATGCCCAGTCGGAAGGGCCTTTGCGGCAGGACTACGCCGATTATGCCGCCGACATTGCCAGCGCCGGGCGGCACTTGATGGGCTTGGTCGACGATCTGGTGGATCTCCAGGCGATCGAGCGGCCCGATTTCGTGGTGGCCAAGGAAGCCATCGACCTGGCCGACGTGGCACGCCGCGCCGCAGGATTGCTGCAGGTCCGCGCATCCGAAGCGAAGGTGCGGATCGACCGCCCGTCGCTGGGCGAGACACTGGCCGCGACCGGAGAATTCCGTCGCGCCCTCCAAGTGTTGGTCAATCTGATCGGCAACGCCGTTCGCTATTCGCCGACCGACGGGATGGTCTGGGTGCGCGCGGAGCGCGAAGGCACAGTTGCAGCGGTGATCGTCGCGGATCAGGGGAAGGGCATCGCGCTAGCGGATCAGGCCCGCATTTTTGAAAAGTTCGAACGCGTCGATCCGCGCGAGGTCGGTGGCAGCGGGCTCGGGCTTTACATAGCGCGCCGTTTGGCGCGCGCGATGGGCGGCGACGTGACGGTGGATTCGGCCCCAGGGCAAGGTGCACGGTTTGTATTCACCCTGCCGGGCCGCTGATAAACCCGCGGACTTTGGCGACACTCGCATTATTGGCCTAGTGAAAGGTCGCACAAAAATGCGCCTGTCGAGTCCGATTGTCTAATTTCGTAGTCTATAAAGCGATGAGGGGCCGAACGGTGCCAATACATCGGGACAATTCTACATGATTGACAAGGATGTTCAAACCCGCCTGGATTTCATGGCGATTGACGAACAGCAGCGGGCCGTATTGGCGGAGCTACAACCGGTAGTTCGAACTTTGCTTGGTCCGGCACTGGACCGTTTCTATCACACTGCCCGAAGGACCCCGGAAACCGCGGCTTTTTTCCGCGACGACCAGCATATGGCTCATGCCAAGCGGGCACAGGAAAGCCACTGGACGCGTATCGCGACGGGCACGTTCGATCAGGATTTTCACGCCAGCGTCCGCCGCATCGGCGCGGTCCATGCCCGCATCGGCCTTGAGCCGCGCTGGTATATCGGTGCCTACGGGCTCGTCCTGGAAAATCTGATCGCCGGAATCGCGCGCCATTTGTCGCCGTGGCGGCGCCTGTTGTCGCTCTTCCGCGGTCCGAGCGCAGCCGATGCCAGCAGCGCGATCGTCAAGGCCGCCTTACTCGACATGGAATTGTCGGTTTCGATCTACTTCGAAGAAGCGCAAGCAGAGCGCAACAGAGCAATCGAAAGCCTGTCGCAGGCTTTGGCCGCGCTTGCCGACGGCGATCTGAGCAACGACATTGCAAACATGCCGTCGGCCTTTGCCGCGATCGAGACGAGCTTCAACCAGGCGCTTACGTCCTTGCGTGGATTGATCGGTAGCGTGGTGGCGAGCAGCGCTGGTATTCGTACCGGCTCTTCGGAAATCGCCCACGCGTCGGAAGACCTTGCGCGGCGGACCGAGGGCACTGCCGCCAGTCTTGAGCAGACGTCGGCATCGCTTGTGCAGATCGACTCGCGGCTCAGGGCTACCGCCGCCGCGACGGCCGAGACGGTCAACCGTGCGCAGCAGGCGACCGACACTGTCGCCAACGGTCGCGCGACCGCAGACCAGGCGGTCCAAGCCATGATCCGTGTCGGTGAAAGCGCCAAGGGCATCGATTCCGTAATCGAAGGCCTCGACAAGATTGCGTTTCAAACGCGCGTTCTGGCCATGAACGCGGCGGTCGAAGCGGGGCGCGCCGGAGATTCCGGGCGGGGCTTCGCGGTCGTTGCCGATCTGGTTTCGGCCCTTGCGATGCGCGCCGAGGAAGAGGCGAAGCGCGCCCGCGATCAGTTGACCGTGACTCAGGCCGATATCGGAACCGCAGTCCATGCCGTGAAAAATGTCGATACGTCGCTGACCAACATCTCGGGCGATGTGGAGAAGGTGCACCATCTGCTCGGCTCGATGGCGGACGATGCCGCCGCACAGTCGTCGGCGCTCAGCGAAATCTCAAGCGCGATCAGCTCGATGGATCGCACAACGCAGCAGAACGCCGCGATGGTCGAGGAAACGTCGGCAGCGGCGCGCAACCTGACCGCCGAGGTGGGATCGCTTGCGCAGCAGACCGAGCGGTTCAAGACGGGAAATACCGGGGAGACGGCACGCCCCGCCGCTCGTCGCCCATCTCGTGCGAACGGCCGCGCCGTTAATGCCGCAGGCAGTACTTCGGTTCAATAAACGCCGAATATGCCTGCGTGCGACCAACGCTCAGCGCCGCGACCACCACAGCAGCGCAACGCCCGCCAGCGCGATAAGCGCGCCGTACACCGCCCATTCGCGCTGAGCGAGCATGAAGCTCGACGCGGGCCACAGGATGATGCCAAGGCCCTGGCCCGCAAACAGCAGCCCGAAGGCCAGCAGGACGACGCCCGCCACCAGGGCGAGCGCCTTCACCGCTTTCACGAGCGGGCGTCGAGCGGCACGTAATCGCGCTGCGTCGGGCCCGTGTAGAGCTGACGCGGACGGCCGATCTTCTGCTCCGGATCGGCGATCATCTCGTTCCACTGCGCGACCCAGCCGACGGTGCGCGCGAGCGCGAACAGCGCGGTGAACATCGTCGTCGGGAAACCGATCGCCGAGAGGATGACGCCCGAATAGAAATCGACGTTCGGGAACAGCTTCTTTTCGATGAAGTACGGGTCGCTCAGCGCCATTTCCTCGAGCTTCAGCGCGACGTCGAACACGGGGTCCGACACCTTCATCGCGGCGAACACTTCCCGCACGGTCTGCTGCATCACGGTCGCGCGCGGATCGTAATTCTTGTACACGCGATGGCCGAAGCCCATCAGGCGGAACGGATCGTTCTTGTCCTTGGCGCGCGCGATGTACTCGGGGATGCGGTCGACCGTGCCGATTTCGCGCAGCATGTTGAGCGCGGCTTCATTGGCACCGCCATGCGCCGGGCCCCACAGGCAGGCGATGCCCGCCGCGATGCACGCGAAGGGATTGGCACCCGACGAACCCGCGAGGCGGACGGTCGAGGTCGACGCGTTCTGCTCATGGTCGGCGTGGAGGATGAAGATACGGTCCATCGCCTTTTCGATCACCGGATCGACGACATATTCCTCTGCGGGCACGCCGAAGGTCATGCGCAGGAAGTTGCCGGTGTAGCTGAGGTCGTTCTTGGGGCTCATGAACGGCTGGCCGATCGAATATTTATACGCCATCGCCGCGATCGTCGGCATCTTGGCGATCAACCGGTGGCTCGCGATCATGCGCTGCTGCGGATCGGTGATGTCGGCCGAATCCTGATAGAAGGCCGAAAGCGCGCCGACGACACCGCACATGATCGCCATCGGATGCGCGTCCCGCCGGAAACCGCGATAGAAGGTCGCGAGCTGCTCGTGCAGCATCGTGTGGCGGCTGATCGTGTAGGTGAACTTGTCGAGTTCGTCCTTGGTCGGCAGCTCGCCGTTCAGGAGGAGGTGGCACACCTCCATGAAGCTCGACTGTTCGGCCAACTGCCCGATCGGGTAACCGCGGTGGAGCAGTACGCCCTCATCGCCATCGATATAGGTGATCGCCGAATCGCAGCTTGCGGTCGAGGTGAAGCCCGGATCGTAGGTAAACATACCAGTCTGGGCATAGAGTTTTCGAATATCGATCACGTCCGGACCCACGCTACCGTGCAGGACCTTCAAATCGAGATCCTTGTCCGCGGCGTTCAGCTTGACAGTGTCAGTCATCGGTCGTCCTTTCGTGACGTCTATGCGGCCATCTGGTCGGCGATACGCCCCAGGCTCTCGTCGCGCCCGAGCAAGTCGAGCACGTCGAAGATCCCAGGCGAGGTCTTGCGTCCGGTCAGTGCGGCGCGCAGCGGTTGCGCGACTTGACCGAGCTTGACCCCTGCATCGTCGGCGACCTGCCGAACCGCAGCTTCGAGCGCCTCCGTATCCCAGTCTTCGACCGCGTCAAGCGCCGCGTGCAGCTGGGCGAGCAATGCGGGGGCAGAACCCGACAGCAGCGCTGTCGCATCGTGATCCATCTCAAGGGGGCGAGTGCGAAAAAGAAAGCCAGCACCGCTGGCCAATTCATTGAGATTGGCCGCGCGCGGTTTCAGCGATGCCATGCTGCGACGCAGAAGATCGAGCTGTTCCGAGTTCGGCGTGACCTCGAGTCGTGGCGCAACCAGCTCAGCCAGGCGCGCATCGTCGGCCTGGCGAATATACTGGCCGTTCAAATTCTCGAGTTTCTTCAAATCGAAACGTGCAGGTGATTTGCCGACGCCGTCCAGATCGAACCACGCGATCGCCTGGTCGCGGCTGATGACTTCGTCATCGCCATGCCCCCAGCCGAGCCGCAGCAGATAATTTTCCAATGCTTCGGGCAAAATGCCAAGTTCGTCGCGATAGAATTCGACGCCGACCGCGCCGTGGCGCTTGGACATCTTGGCACCGTCCGACCCGTGGATCAGCGGAATGTGCGCATAGACCGGGTCGGGCCAGCCGCCCTCGATCGCATTCATGGCACGCATGATGGGAAGCTGGCGGAAGGCGTTGTTGAGATGGTCGTCGCCACGGATGATGTGGGTGACGCCCATGTCGTGATCGTCGACCACCACCGCCAGCATATAGGTCGGCGTGCCGTCCGAGCGCAGCAGGACGAAATCGTCGAGCTCGGCATTCTGCACGGTGACGCTGCCCTGGACGCGATCCTCGATCGTGGTGGCACCCTCGCGCGGGGCCTTCAGTCGCACGACGAACGGCGCGCCCTCGGGGGCCTCGTCGGGCGAACGGTCGCGCCAGCGGCCGTCATAGCGCATCGGCTTGCCTGCCGCTTTTTGCGCCTCGCGCATTTCGGTCAGCTCGTCGGCGGTGGCGAAGCATTTGTACGCCTGGCCCGCCGCCAGCAATTGATAAGCGACCTCGGCATGGCGCGCCGCACGGGCGAACTGGAACACTTCCTCGCCGTCCCAATCGAGCCCGAGCCAGCGCATCGACGTCAGGATCGCGTCGATCGCCGGCTGGGTCGAGCGCGCACGATCGGTATCTTCGATGCGCAGCAGGAACTTGCCGCCATGGTGACGCGCATAGAGCCAGTTGAACAAGGCGGTGCGCGCCCCGCCAATGTGCAGGAAGCCAGTCGGCGACGGCGCGAACCGGGTGACGACCGTGGCGTCGGTGGGGGTGGTGGTGGCGCCGACGGCGGGGGCCGTGGCGGGATCAGATATTGCGCTCAATCGCGCATGCTCCCAGACTTGAGGATGGATGGCCGGATCAGCCTTCAGCGCCCCTAGCACGCACCTTCCCGCGCTTCAAATCGGCGTGCTTCGGGGGTTTGCCGCCGTCAATGCCCGACTCGAGCGGTGGCTGGAGGCGGAGCGCGACCAACTGGCCTTGTGGGTGCCGGTGGCGCTGGGGGCGGGGATCGCTCTGTGGTTCGTGCTGCCCGATCCGGTGGCGTGGCGTGCGGTGGGGTGTCTTGCGGTGGCGGTGGCGCTTGGCGGCGTGGCGTTCGCGCGGCATGGGCGGGCGGCGCGGGTGGTTGCGGTCGGCGGTTTTTGCGTCCTGCTTGGGCTGGCACTGATCTGGGGCCGCGCCGAGCGAGTCGCGGCGGGCGTGCTGGCGCGCCCGACGATCGCAACCTTCTCCGCGCGGGTCGAGCGGGTGGAGCCGCTGGTGGCGCGGGGGCTCGTGCGTGTGCGGCTCGCGCCGATCCGGGTGCTGGCGGTGCCCGAACGGCGCGGGCCGCCCCAGCCGCTGCCAACGCTCCCCGCGCATCTGCGCGTCAATTTGACCGACGCCGATGTTCCAGTCGGGCTGGCGCCGGGAGCCACGCTGTTGTTGTCGGCGCGGCTGATGCCGCCCCCCGAACCCGCCGTGCCCGGAGCCTATGATTATGCCCGCACCGCCTGGTTTGACGGAATCGGTGCGACCGGGCGCGGCTTCGCGCCGATCCGTATCGTCGCGGGCGGTGGTACAGCGGCGGCGGCAGGGCTGCGCGTGCGGCTGTCGCAGCATATTCAGGCGCAAGCGGGCGGGGGCGGGGCTGGGGGCATTGCCGCCGCGCTGGCTACAGGCGACCAGGGCAGCATTCCGATGGCCGATAATGAGGCGATGCGCCGCTCTGGTCTTGCGCATTTGCTCTCGGTCAGCGGCTTGCACATCACGGCGGCGGTGGGCGCAGTGATGGTGCTGGTGATGCGGCTGCTCGCGCTCAGCCCGTGGCTGGCCTTGCGCTGGCGCTTGCCGCTGATTGCAGCGGGGGCGGGGGCGCTCGCGGCGATCGGCTACACGCTGCTGACCGGGGCGGAAGTGCCGACGATCCGATCGTGCGTCGCCGCGCTGTTCGTGCTGATCGCGCTGGCGCTGGGGCGCGAGGCGTTGACGCTGCGGCTGGTCGCGGCGGGCGCGGTGGTGGTGTTGCTGCTCTATCCCGAGGCGCTGGCGGGGCCGAGCTTCCAGCTGTCCTTCGCCGCGGTCGCCTCGATCATCGCGCTCAACGAGCACCCCGCGGTCCGCGGCTGGTTCGGCCCGCGCGAGCAATCTCGGCTGGCAAAGCTGGCGCGCGAGCTCGCTTCGTTGTTGCTGACGGGCCTTGTCGTGGAACTGGCGCTGCTGCCGATCTCGCTGTTCCACTTTCAGAAAGCCGGGGTGTACGGCGCGGTCGCCAATATCGTGGCGATTCCGCTCACCACCTTCGTGACGATGCCGCTGGAGGCGCTGGCATTGCTCTTTGATTGCATCGGCGCGGGGGCACCGTTCTGGTGGGCGACGGCGCGCTCGCTCGATCTACTGCTGTGGATCGCGCACACCACCGCCGCCATTCCCGGATCGGTCGCGCCGCTGCCCGCCATGCCCGGTGCTGCTTACGCCCTGATGGTGGTGGGTGGCCTGTGGCTGGCGTTATGGCGCACGCGCTGGCGGCGGTTGGGGCTGCTGCCGCTCGCGGTCGGCGCGGTATGGGCGCTGCTGACGCCCGCGCCAGACGTGCTGGTGACGGGCGACGGCCGCCACGTCGCGATCCGCACAGCACGCGGCGATCTGGCGCTGCTGCGCGACCGTACCGGCGATTACACCGCCGACATGCTGGCGGAGAATGGCGGGATTGAGGACCTACCGGTGCTGATGTCCGAACAGCCCGAAGCGCGCTGCAGCCGCGACCTGTGCCTGATGACGCGCCGCGCCGGCGGCCGCGACTGGCGCATCCTCGCGACGCGCAGCGCCTATCTCGTCCCCGCGCCCGATCTGATGGCGGCGTGCGCAGAGGCCGACATCGTCATCAGCGAACGCCGCCTGCCGCGCCGCTGCGCACCGCGCTGGCTACGGCTCGACCGGGCGACGCTGGCCCGCAGCGGGGGAGTGGCGATCGCGCTTGGCACGGCGTCGGTTCGCACGGTGCGCCATGCGGGCGACCGGCATCCGTGGGTGACGATGCCGGTATTGCCGGGGGTACGGCACGGACGCTTTGGTGGGAGTGGGAGAAGGGATCAAGCGATGGCCGGGCGTCGATGACGGGCTTCTCGGTTGCGCGAAGGCGGAGCGCCCGTCGGACGGCAGCATATCTGAAACACCGACCGGTATAGAATTGGCCCGACATCATCCTCCCCGCCCGGCGCGGCCAAATTTTGGTGGGAAGCGGTCGTTCAAACTGCGGCTCACTATGAACTTAACTATGGCGTTCTGCGATGATCCAGCCAGAGATAACGGTCGGGATTATCAGCAAAAAGGGCCAGTCGTCCGCACCGTCTACATCGGCGGCTCGCAGCGCCCACTGCCCCACAAAAACCCCGCCAACCCCGATAAAGACGAGTCCACAAATTAATAAGAGGCCCGTCAGATTACAGGGCATGTAGCTCCATAGAACCTTTTTAAACCAAATCTCGCGCTTCAAGTCGTGTTTCCCACCGGACTTGCCCATAGTAGAATGCTTGAAGATGGCTATCTACGCAATTGGCGGAAAGCAGATGGCTTTTTAACGTGCCTGCCCCCTTTCTCTCCTTAGACAAGATTGCTTCTGCGGCGTCTCACTGCGACGGATTGAAGAAGAAATAGTGTTCGATCAGCTTCCCGTCTTTCTCACGGGCAACATCGACACCGGTCACCGTGATTTCACCGGGCGGGCCACCCTTCCACCGCGCCGTTGCGACGCCGTGATGGCCGAGGCCAGGCCCATCGATTTCGAAGCGGAAACCGGGCGGCATATCGGCAAGAACACCTGCCACCACCTCGGATATGGCTTTATGGCCGCTGACTGCGCGGGCCGGCTCGAATATTGTTGCATACGCGTGGTAGATCTCGTCGATTGCAGCGAGCCGGACGACGTCGTCACGCTCGTTCCAGACGCGTTGGATGCTCGCGTGCAACAGATCGACTTCTGGCGCTTCCGACACAATTTCCTCCCGCGTTAATCCGGTTGGCTGTTCATAACATCCCTGGGACGAGACTGTTCAGCCTGTTCAAGCCCTTCCAAAGGAAGGAGAGCTATCGAGCCGCTGATCAGGATCTTGAGCGGTGACCATCGGGCGAAACCCGTCAGAGCTCCCCCTCAATCGTACCGCCGCAAAATCCCCGCCAGCTTGCCCTGCACGCGCACTTGTGCGGGCGCATAACGCTGCGGGTCATACGCCCGGTTTGCCGGGTCCAACCGGATCATCGCGCCTTCGCGGCGGAAATATTTGAGGGTGGCTTCGCTTTCCTCGATCAGCGCCACGACGATCTCGCCGTCGCGCGCGACCTCCTGGCGCTTGATCAGCGCATAATCGCCGTCGAGGATGCCGGCCTCGACCATCGAATCCCCGGCGACTTCCAGCGCATAATGCTCGCCACTGCCGAGCAGGGCGGCGGGTACGGCAAGCATCGAGGCACCCTCGAACGCCTCAATCGGTACACCGGCGGCGATGCGGCCGTGCAGCGGGATCTCGATCACGTCATTGGCGGGCTCCGGCATCGCGCGGAGATTGGCGGCGGGCGCAGCAGTGGTTTTGGTCGGTGTGTTGGTGCCACGCTCGGGCATTTTCAGCACTTCGAGCGCGCGCGCTCGATTGGGCAGGCGGCGGATGAACTGACGTTCCTCGAGCGCGCTGATCAGGCGGTGGACGCCCGATTTGGATTTGAGGTCGAGCGCTTCCTTCATTTCCTCGAACGACGGCGACACCCCGGTCTCATCAAGCCGGTCGTTGATGAAGCAGATCAGCTCATGCTGCTTGCGCGTTAGCATCGCTCGGGCCCTTTCGTCGGAACAGACAACGAACCTATACGGAACGAAAAATCACGCGTCAAGCGCGCGCTTTACGGGAGCGCGAGGATTTCCACCGAGTCGCCGGGCTCGGCGGCTGGCGTATGCGGTGCACGGGCAATCAGGCAATCGGCCTCGGCGAGCGTCCGCAACAACGACGAGTCCTGGCGCTGCGCGACATACACCCGCCCGTCGCGCGTCTCCGCTCGCAGATAATCCTGCCGCACGCCGTTGGCGGGCAACGCCGAACCGAGGATCGCCGTGCGCAAAACCGGCATCGCATCGCGCGCGCCGCTCAGATGCGCGATCAGCGGGCGCAGGAACACCGTCGCGGTGACGAAGGCCGACACCGGGTTGCCGGGCAGGCCCAGCACCGTAGTCCCGCGCAAACGCCCTGCCAGCATGGGCTTGCCGGGCCGCAGCGCGATCCGCCAGAAATCGATCCTCCCGCCTGCCGCCTCCAGTGCGGGACGGATCAGGTCATGGTCGCCGACCGAGGCACCGCCGGTGGTGACGAGAATGTCGGCTTCCACCGCCGCAAAGGCGGCGGCGATGGCATCGAGCCGGTCGGGCAGGATGCCGAGCCGAAGGACGTCGACAGGCAAATCACCAAGCAACGTCGCCAGCATCACGCTGTTGGATTCGGGCAGCGCATCGGGTGGCCCGCTGGCACCCGGCGCAACCAGTTCGTCCCCGCTCGCAACGACCGCGACGCGCAGCCGCCGCGCGACCGTCAATTCGGCGTGTCCGGCGATCGCCGCCAGTGCGACGCGCGCTGCTGTCAGCCGCTCGCCCTTCGCGATGAGCACCTCACCGCTGGCGAAATCGAGCCCCCTGCGGCGGATATTGCCGCCGCGCACCGGGCCATCGCCGGACAGAGTAAGGCTGTCGCCCTCGCGCGCGGCTTCTTCCTGAACGAGCACGCTATCGGCCCCCGGCGGCACGGCGGCACCGGTAAAGATGCGCACCGCTTCGTGCGCGCCGCACGTCCCGGTAAAGGGGCGTCCGGCGGCGCTTTCGCCGATCACGCGCAGCGGCCCCGGCAAATCGTCGAACCGCACTGCATAGCCGTCCATCGCCGAGAGATCGGCATAGGGCTGGGTTCGCAAGGCGTAGACCTCGCTTGCCAGCCAGCGTCCGGCGGCCGCGGCCAGTGGAAGCGTTTCGCTCGGTACTGCGGCACCAAGCGCGAACAGGCGCGCTTGCGCATGGGACACGGAGATCAGAGGAGAGGCCATCGTCATGCTTTCCGGTAAGGCTGGCGGGTATCAGCGGGTCGTCGCGGGTGGGGCAATCCGCTCGATCGTCAGCCGGGTGATCGTACCGCCAGTCGGCGTTGCCGCGACATCGAACCGTCCCCCCAATTGCCGCGCCAGGGTGCTGGCGATGGTCAGGCCGAGGCTGGTCGTGCGGGTCATGTCGAACCCATCGGGCAAACCGGCACCATCGTCGGTAACGCTGAGGTCGAGCGTGTCGTCGGTGCGCTGTACGACCACGTCGATCCGCCCGGTTTCGCGATCGGCAAAGCCATGTTCGAAGGCGTTCGCGACGGCCTCCGCCAGGATCAACGCCAGCGGGATCAGCGCATTGGGATCGAGCACGAGATCGGTTTGCGCGTCGACGCGACACGCGATTCCGGGCTTCCCGCCGGCCTCGGCGAGATCGGCGACCAATGTGGTGACCACGGCATGAAGGGCGACCTGTCCCCCGCTCACGTCATACAATTGCCGCTGGATTCGCCCGATCAGCTGGACGCGGTGGACGGCGTTGTCGAGGACTTGTTTGGCGGCTTCATCGGCGATCGCGCGACGCTGCACGCTGAGCAATGCGGCGACCATCATCAAATTATTGGACACGCGGTGCTGCAATTCGTGGAACAGCACATTGCTGCGTTCGACCAGATCCAGGCGCTGGGCCGCCAGTTCACGCGTGCGTTCGCGTTCTTCGCGCAGGCGGGCGTTGGCCTTTTGCATCATATCGACCAGCGCAATATCAACCGCGACGACGCCGATATAGAAGAGCAACGCGGTCGCGGTTGTCACCTCGATCTGAAAGCTGAACAGCGGCGGGATGAAGAAATACCAGGCGATAAGCCCGCACAGAATCGCCGACAGCACGCCCGGCCCCCGACCCCACAGGAACGCCGAGATGATGACCGCCGGAAAGAAGGTGAGAAACGGAAAGCCCGGCGGGAAATACGGGTTCAGCGCGCTACGTAAAAGTCCCGCCAGAACGGCCGACACCGTAGCGAGGGCGTAAGCCGCGATGGGGCGGTCCATCAGGAGCGGCAATCGTTCCAGCAGGTTCGGTCGTATGTGATTCATTCGGCCAGGTACCAGTTCCCTCGGGGCTGCGCAGTGCTCTCGATCAAGATTCGGATGATCCTCCTCGGTCAGCTTGTCCTTCCTTACGCGAAGGCGCGCGCTTGCCGCAAACGGGCCCATTGGTCGCACACGCACAGGGTAGTTGCACGGAAACCACAGTCGTGGGTCAATCCCGGCCTTCGGTCCAAACTGTCACAATCGCGACATAATCTCGGCCTAGCCGCGCCTCAGCAACCAGACTTTACCAAGTCGAAGCCCGCTCAGAGCGCATCGCGCAGACACCCGCAAAGGGGGCTGCGCGCGTGTTGTCATGTCCGCAGTACGCTAAACTCACAAATGGGGAACATCGTGTCCAAATCACTCGTCGCCAAGTCCGCACTCCTGTTCGGCACCGCGTTTGTCGCGCTTGCCGGTGCCAGCGCTGCCAGCGCGCAGGATGCTCCTGCCGCAGCCGCAGCGGTGCAGACGCCCGCCGCCGACGATAATCTCGGGGACATCGTCGTCACCGCGCAACGTCGCAGCGAGAACCTGCAGAAGGTGCCGGTTTCGGTCGGCGTGCTGCAGGGTGCCGATCTGCGCAACTTCACGGCGGGTGGCGGCGATACGCTGCTCGAACTCGCCAACCGCGTCCCCGGCCTCTATGCCGAGACGACCACCGGCAAGATCTTCCCGCGCTTCTACATTCGCGGCCTCGGCAATATCGATTTCTACCTCGGCGCGTCGCAGCCCGTGTCGATCATCCAGGACGACGTCGTGCTCGAGCATGTCGTGCTGAAGTCGAACCCGGTGTTCGACGTGAACCAGATCGAAGTGCTGCGCGGGCCGCAGGGCACGCTGTTCGGCCGGAACACCACGGCCGGCATCATCAAGTTCGACACCAACAAGCCGACCAACGATTATGAAGGCCGTGCGACGGCGTCCTATGGCAGCTACAACACGGTGTCGGTCGACGCCGGCGTCGGCGGGCCGATCGTGAAGGACGTGCTCTCGTTCCGCGTGTCGGGCCTGTATCAGCGTCGCGATAACTGGATCGACAACAGCTATACCGGCCCGAGCGACGACGGCACCGTCGGCGGCAAGAACAAGCTCGGCGGGTTCGAGGAAAAGGATGTCCGCCTCCAGTTGATGCTGACCCCGCCCGAAACCGGCTTCACCGGCATCGTTTCGGCGCATGCGCGCAATTACTCGGGCACGTCGACGATCTTCCATCGCGGCGCGATCAAGCTCGGCACCAATGATGTCAGCGCCGAACCGCGCGACAGCATCGCGCTCGATGAGGGCCATAACAACCCACAAGCGTACCGGACCTATGGCGGCTCGTTCAACGCGAAGAACGATTTCGGCGCGGTCACGCTGACCTCGATCACCGCGTATGAATCGACGTCGGGCTATAGCCGCGGCGACACCGATGGCGGTGCTGCGGTCAATTTCGCGGGCGGCAAGTTCTACGGCGAGAGCCAGGGCCGCGTGCGCGATCTCGACCAGCTAAGCGAGGAAGTGCGGCTGGCCAGCAACGGCACCGGGCGTTTCAAGTGGCAGATCGGCGGCATCTACTTCGAATCGCGCGATACGACCGAATTTGACCAGCGCGGTTTCTTCCTGCTCGACAATTCGTTCGGGACCAACCCGAACCCGAACAACTTCGTCGTGCTGCGCAACGTCAACACGTCCTATGCCGGTTTTGGCCAGGCGAGCTACGAGCTGCTCCCCAAGCTGACGCTGACCGGCGGCGTGCGCGTGACCTATGACGAGAAGACCACGCGCCTCGTCACGCCGCCGCGCAACGCAGCCGGCGTGTCGACCTTCCCGGCTGCGGCCGCGAGCTATGTGCGCCTGGCCGATACCCAGCCGAGCTGGGAAGGCAGCCTCAACTATGCGGTCGAGCCGAACGTGAACGTGTTCGCGCGCGTTTCGCACGGTTTCCGCGGGCCGACGATCCAGGGTCGTAACGCGGTGTTCAGCTCGGCCTTCGTGACGGCCACGTCGGAGACGATCACCTCGTATGAAGCCGGCATCAAGTCGAACCTGTTCGGCAACACGCTCCGCTTCAACGCGACGGGCTTCTACTACAAGGTCCACAACATCCAATTGAATGGCAACGACGCCAACAATAACGGCCTGTTGTTCAACGCCAATCAGGCGCAGGCGTGGGGCGGCGAAGCGGAGCTGACCTGGCGTCCGGTGCCCGAGTTCACGCTCGGCCTGGGTGGCAGCGTGCTGCACACCGAGATCAACGACACGCGCGTGTATGCGCCGGTCTGCAAGCTCAACGGCGTCGTTACCTGCACCGTGCTCAACCCGACGATCAATGTCGGCGCGGCGACGCTGGCGCAGATCAATGGCAACGTCCTGCCCGACGCGCCGAAATATCAGCTCGATGCCAATGCCCGGTATGACTATCCGCTGGGCAATGGCGGCAAGCTGTTCCTCGCGGGCGACGTCACGCTGCAGGGCTATACCAGCTTCGTGCCGTACAAGACGGTCGAGTATACCTCGGACGGCACCTTCGAGGCTGGCCTGAAGGCCGGTTATGCCGCCCCTGAGAACAAGTACGAACTGGCCGTGTTCGTGCGTAACCTGACCAATGAGAAGAACCTCAAGGGCGTGCTCGACAACTACAATGCCGCCGTGTTCAACGACCCGCGCATCATCGGCGTGTCGCTGAGCGGCAAGTTCTAAGGGGCTGAAGGCGCGGCCTGCTACGGCGGGCCGCGCCCAACTTCGGTCATTAACCGATCTGGACCTGCGTCCGAAATGCCGCCATTCACCGTGGCATGGCGCGGGCATCACTCACGTGGCAATATTGGCTGTTCTGGATGGTATTCGCTGTCTGGTTGGCGACAGCCATCCCCGTCATCATGTTTAGTCTTTTTACTTTGGAGCTTCCGCTCTGGCCTTCGTTCAGCGAGGAAAGCACCGTGGAGGGTGTGACGGTCTGGGCGATCTACACTGCGTGGTTCTACCTTACGCCGCTCGTCTTGGTGGCGATCATCCGACGGAAGCGAATGTCTGCTTCAAAGCTCAAACGGCCGTAAGCGGTCCGTCAGCTCACCACCAGACGCAGACGTGGACATGTCGCGACAGGGCGGTCGGCTGCTCGTCGATTAGACTTGGTTTTGGATAGCCACTCGCTCGGCCAGGCGCGCGCCAGCGCCTCACTCCAATCGCGCCCAATCGCCTGATTTTCCGCCGGTCTTGGTCAGCAATTGCACGCCGCCGATCGTCATGCCTTTGTCGATTGCCTTGGCCATGTCGTAGATCGTCAGCAGCGTCACCGTAACGGCGGTCAGCGCTTCCATCTCGACCCCGGTCTTGCCCTCGGTCGCCGCCGTCGCGGTCGCGGTGACGCCGCTCTCGTCCACCACCAGATCGATCGCGACGCGCGTCAGCGGCAGCGGGTGACACAGCGGGATCAATTCGCTGGTGCGCTTGGCCGCCATGATCCCCGCGACCCGCGCCACCGCCAGCACATCGCCTTTCAGCGCAGTCCCGTCGCGGATTGCGCGCGCGGCTTCGAGGATCATGTCGATCCGCCCCGTCGCCACGGCTTCACGTCGGGTCGGCGTTTTGCCGCCGACATCGACCATATGCGCCGCACCGGCGGCATCGAGATGGGTGAGCTCGCTCATCCGACCAGCGCGCGTGTTGCCGCTTCGACGTCGCTCTGGCGCATCAGCGATTCGCCGATCAGGAAGCAGCGAATGTCATGTTCGGCCATCGCATCGAGATCTGCGCGCGTGGTAAGCCCGCTTTCGGCGACGAAGGTGCAGCCCTTGGGCGCCTTGGACACGAGTTCATAGGTGCGCGCGAAATCCACCGTGAAATCGCGCAAATTGCGGTTGTTGACGCCGATCAGCCGCGACTTGAGCTTCAGCGCGCGCTCCATTTCGCTGTGCGAATGCACTTCGACCAGCACGTCCATGCCGCATTCGAGCGCACTCGCCTCGATCTCGGCGAGCAGTCCGTCGTCGAGCGCCGACATGATCAGCAGGATCGCATCAGCGCCAAGGCCACGCGATTCGGGCACTTGCCACGGATCGACCATGAAATCCTTGCGCAGCACCGGCAGTGTACAGGCATTGCGCGCGGCGGTCAGATAGCTGTCCGCCCCCTGGAACCACGCTTCGTCGGTCAGCACCGACAGGCACGCCGCACCGCCCGCCTGATACGCGGCGGCATGGGCGGGCGGATCGAAATCGGCACGGATCAGGCCCTTGGACGGGCTGGCCTTCTTGATCTCGGCGACCAGCGCATAGCCGGTCTCGGCGCGCGCATCGAGCGCGGCGCGAAAGCCGCGCGGCGCGGTTTGAGCGGCAATGCGGGCGTCGAGTTCGGCGATCGCCGTCGTCGCTTTGCGCGCGGCTACCTCGGCGCGTTTGGTTTCGAGAATGCGGGTGAGAACGTCGGTCATGAATAGGCAATCCATCGATCGAGCAAGCCGTTCGCCGCGCCGCTGTCGATCGCGTCGCGCGCGATCTCCACGCCTTCGGAAAGGCTCTGGCTGGTGCCCGCCACGATCAGCGCGGCGGCGGCATTGAGGAGAACAGCGTCGCGGTACGGGCCCGCTTCGCCCTGAAGCAAGCGGCGGAGCGCGGCGGCGTTATACGCTGCGTCGCCACCGCGGATCGCGGTGACCGGGTGGCGCGGCAATCCGGCGTCTTCGGGCGTGATGATGCCGGGCAAGTCCACCTGTCCAACGCTGACCGCGACGCTCCGCCCGGCACTCGACAACTCGTCCAGCCCTTCCTCGCCCGATACGACCAATGCCGCTTCGGTGCCGAGCTGTTCGAGCGCTGCGGCATAGGTCGCTGCGTAATCGGGGCGGGCGATGCCGATCAGCTGGCGTGTCACCCCGGCGGGGTTGGCGAGCGGACCCATCAGGTTGAAGATCGTGCGGCGGCCCAGCCGCTGGCGGATTGGCGTGATACGTTTCATCGCCGGATGATGATTGGCGGCGAACAGGAAGGCGATGCCGATATCGCGCAGGCTCGCCTCCGCGCACAACCCGGCGCGGTGCATGTCGAGGCCCAGCACCTCCAGCGTATCCGCCGCGCCCGCCTTGGACGAGGCCGCGCGATTGCCATGCTTGGCAACCGGCACGCCGGTGCTGGCGACGACGATCGAGACGGCGGTCGAGACGTTGAGTGTATGATGCCCGTCGCCGCCGGTGCCGCAGACGTCGACGGTGCCCGGCGGTGCATCGATCGGCAGCAGGCGTGCGCGCATCGCGCGCGCTGCCTCGGCAATTTCGATGCTCGTTTCGCCGCGTTCGGTCAGCCCGATCAGGAAGGCCTCGATTTCGCTTTCCGACGTCCGCGCGTCGAGCAGGTCGGCAAACGCCTGCGCGGCGGTTTCGCGGCTGAGCGGCGATGCCGTATCGGGGAGGAGGGCGAGGGTGGTCATCCGACAATCCCCGCATCCGCCAGGAAATTGGCGAGCATCGCATGGCCATGTTCGGTGGCGATGCTCTCGGGGTGGAACTGCACGCCATGGATGGGCAGCGTCGCATGGCGCACGCCCATCACCGAGCCGTCATCCGCGCGCGCGTTGACCAGCAGCGTCTCCGGCAAATCCTCGACGATCAGCGAATGATAGCGCGTCGCGGTAAAGGGCGAGGGGAGCCCCTTGAACACGCCCGTTCCGTCATGCGTCACCGGCGAGGTCTTGCCGTGCATCAACCCGCCGCGCACCACGCGTCCGCCAAAATGCTGGCCGATCGCCTGATGACCCAGACACACCCCTAGTAGCGGTCGCCCGGCGACGGCGCAGGCCGCGACCAGGTCGAGCGAGATGCCGGCTTCGGTCGGCGTCTTCGGGCCGGGGGAGATCAGGAATCCTTGCGCATTGCTGGCCAGCGCTTCGGCGGCGGTCAGCGCATCGTTGCGCACGACCTTTACCTCCGCGCCCAACTCCATCAGATAGTGGACCAGGTTCCAGGTGAAGCTGTCGTAATTGTCGATAACGAGGATCATGGCGCGCCGCTAACCTGTTTGTGCTGATACGACAATCGCGGTGATAAAGACGCCGTTCAGGTTGGATCTAACCAGACGTGCTACACGTTGCCGTGTCCCAAGGAGAATTTCCCATGCTGCGCTCTCTCGCCGTCGCCGTTTTGCTGGCCACAATCTCCACCGCGACGTTTGCGCAGACCGCGCCGCAGGCTTCGACGACCGAAGCCAAACAGGCCGAGTCGGGCAAGCCGCCGCTTCGGATTCGCTCGGTCACGCTGACGGGTAACGAAAAATGCCCGCAGTCCAACAATCCCGATGAAGAAATCGTCGTGTGCGCGCGCGTCGGCGAACCCTACCGCATTCCCAAGGCGCTGCGCGACGACAAGCCGATCCCGGCGCAGAACCAGAGCTGGGTCAATCGCGCCGCCCTGATGGACGATGTCGGCCGCCGTGCAGGTGGCCTGCCCGATACCTGCTCGCCGACCGGCTCGGGCGGCCAGACCGGCTGCGCCAAGTTGCGTGCCGAACAATATGCCGCCGAAAAGGCCGATGCGAAGCGTCAGGCGAGCCAGGTTCCGTAACGAGGCGGCGCGTCGACACGCTTCCCGTCCGTTCGCCCCGAGCCTGTCGAAGGGCATCTCGCCACGGGCACGCCCGCTCCCGTGGAGAGGTGGGCTTCGACGAGCTCAGCCCGAAAGGGGGGGTAAGTAAGCGCAGCGCTGACGCTTATTACTGCCCGAACCCGCTCTCTGCCGCCCGCGCGATCGCCTCGCGCGCGGCGGCGAGAAGCGCTCCCGCTTTGGCCTCGCATTCGCGTTGTTCATACGCCGCTTCGCTATCGGCAACGATTCCCGCCCCCGCCTGCACGTTCATGATGCCGTCTTTCACGATCGCGGTGCGCAGCACGATGCACGAATCCATCGATCCATCAGGCGAGAAATAGCCGACGCCGCCCGCATAAGGGCCGCGCACGGCACCCTCCAGTTCGGCGATGATTTCGCACGCACGCACCTTCGGTGCCCCGCTGACCGTGCCCGCCGGGAAGCCCGCAAACAGCGCGTCGAGCGCGTCATGCTCGGGCGCTAGCTGGCCGATGACGTTCGAGACGATGTGCATGACATGGCTGTAGAATTCGGTGGTGTAGCTGGCGGTCACCGTCACGCTGCCAGCGGTGGCCACGCGGCCGACATCGTTGCGGCCGAGATCGAGCAACATCAGATGTTCCGCGCGCTCCTTGGGGTCGGCGAGCAGGCTCTGGCGATTGGCTTCGTCCTCGGCGGCGGTCTTGCCGCGCGGGCGCGTGCCGGCGATCGGGCGAATCGTCACCTCGCCGTCGCGCACGCGCACCAGAATTTCCGGGCTCGATCCGGTCAGCGCAAAGCCCGGCAGATCGAGATGATAGAGGAACGGCGACGGGTTGATCCGCCGCAGCGCGCGATACAATTCGAACGCGGGCAGTGGAAACGGTGCCGTGAAACGCTGCGACACCACCACCTGAAAGATGTCGCCCGCGACGATATACTCCTTCGCGCGCGCCACCATCTCGGCATAGCGGCCGGGCGGCAGTGTCGGAGTCAGCGCGATCTCGCTCGCCTCGCCCCGCACGGGCGCAGGCAAAGGCGCGGTCGCGAGGCGCGCGGCAGTCGTCTCGATCCGCTCCAGCCCCTCGGCGACGATCGCCTCGGGCGTACGCGTCGCATCGGGCCAGACCGGTGCGACCAGGAACAGCGCGTCGGCGAGCCGGTCGAAGATCAGCACCACCGTCGGACGCACGAATATCATGTCGGGCAGGCCCAGCGCATCGCTCTCGGGCCGGGGCAGCCGTTCGACCAGCCCGATCGTCTCATAGCCGAAATAGCCGACCAGACACGCCAGCGCGCGCGGCAATTCGGCGGGCACGTCCATCCGGCACGACGCGACCAGCGACCGCAGCGCGTCGAGCGTCGGTTCGGCGCAGGGGGCGAAGGCGTCGCGGTCGGTCAGCCAGTGCCGGTTGATCGCGGCTTTATTGCCCTGCGCGCGGAACACCAGATCGGGCGCGAGCCCGATCAAGCTATGCCGCCCGCGCGTTTCCCCGCCCTCGACCGATTCGAGCAAAAAGTCGCCACGACCCGGCTCGATCAGCTTCAGCGCGGCCGCGACCGGCGTTTCGGTATCGGCGACCTGGCGCTGCCACAGCAGCGCCGGGCGACCGGTGGCGAGCGCGGCGTGTGCTGCCGCAGTATCAGGGCTGATCGGTCGCACTCACGCCACCCAGCATGTCGAGCTTGAGCTTGGCGATCGCAGCGGTGTTGCGCGTGGTGCCGACTGCCTTTTGCACGGCCTTGCCAAAGGCACCGGCATATTCGCGGCCGATCACCTTGCCAATGTCAGCGCGCGTTCCCGCGATCACCTTGTCATTGCCGCGCGCATCGCCCGATTCGATCGAGTCGAGATGGACGATGATCCAGCCGGCCTTGTCGGGCGCTTCGAGCAGCTTGGTGGTCTTGGCGGCCATGCTGAACAGCAGCGACAGCGGGGCTGGCACCTGGCGCGGATTTGCCATCAGCGCGGCGCGCGGCGCGTTGACCGGGCGCAGTGGCGGCAGCTTCAGCTTTGTCGCGGCGAGCGCCTCGGCCAGCGGTGTGCCCTTATTGGCGCTGGCGACGACGCTTGCGGCGATCTTGCGTGCCTCGCGCTGGCCACGGTCGAGCGTGAAGTCGCGCACCACGGCATCGTGGATCTGCGCCAGCGGACGCGGTGCCGCGGGTACGATCTTCTCGACCGCGACCAGCGCAAAGCTGCCATCTGGGCCCAGCGGCACCGTTTGCGGGCTGTCTCCGGCTTGGGCTGCAAAGGCGGCGGCGAGGATCGGCGCGAGGGCGGGGTCAGGTTTGGCGGCGGGGTTGTCGATGTCCTGCCCGCCCGCGAGCAGCGCGGGGGTGCGCAGCGGTGTCAGCTTCTGCTGCGTGACGAGATTGTCGAAATTGCTCTTGGACAGCGCATCTTCCATCGCGTTGCGCTTGTCGGTCAGCGCTGCTGCCGTCTTCTGCTTCTGCAGCGTCTCGCGCAGGCCGGGCGTCGCCTCGGCGAGCGACTTGGCGGGCTGAACATGCTGTTTCACGATCTTTGCGACGATGAAGCCAAGCGGCGCGCGCACCGGCCCTACGACATCGCCTGCCTTGGCGGCAAAGGCCGCATCGGCAACGGCGGGGGAGGTCTGCCCGGCATAGGCCGCCTTCTGCTGGTCGGTCAGCGTCGCGGCTTCCAGCCCGGCGGCGCGTGCCGCCTGCTCGATCGGCGTGCCTGCGCGCACCTTGGCGGCGAGCGCGGTGGCGGCAGCTTGATCGGCGACGACGACTTGCGCGATCGTGCGCAGATCGGCGGCGGCGAAGCTTGCCGCCTGCGCCTTATAGGCCGCAGCGATCTCGGCATCGGTTGGCGTGGCGGCGACGGCGGCGGCATTGACCAGCGCATAGCGCACGATCCGCCGCTCCGGCACGCGGTAGCGCGACAGGTTGCGGGTATAGAAGGTGTTCAGTTCCGCCTCGGTCGGGGCGGGGCCCGCTGCGACCGCCTGGCTGGGGATGAAGCCGACCGTGCCGTTGCGCTTTTCCAGCAACAGGCTGGCATAAGGCAGCGCCAGCTGCACCGGCACCTGGCTCGCGCCGATCGTCGGCAGGATCAACTGGCGCGTCAGTGTCTGGTCGGCAATGTCGGTACGGACTTGCACGTCGCTGGTGCCGTTCTGCTTCAGTACCGCTTCATAGCGTGCCTGATCGAACTTGCCGTCGAGCCCGGTGAGCCCCGGCTGGCTTGCGATCACCGCATCGACCGCCTGCTTGCTGACGACCATGCCCTGCTTCTGCGCGAACTGGCGGAAGGCGGTCGAATCGATCAGCCGTTCCAGCGTCGCGTCGAACCCGCCGCCGGCCACGAATTGCGCCATCGTCAGCGACGGCTGCTCCTGGCGATATTGGTTGAAGTCGCGCTGTACCGCCGCCTGCAAATCGCCCAGCGCGATCGTCTTGTTACCGACGGTGGCGACGGTGTCGCCCTTGGCGGCGGGGGTGCCGCTGCCCGACAGGCCCGATTTATCCGACAGCACGAACGCCAGGCCAAGCAACGCCACAAATCCAAGCGCGACGGCGGCCCCCAGCGGGTGGCGGATCATTCGGCGGAAAAAACTGAGCATGAGCGGGAGCGGCCAATCTGTCTGGAGCGTAGTCTCCGCCGCTTTAGGGGTGTGATCGGGCGGCTTCAAGCCGGGGCTTGGACTTGTGCGATCCGGCACGGGCGTTATCGCTGGGCAAAAGGCAGAAAAAGAGGATGGGCATGACACGTCGCAAGCTGGTCGCGGGCAATTGGAAGATGAATGGCAGTCTGGCCGCCTTGGCCGAACTCGACGCGATCGCCGTTGCGGCGCGCGCGCATCCTGCAGTCGATGTGGCGATTGCCTTGCCCGCGACGCTGATTGCTCCCGCCGTCCAGCGCGTGCCCGGCCTCGCTTTCGGCGGGCAGGATGTTCATGCGGCGGAAAGCGGCGCGCACACCGGGTGTCTGTCGGCATCGATGCTCGCCGAGGCGGGGGCGAGCTTCACCATCGTCGGCCATAGCGAACGCCGCGCCGACCAGGGGGAGACCAGCCAGGACGCCTGGGCCAAGGCCAGCGCCGCGCACCGCCACGGCCTCGGCGTCATCCTGTGCGTGGGCGAGACCGATGCCGAGCGCGACGCCGGCCGCGCCGCGCGCGTGGTGCAGGCGCAGATCGAGAAATCCGTGCCCGATCTCGCCACCGGCGCGTGGCTGACCCTCGCTTATGAACCGCGCTGGGCGATCGGCACCGGCCGCACGCCGACGCTCGACGAAATCGCCGAAGTCCATTCGATCGCCCGCGCCAAGCTGCGCACGCTGGTCGGCGACGCCGCCGACACGATCCGCATCCTCTATGGCGGATCGGTAACGGGTGCGAATGCGGCGGCGATCCTGGAAACCGAGGATGTCGACGGTGCGCTGGTCGGCGGCGCCAGCCTGACCGCGGCGAAATTCGTGCCGATCATCGAAGCGGCGGGGTAGGGGGGGCATACACTTCCCCGGCGAAGGCCGGGGCCCAGTCGTGACGCTGGGTGTAAACAAGCGCAGCGCCCGCCAACATCCACCCCGCCACTGGGCCCCGGCCTCCGCCGGGGAAGCGTTTTTGTCAGCATAAGCGGCGAGTCTTAATCCCCACTGGACACGCAAACCGCCGCCCGCTTATCGGGGCGCGATGAGTGTTATTGCCACGATCATGAACACGGCCACCGGCCAGCCCATCCAGAAAATGACCTTCGGGCGGATGCCCAAGCCCTGGATTTCCTTCAACCTCGCCACCGGCGAACTGGTCACCGCCGACCGCGTCGAAGTCGGCAAACCCGCACCCGGCAAATTCGTCGTGCCGGTGTCGGTCTGGGTCACGCCCAAGACCGAGGGGTGAGGGGTTAAGGCGCGCCCTTTCACAGTGATCGAATGTCCCTCTCCCACCGGGAGAGGGAAGGGGCCCGCCGCGCCAGCGGTGGGAAGGGTGAGGGCGACCCGCGCGATCACCCCCACTCACCCTCACCCTTCCGCGGCTTCGCCGCTCCCTCCCTCGCCCGATGGGAGAGGGATTTGCCGCTAAGCGTCGCCGTTGTTTGCCCGTGGCCATCGCACGCGCTCCTCTGATCCGTCTTCGCCGCGAACTGGGTTGCCAGTCCGTCACCCAGGTAACAGCTGGGCGCCTCCATTTACCTCTCGCCAAATTGGCGCAGTGATGATTCACTGTCGGCGGTCAGCGGGAGCGGACGATGCGGCAGGCTGGGCTTTTCGGATTATCGGACCACATGAAG
>NZ_JAFCWO010000007.1:0-152658 GCF_049897605.1 Sphingomonas sp. DC1600-2
CACCAAAACCACGAAAGGAAAAATCACCAGCTTGACCCAAAACCCGCTCTGCGGGACATACCTTCACCCGGGTCAATTCTCGATGGAAATACCGGGTCACTTCTCAGCGGAAATCTACACTGAAACGCATCGGCGGCTATGCCGATTGCGAGGACGACATTATGTACGACGATCATTATGGTTTGACCGGCCGCCCGTTTCAGTTGACGCCTGACCCGCGTTTCTGGTTCGATACGGCCACGCATCGCAAGGCGATGGCGTATCTGGGCTATGGTCTTGCCCAGGGCGAGGGGTTCATCGTCATCACCGGCGATGTCGGCGCGGGCAAGACCACGCTTGTCGGCCATTTGATGGATACGATCGATCCAACGCGGCTACACGTCATCAAGATCGTTTCGACCCAGATCGAAGCCGATGATTTGTTGCGGATGGTCGCAACCGGGCTCGAGGTTGACAGTACGGGGCTGACCAAGGCGCAATTGCTGGTGGCGATCGAGCGCGGGCTGCATGCGACCGCACGCGCCGGGCGACGCACCTTGCTGATCGTGGACGAAGCGCAGGCGCTCCCGGTGTCGAGCCTCGAAGAATTGCGCATGCTCTCGAATTTCCAGACCGGCGGGCACGCGCTGCTGCAGATCTTCCTGCTCGGGCAACCCGAATTTCGCGAGCGGCTGCATGGGTCTGACCGGCTTGAGCAATTGCGCCAGCGCGTGATCGCGATGCACCATCTCGATCCGATGGAACCCCAAGAGGTCGAGCCCTATATGCGCCATCGTCTGTCGGTGGTCGGCTGGCAGGGACGCCCGCATTTTACGCCCGATGCGTTTGCCGCGCTCTATAGCGGTTCGGATGGCGTACCGCGCCGCCTGAACCAATTGGCCGGACGCGTAATGCTGTACGGCGCGATCGAACAGCTCGATACGATCGATGCGCACGCGGTGGCGGCAGTGGTGGCGGATATCGCAGGCGACATGCCGGGGGTGAAGCCGATCGTTGTGCCGGAGCCGCCTGCGGCTGCGCCGGTGGCTCCGGTGATTGAGATGCCCGCGCCGGAGGAGCCCACCCCGGAGATGCCCGCGCCGGAGGAGCCCACCCGGGAGGTGCCCGCGCCGGAGGAGCCCGTTGCCAGCCCCCCGCCGCTGGATGAGCCCGTTCCCGAGGCACGCCCGCTTCCGATCTTAAACGCCCAACCCACAGCGGATCCGCGCCCGATCCGTGCACTGCGAGAGGAGGCGGCGGAGGTCGCCGCACCGCAACCGGCCGCTGTTGCGCCGGAGCCGGTGGTTGCAGACGCACCCGAGCCTGCGCTCCCCACCGATGCCGATCTTGTGGCCCGCGTCGCGATGCTTGAGGCGCGGGTTGATGAGCAGGATGTCGCGCTTCGCCGCGTTCTCAAGCTGTTGGTCGACTGGGCCGAGGGAGAGCATATGCCTGCGCCACATCTCCACACGTCGAGGGACTGAGCCAATGCGTCATGCCCTTTCGGTCGATGTCGAAGACTGGTTCCAGGTCGGAGCCTTTGAAGCCGTGATTGACCGTGCCGACTGGGATACGCTCCTTCCGCGCGTTGAGGGCAATACCGACGCGGTCCTCGCACTGTTTGCCGAGAGTGGGGTGAAGGCGACCTTTTTTACGCTGGGTTGGGTCGCCGCCCGCTATCCCGGGCTGATCCGCCGGATCGTCGATGCAGGTCATGAACTGGCGAGTCACGGTTGGGCGCACGACCGCGTGTTCACGATGGATGCCGCGAAATTTCGCGCCGATCTCGCCCGCGCGCGGGGCACGCTGGAAGATGCGGGTGGCGTTGCTGTCACCGGGTATCGGGCACCGAGCTTTTCCATTGATGCGCGTACGCCGTGGGCGCACTGCGTCCTGGCGGAGGAGGGCTATGCCTATTCCTCCAGCGTCGCTCCGTTGCGGCACGATCACTATGGCTGGCCGGAAGCCCCGCGTTACGCTTTTCGGCCCCTCGCCGATGCGGATCTGGTGGAACTTCCGGTGACCGTCGCCCAGTTTGGTAACCGTCGGACGGCGACCGGCGGTGGCTTCTTCCGCCTGCTGCCCGCAGCACTGACCGACCTTGCGGTGCGCCAGGTTACGGCGGCGGGGCAGCCGGCGATCTTCTACTTTCATCCGTGGGAAATCGACCCCGGCCAGCCGCGCGTCGCCAATGCTCCTTTGCGGTCCAAACTGCGTCATTACAGCCGCCTTGGGGCGATGGCTGGAAAGATACGCGGGCTGATTGCTCGGCATGACTGGGGGCGGATGGACGCCATCGTCCGCGATTTGCCCTCGGTCCACCCCCTTGGCGTGGCGGCATGACGATCCAGCCCTTGTCCCCGTTGCTCGCGCTACGATCGGTCGATTTGCAGGATGCCGACGACCGTCAGCGCGTCGACAGCTATGTGCGGAGCCATCCGCAGGGAACGCCCTTCCATCTGCCCGCATGGAGCGTGGCAGTCGCGCAAGGGTGCAGCCAGATCAGCCATACCTTGGTTGCCGAGCGCGCCGACGGATCAATCGCGGGTCTGCTGCCGCTAACCGAAGTGCGCTCGCGGTTGTTCGGCAAGGCACTGGTGTCCAACGGGTTCGCGGTTGGCGGCGGTATCCTGGCGGATAACCCTGCGGCGGTAGCGGCGCTGGCCGATGCCGGATGGTCGCTGGCGCAGCGCTTGCACTGTCCCACTCTCGAATTGCGCGGTGGGGCAATGCCCGAGGGGCCGTGGGATTTCGACGATCACAGCTATCTCGGTTTCGTGCGACCGCTGGCGGAGAGCGACGCGGCCGAACTCGCCGCCATTCCGCGCAAGCAACGCGCCGAGGTGCGCAAGGCGCTTGAGAACGACCTTGACGTCGCGGTCGGGCGCGAGGCGGGCGACCTGCGCGCGCACTACGCGGTCTATGCGGAATCGGTCCGCAATCTGGGAACGCCGGTTTTCCCGGCGCGGCTGTTCCGCTCAGTGCTGGACCAGTTCGGAGATGCCGCCGACATCGTTACAATCCGATCCGAAGGGCGCGCGGTGGCAAGCGTCCTCAGCCTCTATTTCAATGGAACGGTCTATCCCTATTGGGGCGGTGGCACCCACGCGGCGCGGGGTTTGCGCGCGAACGACCGAATGTATTTCGCGCTTATGGCCCATGCCCGCGCGCGCGGGTGCACGCATTTCGACTTTGGGCGCTCCAAGGTCGGGACCGGCCCGGCCGCGTATAAAAAGAACTGGGGTTTCGACGGCGTCCCATTGCTGTATGGTAAACGCGCGGTGACCGGGGAGCCATCGCGCGACATCAATCCTTTGAACCCACGCTACGCCAAAAAGGTCGCGATGTGGAAAAAGCTGCCATTGGTGGTCGCTAACCTGCTTGGACCGCACATCTCCAAAGGCCTTGGTTAATGGGTGACATTCTCTTCCTCGGGCATCGCGTGCCGTATCCGCCCGACCGGGGGGACAAGATCCGTGGCTTTCACATCCTGAAGCATTTGGCGGCGCGCAAGCGCGTGCATCTGATCGCCTTTGCCGACGACACGCGGGACATGAAGCGCAAGAGCGGCCTGTCGAAGCTGACGGGCAATCGCTCGATCATCTGGCGCTCGAAATCGCGGCTAACGTCCGCATTCCAGGCGTTGTTGGCGCGCAAGCCGGTTTCGCTGACCGCGTTTGACAACGCCTCGTTGCGCACCGCGGTCGACAATCTGCTGTCGCGGCATTCGATTGACACGATCTACGTCTTTTCGAGCCAAATGGCGCAGTATCTTCCAGCACGGCCGCGGCAGAAGGTGGTCATGGATTTTGTCGACATGGATTCGGCGAAGTTCGGTGCCTATGCCAAGGGTTCGGGCGGAATCACGCGCTGGTTCATGAAGCGCGAAGCGCGGCTGCTGTTCCAGCATGAGCGTGCGGTCGCGCAGCGTGCGGATGCCAGTCTGTTCGTCAGCGAGGCCGAAGCGCAACTGTTCCGCGACCGGACGGGAGCCGAGCGCGTCCATGTCGTGGAGAACGGCATCGACACCGAATTTTTCGATCCGACCGCGCAGTTCAAGCGGATCGACACGACCGATGCGCTGATCGTGTTTACCGGGCAAATGGACTATCGCCCCAACATCGAAGCCGTCACCTGGTTTGTCGAGACGATCCTGCCGCACATTCGCGTGCGGTTTCCGCATGCCCGCTTTGCCATTGTCGGGCGCACACCGACCGATGCGGTCAAGGCGTTGGCCAAGCAGCCGGGGGTGATCGTGACCGGGGAAGTGGCCGACGTGCGCGGTTGGATCGCCGCCGCCTCGGTCGTCGTCGCGCCGCTGAAGCTCGCGCGCGGCATCCAGAACAAAGTGCTGGAAGCGATGGCGATGGCACGTCCGGTCGTCGCCTCCAGAGCGGCAGCGGAAGGGATCGACCATGCCGGAACGATCCACATTGGCGAAACCGTCGGCGAGATTGCCGAGGAAGTCATCGCCATCTTGAACGATCCTGTGCGGGGTGCGGAGATCGGTCGCGACGCGCGGGCGCAGGTGCAGGCGCGCTATAGCTGGGAAGCGCGGCTCGCGCCGCTGGATGCGATCCTCGGGATCCGCGTGAAAGCGCCCGCACGCCGCAGCGCGGCCTGAACGTGTGACGATGTCCCTTCGAATGCGCGTTCAGCCTGGACCGCTGGCCGTTGATGGTCATGCGGGGCCCGGGTCGGGGCAGGCTTGGCGACGTCAGACGGCGGCGATCGGCGTCGTCAGTGTCGCGATCCTCTTACTGTTCGCCACCGATGTGCGCGCGCTCGCGACGCTGTGGTGGACCAGCACGACCTTTGGGCATTGCCTGTTCATTGCGCCCGTGGTGGCATGGCTTGTTTGGCAGCGCCGCGCCGGGCTGGCCGAGATCACACCCATCGCCTGGGCACCGGGCTTGGCGCTGGTCGCGCTGGGCGGCGTTGGGTGGCTGCTGGGCGATGCCGGCGGCGTGGCGCTTGCTCGGCATCTTGGCATTGTGCTGATGCTGCAGGGGGCAGTGGTGACTCTGCTCGGGCCCAATGTCGCGCGCGCGCTGCTGTTTCCGCTGGCTTATGCGCTGTTCCTGGTGCCGTTTGGCGAAGGGCTGGAGGGGCCGCTTCAAACCGCGACGGTCGCCATCACGATGCCGTTGCTGCATCTGTTCGGCGTGCCGGCACACGTCGATGGGGTGCTGATCACCATCCCCAATGGCTATTTCGAAGTGGCCGAGGCGTGCTCGGGCGCGAAGTTTGTGATTGCGATGATCGCGTATGGCGTCCTCGTCGCCAATGTCTGTTTCGTGTCCTGGCGCAGGCGCGCGGTGTTCCTGGTGGTGGCGCTGGTGGTGCCCGTGCTGGCCAACGGCGTACGCGCCTTCGGTACAATCTATGCGGCCTATCTCACCTCGGTCGAGCGCGCGACCGGGTTTGATCATATCGTCTATGGCTGGTTGTTCTTCGCGGTGGTGATGGCAGCGGTGTTGGCGCTCGGCTGGCGCTGGTTCGACCGTGCGCCCGATGCGCCGCTGTTCGATCCGGCAACGCTGCAAACGGTGCCGCGCTATCGGCTCGATGCGCCGTTGGCGGCGGTGCTGGTGCTGGCGCTTGCCGCGCTGTTCCCAGCCTGGTCGGCGGCGATTGCCGGGCGCGCGCAGACGCTGCCCGAGCGGATTGCGCTGCCGGACGTGGCGGGCTGGCATCGCGTCGAGCTTTCTACCCGTTCGCCTTGGTCACCCAATTATCCTGGCGCAGACCATTTTCTGCTCGGTCGCTACGGCAATGCGAAGGGCGATCAGGTCGATCTGGCCGTCGCCGTTTATGGTAGCCAGCATGAAGGCAAGGAGTTGGTGGCGTTCGGCGTCGGGGCATTGCGGGAAGATGATGTGTGGCTGCGCGTTGCCGATCTTCCCGATCTGGCGGGCGGATCGGCGATGCGCATCACTGCGCCTGGGCCGGTCGAGCGGCAAGTGGTGACCTGGTATCGCGTCGGGGACACGCTGACCTACAAGGGGCCAGTCGTGAAGCTGGAAACGCTGAAGGCCAAGCTCCTTGGCGGCCCGCAGCGCGCGGTCGCAGTGCATGTCTCGGCCGAGGCGGTCCCCGGCCATGATCCGCGCGCGGCGATGGCGGGGTTCGTCGCGGCGCTGGGGCCGATCGAACGGCTGGCCGATCGCAGTGCGGGAATGACCAACTGATGTGCGGGATTGCCGGTCTCTATTATCCCGCGACGCCAAAGCCCGTTGATCCCGCGCGGATTGCCGCGATGGCGGATGCACAAGCGCATCGTGGGCCGGATGGATCGGGCGTGTGGACCGCGCCTGGGGTGGGGCTGGGGCACCGAAGGTTGTCGATCATCGACGTTGCCGGATCGCCGCAGCCGATGGCGAGCGCCGACGGTACGCTGACCGTAACCTATAATGGCGAGATCTATAACTTCGCCGCCCTGCGCGCGGAGCTGCAGGGGCGGGGTGCGGTGTTCACGACTGCGGGCGATACCGAGGTGCTGCTGCACGGCTGGGCGGCGTGGGGCCCGGCGTTGCTCGACCGGCTGAATGGGATGTTCGCCTTCGCGCTGCACGATGCGCGGCGGCAATGTCTGTTTCTCGCGCGCGACCGCCTGGGCGTGAAACCGCTCCATTATGTCGAGCTGTCCGATGGCGCGGTCGCTTTCGCCTCGGAGTTGAAGGGGCTGCTCGCGCATCCGCTGCTGCGGCGCTCGCCCGATATTCGCGCGGTCGAGGATTATATGGCGTTTGGCTATGTGCCCGACGACACCTGTCTCGTTGCGGGGGTGAAGAAGCTGCCCGCCGGTCACAGCCTGCTGATCGAGCGCGGCAAGCCAGTGCCGGCGCCGTCGCGCTGGTGGGACGTCGATTTTTCGCGCCGCGCGACGGGGTCCGCCAAGGCGCTGGAGGAGGAGTTGGTCGCACTGCTGCGCGATGCGGTGACCTCGCGGATGGTGTCGGATGTGCCGCTGGGCGCGTTCCTGTCGGGCGGGGTCGATAGCTCGGCGGTGGTCGCGTTGATGGCGGAGGCGTCGCGCGGCGCGGTGCGCACTTGCACGATCGGGTTTGACCAGAACAGCCTCGACGAGCGCCGCTATGCCGATGTGATCGCCGAGCGTTTTGCCACGCGGCACCGCGAGCGCGTGGTCGCGGCGGACAATTTTTCGCTGATCGATACGCTGGTCCATGCCTTTGACGAACCCTTTGCCGATGCGTCAGCGCTGGCGACGTATCGGGTGTGCGAACTGGCGCGCGAGGATGTTACGGTGGCTTTGTCGGGGGATGGGGCGGACGAGGCCTTTGCCGGATACCGCCGCTACAAGTTTCAGGCGGCGGAGGAGCGCGTGCGCGCGATGGTGCCGGCGTCGATCCGCTCGAACCTGTTCGGCACACTGGGCCGCTGGTATCCCAAGGCCGATTGGGCACCGCGTCCGCTCCGCGCCAAGACGACGCTGCTGGCGCTCGCCGAGGATGGGGCGGAGGGCTATGCCCGTTCGGTCGGGGTGACCACGCCAGCCTTGCGGGCGGCGCTGTTCACCGATCACGCCCGCGCTGCGCTCGGCGGGCATCGCGCCGAGGATCGTTATGTCCGCTCGATGCGCGATGCGCCCGCGCGCGACGCGCTCGATCGCGCGCAATATGCCGATTTCCAGCATTGGTTGCCTGGCGACATCCTGACCAAGGCCGATCGCACCAGCATGGCGGTGGGGCTGGAGGCGCGCGAGCCGCTGCTCGACTATCGCCTGGTCGAGTTCGCTGCCAAGCTTCCAGCCGACATGCGGTTGCGCGGCGGGCAGGGCAAGTGGCTGCTCAAAAAGGCGATGGAGCGCTATCTGCCGCGCGAGATCCTGTATCGCCCGAAAATGGGCTTCGTCACGCCGATCAGCGCCTGGTTTCGCGGGGCCTTGGGCGACGAGGCGGCGGCGCTGGCGTCATCGCGTGTGCTGGTGGGCTCGGGCTGGTTCGATCCCGGCGTGATCGCGAGGCTGGCGGCTGACCATCGTGCCGGGAAAGCAGAGCATGGCCGCACGCTCTGGCAATTGGTGATGCTGGACCGCGCGATGGCGCGGCTGTTTTAGGCAACTTCTACCCGTTCGTTTCGAGCGTCGTCGAGAAACCGGCCATAGCGATCGTTTCTGCTTCTTGACTTCGCTCGAAGCGAACGGAGGAGGGTAGATATTTTCTCTGCCCCGGCCATTGGGTCAGAACACCGCCATCGCCGCGTGGAGCGTCAACGCGATCAGCGCCAAGGACGCACCGAGGAAGAGCAGGAAGCGCACCGAGACCTTGTTGACGGTTGCCTGCCACACGCTGTGGGCAATGCGCAGTGCCACATAGGCCCAGGCGATCCACGCATTGACCCCGTTGCCGGTACCCGTCAGCGCAATCACCCCGCAGACGGCGTAAAACAGCGTCGGCTGCTCCATCAGATGGTTGTGGTTGTGTGCGACCCACTGGATCTTGGGTGGCAGGCGACCGTCGGCGTCGGCCGCCTTTGTGCCGACAAGTTTGGTGATGTCGACCCCTGATGCCCGCATGGCTGGCAAACGCGTCGACAGCATCCATACCAGCATCACCAGCGTCCACGCGATGAGCACGACGACGGGCTTCAGGATCTCGCTATGCATCGGTCATCTCCCCTTATTTTCTGGGAGCGTGCCCGAAAGAGTCCGGTCTCGCAATGATAGCGATGCGGAGCGCCCTTAAAGTCGGGGCAGCGCCGCGCTCCAGCGCGAGAACAGTTCGGGCCACTCGAGCCCCGGCGATCCTGCGGCCAGATGCAGCGCACCGAAGCCATGTCCGCCATGCTGGAACAGATGCGCCTCCACCGGGACCCGTTCGACCCGGGCGCGGTCGAGCATCAGCAGCGATTGCGCGATCGGGACGACACCGTCATCCATCGCATGGGCGAGGAACAGCGGTGGTGCGCTGGAATCGAGGCGGCGCGCCGGATCGTAGCGATCGAGCATAGCGGCAGATGGCTTGGGCCCGATCAAATCGTTTACCGGGTCTGCCGGATTGAACCCGGCGGTCTGGAACGAGGTCACGGCATACACCAGTCCGGCGAAATCTGGCCGGGCCGACAAGCGGTCGGCATGGTCGACCGGCGCATATACAGGGTCGGCATGGCCGACAGCGAGCATTCCGGCGAGGTGCCCCCCGGCGGAGAAGCCGATCGTGCCAAGCCGCGCCGGGTCGATGCCATAGCGGGTCGCATTGGCGCGGATCAGGCGCATGGCGCGCTGCGCGTCCTGCAGCGGCACATCCTCGCGCTTCGCCCAACCTTCGCCGGGCAAGCGATAGGCGAGCACGAACACGGTAATGCCGCGCGCATTCAGCACGCGCGCAACGTCGATGCCCTCATTGCTGACCGATACGAAGCCATAGCCGCCGCCGGGGATCGACAGCACCGCGCGCCCGTCCGGCCGTTCCGGGCGGAAGACCCCGACCGTGGGCACGGCAACGCCGCGCAGCCACAATTCCTTGCCCTGATAACCATCAAAGCTCGGGGCCGGGACGGGCAGGGTTGCGGGAGAGCCCGGCGCTTTGCCGGGCCACAGCGGAAAGACCTCCGCCGGTGGCCATGACGGGGCGACCGCGGGTTCCGCTGATTGCGCAAGGGCGACGCTGGGCATCCCCAGCGTCGCCCCAATTGCACCTGCCAACACCAACCGTCTGTCCAACATCGCCGCTCTCCTATGGATTCGCGGTGAGGTTAGCGGCTTTCAGTCGAAGCTGGCACCCCAGCGACGCTTGGTGCGGGTCTTCCACAGGCCGCGATGATAGGCGTCGGACGCCAGCAGCGGCATGACCGAACCGGCTTCGGCGAACACCATCTGTTCGATGCCGGTGTTGACCTTGCCCCACGACGCCGCTTCCTGCAGCGTCGAGGACGAGCAGGCGCCGTCGCGCACGTCGGCGACGGTGATCTGCACGGCGTATTTGTGAACCTGGACGTCATCATGGCCGAGGATTTCGGCGCAGACCACGGTGTCCTGGATGAAGTTCTTCGGCACGCCGCCGCCGATCATCAGCAAGCCCGTGGTGCCGGCCTTGATCTTGATGTCGGTCAGTTCGCGGAAATCGGCGATCGCGTCGAGCACCATGTACGGCTTGCCCTCCTTGGCGCGATCGACCTGGTGCTTGACCAGACCGAAGCCAGCCGACGAATCGACGAAGGCCGGGCAGAAGATCGGCACGTCATGCTCGTAGGCGAGCTTGACCAGGCTGTTTTCCTTCTTGCCGTTCGCGACGAGATACTTGCCCATCTCGCGGATGAACTCGCGGCTCGAATACGGGCGCGGCTCAAGCGAGTTGGCGATCTCGTAGATCGTGTGGTCGCAATCCTGGAGCTGCTCTTCGTCGATATAGGTATCGTAGATGCGGTCGATCAGCAGCGAGCGCAGCGTGTCATCATCAGGCACTTCCAGCGCCTGATAATGTTTGTGGCCGAGGCCTTCGAAGAAATCCATGTCGACGATCGACGCGCCCGTCGCGACGACGCCGTCGATCATGTTGTTGCGCAGCAGCTCGGCATAGAGATCCATGCAGCCGCCCGCCGAGGTCGAACCGGCGATGACGAGGAAGATCGAGCAATCGGGATCGGCGAGCATCTGGTTGTAGATGTCGGTCGCGCGGCCGAGGTCGCGGCTGGTGAAGCTCATCTTCTTCATCGCGTCGACGATCGGGCGCGCGTCGAACTTGGTGATGTCGATATGCTCGACGGTGGTCGAGAGCAGCTCGGCCTTACGGTTGGTGTTCACGATGTCGTTCATCATAGTCTCCAAATTCCCCTCCCGCTTGCGGGAGGGGTTAGGGGAGGGCAGCCGTGCTGCGCGCCTCGAAATAGAATTCCCTCCCCCAGCCCCTCCCGCAAGCGGGAGGGGTGGAAGAAGGCAGCAATGAAAGAGGAATGTTACAGCGTGACGACGTTCGAGGCGACCTCTGGCATGTCCTCGCCGTAGAGCGAGACCATCGGTTCGTCGGCGACGATCACCGTCTCGTCCGATCCGAAGCCATTGAAGGCCGTGCGCATCGCCGAGCCATAGGCACCGAGCATCCCGATTTCGAGATAGTCGCCTGCCTTCACGTCCGCCGGCAGATAGAACGGGCCTGCCATATGGTCCATGTCGTCGCAGGTCGGGCCATAGAAGCTGAACGCCATGTCCTTCGAGCGGCTTTCCGGCTCGCGCAGCAATTCCACCGGGAAACGCCAGCCGATGTGCGCCGCATCGAACAACGCGCCATAGGCACCGTCGTTGATGTACAGCTCATCGCCGCGGCGCTTTTCGACGCGCACCACGATCGAGCTATATTCGGCGCACAGCGCACGGCCGGGCTCGCACCACAGTTCGGACGAATAGCTGACCGGCAGCGATTCGAACGCACGGTGGATCGTCTCGAAATAGCGCTCGAGCGGGGGCGGTTCCATGCCCGGATAGGACGAGGGGAACCCGCCGCCGACATCGATCACGTCGACCGTGACCGCTGCATCGACGATGGCGGCGCGAACGCGCTCCATCGCATTGGCATAGGCTTCGGGCGTCATCGCCTGGCTGCCGACATGGAAGCAGATGCCAAGGGCATCCGCCGCCTGGCGAGCGCGGAACAGCAGTTCCTTGGTCTCGCCGGGGGCCGCGCCGAATTTCGACGCGAGGCTCAGCTTGCTATGCTCCGACGACACGCGAAGGCGGACGCACAGCGTCAGGTCTTCGGCGTGATCGGTCGCGTCGACGATCTTCTCCAGCTCTTCCACGCTGTCGAGAGAAAACGTCTTCACGCCATAGTCGAAATACGCCGAGCGGATCGCTTCGGAGGCCTTGACCGGGTGCATGAAGCACAAGGTCGCTTCCGGCAGCGTTTCCGCAACCAGACGCACTTCCGCGATCGACGCGACGTCGAAATGGGTGATGCCCGAATCCCACAGAATCTGCAGGAGAGCGGGAGACGGATTCGCCTTCACGGCATACATCGAACGACCCGGGAACTTCTCTGCGAAGAACCGGGCCGCACGCGATGCCGCATGCGGACGAACCAGCGTGACCGGCTGAACCGGCCGCTGCTTAGCGATGTCGATACCAGTGTTGGTAATCGAAGGGGTGGTCGCTAACCCCAGCGCGCGATGATGCTTGTGCAACTCAAGGGACCTCCAAGTGGCTTGCGCCTACGGTGAAAAAAGCTGCCTTGCGGTTGGAAGTCCCATGGGGCAGCGGATGGGCGAGATAGGGTCGCGTTTTTGCATTGTAAAGCGGTTTTGCGTCCACGGAGATAATTGGTGACAATTTTAAGACAGCCGACGCGGGCAGGGGTGCGCGATGCCGCCGCAAAAGTAGCTGCAGTGGTGCCGCCGACACCGCTTTTCGTAGTGGAAATTCATGGTGTTAGCGTCGCTTTCAAGGCCGAGTGCCTGCAGCCGATCGGCGCATTCAAACTGCGCGGGGCATGGCACCGATTGACTGCGATCGAACCCGCACAGCGGGGAAAAGGCGTGGTGGCTTTCTCCTCTGGGAATCACGCGCAGGGAGTCGCATGGGCGGCACGGCGACTGGAAATGCCCGCCACGATCGTGATGCCGGCCGATGCACCCAAGGCCAAGCGCGAGGGAACGCTCGCGCTCGGAGCGGAGGTGGTAAGCTATGACCGCGCGACCGAGAGCCGCGAGAAGATCGCCGCACGCCTGGCCGAGGCGCGCGGCGCGGTGCTGGTACCGAGCTTCGACGATCCCTGGGTGATCGAGGGGCAAGGCAGCGCTGGGATCGAGGCGGCGGCGCAAATGGCGGTACGCGGTTTGGGAACGCCGAGTCGCGTGCTCGTGCCATGCGGTGGTGGCGGGTTGGCGGCGGGGCTTACGCTGGCCTTGCCCGAGGCGACGATCACGGTCGTGGAACCGGAAGGGTGGGACGACATGCGCCGCTCGCTGGAGGCGGGCTGGATCGAGCCCGTCGGCGAGTCACCACCGCCGACCGCGTGCGATGCGTTGCAAACGTTACGGGTCTCTATGCTGACCTTTGACGTCCTATCCCGCCGGGGGGCGACCGGGGTGGCGGTCAGCGAGGCCGAGATCCGCACAGCGCAGCGCTGGGCGGCGGAGAAGCTGCGGCTGGTGGTGGAGCCGGGCGGCGCGGTCGGCCTGGCGGCGATCCTGGCGGGCAAGGTGCCGGTTGAGCCGGGACTTTTGGTGATCCTGTCGGGCGGGAATGTAGATCTGGCGGCTTATGGCGCGGTGCTGGCGGGCAAGGACTGAGAGCATCCGTTCGCCCTGAGCCTGTCGAAGGGGCCTGGCCAAACACGCAGCGCTGGTGGATGTCAGTGCTTCGACAAGCTCAGCACGAACGGAAAGAGAGGCACTGTGACCGCTCTGGAAAACCTCGCACCCGCGCTCGCCATGCTCGCCGCGTTCGCCTGCCTCATCGGGGGCGTGGCGCTGATCGCCAAGGGCCAGAACCGGCAAAAAGGCGTGCTGATGCTGGTAATGGCGGCGGTGCTGGTGGGCAATGTCGTGATCTGGACGCTGTAAGGCTGACCCCGCGCCGCCTGACACGGCAGCGCGGGGGGCGAATCACTTGATCGGCGAGTTGGGGTCGAGACGCATATCGAGATATTTGTCCACGCTGCCCATCAGCTGCGGCATTTCATGCTCGAAGAAATGGTTCGCCTTGGGGATGGTGTCGTGGTGGATGGTGATGTGCTTCTGCGTGCGCAGCTTGTCGACCAGCTTCTGCGTCGCGAGCGGGGGGGAGACTTCGTCATTCTCGGCCTGGATGATGATGCCCGAAGCTGGGCAGGGCGCGAGGAAGGTGAAGTCGTACATGTTGGCGGGCGGCGCGACCGAGATGAAGCCGCGGATTTCCGGGCGGCGCATCAGCAATTGCATGCCGATCCACGCGCCGAAGCTGACGCCGGCGATCCAGGTGGTGGAGGCTTCGGGGTGGAAGCTCTGCACCCAGTCGAGCGCGCTGGCGGCATCGGACAGCTCGCCGACGCCATTGTCGAAGGTGCCCTGGCTCTTGCCGACGCCACGGAAATTGAAGCGCAGGGTCGCGAAACCGCGGCGCTGGAAGGTCTTGTAGAGTTCCATCACGATATGGTTGTTCATCGTGCCGCCGGCTTGCGGATGCGGATGGAGGATCATCGCGACGGGCGCGCGCGGGCGAGGAGCTGGCGCGAAACGACCTTCGAGACGACCATCGGGGCCGGGAAAAATGACTTCTGGCATCGGACCTGCTGACGGCAAAGGAATAGGGCTCCGTGCCCAAGGCTTGGGCAGGATGGATTGCGCGCTATATAGGCTCGCACCCCCAACGCGCAATCATTGCCGAAGGTTGACATCATTTTGCCCGAATCCCGGATCCGCCAGCGACTATATCTCGACCATGCCGCGACCACGTCGATGCGGCCCGCCGCCATTGCGGCGGTGGAGGCGGGAATGCGGGCCTGGGCCAATCCGTCGTCGCCGCATGCCGAGGGGCGCGCGGCGCGGGCAAAGCTGGAACAGGCGCGCGCGGCGATTGCTGCCGCTTATGGCTGGCGGGGCGAGACGATCCTGACCAGCGGCGCGAGCGAGTCGCTGGCGATCGCCTTGTCGAGGAGCGGGACGGAGCGGCGGCTGATCTCGGCCGTGGAGCATGATGCGGTGATTCGCGCCGGGGGTGATGCGGGCGTGGTGCCGGTGGATGCGCAGGGGTTGCTGGATCTTGATGCGCTGGTGGCGCTGCTGGCGGGGCCGCGCGCGATCGTGGCGGTGCAGTGGTGCAATAGCGAGACGGGCGTGCGGCAGCCGATCGCGGCGATTGCCGAGCGGGTTCACGCGTCGGGCGGATTGCTGTTGGTGGATGCCGCGCAAATGCCAGCGGGCACCGATGCCGGGGTGGTGGACCATGCCGATTTCCTCGCGATTTCCGGGCATAAACGCGGTGGGCCGCCGGGGATCGGTGCTTTGCTGGTGCGCGAGTTGGCGACGCTGACGCCGACGGGCGGGCAGGAACGCGGGTATCGCGCGGGGACCGAGAATTTGCCGGGCGCGCTTGGCTTCGCGGCGGCTTTGGCCGAGCCTGAAGAAGTCGCGCGGCTGGTGCCGCTGCGCGCGCGGCTCGACGATGCGATCGCGCGCTCGGGCGGGGAGGTGGTCGCTGCGGCCGCGCCGCGCCACCCGGCGATCGGGTCGTACCGGATGCCGGGGCTCGCCGCCGCGACACAGCTTATCCGCTTCGACATGGCGGGGATTGCGGTGTCGGCGGGCAGCGCGTGTTCGTCGGGCAGCATGAAGCCGAGCCATGTGCTGGGGGCGATGGGGTGGAGCGTGGAAGCGTCGCGCGAGGTGGTTCGCGTGAGTTTCGGGCGCGATACCGGCGCGGAGGATGTCGAGCGGTTCATCACCGAATGGCGCAATGTCGCGCGCTCTGCCCGCGCGTTTGCGGCATGATCTACCTCGATTATCAGGCGACCACGCCGCTCGCGCCCGAAGCGCTCGAGGCGATGTTGCCATGGCTGCGCGACCAGCATGCCAACCCGCATTCGGCGCATGCCGCCGGGCGCAAGGCCAAGGCGGTGGTGGAGCTGGCGCGCGATCAGGTGGCCGCGCTGCTGCCGCCGGGCGGGACGCTCGCTTTCACCAGCGGCGCGACCGAGGCGCTTAACTGGGCGATCAAAGGGCTGGGCGGCTCGGTGGTGACGCTGGCGAGCGAACATGCCGCCGTGCTCGATACGGTGGCGGCGCTGCGCTCGGGCGGACAGGAGGTGACGGTGCTGCCGGTCGGGGCGGACGGGCTGGTCGATCTCGATCAGGCGCGCGCGGCGATCGTGCCGGGCACGAAACTGGTCGCGGCGATGCTGGTCAATAACGAAATCGGCGTGATCCAGCCAATCGCCGCGCTGGCCGAGATCGCCCATGCCGCAGGCGCATTGCTGCTGTGCGACGCAGTGCAGGGCTATGGGCGGGTCGACATACCGGCGACATGCGATCTGGTCGCGGTGTCGGGGCACAAGATTTACGGGCCCAAGGGCATCGGGGCCTTGTGGGTGCGCGACGGGGTTGCGCCCGCGCCGTTATTGCATGGTGGCGGGCAGGAGGCCCTCGGTCGGTCCGGCACGCTGTCGCCCGCTTTATGCGCCGGGTTCGGGACGGCGGCGGCGCTGATGGCAGTGCGGCGCGACGCGGATGCGGCGCAGGTCGAGCGACTTTGGACGCTCGCCATCGAACGCTTCGGTCCCGGCTGGTCCATCAACGGTTCGAGCGACCAGCGCTATCGCGGCAACCTCAACGTCCGGCGCGATGGGCTCGACGTGGCACGGCTGATGTCGGCCTTACGCGACGTCGCTTTCTCGGCCGGCTCGGCCTGTGCCAGTGGATCGGGCCGGGCCAGCCATGTTCTTCGTGCGATCGGCCTCACCGAGAGGCAGGCCCGTTCGAGCGTTCGCCTGGGCTTCGGGCGCTATACCACGGAAGCCGAATTGACCGAGGCGATCGACCGCCTCATGCTTGCCGCCAATGCCCAAAGGATCGCCGCATGACTCATGTCCGCTTCATCGGCACCGACGGAAGCATTCGCGAGGTAGTTGCCGCGCCGGGCGCGCGCCTGCTCGAAGTCGCGCAAGCCGATGGCCAGCCGCTGGAAGGCACGTGCGAGGGGCAGATGGCCTGCTCGACCTGCCATGTGATCGTCGACGTCGGCGATTTCGACAAATTGCCAGCGCCGACCGAGGACGAGGAGGATATGCTCGATCTCGCCGCGGGTGCGACGCGCACCAGTCGGCTGGCGTGCCAGATTGTACTCAGGGCGGATCTCGACGGGTTGACGGTGCGCATTCCCGGCGAAGTGCGGAACATGCAGGGCCGTTGATCATTTGCCTGTGGTGCCACCTCGGCACGGTACAGGAGATGATCCCATGAAATTCGCAGCCCTGATCTCGGCCGGTCTGATCGCCGCTGCCGCCATGGCCCCCGCCAGCGCGAGCGCGCAGGTCGAGCGCCATCATGATCGCCGCGTCGAACGCACCGTTGTCCATACCGAGCGCAACCGTGACTGGCGTCCGCACACCCGCAAAGTGTGCCGCACGGTCTATCGTCATCACCAGCGCATGCGCACCTGCCGGACGGTGCGCCGCTAAGCGCCGGTTTCGACTTCGGTCGAGACAGGCTTGATCCTTTCGCCCGACCCCGCCATAGGCAGCGCGGGAGTCGGGCGGACGTGGTCGTCGCCAACCTGGTCAGATCCGGAAGGAAGCAGCCACAACGATTTCGCCGCGGGTCGTTCCGGCTCCCACCGCGCAGCGCGCATGTACGCAGCAAAGCTGCGCACAAGACGCGCCAGCGCGGCCGGCGGGCAAGGCCCGACCGACGACCCGGCTTTGCCGGGGCGGCTCCCTCCTTTTATGAGCGGTGCGCTTCTGGCTGCCCCCCTCCACCCTTCGCTGAATGCTCAGGGTCCCAGTTTTGGGTTGACCATGCCCCGCATGGTCAAGGGTCGTCCTGGGGGACGATCCGACCCAAAACTCCGTGCCGGGGAGGATTTTTATAGTGTCGGTGGAGGCTTTCGCATGGCCATGATGATCAAAACCTTGCTGGTCGCCGGACGCGACCGCCAGCGGCTGAGCGAAATCGTCCAGATCGCATCGCGCTTCGGCCTTGGCATCCTGCTCGCGCGCTTCGGCCTGGAGCGGGCCACTGCCGCTGAGGCGTTGACGGACGAACCGCAAACGCTGCCGCGACGCACCCGCCAGGCACTGGAAGAATTGGGGCCGACCTTCGTCAAGCTCGGGCAAATTCTGGCGACGCGCGGGGATTTGCTGACGCCCGAATGGGTGGCCGAGCTCGAACACCTCCACAGCAGCGCACCGACCCTGCCGTTCGAGACGCTGCGGCCCGCCGTCGAAGCCGTGCTGGGGCAAGCGCCGGAAACCGCGTTCGCCGTCTTCGACCCGCTGCCGCTCGCCGCTGCTTCGATGGCGCAAGTCCACCGGGCGAAACTGAGCGACGGGACGCAGGTGGTGCTCAAGATCCGCCGCCCCGATATCCGTCCGCGCATGGAGGCGGATTTGCGGTTGATCGCCGAACTGGCGGCGCTGGCGGAAACGAGCAGCGCCGAAGCGCGGCGTTTTCGTCCGCGCGAACTGGTGCGGCAATTGGCGCAAGCGGTGCTGGAGGAGCTCGATTTTACCAGCGAGGGGCGCAATGCCGATCGCCTGCGCGCCGATTTCGCGCAGGATCCGCGCGTCGTCATCCCCGAAATCCATTGGCAATGGACCTCCGAAACGCTGCTGGTGATGGATTTCATCGAGGGCGTGCCGCCGCGCGAAGCGGCGACCTTGCGGGCGGCCGGGCTCGAGCCTGCGGTGATCGCTGCGCTCGGGGCCGATGTCGTGCTCGACATGGTGATGATCAACGGGCGCTTTCACGGCGACCCGCATCCCGGCAATTTGCTGTGCCTGCCGGGCAACCGCATCGCGTTGCTCGATCTGGGCATGATCGGGCATGTTTCGCCACGGCGACGCGAGGAAGTGATCGCGTTCGTGCAGTCCTTGTCCTCGGCCGATCCCGAGCAATTGGCGGACGTGTTCGGCGCGTGGAGTGCGGGCAGCGGCGTCGCGCAGGATCGCATGCAGGCAGCGGCCGAGCGGCTGATCGCGCGGCATGGCGGCGGGCCGATCAAACTGAGCGCGATCGTGGCGGATTTGCTGCCGTTGCTGCGCGATGAAGGCATGACGATGCCGCCCGACCTGTTGCTGATGTTCAAGGCGCTGATGACGATCGACGGGGTGCTGCAGGCGATCGAACCCGATTTCGATTTGGCGAGCGCGATGCAGCGCGCATCGCTGCGCATGGCGCGGGCGCGGCTTTCGCCCGACCATTGGGCACCGGTGCTGCAAGCGCTGGCATGGGAGCTGAGCAAGATCGGCGGGGATGCGCCACGCCTGGTGCGCGCGGTGATCCGGCGCCTGGAGCAGGAGCCGGTGGACGCGCCGCATGCCGATCCGTCTCGCGCAATCGTGACCGGCGCGCGGTGGATTGCGGGGGCGATCCTGGCGGCGGCGGTGGTGCTTGCGGTGGCGATGGTGGTGGGCTGAGGCTGGTCGACGCGGGGGGCGGACAGGGGGATACGAAGAACCCGCTTTGGTGGGGCGCTTCAGATGCGAAGTGCGTTGCTTGATCTTTTTTATCTAACTACAACGGCCACACCTTACTTCAACAGGACTCGGGCTGTCGTGAATTTCGCGCATCTCGCGGTATCTTAAAATATAAACGTTTCGCCGCCCTTAGGTCATCGGATAGTTTTGATTTTGCCGCTTCACGGCACCGCCGCAGGGCAGAAGGGGGTAATATGACTTAGCAGCGATCACTATTATCAATAACGCGACGGCTGAGCGATCATCTGCTGCCTGCGTCTGGACGATTTGAACTCCCTGATTGATGGCGGAAACATAAGAACCCAGACTCTTTCATAGCCTATATCCCTGGACCTTCGAACAGAGACGACGCCCGGTCTTGTGCAGCCAATCCGAGTGAGGAGATGGCTCATGTGCATCGTCAATCCCATGTTCCATATGGACATGGACTATAACTGGCGCTGGTATTTAACCGGCGATCGGGGATCAGTCCTGTGCATCTCAGCGCGCTCATTCTTCAATTTCGAAGATGCTCGCAGGGACTATGACGTTACGCAGGGGCAGTTCTTGGCCAAAGCGGCCTAAGCTGTCTTGATCCTAAAGCAATGTGAAGTGGTCGGGCGGCTCGAAGGGGCCGCCCGCTCTGCTTCCATCGTTTGCCGTTAATTCGATCGAACCGGGTGCTGATGAGGGAAGCCGCCAGCTTTCAACAGGTGCCCCCTTGAAAGCCGCATCCCCCAACCAACCCTTCGACAATTCCCCCCGCTGCCCCTAGATAGGGCAGCAATGTCCGACTCCCTGTATCCCGCTGACGAAACCCCCGGCTTCGACCTGGGCGAACCGCCTGCTCCGGCGAAGAGCGACGCGTACCGCGTGCTCGCGCGCAAATATCGGCCGCAGACCTTTGCCGAGTTGATCGGCCAGGATGCGATGGTCACCACGCTGGGCAATGCGATCCGGCGCGGGCGGCTGGCGCATGCTTTTCTGCTGACGGGCGTGCGTGGGGTCGGCAAGACCTCCACCGCGCGTTTGCTCGCCAAGGCGCTCAACTGCATTGGGCCGGACGGGCAGGGTGGGCCGACGATCAACCCGTGCGGCGTGTGCGAGCCGTGCGTCGGCATTGCCGAGGGGCGGCATATCGACGTGATCGAGATGGACGCCGCCAGCCATACCGGCGTCGACGACATGCGCGCGGTGATCGATGCCTCGCGGATGACGGCGTTCGTCGCGCGCTACAAGATCTACATCATCGACGAAGTCCACATGCTGTCGAAGAACGCGTTCAACGCGCTGCTGAAGACGCTGGAGGAACCGGCCGAGGGCGTGAAGTTCGTGCTGGCGACGACCGAGGTGAACAAGGTGCCGGTGACGGTGCTGTCGCGCTGCCAGCGCTTCGACTTGCGGCGCATTCCGGCGGATTTGCTGGCCGAACATTTCGCGCGCGTGGTCGCGGCCGAGGGTGTCGAGGCCGAGCCCGAGGCGCTGGGGCTGATCGCGCGCGCGGCGGAAGGGTCTGCGCGCGACGGGCTGTCGATCCTCGACCAAGCGATTGCCCATGCCGATATGGATGGCGGCGCGGTGAGCGCGGGCGCGGTGCGCGATATGCTGGGGCTCTCCGATCGTGGCGCGATCCGCGATTTGATGACGCTGTTGCTTTCGGGCGACGGGATCGGCGCGCTGGCGGCGCTCAGGCGGCAATATGACCTTGGGGTCGATCCGCTTGGCGTGCTGCGCGGGTTGCTGGAGACCGTCCACGCCACCACCTTGGTCAAGCTCGGCGCGGCACAGGAAGCCGGGCAAGCGACCGAGGAGCGCGAGGCGTTGCTGGGCTGGGCGTCGTCGCTGTCCTTCGCCGCATTGCACCGGCTGTGGCAATTGCTGCTCAAGGGCCATGACGAAGTCGCACGCGCGGCGATGCCGATCGAGGCGTGCGAAATGGCGCTGCTGCGGCTGGTCCATGCCTCGACCTTGCCCGATCCGGGCGACCTGGCGCGCATGATCAGCAATGGCGTGCCGCTTGGCACCCCGTCTCCGGCCCCTGCAGCACCGGCGGCGCTTCCGGCGGCTGCTCCCGAAGCGGTGGTGACCGATCAGGACATGCCCCGCTCGATCAGCCAGATCGTTGCTTTGCTGGAGGGCGCGGGCGAGCTCGCTCTGGCGTCGCGCGTGGTGCACCACGCCAGCATCGTCAGCCTCGATGGCAGCGATCTTGTGTTGAGCTCGGCGCGACCGATTTCCCCCGATCTGGTCGCTGAATTGGCGGTCACGCTGAAGCGCGTTACCGGGCGCGGCTGGAAAGTGACGACCGCACCGACGCCAGGCGCGCCGACGGTGCGCGAGGCCGAGGCGGCGCAGCGCGAGGCGTTCAAGGCCGAAATTCTGGCGGTGCCGGTGATCGCCGCCGCGCTGGAGGCGTTTCCCGACGCCGAAGTTCCCGAAACCGAAATCGACCGCCTGCTGGCGGCGAAACGGAGTGTAACCGCATGAAAAGCATCGAAGACATCATGGCGATGGCGCAAAACGTCCAGGCCGAACTGACCAAGGCGCAGGACGGGCTCGACAAGATCGAGGTCGAGGGCGTCGCGGGCGGTGGTTTGGTCAAGGTGCGCGCCTCGGCCAAGGGGCGGATCATCGGCATCGACATCGACGAATCGTTGTTGCAACCGAGCGAAAAGCAAATCGTCGAGGATCTCGTCGTCGCCGCGTTCAACGACGCCAAGGCCAAGGCCGATGCAGCGTCGGGTGCCGAAATGGCCAAGATGACCAGCGGCATCCCGCTGCCGCCGGGGTTCAAGCTGCCGTTCTGATCGCGGTGCGATAACGGAACGATCGCCCGTGCAACCCGTTCAACCCTGCAGATAAAAGCAGGAGGATAGCATGAGCGAGCAAGTAACCGAGACGCCCCATACCACTGTGATCGAACGTCGCAGCGGCGGCGGGGCCGCGATCTTCATCGGCATTGTTCTGTTGATCGCGGTCGCGGTCGGTGCCTTCTATCTCTTCAACAAGAGCCAGAACGACAACGCCCGTACCGATGCGATTGCGGGCGCTGCCAAGGACGTCGGCGACAGCGCGAAGAAGGTCGGCGACAGCGCCTCCAAGGCAGCCGACGACGCGACCAAATAAGGCCTAGCGCAGGCAGCGATCCAGTCCGTCGTTGCGGACGACGCCCACCCGGCGGGTGATGGCGTTGCCGTGGCGGCGGGTAAAGCCACGGGGCGCGATCGCGGCGCGTTTCTTGGGCAGCGGCAGGACGGCGGCGATGCGGCCCGCTTCGTCAGGCGTCAAATGCGACGCGTCATGGCCGAAATACCGCCGTGACGCTGCGTCGACGCCATAGGTGCCAATGCCGGTCTCGGCTACGTTCAGATACACTTCCATGATGCGGCGCTTGCCCCAGATGTTCTCGATCAGGACGGTGAAATACGCCTCCAGCGCCTTGCGGGCATAGCCGCCGCCCTGGATCAGGAAGACGTTCTTGGCAGTCTGCTGGCTGATCGTCGATCCACCGCGAATGCGCCCGCCGCGGGCATTGCGGGCATAGGCCGTTTCGATCGCCTGCAGATCAAACCCATTGTGCAAACAGAAGCGCGAATCTTCGCCCGCAATCGCGGCGCGCGCCATATTGGGGTCGATCTGCGACAGCGGACGCCAGGATTTGTCGATGCCGTGGCCACCCAGCGCATCGCCAACCATCGTCAGCGTAATCGGTGGCGGCACGAAGCGATACAATACGACCATGAAGACCGACAGGATCACAAACGCGACAACGGCGCGTACGGCCCAGCCCAGCACCCGTCCGACCAGACCACGTTTCCGGCGAGGGCGCTCACGCTGGTTCAGCTGAGGTTGCGGCACATGCGTTCCGACATTGACGTTCCCCGGCTCCATGACATGCTCCCGCAGCATTCCGTAGCGCGGGAGCATTGTCGAGGAAAGGAACGCGCTGCGCTCAGGCGGCGACCAGCATCCGATTGTCGCCGGCGATGCGCATCATCGCCTTTTGCAGCTTTTCAAAGGCGCGCACCTCGATCTGGCGAACCCGCTCGCGCGAGACGCCATAGACCTGGCTCAGTTCCTCGAGCGTCTTGGGCTCGTCGGTCAGGCGACGCTCGGTCAGGATGAACTTCTCGCGCTCATTGAGATCGTCCATCGCTGCGGTCAGCATTTCGTGGCGAACGTCGGCTTCCTGCGCCTCGGCGACCACGGAGTCCTGCAAGGGCGAGTCGTCGGCAAGCCAATCCTGCCACTGGCCTTCGCCATCCTCGCGCATCGGCACGTTGAGCGAGGTGTCGCCGCCCATTGCCATGCGGCGGTTCATGCTGGTGACTTCCTCCTCGGTCACGCCGAGATCCTTGGCGATCTTGGCGAGATGTTCGGGGGAAAGGTCACCGTCCTCGAACGCGTCGAGCTTGGACTTCATCCGGCGCAGGTTGAAGAACAGCTTCTTCTGCGCGGCGGTGGTGCCCATTTTTACCAGGCTCCACGAGCGCAGGATAAATTCCTGGATCGAGGCGCGGATCCACCACATCGCATACGTGGCAAGGCGGAAGCCGCGATCGGCCTCGAACTTCTTAACGCCTTGCATCAGGCCGATATTGCCCTCCGAGATCAACTCGGACACCGGCAGGCCATAGCCGCGATAGCCCATCGCGATCTTCGCCACGAGGCGAAGGTGCGAGGTGACCAACTGCGCGGCGGCGTCGGTGTCGCCATGTTCCTCAAAGCGCTTGGCGAGCATATATTCCTGCTCGGGCGCGAGGATCGGAAATTTCTTGATCTCCGACAGGTAGCGATTGAGGCTCGCCTCGCCGCCAAGGGCGGGGATCGTCGCGGGGACGTTGCTGCGGGCTGCCATGATCGTGTCTCCCTTTATCGAAGCTGGAACATGCCCAAGGCACACGCCAGCCGAAAGCTATACAAACAGTCTATAGAACAGTTCCTGCATGTCGGCAGGCATTTCGCTATCGAACGCCAAAGCGTTACTTGTCACCGGATGAATGAACCCCAAACGGGCGGCGTGCAACGCCTGGCGGCGGAAACCCAAGGTTTCCAAAGTGGCTTTGTGGGCCTGCTTTGTTCTACCGTAAACCGGGTCGCCGAGCAAGGGGTGCCCGAGCGAGGCCATATGCACCCGGACCTGGTGCGTGCGACCCGTCTCCAGTCGGCATTCGACCAGTGCGGCGTCCCTTAAGCGTTCGATCGTGGTGAAATGCGTCACCGCGCGCTTGCCGCCGGGGACGATCGCGATTTTCTTGCGGTTGGAGGGCGATCGCGCGAGCGGGGCGTCGACCGTGCCCGCGGGCGGAGCAGGCTGCCCCGACACGATCGCCTTGTAACGCCGGTCGATGCTATGGTCGTGAAATTGCTTCGCCAAGCCCTCATGCGCGCGATCGGTCTTGGCGGCGACCATCAGGCCCGACGTGTCCTTGTCGATGCGGTGGACGATCCCGGGCCGGGCGACGCCGCCAATCCCGGAGAGGTTGCCCGCGCAATGGTGGAGCAGCGCGTTGACCAAGGTGCCGTCGGCATTCCCCGCCGCCGGATGGACGACCAGCCCGGCCTGTTTGTCGATCACGATCAGCTCGTCGTCTTCAAAGACGACGTTAAGCGCGATGTCCTGCGCTTCGTTATGCGATGGCGTGGGGGCGGGGACTGCGACCAGATACAGGCCACCGGCAATCGCCTTGCCCGATGGATCGTTGGCAACATGACCGCGCGGGTCGGTGACGGCACCGCTTGCGATCAATGCCTTCAGCCGTTCGCGCGATACATCGGGCAGCGCGTCGGCCAGCGCGCGGTCGAGGCGCAAACCCTGCGCAGTCGCGGAAACCCGTGCTTCAAGAGTGGCAACCCCCCGGTTCATGGACTAGAATCTGGGCATGACGTTGGAGATTTCAAGCACTCTGCTGGCCCGATTGCTAAACGAAGCCGCAAATGCGCCCGAACAGGAGGTGTGCGGCCTGCTCTTCGGCACGGCGGAACGGCTTGATGCGGTGCGACCGTGCCGCAATGTTGCAGCCGAGCCGGACCGGGCTTTCGAGATCGATCCTGCGGCGTTGATCGCGGCGCATCGGGCCACGCGCGACGGTGGGCCGACGATTATCGGATGCTACCATTCGCACCCCAATGGGGCCGCAACTCCCTCCGCCCGCGACGCGGCGGCCGCCGCGCCCGATGGTGCGCTGTGGATCATCATCGCGGGTCCGCAGGTGGCGTGTTACCGTGCGGTTTGCGATGGTGCGTATGTCGGACGGTTCGACCCCATGCCCTATCGGATCGAGGCAGCCTGACGCCAACTAAGGACACAGTGGCTTGCTTCCTCCGCCGTGCATCGCCAGAAGAGCGATCAAGTCATGATCCGAAAGCCAAATAACCAATGACGATCAGCGCCGCCGATTTCGCAAGCTTGCTGTGCTCGCGCCTCTGCCACGATTTGCTGAGCCCGGTGGGTGCTCTCAATAACGGACTGGAACTGCTCGCCGATGAGCATGATCCGGAAATGCGGGCCCGCTGTCTGGAGTTGTTGAGCGACAGCGCCAAGGCGTCGGCCAACAAGCTGAAATTTTTTCGTCTCGCCTTCGGCGCAGCGGGTGGTTTCGGCGAGTCGGTCGATTCGCGCGAAGCGCGCGCGGCGATTGAGGGGCTGTTTGGCGAGGGCCACAAGGTCAAGCTCGGCTGGATGGTCGAGGATGCGACGCTCCCCAAGCTGGCGATCAAGGTGTTGCTCAACCTGGCGCTCATCGCCGGCGATGCGCTGGTGCGCGGCGGGCAGCTCGATGTGGGCGCGGAGAGCAATGACGGCCAGGTCGAGATCGTGGTGCGAGCCGATGGCCCGCGCATCGTGCTCGACGCCGAAATGCGCGCAGCCTTGACCGGGACGCAGGGCGAAGCCGTCATCACCCCGCGTGCGGCGGCCGCGTATCTTGTCCAGGCTTTGGTCGCCGAGGGCGGCGGGATCGTGCAGGTTTCCGATCCTGAGGATTCGGTGCTGCTGTTCGGCGCGGTCTTCAAGGCAGGATAACTCTGCCTTAACCACTGTTCGGCCATGACCGCTGTAGCGCTACGCGGGGGCCCATGGACGATCTCTTACAGGAATTCATCGCCGAGACGCGCGAGACGCTTGAAGCGCTCTCGGGCGAGATCGTCGCATGGGAATCCGCGCCGGACGATCGCGACCGGCTGGATGCGATTTTTCGGTTCGTCCACACGGTCAAGGGCAGTTGCGGTTTTCTCGATTTGCCCCGGCTCGCGCGGCTTAGCCACGCGGCCGAGGATGTGCTGGCGGCGGTGCGTTCGGGCGAGCGCACGCCGGACACCCGCCTCGTCAACGCTGTGCTCGCGATCGTCGACCGGATTGGCGAGATCGTGGAGGCGATCGACGCCGGGCATGCGCTGGACGATTCGGGCGAAGACCTGCTGATCGCTGCGCTCGATACGGGTGCCGAAATGGCAGTGCCGCAGTCGGCCGTGACACCCCGGTCCCCCAGCCGCAGCGTCCGCCTCAACGTCGATTTGCTCGACCGGATGATGAGCGGCATGTCCGACATGGTGCTGGCGCGCAATGAGCTGGCCCGGCGCGTGCGCGACGGAGGTGCCAATCCTGTCGTCGAGGCTGCGCTCGAGCGGCTTTCGCTGACTGTCGCCGAAATGCGCGACACGGTGACGCGTACCCGGATGCAGAAGATCGACGCGTTGTTTTCTGCGTTGCCGCGGATGGTGCGCGACACCGCGACCGAACTCGGTAAATCGGTGGCGCTGCATATCGAAGGCAGTGACGTCGAACTCGACCGCGAGATGATCGAGATGATGCGTGATCCGCTCGTCCACATCGTCCGCAATTCGATCGACCACGGCATCGAAGCGCCGGCGCTGCGCCGCGCCCTGGGCAAGCGCGAAAATGGCTGGCTGAACGTGGCCGCGCGGCAGTCGGGCAATCAGATTGTCATCGAGATCACCGACGATGGCCAGGGCGTCGACACCGACCGGCTCGTCGCGAAGGTCGCGAGCGCGGGGTTGCGAAGCGACGCGCAATTGCGGGCGATGAGCGAGCAGGCAAAGCTCGATTTGATTTTCGAACCCGGTCTTTCGACCAAGGATATGGCGACCGCCATATCCGGGCGCGGCGTCGGGATGGACGTGGTGCGCGCCAATGTCGAACAGATTGGTGGCCGTATCGAACTGCGCAACACCCCCGGCAGGGGCTTGCGAATCGCCATCCACGTGCCGCTCACGCTGTCGATCATGTCCACCATCGGTGTGGGTGTGCGCGACCAGCGCTTCGCCATTTCGCGCCAGGTGATCGAGGAAATCGTGCGGGTGGGCGGCGATATGATCCGCATCGACCGCATCGGCGACACGTTGAGCGCGACCGTTCGCGACCGGCGCATGCCCCTGATCGATCTTGGCGATCTGCTCGGGTTCGGGCCGCGGCCCCCGCTGATGTTGGTGATCGTCAGCGCATCGGGCGGCAGCTACGCCCTCGCCGTTGACTCGGTGCTCGATCATGAGGAACTCGTCATCAAGCCCGCAGCACCGGCGATCATGGCGACGGGCGTCTATGCGGGGCAGACTCTGCCCGACAGCGGCCTGCCGATGCTGATGCTGGATTGCGCTGGTATCGCGCATGTTGCGGGCCTGGTCTTCGGGCGTGAGGCGATGGTCGAGGAGGTCGAGGCCGAAGCCGTAGTGCCCGGCGTGCAGGCGCTGTTGTTCGACGACCTTGACGGTGTGCGCCGGGCGCTGCCGCTGTCGGTGATCGACCGGGTCGAACCCGTTCCGGCGGCGGCGATCCGTTTTTCGGCGGGGCGTTTGCGGTTGTCGGTGGAGGGGGCAATCATCCCGCTCGTTGCACTGGGCGAATGGGCGGCACGCCCCACGGTGTCGGTGGTGCGGCTGCGGGATGGATCGGCCGAGATCGGCTATGCCATTGGCGAGGCGCTCGACATCGTCGAACTGCCCGAAACCGTTGTACCGGCGCATGATGCCGGGCCAATCGCTGGCGTCGTGGCCATCGATGGCGATCAAATCGAAGTGATCGATCTGCACTGGCTGTTTGCGAGCCACGCCGATGCTGGCACCGTCAGCGACGCGCCGCTGTGCCTGTTCGATGGCCCCGAAACCGCCTGGATGACAACGTTCCTGAAACCCGTGCTGGAAGGGGCGGGATATCGCGTCGCGACCGCATTGCGACCGGGCGAGATGCCGCGCGTCGTGGTGCGCATGAGCGACGACCCCACCGGCAGTGCCGCGACGGTTCCCGTGGTCCGTCTGCGCCGCGACGCCGACGGCGACGACGACAGCATTTTCCGCTATGATCGGCCGGCGTTGCTGGCGGCGGTCGCGCGCTCGACGGGAGGTCGATAATGGCGTTGTTCCTGATAGCACAAATCGCGGGGCGGCCGGTGGCGATCGAATCCAGCCAGGTGGAGTCGGTCGTCGACATCGGCACCGTCATTCCGGTCCCCCGCGCAGAGCGTCAGGTGCGTGGCCTCGCCGCATTGCGCAGCCGCGTCGTGACGGTCATCGACACGCGCGCCGCGCTGGGGTTGGACGCTGCGGAGGTCGATGCGGGCCGCGCGATCATCACCATCGTCGAAGGCCATTATTACGCAATTCTCGTCGATGCGCTCGATGATGTCGCCCCCTTCGAACTCGCCCCGCTATCGGCCGGAATCCTGCTCGACAAAGGATGGCTGAAGGTCGGGCGCGGGATTGTCGAACGCGAGGGCGAGCCGATCCTGGCGATCGCGCTCGATGGGCTAATTCCGGGGGCGCTGGCGCTGGCAGCGTGAAAACCTTCAGATTAACGCGACGCTTACGCATTTCGGGCAGGGTCGTCCCAAGCGGACTTTAATAGGGTGAATTCATGAAGACGTGCCTCGTCGTCGACGATTCGAAAGTGATCCGCAAGGTCGCGCGCCATATCCTGGAAACGCTCAACTTTCGCGTCAGCGAAGCGGGCGACGGGCGCGAAGCGCTGGACGCGTGCCTGGTGTCGGCACCCGATGTGGTCCTGCTCGATTGGAACATGCCCGTCATGAGCGGCATGGACTTCCTGCGTGCATTGCGTGACAGCGCCATCCCGACGCGGCCCAAGGTGGTGTTCTGCACCACCGAGAACGGCATGGCCCACATCCGCGCGGCGATCGAAGCCGGAGCGGACGAGTATGTCATGAAACCGTTCGACCGCGAGACACTGGAAAGCAAACTTCAGATCGTGGGTATGGCCTGACAGGTCTGTCCCCATGCGCACCCGCCCCGAACTAAAGCCGAAACCTCCAAGGATGGGCGACGCACGCCCGCTGGTCCTGATCGTCGATGATTCGGCGGTGGCCCGCGCGGTGATTGCGCGCGCGGTCGAGACTGACGGGCATTTTCTGGTTGCGGGAGCGGTTTCGAGTGCCGCGGTTGCGTTGGAGTTTCTCAAGCGGACCCGTGTCGACGGCATCGTGCTCGATCTTGAAATGCCGGGTGTCTCCGGCTTGGCAGCCTTGCCGGGGCTGATCGCCGCCGGTCAGGGGGCCAAGGTGCTGATCGTCTCGTCTGCGGCCAGCGAAGGAGCTGCGGCGACGATCGAGGCGCTGGCGCTTGGGGCGGCGGACACGTTGGTCAAGCCCGATATCGGTGAGTTCGCTGGTCGTTTCTCGGTCGCGATCAACGAGAAATTGACCCGCTTGTTAGCGAGCGACGATGCGCAGGCTATGCCCGCTCGGTCGGGCGCTGGAGCCGCAGAAGCGGGCCTTGCTCCGGGTTTTGACATTGTCGCGATCGGGGCATCGACCGGCGGCATTCATGCGCTCAGCCTGTTGCTGCGCGAGGTTCCGAAGGACCTTACCCTGCCAATTTTGATTACGCAGCATTTGCCTGAATCGTTCATGCCGTATTTCGCAGCCCAGATCGCGGTGCTGGCCAATCGCCCGTGTGACGTCGCGACCGATTGTATGCGGATTCGACCCGGGCGGATCATCGTCGCTCCTGGAAACGCCCATATCAGGGTGGTCAGCACTGGCGACGGCGGTGCAATCCGCTTGACCAGCGATCCCGCCAAAAGCGGGTGTATGCCTTCGGTCGATCCGATGTTTGAAAGCCTGGGGGAGGTCTATGGTCCGCGTGTACTGGGCGTCGTGTTGAGCGGTATGGGGCGCGATGGGAGCGATGGCGCACGGACCATTCGGACCCGCGGCGGAACCATCGTGGTGCAGGATCGCGAGAGTTCGGTGGTCTGGGGGATGCCGGGGGCGATTGCCAATACCGGGGGTGCCAGCGCGGTGTTGCCGCCCGTGGAAATCGGTCGCCTGATTGCCGCGCGGCGGCGTCCGGCATGAGCTTGCCCAACCTCGATCTTGGCACCCCGCGCGGGCTGCTGCCGCGCGCCTCCTCGAAAGGCGCGATGGGCGTGCTGACCGCGATTCTCGAAGCGCGCACCGGTCAGCAACTCGCCGCCAATCGCGAATGGCGAGTGGAGACGGTGTTGAAGCCCGTTCTGCGCGATCTCGGCCTGGAGACGCTCGACGCGCTCGCCAGTGCGGCGCAACAATCACCCGCGATCGGTGACCGCGTCGCCGATGCGCTGCTCAATCAGGAAAGCTCCTTTTTTCGCGATGCCGCCGTGTTCGATATGGTTGCCGATGCGGTCGATAGTATCCGCGCGACCAAGCCGAGCAGACGCCCGCGGATATGGTCGGCGGGCTGCTCCTTTGGGCAGGAGCCGCTATCGCTCGCGATGTTGTTTGCCGAACGCGAACTTGACGTAGACCATTTGCTGCCGGAAATCATCGCATCCGACGTGTCGGAGGCGGCATTGTCGCGGGCGCGCTGCGGTCGCTATTCGCAATTCGAAATCCAGCGTGGCTTGCCGGTCCGGCGCATGGTGCGCTGGTTCGACGGCGATGGGGTCGACTGGGTTGCCAAGACCGAACTGGTTCGGCGAATCAACTACAGACGCCTCAATCTGGTCAGTGATCCTCCGCCGGTGGGCCGCTTCGACGTAATCCTATGTCGCAATGTTCTGCTCTATCTCACGATCGAATTGCGGCGGAAAATTCTCGATCGGCTGGCAACGGTTATGCGACCAGGCGGGTTGCTGGTGCTCGGAGCTGGCGAAACTGTGATCGGCCAGACAGAAGCGTTCCGGCCCAGCGCGCGCTATCGCGGCCTGTACGAACCAGCAGTGAGCGAAGGCTAATCGACGGTCGGGGTTCCTTACGCGCTGCGTCCGTGCTTAAGCGGTATTTCGGCTCGCGGGGAGGGACCATGACCATCATCGATACGCCGTCGCCCAATTTCGACGAGCGCACGTTGCCCGTCTCGATGATTGTGTTGCACTACACGGGCATGCAGACGGCGCAGGCGGCGATTGACCGGTTGCGCGACCCCGAGGCCAAGGTATCGGCGCACTATCTGATCGCCGAGGATGGCACGATCCTGCGGATGGTGGCGGAGGGCAAGCGCGCTTGGCACGCCGGCAAGTCGCGCTGGCGCGGGATCGAGGACGTCAATTCGGCCAGCATCGGGATCGAGATCGTCAACCCCGGCCATGAATTCGGCTATCGTCCGTTCCTGGAGGAGCAGATCGATGCGCTGATCCCGTTGGTGGCCGATATCACCGAGCGCCACGGCATCACGCGCGGCAATGTGGTGGGCCATTCCGACATTGCGCCGACACGCAAGCAGGATCCGGGCGAACTGTTCCCCTGGAACCGGCTCGCCAAATTGCGCCTCGCGCTGCCACGCCCGACCAAGAATTTGATGGATCCTCTGTGGAGCGATGCCGGTTTCCTGATCGCACTCGAACGCTTCGGCTATGATGTCAGCGACAAATTGGCGGCGGTGGTTGCCTTTCAGCGCCGTTTTCGCCCGGAATTGCTTGACGGGGTGATCGATGGCGAATGCCGCAGCATCCTCCTCGCGCTGCTGTTGCCAAAGCCGACCGGGGACGAATGAGTTTGTCTTTCGCGCGAGATTCGCGCTAGGGGCACCTCCAGCCAGAGGGTCGGGCGGCCGCGGGGTGCGTTAAGCACCGCGAGGAAAGTCCGGGCTCCGCGGAACGACGGTGCCGGGTAACGCCCGGCGGGGGCGACCCCAGGGACAGTGCCACAGAGAGCAGACCGCCGATGTCCTCGTTCGATGAAAATCGGGCAAGGAACAGGCAAGGGTGAAAGGGTGCGGCAAGAGCGCACCGCGCGCCTGGTAACAGGGGCGGCATGGCAAACCCCACCGGGAGCAAGATCGAATAGGGATGGCATATGGGCCTCGTTCCGGCTCGTCATCCGGGTTGATTGCTTGAGGCGGCGTGCAAACGTCGTCCTAGAGGAATGGTCGCCTAACCTCGCAAGAGGGGGACAGAACCCGGCTTACAGACCCTCTGGCGTTTTTTTACGGGTCGCCGTTTTTTCATGGTGGTTTCACAAAAGCGTCATGGCGCTATCGCGCTTCGATGCTTAGATGGCCCGCTATGGCGCGTTCCTCCTCCCGATCAGCCGACTGGGGCTTTCCGCGCTGGCGCGCATATGGCGAAGCCAGCATGGAAGCGGCGACCGTGCGGCTGTGCGACCGGCATGGTTGCACCGAAAAGGGCGATTGCCCGGCTCCCAAATCCCCCAACAGCCCCGAACGCTGGTATTTCTGCCAGGAACATGCCGGCGAATATAATCGTGGCTGGAACTATTTCGAAGGGCTGAGCGCCGAGGAGGCGGCCGAGCGCGAGCGCGCCGAGACGCAGACCGCCGAGGGCTATACCGCGTCGCGCCACCATCAATGGGCCGGGCCCGGCGACGGCAGCCGTTCGCGCGACGAGATTCGTGCGCTGGAAGTGCTGGAACTCGATGTCGATGCCGATTTCGAGACGGTGCGCGTGGCTTGGCGGCGATTGGCGAAATCGAACCACCCCGATGTCCGCCCCGGCGACAAGGAAGCCGCCGCGCGCTTCCTCGCGATTCAGGCCGCCTATGACGTGCTGAAGGCCGCCGAGGATGCGCGGACGTGGAAGCCGGGCGTTTGAAGACGGTCCGTTCGGACTGGGCCAACACCCTTCTGGTGTGCAAGAAATGTTCGAAGAAGCTGGGCGGCGGGTTCGGCCCCAAGGGGAAGACGCCGCTGGCCAAGGCTTTGCGTTCGGAACTTGGCGTGCGGAAAGGGCGCAAGGGTACGCTTGGCATCGTCGAGGTGAAGTGCCTCGGCATATGCCCGCGTGACAGCGTCACGGTAATCAACGGCGCTGCCCCTGGCGAATGGGCGCTGGTGCGCGCAGGTGTGCCAGTCGCGACCGTGGTGGAGGAACTTGGGCTGAGGCCGGACGGGGGATGATATGACCTGGCACACTTGGTGGTTGTTCGCAGGCGCGGTGTTTCTGCTGTCGGGGACACCGGGTCCGAACATGCTCCACATCCTTTCGCGCAGCGTCGAAATGGGGATGGCGCGCAGCGTAGCGGCGATGACGGGATGCCTCACGGCGGTTGTGGCGGTGCTTTCGGCATCGGCGGCAGGCCTCACCACGCTGCTGCTCGCGCTGCCGGGTGCGTTCGAGGTGCTGCGTTATGCAGGCGTCGCCTATCTCATCTATCTCGGCATCAAGGCGTGGCGGACCGAGGTTGCTCCGCTGGACGTCGGGGATGGGACGCTCCCGCCCATAGTCTCGCTCGCAGGGCTATTTCGCGGCGGCTTTGCCATCGGCATCAGCAATCCCAAGCTGATCCTGTTTGCGGCGGCCTTTCTGCCGCAGTTCGTAACCCCGACGCAGCCACAGGTTCCGCAATTCGCGATTCTGGTGGCGACTTTCGCGGTCGTGGAGTCGTTCTGGTATGGCGTTTACGCGCTCGGCGGGCGGTCCCTGTCGCGCTATCTTGGTCGCCCGGCGATCAAGCGCGCCTTCAATTGCCTGACCGGCGTGATCTTCGTCGGTTTCGGGCTGGCGTTGCTGAAAACGAAGCCGTCCTGATCTACTCGGCTTGCTGCTCGGTTGCATAACGCGCCGCTGTCTCCTGGATCAGGGCGATCATGTTGGGAATACCCTGGGTGCGGTTGGAGCTGAGTTGCTTGCTCAGGTCGAATGGGGCGAGCGCTTGCGCAATGTTCGTTGCCAGGATTCTGGCGGGCGGCTGGTCCTGCACCGTCAGCAGGACGAGCGCGATGATGCCCTTGGTGATTGCCGCGTTCGAATCCGCCAGGAAATGCAGCGTGCCGTCGCCCTGCACCGTCGGATAGACCCAAACCGAAGCCGAACAGCCACGCACCAGGGTGGCGTCGGTCTTGAGCGGATCCGGCATCGCTTCCAACTCCCGGCCAAGGTCGATCAGCAGACGGTAACGGTCATCCGCTTCGAGGAAGCTGTATTCGGATTCGAGATCGGCGAGGCTTTGCATAATTGGGCTATAGTCTCGCGCAATCGGGTTCGTCACCTCTTCCTTCCCCCCCGGGACAGGCCCGGGGGCTGAGGTCAAAGATCCACGCCCGCAGCAATCGCTTCCAGCTTGCGGATGCGTTCCTTCAGATCGGCGATTTCGATGCGCGCGCTGGCATTGGGCAGCGTCGGCCCGGCATTGGGCTCGGCAAAGGCGTGGAGCTGCTGGTGCTTGAAGGCGAGCCACCCGCGCCAGCCGGTCAGCGCCGTGCCGCTCAGGATGGCGATGCCGGCGAGCCCGGCGGTGGCCATGGTGACGTAGAAGGTCGGGTCGGTCATCATCCCTACTCCTGGAAAGACGGTCATTATGGGCGGTCGCGGAGCTTCTCGATCTCGCGATCGAGGCGGGCGCCGCTGTCATTGTTGTCGGTGGCGAGGCGTTCGAGGACGGCGAGCCGGTCCTTCATCGCCTTGAGTTCATCGCGCAGGCGCTGGTTCTCGGCCTGGTTGGCGGTATCGTCGCTAAAGTGGACATTCGCGCCATGTTTGGTGCGGACCACGCCGTAGCGCGCCCGCAGGACCTTGCCGATGGTGATGACGACGATGATCGCGACGACCATTTCAAACGGGTTCATGGCAGAAACTCCCTGTTTCTCTTGAGTGGCGGAAGCCTCAGCCTGCGCTGGTAGAGGTTTCGCGAAGGCGGCGGCGGCGCGGGCGGTCGATGCTTTCGGTCGCCCAGCAACATCCCGCCGTGATGACGGCGAGCACGGTGAAGAAGATGATCATGATAGCCTCGGGTCAGATTGAGGGGAGGGAAGGGGCGCGGTCAGTTGAGCGGTGTATCGCGGAGCTGTTCGATCTCGTGTGAGAGATCGACACCGCGGTCAGTGATGATGCGTTCCAGCACGCGGACGCGCTGTTCGAGCCGTTCGGTCTGCGCGGCATATTGCTTGCGCGGCCTTTTCGGCGACCATCGTGGCTTCAAGCTGCATCCGGCGCTCCTTGTGAGCGAGCCAGGGGCGGACGATCGTACCGCCGATCACAGCGACGAGGCCAACGCAGATCCCGAGGATCGGGATGAGAAAGACGAACTGAAAGCCCATAGCGGTATCCTCGGTTGGAGCGGCGGGATCAGTTGGTTTCGATCAGCGCAGCGCGTCGATTTCGCGCGAGACACGCTCGGCGGGGTCGGTGGCGATGCGCTCGAGGACGGCGAGGCGCTCCTCCAGTCGGCTGATCTGGCCGTGCAGCTTCTCATTTTCCGCCACCAGCAACTCGGTCTGGCGGGTGGTGGTGAGGTCGCCGTCCCGGCCGACCAACTGGCCCTTCTTGGTCTCGATCGGATAGCCGTGCTTGGCGCGGACCCAGTTGTTGAAGACCCAGGCGATCGGGCCGATGGTGATCGCCGCGATCGGGACGAGAAGTCCGAGAGAATTGCTCATTGTCATTACCCCTGTTTGACGACGCCCGGATCAGATCAGCGCAGGCTGTCGATCTCGTCGGCGAGGCGGCTGTTGCGGCTGGTGTACATCATCTCGATGTCGGCCAGGCGGCGGTCGATGTCGCGGAACTTGCTGCGGACTTCGGCGGTCGAGCGGGTCGGGTTGGTGCGCACGCCCTGCCAGAACTTCGCATCCTCGGCGCTGTCATAGAGGCCGACCGGCTTCTTTTCGGCAACGCAGGCGATGATGATGTAAGCGAGCAGTGTCCATCCGCTGGTGGCGAAGGTCAGCAGGGCGGTGCCCACGCGGACCCAGGTGACGTCGATGCCGGTGTAATCGGCGATCCCCGAGCAGACGCCCAGCCATTTGCTGTTCTGTTTGTCGAGGTAGAATTTGGTGCGGCTGGCGGACATTTCAGTTCCTCCGGGTGATGTCGTAATTGGGCGGTGTCGGCTCGGCGAGCGGCATGCTCGCGCGCCATTCGGGGTGGTCGGCGGCGATGATGCGTTCGACCGTGCCAAGGCGATCTTCGAGGCGGCGAGCGAGCGAGTAGAGCTCATCGAGCAGCTTCTCGTCTTCATTGGTGATCTTGGGGGCCTGCCGCCATTTGGTGACATAGTGCAGGATCACCCAGGGCATGCCGATGAAGAGCGTGCCGCAGACGGCGATGGGGACCAGAATGTCTTCCATCTCAGACGTCCTTGCCGAAGCGGGCCTTCATCGCGGCGAGTTCGGCTTCCACCTTGTCGCTGGATTTGAGCTCGGCGATTTCCTCCTCGAGCGTCTTGGGCGGCTGGCCCATACCCATCACATCGGCGCGGCCTTCGGCCAGATCGACGCGGCGTTCCATGATCTCGAAGCGGCTGAACGCGTCCTGGATCTTGGGACCGGCATACATTTCGCGCAGTTTGAAGCGATTTTGCGCGCTTTCGAGCCGCGTCGCGATCGAATTCTGGCGGGTGCGCGCTTCGCGGAGCTTGCCGGTGAGCTTGGCAATGTCCTCTTCCGACGAATGCAGCGCTTCGTCGAGTACGGCGATCTCGCGGCCGAGTTGCTCGGCCATGTCGGCGGCCTTCTGCTTTTCGACCAGAGCGGCCTTGGCGAGGTCCTCGCGACCCTTGGACAGCGCCAGCTCGGCCTTCTCGGTCCAGCTCTCCTGCAAGCTGCCGAGCTTGCTGATGTGGCGGCGCATTTCCTTCTGGTCGGCGATGGTGCGCGCGGCGGAGGCGCGAACTTCGACCAGCGTTTCCTCCATCTCCAGGATGATCATGCGGATCATCTTGGCGGGGTCTTCGGCCTTGTCGAGCAGGTCGGTGAAGTTGGCGGCGACGATGTCGCGGGTTCGGCTGAAGATGCCCATGATGTTACTCCTTCGGGGGGTATTCGCTGCGAGAATGAACTGCCGGGGTGGGCGGTGAAAGCCCGGCCCCGGCATCGCTTTACCCGTGGGGCTGGGCGGCGATCTGGGTGGGGGCGGCGGTGGCGGGGCCAACGGTGCCGACCAGGGCGACCGATCCGATCAGAACCGTCGCGACCAGGGCGACGAGGATCTGGGGGAGGGAGGTGCCTGCTTTATATTCGCTGTCCATTGTGTGTCTCCTGAACCGTAAATTGTGGTGCCCGGTGGGGCGATGCCAATAGCTCTGCAGGGACCGTGCCAGTTTTAGAAATGGCGGATTTCCGCGCCTTTCTGCAAGATGAACGAAAATCCTGCTTGCCAAGCCTTGGGAAATTACGCCAAGCCTTGGGAATGGAGCGGACAACCCACGTTATCGGCCAATCGGGCGCCTTTCTGGATGCGCTGGAACTCGCCAGCCGCGCCGCGGCGCTCGACCGCCCGGTGCTGGTGATCGGCGAGCGCGGCACCGGCAAGGAGTTGGTCGCTGAGCGTTTGCACCGCCTGAGCCCACGCTGGGACCAGCCGCTGGTCATCATGAATTGCGCGGCGTTGCCCGAGACGCTGATCGAGGCGGAACTGTTCGGCCATGAAGCGGGCGCCTTTACCGGTGCGACCAAGGCGCGGGCAGGGCGGTTCGAAGAGGCGCATCGCGGCACGCTGTTCCTCGACGAGCTCGGCACACTGTCGATGGCGGCGCAGGACCGGCTGCTGCGCGCGGTCGAATATGGCGAGGTCACGCGCATCGGATCGTCTCGGCCGATGCGCGTCGATGTGCGGATCGTCGCGGCGACCAACGAACATTTGCCCGACAAGGTCGCGCGGCATCAGTTCCGCGCCGATCTGCTCGACCGGCTAAGTTTTGAGGTGGTGACGCTGCCGCCGCTGCGTGCGCGCGTCGGCGACGTGCTGGTGCTGGCCGAGCATTTCGGGCGGCGCATGGCCTCCGAACTCGGGCGCGAGGATTGGCCGGGCTTCACCAAGGCGGCGCAGGCGGCTTTGGTCGCCTATCAATGGCCGGGCAATGTCCGCGAATTGCGCAACGTGGTGGAGCGTGCGGTGTATCGCTGGGACGAGGACAGCCCGATCGATGCGATTCAGTTCGACCCGTTCCAGTCGCCGCATCGCCCGCCGACGGTGCAGCCCCCGGCCGAGCCCGTGTCCGATACCCCACCACCCGCTGCGCCGCAGCCTCCAAGTAACCCGGACACGCCGATGGATTACAAGGCACGGCTGGCGCGGTTCGAGCGCGAAATGCTGCAATCGGCCCTGGCCGAGAATCGCTTTAACCAGCGTGCGACTGCCGACGCGCTGGGGCTCAGTTACGACCAGCTCCGCCACGCGCTGAAGCGCCACGGATTGATTTCAGGTGCGAATGCGGAATCGGTTGCGTAACGAGCCGCGCGGACCCATTTGCCGGGCCTGACGTTAGCGTCTCGCGAGCTTTTCAAGGAGAAGACCCATGGCTTTCGAACTTCCCCCATTGCCCTACGCTTATGATGCGCTGGAGCCGACCATCAGCGAAGAGACGATGAAGTATCACCACGACAAGCATCACGCGGCGTATACCGCGAAGCTGAACGAGGGTGTTGCGGCCGATCCGAAGCTTGAAGGCAAGACGATCGAAGAGATTTTCGACATCATCTCGACGCTGCCGCCGCTGGTGCGCAACAATGGTGGTGGCTTCTGGAACCATGATTTCTTCTGGAAGATCATGGCCCCGGCCGGCACCACCCAGCCGTCGGGCGCGCTCGCCGAGGCGATCGAAGCCTATGGCGGCCTCGACAAGCTCAAGGAAGATTTCAACGGCAAGGGTGCGGGCCAGTTCGGTTCGGGCTGGGCGTGGGTGATCAAGGATGCGAGCGGCGCGCTGAAGGTCGTATCGACCCCCAATCAGGACAATCCGCTGATGGACGATGCCAAGGACAAGGGCACGCCGATCCTCGCCAATGACGTGTGGGAACACGCCTATTACCTGACCTACAAGAACGATCGCCCCGGCTATCTGAAGGCGTGGTGGAATGTGGTAAACTGGGACGAAGCGGGCAAGCGGTTCGACGCCGCCTGAATCGCACGTTTCGGATGATGCGATTGCACAATATGCAATCGTAAAATCGTATATTGCAGTTGCGCAAGTGTCTGCTGCACTGCACAAAGAAGGTGCCTTTCAGGCATCCTCTCCTAAAACTTTCCCGGCCGGTCGCGAGACCGGCCTTTTTTTTGTTTGAGCGCCTGCTATACTCGTTCGTGCTGTCGTAGCGCCGTATCAGAACAAAAACGCGGAAGAGGTAGGCCGCCGGAAAGACCGGCACCGGCGACACGATCGTGCGGGGGATTGAGCAGGGTCTGCTCTCCCCCGCGATTGGCACGCCTAACGGCGGTTGCAATTATTCCTGTGGCGGGATTGGTGGTTCGCTGTTCACGCTAAAGCCGTGCTTCATCAGCATCGGCACGTTCGCAAATGCAAAAATCAGCGTCAGCGGAATGACGCCCCACAGCTTGAAACCAAGCCAGAAGGTGTAGCTGAATTCGTGCCGGACGACTTCGTTGAGCACGGCGAGGAACGCGAAAAAGATCGCCCAGTTGATCGTCAGCTTCCGCCAGCCGGTCTCGGTCAGGCCCGGATAGGCGGCCTCAAGGAACAGACTCAGCAATGGTCGCCCGGTTACCAGTCCGAACACGAGGATCGCCGACAGCATCGCATAGATCACGGTCGGCTTGATCTGGATGAAATCCTTATTGTGGAAATACAGCGTCAGCCCGCCGAACACGAGCACCAGCGTGCCGGTCAGCCAAAGCATCGGCGAGATGCGTCCGGCGCGGACCAGGGAATAAATCATGGCGGCGATGCTCGCGATCATGAAGGCTGCGGTGCCGGCGATCAGTTTGACCATGTCCAGCCCTGGCGTCAGGAAATTGACGAGGAAGAAGATCGCGATCGGGCCAATGTCGATGGCGAGGCGCTGGCCCGCGCCGAGCGGGGCTTTTTTGATGGGGGTGGCGGTCATTTGCGGACCCCTTCCACGCCCGCGATGATCCGCGCAACTTCATTCGCATCGAACGGGCGCAGATCGCCCATGCCTTCGCCCACGCCGATCGCGTGGATCGGCAGGCCGTATTTCTCCGCCGCCGCCACCAGCATGCCGCCGCGCGCGGTGCCGTCGAGCTTGGTCATGACGAGGCCGGTGACCCCGGCGCTTTCCTTGAACACTTCGATTTGGTTGAGCGCATTCTGCCCGGTGGTGGCGTCGAGCACGAGCAGCACGTCATGTGGGGAATCGACGTTGAGGCGGCCGAGCACGCGGCGGATCTTGGACAGTTCGTCCATCAGCTCGCGCTTGTTCTGCAGGCGACCGGCGGTGTCGACGATCAGCACGTCGATGCCGGTGGCGGTGGCTTGCTTGACCGCTTCATAAACGATCCCCGCCGCATCGCCGCCTTCCTTGCCGCTGATGATCGGCACGCCCGCGCGCTCGGCCCAGGTGGCGAGCTGGCCGATCGCGGCGGCGCGGAAGGTGTCGCCCGCCGCTAGCATGACGCCATAATCCTGCTCCTTCAGCCAATGCGCGAGCTTGGCGATGGTCGTCGTCTTGCCCGAGCCGTTGACCCCGATGACGAGGATGACGTGCGGACGCGGGAAGCCGGTGATCTCGAGCGGCGTGGCGACGGTATCGAGCACCTTCTCGATTTCCTCGGCGACGACCAGGCGAATGCCCAGTTCTTCCATGCCGCGCTCGAAGGTGCCCACGGACAAGCGCTGGCGGATGCGGGCGGCGGTTTCGGGGCCGAGATCGGAGGCGATCAGCGCTTCCTCGATCTCGTCGAGCGTTGCTTTGTCGAGTGGCCCGGTGCCGAGTCCGGCAAGGTTGCCGATCAGCCGATCCGAGGTGCGTTTGAATCCGCCGAGGAGTTTTTCGTGCCAGGATGTCATGCGGGGATTCCGGTGAGGGTTTTGCCGTCGGTGGCGAGGATATGGATGGCGGATATATTTCCGGCCGTTCGTGCAGCCCCCTCTACCGTTCGTGCTGAGCTTGTCGAAGCACTGCTCGCTGCGGAGAACGCGGCTTGTGGTGAAGCCTGCCCTTCGACAGGCTCAGGGCGAACGGGGGGGAGGGGGAAGCGCACCTCGGCAAAGCCGGGCGTATGCCCGCGATCGCCGGGCCGTTCGACCAGAACGTCTTGCTTCCTGCCGACCAAAGTCTGCAGCCACGCCGCCTTGCGCTGCGCGCCTGCCTCGCGCAGCAGCGCCGCCCGGGCCTTGCGGACCGGCACCGGCACGGCGGGCATACGTGCCGCAGGTGTGCCGTCGCGCTCGGAATAGGGAAAAATATGCGCGTGGACGATGTCGCAATCGTCGATCAACGCCAGCGTCTCGGCGAACAGCGCATCATCCTCGGTCGGGAAACCCGCGATCAGATCGGCCCCGATCGCAATGTCGGGCCGCGCGGCCTTCAACCGCTCGACCAGCCCGACGCTTTGCGCGCGACTATGGCGGCGCTTCATCCGCTTCAGGATCAGGTCGCTGCCCGCCTGGAGCGAGAGGTGGACATGCGGCATCATCCGCTTTTCCTGCGTCAGCAGCGCGAACAGCCGGTCGTCGATCTCGATCCCGTCGAGCGACGACAGCCGCAGCCGTTCGAGCGCGGGGACACGGTGCAGGATGCGCTCGACCAATTGCCCGAGCGTGGGCGCACCGGGCAAATCGGGACCATAGCTGGTGAGGTCGATTCCGGTCAGCACCACTTCGCGATGCCCTGCCTCGGCCAAAGCGGCGATGCGATCGATCGCAGCTCCGGCGGGGACCGAGCGGCTGTTGCCGCGCCCCTGGGGGATCACGCAGAAGGTGCAGCGATGGTCGCAGCCATTCTGCACCTCGACAAAGGCGCGGGCGTGCGCGCTGAAGGCGGGGGCGAGGTGGGGTGCGGTTTCGCGGACCCGTGCAATATCGCCGACCAGCACCGGTTCTGGCGCGGCCCAGGCGTCTCCTGAAAGCTTTTCGGCATTGCCGAGCACACGGTCGACCTCGGGCATCGCAGCAAAGGCGGTAGGGTCGATCTGCGCCGCGCACCCGGTGACGACGATCTCGGCACCCGGTCGGTCGGCGCGGGCGCGGCGGATCGCTTTGCGCGTTTCGGCAACGGCGGTATTGGTGACCGCGCAACTGTTGATGACGACCAGGTCCCGCCCAGCCGTGAGCGCGCGGATCGCTTCGCTCTCGGCGATGTTCAGGCGGCAGCCAAGGCTGATGATCTGGGGACCGGGCATTGCGGGCGATCTAGGAGCGGATGCGGGCGAAGTCCATGCACCGCCCCGCTCGACGATGGTGACAACGTCAGCTCGCCCGGCGGTGTTCCTCTGCCGGTTGGAAGGCCGGATCGGTCGTCACCACCTGCAACAGCCGCCGCTCGGCCAACAGCCGCCGGGTAACGGCGATGCTGGTCGGACGGCCGTAGAAATACCCCTGGCCCTTGGCGCAGCCCAGCGCGCGCAGCCGTTCCTCGATGCTCGCATCCTCTATGCCCTCGGCGGTGATCGGCAGGTTGAGGCTCTCGCCCAGCCGCGTGATTGCGGTGACGATCGCCGCGCTTTCGCTATTCTCGTTGATCGACATGATGAAGCTCTTGTCGATCTTGATCTGGTCGAAGGGCAGCGCGCGCAGATGCGCGAGCGAGGAATAGCCCGTGCCGAAATCATCAAGTGCGAGGCGCACGCCCTGGTTCTTGAGGCTCCCCACGATCGATTGCGCCAGCGCGAGGTTATGAAACAATGACGTCTCGGTGATCTCGATTTCCAGCCGACTGGCCGGGAAGCCGGTTTCGGTCAGCACCTTGATGATCTTCTGTGCGAGCCACGCATCCTTCAACTGCCACGGCGAAATGTTCACCGACAGCGACAGGCTGGCGTCCCAGTCCTTGGCGGCGAGGAAGGCCTGGCGCATCACCGACAGCGACAGATCGGCGATCATGCCGGTTTCCTCGGCAATCGGGATAAAGGCGTCGGGGCCGATCAGCCCGCGCGTCGGATGGTCCCAGCGCGCCAGCACTTCGAAACCGCTCAGTCGTCCGGTCGCCAGGTGAATCTGCTGCTCGAAATAGGGCACGATTTCAGCGCGCGGGATGGCGCTGCGCAGGCCCACTTCCAGATCGTTGCGGACCTGCAACTCGCGCTCCATCGACTGGTCGAACCAGGCGAAGCGATTGCGCCCGGAATTCTTGGCCGAATACATCGCGATGTCGGCGGCGCGCATCAGCGCATCGATGCTGGTGCAATCGAAGTCCGAACGCGCGATGCCCACCGATACCGAGATGTGCAGCTGCAATCCGCCGGCCTGGAACGGCTGCGCCAGACGGCTGACGAGCTTTTCGGCGATGCGTTCGACGGTGGATGGGTCGGTGGGGTCGAATAGGAAGGCGCAGGCGAATTCGTCGCCGCCGAAGCGCGCGGTCAGCGCAACGCTGGGCATCGCTTCGGCAATTTGCACGGCGACTTGCTGAAGGAGGGCATCGCCCGTTGCGTGGCCGTGCATGTCGTTGACGGTCTTGAAATGGTCGAGGTCGAGCATCAGCAACGCCATCGCTTTATGGCGGGCCTGTGCCCGGACGAACATGGCCGCCCCTTCCTCGGCCAGGCTGCGGCGGTTGAGGAAGCCCGTCAGCGGATCCTTGGAGGCGAGCAATTGCGCACGTTCCTCAGCAGCGGTCCGTATCGCCACTTCATGCGCCAACTCGCGGTGGCGACGCCACCCGAACAGGATCAGCGCGACGTTGAGCAGCAAGGCGATGACGAGTGTCTGGTCGGGGCCGGGGCCATCGTTGAAATAGCGTTGGATCGTCGACGATAGCGCTGCACTGCCGGTGCCGACGAACAACAGAATCGCCGCCACCGTGATCGCGCCGTTCAAGATGTCGTGGCGTTCGGCGGGCACCCGTGTGCCCTGCTCGCTCGTTTCGCCAACCCTCGACTCGGCCATCATGCTGTCTTTCGCCCCAACGCTTTCCCGGTTCGTGTCCATCCCACGCTACCCGTGTAGATCGTGTTAAGCCGGATGGTTGCGCAATTGCTTGTGTTGCGGTAGGGGCAACCTCAATCGCTCCTGTTCAGGTGCGTGAAGGCTGCCCCACGGGGCTACGCCGGCCGACGAGGTTTCGTCCGCCGGCGTTCTTTGCGTTACTGGGCAAAAGCGACTTTTGAGAAGGGTTTTTTCGGATGTTCGAGAGCCTGAGCGACCGTCTTGGCGGTGTGTTCGATCGGTTGCGGGGGCGCGGTGCGCTGACCGACGCCGACGTGCGCGCAGCGATGCGCGAAGTGCGCGTGGCCTTGCTCGAAGCCGACGTCGCTTTGCCGGTGGCGCGCGATTTCGTCGATAAGGTCACCGAACAGGCGGTCGGCCAGAACGTGCTGCGCTCGGTCACACCCGGCCAGCAAGTCGTCAAGATCGTCAACGACGCGCTGGTCGAGATGCTCGGGTCCGAAGCGTCGGAGCTCGAACTCGATGTGACGCCGCCCGCGATCGTGATGATGGTCGGTCTGCAAGGCTCGGGCAAGACGACGACGACCGCGAAGATCGCGCTGCGGCTCGCCAAGAAGCAAGGCAAGAAGGTGTTGATGGCGTCGCTCGACGTCAATCGCCCGAATGCGCAGGAGCAGTTGGCGGTGCTCGGCACGCAGGCCGACGTTTCGACCCTGCCGATCGTCGCCGGGCAGCAGCCGGTCGACATCGCCCGGCGTGCGCTGCAGGCGGCGAAGCTGCAGGGCTATGACGTGCTGATGCTCGACACGGCAGGGCGTCTGCATGTCGACCAGGCGCTGATGGACGAAATGCGCGCGGTCGCCGAAGTGACCAAGCCGACCGAAATCCTGCTCGTGGTCGATGCGCTGACCGGGCAGGATGCGGTCAACGTCGCCAAGAACTTCTCCGATCAGGTCGCGCTGACCGGTGTCGTGCTGACCCGCATGGATGGCGATGCGCGCGGCGGTGCGGCGCTGTCGATGCGCGCCGTCACCGGCAAGCCGATCAAGTTTGCCGGCATGGGCGAAAAGCTCGATGCGCTGGAAGCGTTCGACCCCAAGCGCGTTGCCGGGCGGATCCTCGGCATGGGCGACGTGGTCGGCCTGGTCGAGCGTGCGGCCGAAGCGATCCAGGTCGAAGATGCCGAGAAGATGGCGGCCAAGCTCGCCAAGGGCTTGTTCGACATGGACGATCTGCGCGCGCAGCTTGCGCAGATGCAGCGCATGGGCGGCATCGGCGCGCTGGCGGGTATGATCCCCGGCATGAAGAAGGCGCAGGCGCAAGTCGACCAGGTCGGCGGCGAAAAGGTGCTGGTGCGGATGGACGCGATCATCACCTCGATGACGCCGAAGGAGCGCCGCAAGCCGGAACTGCTCAACGCCAAGCGCAAGATCCGTATCGCCAAGGGCTCCGGCACCACGGTGCAGGACGTCAACAAGCTCATCAAGATGCATCAGGAAATGGCGAATGCCATGAAGAAGATCAAAAAGATGGGCGGCTTGGCCGGCATGGCCAAGATGTTCGGCGGTGGCGGCGGTCTTGGTGGGCTGGGCGGTGCGCTGGGCGGCGGGATCGATCCGGCGAAGATGCTCAGCGGCGGCGGTGGTGGCCTTCCTGGCCTCGGCGGCGGCCAGACCAAGCTTCCTCCCGGCTTCGAGAATTTGCTCAAGAAGAAATAAGTTTAACCCAATCAACGTATTAAAAGAAGAAGGTACAGAAAATGGCAGTCAGCATTCGTCTCTCGCGCGGTGGTTCCAAGAAGCGCCCTTACTATCGCATCGTCGTTGCCGATGCGCGCAACCCGCGCGACGGCAAGTTCATCGAGAAAATCGGCACCTACAACCCACTGCTCGCCAAGGACGACGAGAAGCGCATCGTGCTCGACACCGAGCGTGCGAACTATTGGCTGGGCGTCGGCGCGCAGCCGACCGACCGCGTTGCGCGTTTCCTCGACGTGACCGGCGTGCGCGAGCGTGCAGCCCGCAACAACCCGAACAAGGGCAAGCCCGGCGAAAAGGCGACCGAGCGCCTGGAAGAGCGCCAGAAGAAGCTGGACGATGCCGAGGCCGCCAAGGTCGCCGCTGCTGCCGCTGAGGAAGAGGCCAAGGCCGCTGCCGCAGCTGCTGAAGCCGAAGCTGTCATGGCCGCTGAGGTAGAAGCCGCAACCGAAACCCCGACCCCGGAAGCCGAAGCCGTCGCCGAAGCGACCGCTGAAGAAACCCCGGCGAACGGCTGATGCGACCCGATTCCCCCGTCACGCTTGCCGTCATCATCGGCGCGCATGGTGTGACGGGGGAAGTCCGTCTCAAGGTCTTTACCGAGGACCTGAGCAGCTATAAGGTTTTCAACGGCGGCGCACTGACGCTGAAGTCGGTGCGCCATGGCAGCAATGGCGCGATCGCCCGCATTGCTGAGGTGACCGACCGCAACGCCGCCGAGGCATTGCGCGGCACCGAACTGACCGTACCGCGCTCGGCATTGCCGCCGCTGGAGCCGGGCGAATATTATCATGCCGATCTGCTCGGCTTGCCCGTCGTCTCGCTGGAAGGTGAGGCGCTGGGGCAGGTCGTCGCGATCGATGATTTCGGCGCGGGCGATGTGATTGAAGTCGAACGGCCCGACAAGAAGCGCTTCATGGTGCCGATGAACGCCGACGCCGTACCCGATTGGAGTGCGGAGCGCCTCGTCGTTGACACTGCCTTCGTGGTTTAGTATATACGTAACGTGTATACGGAGGCTGCGATGCCGGACGACGAATATAAGGGTACCACATTCAAGTCGGGCAATTCGGTCGCGTTGCGGCTGCCCAAGGGGATGGGCATTCCCGAAGGCACCGAAGTGCGTATGGTCAAGGAGGCGCCGATGTCGTTTCGCGTAGAACCCGTCGACGCGCCCCGGCGGACGATCGACATTAGCGGTTTCGCGGGCAAGGCACCCGGCGCACGCTTAATTCCGCATGGCGATTTCGACGAGCGGCCCAGCACGATCGCAAAGCGGCTTGCAGCGCGCGACGCGTGACGCGCTATCTCATCGATGCCGACATGGCGATCTACACGATGTCGGAGCGATTTTCGGCAGTGAACGATCGCCTGGCGGCGTGCTTCCCGGGCGAGGTGGCGATCTCCGCGATCAGTTTCGCGGAGATCGCCGTCGGCACCTTCGTTGGAAAGCCGCCGTCACCGGAAGTCCTGGCGAGTTTTGTCGCGGTGATCCCGATTCTTTCCTTCGACGACGCTGCGGCGCGCGAATATGCGCGGCTGCCCTTCAAACGCGCCCGTTTCGACCGTTTGCTCGCCGCGCATGCGCTGAGCCTGCGCGCGACCATCGTCACCAATAACGAAGCCGATTTCGCCGATGTGCCGGGCCTGCGCGTCGAGAACTGGTCGGTCAGCGCCTGATCGGGCGGCGTTCGTCGAGCAGGTTGCGAATGGTGGTGGCCGCGACGCCAGCTTCGCCCATGGCATGGCTGATTTGATCGAGCCCTTTCACCACATCGCCCGCGGCGAACAAGCCCGGGATCGAGGTGCGTTGATGATCGTCGACTTCGAGGCAGCCATCGGCGGTCGCCCGCGCGCCGGCCGCAACGGCGAGGCTGCAGCGGATCGTCGACCCCAGTGCCGGATAGACGCTGTCGAAGCGTAGCGCACCGCCCGGCGTGGTGACCTCGATCGCGTCCCCGGCAATGCGGATTGGTGTGCAGGGGCCATCGACATGAACGATGCCAGCGTCTTCCAGTTTGGCGCGGCAGGTCGCGTCGAGCTCATGCGCGGCACCGGGCGCAATCAAGGTCACGTCGCTGGTGAAGCCGCGCAGGAACAGCGCTTCCTTCATCCCGTGGTCGCCAGTGCCGATCACGCCGACGCGCTTGTCGGTGACTTCATAGCCGTCGCAGATCGGGCAATAGCGCAGCAGCCCGCGCGCCAGCGCTTCGTCATGCACATCCCCCGCCATGTCCGGTCGGTGGTTGACCACGCCGGTAGCCAGCAGGACCGAGCGGGCCGGATACCGGTGATCGCCCACGCGCACGTCGAACGTGTCGCCCGTCGGAACGATTTCGGTGACTTCCGCCTGTTCGCGCGTCGCGCCGAATTCCTCGGCTTGCTCCAGCATCAAGCGCAGTAACTCGGTGCCTTTCACCCCGCCGGGATAACCGGCATGGTTGTGCGTGCGCGGGATCAGCGCGGCTCGGCTGCTGCCGCAATCGAACATGCGGATGCGCAAATGGAACCGCGCGAGATAGATGGCGGCGGTGAGCCCGGCCGGGCCAGCGCCGATGATGATGCAGTCGTCCACGCGTCTTGCCTTTCGGAGGCGGGCGGGGGAAGGAGCCCAATGCCGTTCGCCGCCACCGTCTTAACGCTTTACCCCGACATGTTTCCCGGGCCGCTTGGCATTTCTCTTGCCGGTCGCGCGCTGGCCGAGGGGCGCTGGAGCCTCGACGCGCGCAACATCCGCGATTTCGCCACCGACAAGCACAGCACCGTCGACGGAACGCCCGCGGGTGGCGGGGCGGGGATGGTGTTGCGCGCCGATGTGCTGGCGGCGGCAATCGACAGCGTGCCCGCTGGCCTTCCGCTGCTCGCCATGACGCCGCGCGGCGCCCCGCTTACCCAGGCGCGCGTGCGTAGCCTGGCGGAAGGGCCGGGCGTCACCATCCTGTGTGGCCGCTTCGAGGGGTTTGACGAACGCATCTTCGCCGCGCGCGACATCGAGGAAGTGTCGATCGGGGATTACATTCTTTCGGGCGGCGAGATGGGGGCGCTGGTGCTGCTCGACGCTTGCATTCGGCTGCTCCCCGGCGTAATGGGCGCGGCTTATAGCGGCGTGGACGAGAGCTTCGAAACGGGGCTTCTCGAATATCCGCAATATACCCGACCATTTGAATGGGAAGGGCGCACGATCCCCGAAGTGTTGCGATCGGGGGATCATGCGAGGATTTCGGCATGGCGAAAGTCGATGGCCGAGACCGAAACACGGCTAAGGCGGCCGGACCTGTGGGAGCGCCATGAGGGTGCTCGGGTCCAGTCGCCCTCTGGCGCGCGACAGACAGACAAGGACGCATGAGATGAATCTCATCCAGACGATCGAAGCCGAGAACATTGCCAAGTTTCTCGAGACCAAGAAGATCCCCGAATTCCGCCCTGGCGATACGCTGAAGGTCGGCGTGAAGGTGGTCGAAGGCGAGCGCACCCGCGTTCAGAATTATGAAGGCGTGTGCATCGCGCGTTCCAACAAGGGCATGGGCTCGAACTTCACCGTGCGGAAGATTTCGTTCGGTGAAGGCGTAGAGCGCGTTTTCCCGCTCTATTCGCCCAACGTCGACAGCATCGAAGTCGTCCGCAAGGGCGCAGTGCGTCGTGCGAAGCTCTATTATCTGCGTGGTCGTACCGGCAAGTCGGCACGTATCGCCGAGCGCCGCGACACCCGTCCGGCCAAGGGCGGCGCTGCCGAGTAATCGGACGGCTGGCCGTGAGGCTAACAGGAGGGCGCGGGGGCTTTGGTCCCCGTGCCCTTTTTGTTTGTGCCAGAGCGGCTTGCTATGAACCGATGGTAAAACGCACGGGTACGGCGGGTGCGAACAGCATCGGCAAGGGGGCACCGGCTTGTACCACAATTTGGTCGAGCGGGACGGCATCCGGCGGGGCATCTGCGGCAAAAACCTGGATCAGCCGACGCCCCGAGGTCGGCAGCAGCTCTTTCGGGATTGCGAGTGGCGTGCCACCCATTTCAACCAGCCATTGGGGGCGGCCATAGCGATACGCTCTGGCCGGATGGACCACCTGCAGGTCAACCGCACCAGCATAGCGCCCGAGAATGAGCGGGTTGTTGCCTTCCAAGAAGACGCTCGGTCGGTTCCCGATGCGCGCTGAGGCAGCGGCGTATGCAGTGCGTTCGCGAGGCGACAGATCGGTTAAGGTCGTCTGGTCAATGGTAAGGGGATCGATGCCGGTCAGCCGTTTCAGGCGGCTCGCCATCCAGTCGATCTTGCCGCTATGGGACTGAAGCGGGGCTTCCGCGACGTGACTATATCCCACGTAAACCAGCGTTTTCGCGGTCGGTTGAGCCGCAAGCACCGCTGCCAAATTCTCGGCTTGCGCTTTCTCTCGCGGAGCAATGCCACCCTCTTTCGGGCGCTGTTTGCTGGTTTCTTCATAGCCCACGGGGCGATACCCTAACGCCAAAGCCTCGCGCACAAAGCCCGCAAATACCGGGTCTCGCGTGTAATAACCGGTGCTGATCCGGACAAAACCGTCCTGCCTGAGTTTGTCGATCATCGAGGCGTGGCCGGGTTCAGCAGGCTCGCTATCAAACGTCTCTGCGGCCAGGGTCGAGTACCCAAGGGGTTTTAACGCACGTGCCACTTGCAAAGCAAAGGCACGGTCGCGCGGGCTATCATGGGCTTCATTCAAGATAACGATGCTGGTGTCGCGCGCGCGCCGGACGATCTCTTCAATCGCATCGTGTGGAGTGGCCGCCGCCACGCGCGTCGCCCAACTGGGGTCGGGGGGCGAGCCAGGCTCTGCACGGGCCAGCACGGCTGGGTCGAGTTCATTGGTGAGCATTGGGCTGATCTGTTCCCACATCTGGAAGGCGAAGTCGTCACGGACTTTGCCGTCAGGGCCGAAGGCTGCGGCGGCCAAGGCGTCACTGGCCTCGAGGTAGCGCCCCTTAGCCAAAGCGGTATCTGCCACATCGGCAGCGGGCGATTGCGGTGGACTCTGCGCGCCGAGGAGCAATGGGGACAAGGCTATAAAAACGAACCGCTTTCCTACCATTATCCGCTCCCAACCTCGGCGATCGAGACTGACGATGTTGCGAGACCAGTCAAGAGAGTGCGCGAATATCGTGGCGGCAAGGCTCAACCGAAGCCATAAATCTTCACGGTGTCGGGTAGGGGCAAAGCCGCCGCATCGGGGTGGTCCAGATGTGCCACGATCGTTTCCAGGATTGAAGCAATCATCGCGCCATCAGGGTGATGGTCGGCCCCCTGGATCACCACGCTGAAACCAGTGCGTTTGGCGGCGTGTGCGGCCTTGTGGAGTTCTTGCCCCATCGCAGCTGGGATGGTCTGATCGGCGAGGCCGTGGATCAGGAAATAGGGCTCGTCCAGCGTCGGCACCGTGGCAAGATTGTCGTAGCGGTCGCTGACGAACGCGCGCCCGATCTTCGGTACCATCGCGGTCAGGCTGGTGAAGGTGCCAATCGTCACCAGCGCATCCAGCTTTTGCCGTGACGCCAGCCCGAAGGCCACGCCGCCGCCAAGGCTGTGGCCAACGACGATCAGCCGCCTGCCCCCTGCCCGCCGCCGTGCCTCGGCATAAAAGGCGTCGGCATCGCGCGCGAGCCCGGGCTCGTCGGCGCGACCTGGGTTGCCCGAATAGCCGCGATATTCCGCCGCTACGACGCCATAGCCCTTGGCGATGGCGGGCACGAACCAGTCGAGCGTGCTCATCGCGCTGGAGCCATTGCCGTGGAACACCAGCAGCGTCGGTTTGCCCGGCGCGGCGGCGACCGCAGCTCCGGTGATCGACAGCGCGTCGCTAGTTTGGACCGTGACGCGCTCGGCCCCTGCAGGGAGGACTGCGGTCGCGATTGGTGCGGTTGGCGCGGGATAAATACGGTCGTGGATCGACTGGCTCAGCACCGGGGTTGCCCCGGCAAGAAGCAGGACCGTTAAAACAAGTGCCGCGAAGGCCTTTTGCGCCGACCCGATCCGCCACATTCGCTACCCCCCCCGCATCCGTTCTCGACCTACGTGTCATGTTTGCACGATACACCGCGATTCGCTATGGTCGGCTGCCGACTATTCCGGGGGGAAATATGTCCGACGTCACCATGACCACCGCCGCCGAACCCGATGGCGCGCCGCGCATCGCGGTGCTCGATATTCTGCGCGGGGTGGCGATCCTCGGCATCCTGTTCATGAACATCAACGACATGGGGCAGTCGATTTACGCGTCGTTCGACGATATCCGGCATCTCGGCTGGTCGCAGACCGACCGGATCGCCTGGTGGCTGCGCGAAGTGTTCGCCAATGGCACCGCCCGCTGCATGCTGGAAATGCTGTTCGGCGCGGGGATGGTGATCCTGACCGATCGCGTGGCCGACAAGGCCAGCGGCTGGGTGGTGATGCGGCGCTATTATGTACGCAATCTCATCCTGTTCGCATTCGGGCTGGTGCATGTCTTCATCCTGTTGTGGCCCGGGGACATTCTCCACACCTATGGGCTGGCCGCGCTGGTCGCGTTCCTGTTCCGGCGGTTGCGCCCGCAATGGCTGATCATGATCGGCCTGACGCTGGCGTTGTTCCAATTGGGGGGCGGGGGGTATTTCGGCTATTACCTGACGCTGCAGACGCGCGCGCAAGTGGCGGCGATCGAGGCCAAGGTGGCCGCCGGAACCAAGCCGACCGCGGAAGAACGCAAGGTCCTGAAGGACAAGGCCGAGCGGGACAAAAAGCGCGCCGAGGCCCGCGCCAAATCGCACAACGACATCGCCGCCGAAGACAAAGCGCGCAAGGGCACTTTCATCACCTGGGCGCACGCACAATGGGGCTCCTTCCTCGATATCGAGTCGCAGTTCCTCGAGATATTGTTCGTATGGGAAGCGGCGAGCGTCATGCTGATCGGTGCCGCGCTTTATAAGCTCGGCATCCTGCAGGGGCGGCGCTCGCGGCGCTTTTACGTCTGGACCGCACTGATCGCTTATGCCGTCGGCATCACGCTGCGGGTCATCGGCGCGTCCGAACAGATGGAATTCGGCAATGGTCCCTATACCTTCTGGGCGAGCTATGAGTTTGCGCGGCAGGCGATGACGCTGGGCCATGTCGCGCTGATCAACCTGCTCGTCAGCAGCGCCGTCGGGGCGCGGCTGTTGCGCCCGTTCGTCGCGGCCGGGCGGACGGCGCTGTCGATCTATATCGCGCAGACGCTGATCTGCCTGTGGGTGCTGTACCCGCCATTCATGCTCGGCCTGTACGGCAAGATGACATGGGGACCGCTGATGGTAACGGCCTTCCTCATCAATGCGGCGTTGCTGATCGGCGCCAATGTGTGGGTGCGGCATTTCGACATTGCGCCGGTCGAATGGGCGTGGCGTTCGCTGGTGGAGCGCCGCGTGCTGCCATGGCGCAAGCGGGCGCGGGTGGGGCCGCAGGTGGAGGGAAGCCCGGCGCTCGCTTGAGCGAGGCGGATCGCGTCGTGGCCAGCAGGGCATGCCGGACTGCGTCCACCACGCCCTGCCGCTTTCGGATCAGGTCGTCGAGATCGTGCCGATCAAGCCGACCACGCCACCGCGCGCGTCATTCACGGTCGAGGTAAAGCGATACCCGCCCTCGGCGAAATCGACCCGCACCTTGCGCGTATCGTACATCTCGCGGAACAGCGTTTCGAGATTGGGTTTCTGGCCGGTCATCAAGCGCATGTTGGTGCCGTTATCGTTGACATACGGCACGGCGTAGAGATGCGCGGCGGAGAAAGGGCTGTTCAGCGATGTGAACAGCATTACCCCCTCGCTGCCGCGCAGGCCGAAATTGCGATCGGCGAAATAGATCCCGCCGAACACGACATTGTCGGGATCGTTCGGTTCGAAGAAGAAGCGTTGGCGGATCTGCACGATTGGTGAATCGAGATCGCCGCTGGCGTGATCCTGCATGAAATTCTCCATGTGCCCGTGCGCGACATAGAGGTTCCCACCCGTGCCGCCCTCGACTCCGGCGCGCCAATTGGTGACGACGAGATCTTCCGCCGTGTCGTTGAACACCAGCGCCAGCACCTTTTTGGGGTTTTCGAGGAACAGATAGAGCAGGAATGCGACCAGCACGATCACGATGATGGTGATCGCGGTCTTCATGCCCAGCGTGGTGATGCCGGTGCGCAGCGCGTTGAGGAAGGTCGCCCCGCCGCGCCAGGCGGTCCAGGTCAATTTGGCCATCGCCACGCCGATGCTGAACAGGCTGCTCGCGCCGATTTCGATGGCGAGCTGGCCCGGCGTCTTGGCGTTTTGCATCGCTTCGAGCCGTTTGGACAGACCGTACACATAATCGGTCACTTCCTGCCCGCGATAGCCGCGGACAATTTCGAAATTATGCTGGGTCAGGCTGATATTGGGTTCGATCTCGGTGGGCTCTTCGGCCAAAGCGGCGGTGATCAGCGTGTTGTCGTCATGCGACGCGAGCTCGATGCCCTCGGCACGGTGATACTCATCGATTCCCGCGAGCGTCGCCTCCAACAGTTTTGCGATCATCTTGCGACGGCGTTGCTCGACGGTGAGTGCTTCGTTGCCGGCGATTCCGGCCAGGTCGATGCCCAGTCGCGCCTTGAAACCGTCCATGATTTCAAGCGCGGCATCGCGCGGGGACAAGCTGCGTGTTTCCAAAGGCATTGCTATTCTCCTGAAAAGGGGAAAGTCGAGGTGTCTCTCGTTTTGTTGCAGCGCGCGTTGCCAGGTCAGCTTAGCGGGCGACGCGCAAAGTGCAGGCCGAAGTTGATCCGTAACGACGGCAAGGCGGGGTTCGGCGCGGGTCGACGCATCCGCAGCCGAGCAAATTCTCGTTGCAATCCGGACGCGATGCCGCACCGCGCGCTTGCCCTCTTTACGCGGTCCCCGCGCACCGCGATAAGCGCCGACGCCGCCTGCGTTCGTCGGGCGAGGAACCATGCGGGATTGGAGATGCAGGATGCGGGCGAGTTGGGCTTTTGCGGGCGTGATGCTCGCCTGTGCGGCGGTGCCCGTGATGGCGGCTGACGCGCCGACCAAGCTGACGCTGTCGCGCGTGTTCGGCAGCCCCGATCTGTCGGGCGTGCAACCGCGCGGCGTGCGCCTGTCGCCGGACGGGACGCTGCTCACCTCGCTGCGCCCGCGCGCCGATGAGAAGGAACGTTTCGACCTTTGGGCGCTCGATACGCGCACCGGTGAGGAGCGGATGCTGGTCGATTCAAAGAAGGTCGGCAGTGGCGCGGAATTGTCCGAGGCCGAAAAGATGCAGCGCGAGCGCGCCCGCATCGCCGGGTCAAAGGGGATCGTCGCCTATGATTGGGCTCCCGACGGTAAGACGATCCTCGTGCCGCTCGATGGCGACCTGTATCTGGCGACACTCGACGGCACGACGCGGCGGCTGACCAATTCGCCCGACGGCGCGCTGAACCCCGCCATCAGCCCCAAGGGCGGGTTCGTCAGCTTCGTGCGCGGGCAGAATTTGTTCGTTCAGTCGCTTGGCGGTGGCGAAGCGCGCCAGGTCAGCCAGGACGGTGCGGGCACGGTGCATTGGGGCGAGGCCGAGTTCGTCGCGCAGGAAGAAATGGATCGCCGGACCGGCTATTGGTGGTCGCCGCAGGACACGTACATCGCGGTCGAGCGTTTTGATGAGGCTCCCGTCGGCATTGTTACCCGCGCGGCGATCGGGGCGACCGGCACGAAGGTCTATGAGCAACGCTATCCCGCCGCAGGCACGCCCAATGTCGCGGTCGCACTGTATGTGATGAAGGCCGATGGCACCGGCAAGGTGAAGGTCGATCTTGGCCAGAATCCCGACATCTATCTCGCCCGCGTCGACTGGACGCCCGATGGCAAGACGCTGCTGGTGCAGCGCGAAAGCCGCGACCAAAAGACGCTCGACATGCTCACGGTCGACCCGGAAACGGGCAAAAGCAGCATCCTGTTCACCGAGAAAGCGGGCGCGCGGAGTTGGCTGAACCTTACCGAAGCCTATCGTCCGTTGAAGGATGGCAGCTTGATCTGGCGCTCGGAGCGGACCGGCTATGGCCACCTCTACCGCTTCGCCAAGGGCAAGTGGACCGCGCTGACCAAGGGCGATTGGGTCGTCCAGCAGCTGATCGGCGTTGACGAAGCCAAAGGTCGGCTGTTCTTCACCGGCAACAAGGATGGCGTGCTGGAGCAGCATGTCTATTCGGTCGATATAGCGCATCCGGGCGTCGTCACGCGGCTGACCGAGACGGGCTGGTGGAATGGTGCAAGCATGGATCATGCCGCGACGCGGATGATCGTGGGGCGCTCCAACCCGACCCAGCCGACGCAGGTCTATCTGGCCGATGCGAGCGGCAAGCGGCTGTCGTGGATCAACGAAAATGCGCTGAAGCCGGGGCATCCTTATTACCCCTATCTGGCGAGCCATCAGCAAACCACCTTCGGCACGATCAAGGCCGAGGACGGCACTGATCTTTATTATGAGATGATCACGCCGCCGCTGGAGCCGGGCAAGAAGTATCCGGTGTTCTTCCAGCATTATGGCGGTCCGGGCACCGGCCAGCAGGTGACGCGCGCCTGGGGTGGGGCGTTGCCGCAATATCTGGTGCAGCACGGCTACATCTTCTTCCAGATCGACAATCGCGGGTCGTATAATCGCGGCAAGGCGTTCGAGGACCATATCTACCGCGCGATGGGCACGGTCGAAGTGGCGGACCAATTGGCGGGCGCGAAATTCATCAAGAGCCAGCCGTTCGTCGATCCCGACAAGGTGGCGATCTATGGCTGGTCCTATGGCGGCTATATGACGTTGAAAATGCTGGAGGCGAACCAGGGCGTCTATGCAGCGGGCGTTTCGGGCGCGCCGGTGACACAGTGGAACCTGTACGACACGCATTATACCGAGCGCTATATGGGCTCGCCGGTCAGTGACGCCAAAGCCTATGCCGCCTCGGGTGCGCTCGAGAATGCCCCCAAGATCAAGGATCCGCTGCTGCTGATCCACGGCATGGCGGATGACAATGTGGTGTTCACCAACTCGACCGCGCTCGCCGCGCGGATGCAGGCGACCGACACACCGTTCGAGATGATGTTCTACCCCGGCTACACCCACCGCGTCGGCGGGCCGGGGATCAGCGAGCATCTGTGGGGGACGATTTTGACGTTCCTCGACCGGAACGTGAAGGACAAACGCTAGGGTTCGGTCATCCGCAATACGCTTTCCGTCACCCCGGCCTCGTGCCGGGGTCCACCGGGCGGCTAAAGCGAGGCGTGAGGAATGAGATCACGGTAGACCCCGGGACAAGCCCGGGGTGACGGGTAGTTTAGTGCCGTCTTGCCGCCGCCCTCTAGCCCCAGCCGTGTCGCTGCCATAAAGCGCGGCGTCATGCGCTTCCTCACCACCTTCCATCTGTGGCCGTTCCTGGACACGGTTGTCAGTTACCTTGCGGCGTTCCTGCTCGGCACGCTGATCGGGGCCGAGCGGCAATATCGCCAGCGCACTGCCGGCCTGCGCACCAACGCGCTGGTCGCGCTGGGCTCGGCGGCGTTTGTCGACCTTGGGCAGCGGCTTGGCGGCGATGTCGAGTCGATCCGGATCATCGCCTATGTCGTGTCGGGGATCGGTTTCCTCGGCGCGGGCGTGATCATGAAGGAGGGGATGAACGTCCGCGGGCTCAACACTGCGGCGACCTTGTGGTGCTCGGCGGCGGTGGGCGCGATTGCGGGGAGCGATCTGATCGCCGAGGCGGTGCTGCTGACCGGCTTCGTCATCCTCGCCAACACGATGCTGCGCCCGCTGGTCGATGCGATCAACCGCATCCCGATCGAGGGGCGCAGCGTCGAGGCGACCTACACGGTGACGATCACCACCGACGCTGAGGAAGCCGGGCCGATGGGCGATTTGCTGACCGAGCATTTGGAAGCGGCGCAGCTCCCGGTGGCCGAGCTTGATGTGGTCGCGCGCGGTGAAGATCGCGTGGAGATTGTAGCCAAGCTGGTGCGTACCAATATTGCAGGCAGCGAGCTCGACGCGCTTACCGATCATCTCGCTACCGTGCATGGAATTTCCCATGCGACGTGGCAAGCGCGCACGCACGATTAGCAAAGCGATTGGACGTCCGCGCGTAATGTCGCTACGGGCGCGGTCCGAATTGGAGGATTACATGGGTTACAGGATCGTGGTCGCGGGCGCGACGGGCAATGTCGGGCGCGAGATGCTCAATATTCTGGCGGAGCGCGAATTCCCGCTGGCGGACATTGCGGTGGTGGCATCGTCGCGCAGCCAGGGTGACGAGGTCGATTTCGGCGAGACCGGGCGCAAGCTCAAGGTGCAGAATATCGACAATTTCGATCCCACCGGCTGGGACATGGCGCTGTTCGCGATCGGGTCGGACGCGACCAAGATCCACGCGCCGCGCTTTGCCGCTGCCGGCTGCACGGTGATCGACAATTCGTCGCTCTACCGCATGGACCCGGATGTGCCGCTGATCGTGCCGGAAGTGAACCCCGATGCGATCGCTGGCTATACCAAGCGCAACATCATCGCCAACCCGAACTGCTCGACCGCGCAGATGGTGGTGGCGCTGAAGCCGCTGCATGATTTCGCCAAGATCAAGCGCGTCGTCGTCGCGACCTATCAGTCGGTATCGGGCGCGGGCAAGGCGGGGATGGACGAGCTGTTCGAGCAATCGCGCAACATCTTCGTCGGCGATTCGGCGGAAGCGAAGAAGTTCACCAAGCAGATCGCCTTCAACGTGATCCCGCACATCGACAGCTTCCTCGACGACGGGTCGACCAAGGAAGAGTGGAAGATGGTGGTCGAGACCAAGAAGATCCTCGACACCAAGATCAAGGTCACCGCCACTTGCGTGCGCGTGCCGGTGTTCGTGGGTCATTCGGAAGCGATCAACATCGAGTTCGAGAATGAAATCTCGGCCGATCAGGCGCAGAAGATCCTGCGCGAGGCACCCGGCGTGATGCTCGTCGACAAGCGCGAGGACGGCGGATACGTGACGCCGGTCGAATGCGTCGGCGAATATGCGACCTTCATCAGCCGCGTGCGCGAGGATTCGACAGTGGAGAACGGCCTGTCCTTGTGGTGCGTGTCGGACAATCTCCGCAAGGGCGCGGCGCTGAACGCGGTGCAGATCGCCGAGTTGCTGGGGCGGCGGTATTTGAAGAAGGCGGATTGAGCGGCTGCTGACCGCCTGTTAGCCTCCGGTCGAACGCGGTCATTAGCCGATGAGGCATGGCCGCGTAGACTGGGAGGTTGGGATGACCGAAACCGTCACCGGCGGCTGCCAATGTGGTCGGATCCGCTACAGCGTCGCGATCGACAATGACGATACGTATCTGTGCCATTGCCGGATGTGCCAGCGCGCGACCGGCGGCGTGTCGATTGCCTTTAAGGGCGTCAAGATCGCCAATGTCACTTGGGAGCGCGAACCCGATCGCTATCAAAGCTCGCCAATCGCGCAGCGCGGTTTTTGCGCTGCGTGCGGCACGCCTCTGACCTTCGAATTTCTCGAACCCGGCGAGACTATGGACCTCACTGTCGGCAGTTTTGACGATCCCTATCGCTTCCGGCCGACGCATCATTTCTCGCTCGAGACTTGGCATGAGGCGTGGCTCGACACTAAGGACCTGCCGACGACGCGGGTGGCGGATAATCCGTCGGCGGTCGAGCGCTGGATGAAAGCTATTGGCAAACTCCCCGACTGAACCGCAGTTCTTCGACAGCTTCGATGGCACCCGCCTGGCGTGGCGCGAGATCGGGGAGGGACGCCCTGTCGTCCTGATCCACGGCTATTTCTCCAACGCGACGATCAACTGGATCAAATATGGCCATGCCGCGTGGATTGCCGAGGCGGGTTTCCGCGTCATCATGCCTGATCTGCGCGCGCACGGCGACAGCGCCAAGCCGCACGATGCCGCCGCCTATCCGCCCGACGTGCTGATGCGCGACGGCTTTGCGCTGATCGCGCATCTCGGCCTCACCGATTATGATCTCGCCGGCTATTCGCTCGGCGGCCGCACCACGATGCGGATGCTCGCCAATGGCGCGACGCCACGTCGCGCGGTCATCTCGGGCATGGGGTTGCAGGGCATTGTCGATACCGCCGGGCGCGGCAGCTATTTCCACAACGTGCTGACCAACCTCGGCAGCTTCGCGCGTGGCAGCAGCGAATGGCTGACCGAGGCGTTCCTGAAGACGACCGGGGGCGATCCGGTCGCGCTGCTGCACATTCTCGACACCTTCGTCGACACGCCGCGCGATGCGCTCGACCATATCACCACGCCGACGCTGATCCTGACCGGCGAGGACGATGGCGACAACGGCTCGGCGCAGGACCTCGCGGCGGCGCTGCCCGATGCGCGCTATCAGGCTGTCCCCGGCAACCATATGAGCGCAGTGCTCAAACCCGAATTGGGCATGGCGATTGCAGCGTTTCTAGCGGCTTGACCCCACGCGCGGTGGCGCACAGGTTGCGCCATCGTTGAACACGGGGACTCACATGATCCGCACTGGAATTTCGTCGCTCGCCCTTATTCTGTCGCTGGCGGCGGCACCGGCTTTCGCCAGCCCGGCACCCGCGCTCGCTGCCGCTGCAGCAGCGCCGACGGCTGCCGACGCGGACGCCTTCGTCGCGCGCGCCGAGAAGGAACTGGCCGAATTCTCCACCCCGGCGCAGCAAGCCGCGTGGATCAACGCGACCTACATTACCGACGACACCGACGCGATCGCCGCGAAGTTCGGCGCGGAGGGGACCGAGATGCAAGTCCGCCTTGCGCTTGAGGCCGCGAAATATGCGGGCGTGCCCGGCCTGTCGTTCGATACCAAACGCAAGATCGATCTGCTGCGCAACGGCCTGACGCTGCCCGCGCCGACCACGCCGGGTGCCGCATCCGAGCTGTCGACGATCGTCACCAAGCTCGGCTCCGATTACGGCAAGGGCAAGGGCACGCTTGACGGCAAGCCGATCAACGGCAGCGACATCGAGGCGGCGATGGGCACGGTGCGCGATCCTGCCAAGTCGAAGGAGATGTGGGTCAGCTGGCACGACGCGGTCGGCGCGCCGATGCGCAAGGATTTCGCGCGCGAAGTGGTGATCGCCAACCAAGGCGCCAAGGGCCTCGGCTATGCCGATGTCGGTGCGCTGTGGCGCTCGGGCTATGACATGACCCCGGCGCAGTTTGAGGCCACCACCGATACGCTGTGGAAGCAGGTCGAGCCGCTCTATAAGGCGCTCCACACCTATGTCCGCTGGAAGCTGAACGCCCAATATGGCGATGCGGTGCAGCCCAAGACAGGGCCGATCCGCGCCGATCTGCTGGGCAATATGTGGGCGCAGGAATGGGGCAACATCTATGATGTGGTAGCCCCGGCGGGCGCGGGCGATGTCGGCTATGATGTCGGCGATCTGCTCAAGGCCAAGGGCTATGACCCGATCAAGATGTTCAAGACCGGCGAGGGCTTCTACTCCTCGCTCGGGTTCAAGCCGCTGCCCGACACCTTCTGGGCGCGCTCGCAAATCGTGAAGCCGGCCGATCGCGAAGTCGTCTGCCATGCCTCGGCCTGGGACATTGACAGCAAGGATGACGTGCGCATCAAGATGTGCACCAAGGTCAATGGCGATGATTTCGTCACGATCCATCACGAGATGGGCCATAACTATTACCAGCGCGCCTATAAAAATCAGCCCTTCCTCTACGAGAATGGCGCGAATGACGGCTTCCACGAAGCGATCGGCGATTTCGTCGCTTTGTCGATCACGCCCGATTATCTGGTGAAGATCGGCCTGCTCGATCCAGCCAAGGTGCCAAGCCCCGACAAGGATATCGGCCTGCTGCTCAAGCAGGCGATGGACAAGGTTGCCTTCCTGCCGTTCGGCCTGCTGGTCGACAAATGGCGCTGGGGCGTCTTTTCGGGCGCGACGCCCCAGGGGCAGTATGAGAAGAGCTGGAACGACCTGCGGCTGAAATATCAGGGGATCGTCCCCCCCGTCGCGCGCGACGAGACGCGCTTCGATCCCGGCGCGAAATACCATGTCGCGGCAAGCGTGCCGTATGCGCGCTACTTCCTCGCGCGGCTCTACCAGTTCCAATTCTACCAGGCGGCGTGCAAGCAATCGGGCTGGACCGGGCCGCTGCACCGCTGCTCGTTCTACGGCAACAAAGAGGTCGGCGCGAAGCTGAACGCCATGCTGGAAATGGGGCAGTCGAAGCCGTGGCCCGAGGCACTGGCCGTGTTTACGGGCACCCGCGAGATTTCGGGCCAGGCGATGGTCGATTATTTCGCACCGCTAAAGGCGTGGCTGGATAAGCAGAATGAGGGCAAGCCGCAGGGGTGGTGATGCTTGGGGGGAAGGTCGGTCTGCCTTCCCCCAAACTTCTGGTTCCGCCGGGCGCGAGGCCAAGCGATAGGTCGCCTCAGTTGGGGATCGTCCCTTCATCGGCGATGCCCGCTTGGAAGGAAGCGCTGGAATCGCTGCCATCGGCCTGATGTGCATGTTCGCCGGGGTTCAGCGCTTCGGTCTTGGGCGTGCTGCTGCGCAGGGTGAAGAGCGCTGCCGCTGCCGCGCCCACTGCCGCCACGCCGCCGATGATCGCGGCCAGGCCCCAGCGGTTGCGGGTCGGCGTCGCAGCGGTCTTCGTCGCCGGAGCCTTTTTCGCGGTTGCCTTGCGCGGTGCCGCGGCTTTGCGGGGCGTCGCGGGCTTGCGCGGGGTCGCGGGTTTGGTTGCGGTGTCGGTCGGTTTTTTCGGCGGCGTGGCCATGAGCGGCTCCCTTGTTCGTTGATCAGGCGTAACGCGCGAGGTGGCGGGTGTTTCCCCGCCCTCCTTCAAGCGTTTAGCGGAACGGCGGTTCGTTGAAGGCGCGCAGCTTGCGGCTGTGCAATTTCTTGCCCTCGCGGCGCAGTTCCTCACACGCCTCGATGCCGATCCGCATATGCTCGCTGATCGCGCGTTCGTAGAAGCGGTTGGCCTGACCCGGCAGCTTCAATTCGCCGTGCAGCGGTTTGTCCGACACGCACAGCAACGTGCCGTACGGCACGCGGAAGCGATAGCCCTGCGCTGCGATCGTCGCCGATTCCATGTCGATGCCGACCGCGCGGCTGAGCGAGAAGCGCAGCGCCGAGCGCGAATATTGCAACTCCCAGTTGCGGTCGTCGGTGGTGACGATCGTGCCGGTGCGCAGGCGGCGCTTCAGTTCGTCGCCCGACTGGCCCGAAATCGTCTCGGCCGCGCGCGCGAGCGCGAGTTGCACCTCGGCAATCGCGGGCACGGGGATTGCCGGGGGCAGCACATCGTCAAGCACGTGATCGTCGCGCAAATAGGCGTGGGCGAGGACATAGTCGCCGATCCGCTGGCTCGGGCGCAGGCCGCCGCAATGGCCGATCATCAGCCACGCCTCGGGCCGCAGCACCGCCAGATGATCGCAAATCGTCTTGGCGTTGGCGGGGCCGACGCCGATATTGACCAGCGTGATGCCGGTGCCGTCTTCTGCCATCAAATGATAGGCCGGCATCTGGTGCCGCCGCCATGCGCTCGTATCGGCCAGCATCGCCTCGACATCGTCGCCCGCGCGCATCAGCACGCCGCCGGCACCGGAAACGCCGGTGTAGCGGCTTGGCTTGCCGTCTTCACCGGGCTCCAGTTGCGCGCACGCCCAGCGGACGAACTCGTCAACGTAGCGGTGGTAATTGGTGAACAGCACATAGCGCTGAACATGTTCGGGCGGCGTACCGGTGTAGTGCCGTAACCGTGCGAGCGAGAAATCCGTGCGCAAACCATCGAACAGCGCCAGCGGGCGCGCGCCGTCGGTGACGGTATACAGCCCGTCGGCGATCTCGTCCCCAATATGGGCCAGGTCGGTCGCTGGAAAATGACGCGCCAGTTCCAGCGCTGAGACCTGGTCCAGGCTCAGGGCATGGCCGGGATCGATCACATAGGGGAAGGGGATTTCCTGGCGGCCTTCGACCGCTTCGACCGTGACGTCATAATCTTCGATCAGCAGCGTCAATTGCTCGGTCAGATAATCGGCGAAAATCGCTGGCTTGGTGACGCTGATCGCATAATCACCCTCGGTTACAAGCCGCCCAAACGAACGCCGCGGGGTCGGCCGATCGCTCCCTCCGCGATAGTGCAGCCGAATCTCGGGGTAGGCGAAACTCCCGTCTGTGCGCGTATGCGGCGCAGGCGGGGTTCCAGTGGTGAGATAGGTGGTCAGCGCCGCCTGCAGGCGATCGACCGAAGCGCGATAAAGCCGGTCGAGTTCAGCGACGATGGCGGCGGCGGGGCTGGAAGCGTGCGTCATGGATAGCCGCTACGCCGCTATCGTTACGCGCGCAAGACCAAGGGGCGTATTGCGGATACGCCCCTTGGGGCGATCAAGCCTTTTTCGGCGTGGTCGCGGTCGCGTCATCCTTCGACAGGATCTTGCTGGCACCGAAGGCGGCACCGGCCACAGCGGCTGCTGCTCCGGCCGCAATGCCGACGGCGGCGAGCGGGTGCTCCTTCACCGCCTCGACGGTCGCCTCGAACGCATCGTTCAGCGCGCCCTTGGCTTGCTCGAACAAGCCCTCGGCCTGCTCGATGATCGTGTCGTTAGCCGGGGGAGTGGTCGAATCGCGGGTCGTATCGGTCATGGCTTGGCCCTTTCCTGGAACGTCCTCTTGCAACCGATCGGCAGCACGGCGGGTTCCACGCTTTCCGACGCCAATCGCAATAATCGTTCGGCCCGGCGTAAGCCGGGCCGATAGCATCAGATCTCGCTCAGCAGATGTTCGGCCGAGGACACTTCAAAGGCACCCGGCGCTTCGACGTTAAGCTGTTCCACCACGCCGTCATTGACCAGCATCGAATACCGCTGGCTGCGCTCGCCCATGCCGAACTTCGAACCGTCGAAGGTCAGGCCGACCGCCTTGGCGAAGTCGGCATTGCCGTCGGCGAGCATGGTGATGGCGTCGGCATTGCTTGCCTTGCCCCATGCGCCCATCACAAAGGCGTCGTTGACCGAGGTGAAGGCGATCTCGTCCACGCCCTTGGCCTTGATCTCGTCGGCCTTGTCGACAAAACCAGGCAAATGCCGAGCGGAACAGGTCGGCGTAAAAGCACCCGGAACCGCGACCAGCGCGACCTTGCGGCCCTTGAAGAACTCGTCCGAGCTGACCTGATTGGGGCCTTCGGCCGTCACTTTGGTGAGGGTGATGGTGGGGATGCGGTCGCCGACGCTGATCGTCATGGGAATCTCTCCTGATGGGGCCGCCCGACTAATAGGTGCGGCGCGGCGTACCTCGTGCAAGCGCGCGGGAATTTCAAGCGTGGCGAGCAAGGGCGTCCGCGGTTATGCTGTACGCGATGGACTCCGCCCGCAACCTCACTGGCCAATTCCTGCTCGCCATGCCGGGTATTGGTGACCCGCGCTTCGATCGGGCGGTGATTGCGATGTGCGCGCATGATTCCGACGGCGCTCTGGGAATCGGGATCGGTGCGACGATCGCGGGCATTGGCTTGCACACGGTGCTTGAGCAGTTGGATATCGACCTTGGCGTCGCGCCCGATGTTCCCGTGCATTTCGGCGGGCCGGTCGAACCCCGGCGCGGTTTCGTGCTTCACGCCCTCGACTGGGGCGGCCAGGATACGATCGAGGTCGTCGGGCATGCGGGGGCGCTGTGGGCGTTGTCGGGAACGACCGACGTGCTGAAGGCGATTGCGGCTGGCCGCGGCCCGTCGCGCTGGCTGGTCGCGCTGGGTTATGCGGGATGGGGCGAGGGGCAACTCGACGGCGAGTTGACGCGACACGGTTGGCTGAACGTGCCGGGCGATCTCGATTTGCTGTATGGCTGCAATGCCGAGAGTCGATGGGAAGCGGGGTTTGCCAGCGCCGGAATCGATTCGCGGCTCCTGGCGAACGAGACAGGCTGGGCCTGAAACGCCACTGAAATCGCCGCTGGAAGGCGTCTGCGCGGTCGAATCGCTGCTATGATAGGAGAAATGGCAACGTCATCACGGCCAGACACCGTCTCACATAACATATAAAGACATCTTTATATTTGATTTGGAGCCTGACCCGCGTTACGGGCCGCGTCATCAACCAAACCGGAGATTCCTGCGTGGCCACCGTTCTTGACCGTCCGACCGACTATGTCGTCGCCGACATCACCCTTGCCGATTTCGGCCGCAAGGAGATCAACATCGCAGAAACCGAAATGCCTGGCCTGATGGCGCTGCGCGAGGAATTCGGTGCGTCGCAGCCGCTGAAGGGCGCGCGCATCACCGGTTCGCTGCACATGACGATCCAGACCGCCGTGTTGATCGAGACGCTGACCGCGCTAGGCGCGCAGGTGCGGTGGGCGACCTGCAATATCTTCTCGACCCAGGACCATGCCGCTGCCGCCATTGCCGCGACGGGCGTTCCCGTGTTCGCGATCAAGGGCGAGAGCCTGGCCGGTTATTGGGATTATGTCGGCGACATCTTTAACTGGGGTGCCGGCACCGATGGCACCACCGCCAACATCATTCTGGATGACGGCGGCGACGCGACCATGTTCGCACTCTGGGGCGCGAAGCTCGAAGCCGGTCATACGCTCGGCGAGCCCGAGAATGACGAGGAAGTCGAATTCCAGCGCGCGCTGAAGGCGTTCGTCGCCAAATATCCGGGTTACCTGACCGAGACCGTCAAGAACCTGAAGGGCGTTTCGGAAGAGACCACCACCGGCGTCCACCGCCTGTACGAGATTGCGAAGAAGGGCGAGCTGCCCTTCCCGGCGATCAACGTCAACGACTCGGTGACAAAGTCGAAGTTCGACAACCTTTATGGCTGCAAGGAATCGCTGGTCGACGCGATCCGTCGCGCCACCGACGTGATGCTCGCCGGCAAGGTTGCTGCGGTCGCCGGTTTCGGCGACGTCGGCAAGGGCTCGGCGCAGTCGCTCCGCAATGGCGGTGCGCGCGTGATGGTCACCGAAATCGATCCGATCTGCGCGCTGCAGGCGGCGATGGAGGGCTTCGAAGTCGTGACGATGGAAGAGGCGGTGACCCGCGCCGACATCTTCGTCACCGCAACCGGTAACGCCGACGTGATCACCGCCGATCACATGAAGGCGATGAAGCCGATGTCGATCGTGTGCAACATCGGCCACTTCGACAGCGAAATTCAGATCGCCGCGCTGTCGAACTATGAGTGGAACGAAGTGAAGCCGGGCACCGATCTGGTGACCTTTCCCGACGGCAAGCAGATCATCGTCTTGGCCAAGGGCCGCCTGGTGAACCTGGGTTGCGCGACGGGCCACCCGTCGTTCGTGATGTCGGCCAGCTTCACCAACCAGACGCTCGCGCAGATCGAGCTGTGGACCAAGGGCGAGAACTACAAGAACGAAGTGTACGTCCTGCCGAAGCACCTCGACGAAAAGGTGGCTGCGCTCCACTTGGACAAGCTGGGTGTGAAGCTTTCGAAGCTGACCCCGAAGCAGGCCGGTTACATCGGCGTGCCGGTCGAGGGACCGTTCAAGCCAGATCATTATCGCTACTGATATCGACCACGCTGCGCGAGATCTTCGCGCTCGCAAACCTGGCCGCTTCGGACCAAAAGGCCCGAAGCGGCTTTTTTGATGCAAAATTGCTACACAACTGCAACATTCAGTCGCAATTCAGAAACACTCGCTTGCAACAGGGGCGCGTTTCCAATCTCTTGGGCCCGTCAGGTGCATTGCACCATGTCCAATTTGGGGGCTCAAATGAAATCGCCATATACCGCGCGAGCGATGCTCGTTCTTTCCGCATCCGTGTCGGCGTTGACCGTCGGGACATCGGCTTTCGCTCAAGCTGCTCCGCCTGTGGACGCGCAAAGCGGCAAACCTGCAGTTTCCGCAGCGGAACCGGACACGGAAAAAGCCCCGACCGGGGACATCGTCGTTACCGGGTCGCGCATCGCGCGGCCGAATCTGTCGTCGCCCAACCCCGTTACCAGCATTCAGGGCGAGGAATTCTTCCATAGCGGTTCGGTTTCGATCGGCGATCAGCTCAACCAGTTGCCGCAGCTTGCATCGACCTTCAGCCAGTCGAATTCGACGCGCTTTCTGGGCACCGCCGGCCTTAACCTGATCGACTTGCGCAACCTTGGAACGCAGCGCACCCTCGTGCTCGTCAACGGCCGGCGCCATGTGGCAGGCGACATTTTGAACTCGGGTACGTCGGTCGACACCAACACTATCCCGACCGATCTGATCGATCGCGTTGATATTGTGACCGGCGGCGAGTCGGCGATTTATGGTTCCGACGCAATCGCGGGTGTGGTCAACTTTGTTCTGAAGGACCACTTCCAGGGTCTGGAGGCGCGCGCCCAGAGCGGCATCAGCACCTATGGCGACGGTTCGGCGCAATTCGCGAGCGTGCTTGCGGGCAAGAACTTCAGCGAGGGACGCGGCAACATCGCGGTCAACGCCGAATATGCGCATCAAAGCCAGTATTTCGGCAGCGGCCGCGATTATCTGAACCAGCAAAGCGCCTTCATCCAGGTTAACCCAAACGGCAGCGCGGGCAATCCGGAATACCGCTACTTCAACGACGTACGCAGTGCATCCTATAGCGAAACCGGCGTTATCCGGTTTGGCGGCAACGCGGCGCTCAATGCCGGCACGGCACCAAATGGCCAGCGTTATTACGTTCCGTATCAGTTCACTCCGGACGGCAACCTCGTTCCACTAACCGGGCAACGCGTCGGTTATGGCCCGAACGGATCTTTCATCGGCGGCAACGGCAGCAACTTTCGCAGTGGCGATGAATTCCAAATCCAGCCGCGACTGGACCGGGTCAATGTGAGCCTTGTCGGCCATTACGATATCTCGTCGGCGCTGGTGCCTTTTGTCGAGGCAACGTGGTCGCATACAACGGTCTTCGGATCGGGTTCGAGCGGTCCGGCCTTTATCAATGGCACGGCACTTGGCGGTGATCCGCGCGAGTCGTTCCGGTTGGATAACCCGTATCTGACTGCGCAAGCGCGCGGCGTGATCACCGCCAATTTGTTGGCGGCCAATCCTAATGCTGTGATCACCGATGCTACAACGTTCCGGGTTCGTGAAATTCTCGAAGGGCTCGGCAATCGTTCGGAGCTGTCGCACCGCGACACCTATCGGATCGTCGCTGGTCTCAAGGGCGATTTCAACGGCAATTGGCATTATGAACTTGCGGCTAACTATGGAGAATTCCGCGAGAAAACGGAAGTTCTCGGCAACCTCAATATTCAGCGCTTCTTGCTCGCGAATGATGCGGTAAAGAATGGCAGCGGCCAAATCGTGTGCCGCTCGCAAGTCGATCCAAATGCTGCATATGGCTATGACGGCGTCATCAGCCCCGTAAATCAGGCCAAGATCCTGGCTAACGACATCTCGTCCTGCGTTCCGATCAATGTGTTTGGCGGAAAATTTACCGACGCGCAGAAGAACTATCTGCTTCAGAACACGACCTCGATCGGAAAAATTACCCAGCTGGACATCAGCGGCTTCGTTTCCGGCGATTCGCAACAGCTGTTTTCGCTACCGGGCGGTCCAATCGGTTTCTCGCTTGGTGGGGAATACCGTCGTGAGACAAACCAATATCAGCAAGACGTGCTGGTTTCCGCGGGATATACCTTCTATAACTCCATCCCTGATTTCATCGCTCCGGCCTTGGAAGTTAAGGAAGCCTATGGCGAGTTGCGGATCCCACTCCTGAAAGATATTCCGTTGATCCGTGAATTGACGGTCACGGGTGCCGGGCGGCTTTCGAACTACAATAATAAGACGGGCACCGTTTATTCTTATAACGGCTCCGTTATCTGGCGGCCTGTTAACGATCTGACTCTGCGAGCCAGCTACGCCCGCGCAGTTCGTGCTCCGAACCTGGGTGAATTGTACACCCCGGCCGGCACGAATTTCGCAACGGTGAAGGATCCCTGCTCGTCCGATCAGCTCAGCCAGGGTCCTAACCCGGCCAACCGCAAGGCCAATTGCGCGGCTGCCGGCATTCCTGCTGGATATTTCTTCCAATATTCAAACTCGCTGCAGTATCTCAGCGGCGGCAACCCGAACCTGAAGGCCGAGACGTCTGACTCCTACACCTTTGGCGGTGTGTTCCAGCCGCATTGGGTGCCCGGCCTGGCGATCACGGTCGACTATTACAATATCAAGGTGAACCAGGCGATCTCGTCGGTCGATGCGCAGACCATTATCAATCAGTGCTACGATCTTGCCAGCTTGAACAACCAGTTCTGTGGTCTTTTCCAGCGAGCAGGCGCTGCTGGCGGCAAGTCGGAAGTACCGTATCAGATTTTGGAAGGCTCGCTCCTGTCCGCAGGTGTCAACTACGCCGCGCTGCAGGCACGCGGTATCGACGCCGAGATCAGCTACACGCACCAGATCGGGAATTACGGGAAACTGTCTGTCCATGGGAATTACACCCATGTCATTCAGCGTGACGACTTCACCGATCCGACCGATCCCACCTATATCACGCGCTATCGTGGAAATCTGGGAACGCCGATCGACCGGTTCCGGATCGCCAGCGAATTCAAAAGCGGTCCGGTTACGTTCGGCTACACGGTACGCTGGTATGGTCCGCAATATGTTGGCGATTACACCAACTACAATCCTTTGAACGGCAATCCGGCACTGCATCCTTATTACGCGGACTACCAAAAATATCCGGCAGTCGCGTATCATGATCTTCGTGTCGCTATGGACGTTGGTACGAAATACAACATGTACCTCGGCGTGACCAACCTTGCCGACAAGCACCCGCCGCTCGACCTGACTGGCCTGGGCGGTGGTAGCGGCCAATATGACGTGATGGGACGCTTCCTGTATGCAGGTGTCGTCGCCAAATTCTGACACGGCTTTAATTTGGGAGTTTGGGGGCGGTATCGCGAGATACCGCCCTTTTTTTGATCAGGCTGCGAGCGGCGGTTGGTTGAAGTCGAATGCAGCCTCGTTCGCGCTTTGACCTTCCTTCCTTGGACCGACTTGGCCTATGCAAGCTATATGGGTCAGGGCTTTGTGCGGTGAGCGAACTTCCAGAACTGAGCGCGGTTCTAATCGGTGCCGCATTCGCCCTATTGATTGGTGGGGCGTCTTGGAATCTGTTTCTCGGCATGCGCGCGCGGCGCGAGGCGAGGGCAACCTTTGCCGCGAATGCCCGGCTTGAAGCCATGCTTGCGTCAGCCCCAGCGCTGGCGCTGACCATACGGAGCGATGGCCGCGTTGATTGCCCACCGCGCCTCGCGGACTGGCTCGGCTTGGCCGCGCTGCCACGCTACCTCGAAGATCTGACCACGAGCGATGCAGGGCTTGCGGCAGAGGACTTCGCCGCCCTTTCGTCAGACGTTGCGGCCGCGCAAAAGTCCGGGCGGCCCTTCTCGCGTGCGCTGCGGGTGAAGGGATCGGCGCGCGCGCTCATGATCCGTGGCGCGCGCGTTCCCAAGGCGTTTCAAGCGCCAGGCGGCGTTATCCTGTGGGTCTTTGACGCAACCGACACGGAAGATGAGATTGCGCAGCTCGGAGTGGCCATCGGCCAGGCGACCGCGCTGTATGAAGATCTCAGCGGTGTCATCCAGGCGGCACCCATGCCGATGTGGTACCGGGGGGCCGACTTGCGGCTGGCCATGGTCAATTCGCAATATGTCGACGCCGTCGAAGCGGCGTCTGCCGAGGACGTAATCGCGCGCGGGCTCGAGCTGGTGGAGGGATCGGGCGTCGGCGGGCCGCTCGGCAACGCCGTGTTGGCGCGCGATGCGAGATCGGTGCAGTCGCAAACGATGCCCGCGACGATCCGCGGTGAGCGACGGATGCTGCGCGTGTATGACGCCCCGCTCTCAACCGGGGGCGTCGCCGGCTTTGCGATCGATATTGAGGATCTGGAGCAAGCCCGCGCACGCTTGAAGCGCTTCGATGATGCGCAGCGCGCGATGTTGGACCGGCTCTCGGCGGGCGTGGTGCAATTTGGGGCCGACCGCTCGCTGGTCTTCTGCAATCAACCGTTTCGGCGCTTGTTTGCCATGAAGGCCGAATGGCTGGCGGATCGCCCCGAATTCGACCGGGTGCTGGAACGGATGCGCGAAGCCAAACGCCTGCCCGAAGTGCGCGACTTTCCCGGCTGGAAGGCCGAGCGGCGCGACTGGTTTCTCGCGGCGGGCGGCGGACAGGAGGAGGAATGGCATCTTCCCGGCGGCGCGCATCTGCGCGTCGTTGCGCAACCCCTGCCCGATGGTGGCCTATTGCTGATCTTCGAGGATCGCACCGAACAGGTGCAATTGGCCAGTGCCCGCGACACCTTGTTGCGCGTGCGCACCGCGACCTTCGAGAATCTCTATGAGGCGTTGGGGGTGTTTGCCGCCGATGGCCGGCTGCAATTGTGGAACAACAAGTTCCGGCTGGTGTGGGGATTCGACGAGGAATTCCTGGCGACGCATCCGCGCGTCGACGTACTCGCCGAAGCCGCGTCGCGCCAGCTTGCCAATCCGGCGCGGGCTTCGTTGATCGCGGACCTTGTTCGTGCCGCGACCGTCGAGCGGCAGCAGCGCGGCGGCCGCGTCGGTTTCGCCGATGGCCGACATTTCGAATTTGCAGCCGTGCCGTTGCCCGATGGCAATGGCCTGTTCACGATGCTGGACATCTCCGACAGTCGCCGGATCGAGCGCGCACTGCGCGATCGCAATGAAGCGCTGGAGGCGGCCGATCGCATCAAAACCTCGTTCGTCGCCACGATGAGCTACGAATTGCGCACGCCACTGACTTCGATCAGCGGTTTCGCCGAGATGCTAAACGAGGGCTATGCCGGGAAGCTGAGCGCCTCCGCGTCGGGATATGTCGAGGCGATTCTCCAATCGGTCGAACGCCTCGGTATGCTGGTCGACGAAGTGCTGGACCTTACGCAAGCCGAGGGCAAGGCCCCTGAACTCGACATGCAGCCGATCGATCTTGGCGCGGTTGCGCAGGCCGCCGCCGATGCGGTGGCACCCCTGGCCAACAAGCGAAAGCTGGATTTCGCCGTGGAGATCCTGCCGTCAACCGGCGCGATAACGGGGGATGCCCGGCGGCTGCAACAGGTGATCGAGCATCTGTTGCGCCATGCCGTCGCGGGTACGCCGGCCGGGGGGCGGGTTCTGCTCCACACTGACGGTACCGATGCCACGGCGCGGATCGTGGTGTCCGACGACGGGGTGGGGATGAGTCCGCAGGCGGTGACGCGTGCCTTCGATCGCTTCGCGCAACCGGGGATCACCCGCGACGGGGAACGCGCTTTGGGATTGGGCCTGCCGCTCGCCAAGCAGTTTGTCGAGGCGCATGGCGGCACGATCGAACTGCTGTCCGAAGCCGGGCAGGGGACGTTGATCACTGCCACCCTGCCGCGCCGGTGAAGGCGGAGCGGGGTCGATATGATGCTGACAGGATGTTGAGATGATTCTGGCCGGTCCTCAAGCGAGCGAATCCTTTGGAGCACGATTGGCCGAGTTGGTCCGCCCTGGCGATGTGGTGACGTTGTCGGGCCCGCTTGGGGCGGGCAAGACCAGCATTGCGCGCGGTCTTCTCGCCGCGCTTGGGTTGCAGGGAGAGGCCCCGAGCCCGAGTTTCGCAATCGTGCAGCCTTACGCCCCCCCTGAGGTGCGGATGCCGGTGTTGCATATCGATCTGTACCGGATCGATGATTCCCACGAGATCGCCGAACTAGGGCTCGACGATGCGGCGGGTGATTCGGTGTTGCTGATCGAATGGCCGGAACGGGCACCGGGCTGGTGGCCCGATGCACTGCCGCTCGTCCTGGAGATGTTGCCGGATGGCACCCGCCGCTTGACAGCCGACGTGCCCGCTGGCTGGAAGGATCGATGGCAGCAGATATGATCCCCCCGGCGGCGGCCGCCGCGTTCCTGGCCGCGAATGGGTGGCGCGATGCCACGATCGAGCCCGTCGCAGGCGATGCGTCCTTCCGGCGCTATTTTCGCGCGGTAAAGGATGGACGGAGCGCGATCCTGATGGACGCGCCGCCGCCCAATGAGGATCCGCGCCCCTTTATCGATATTGCGCGCTGGCTTGGGGAACGCGGTTTCGCGGCACCCGCGATCCACGGGATCGACCTCGACCTCGGCCTGGTGCTGCTCGAGGACTTTGGTGACGTGCGGATGCGCGAGACCGTGGACGGCGATGCTTCGCGTGAACCGGCGCTTTATGGTTCCGCAATCGATCTCCTGGTCCGCTTGCACCGTGAGGATCCCGCGACGCCGGTTGCCTATGATCGGGCGACGCTGCACCGCGAAGCCAATTTGCTGACCGAATGGTATTGTCCGGCGCTGGGGATCGCACCCGATCAGGCGGCTTATGATGCCGCGTGGGACGCCGTGTTCGACCATGCGCTCGCGGGGCCGGCGGTGACTGTCCTGCGCGATTACCATTCGGAAAACCTGATGCTCCTCGGCGGCGATACGCTGGGGTTGCTGGATTTTCAGGATGCGCTGGCGGGCCACCCCGCTTACGATCTTGTGTCGCTGCTGCAGGATGCGCGACGCGACGTCGACGAACATGTCGAAGCGGCGATGGTGGCGCGCTACAAAGCGGCGACGGGCGCGGGCGAAGCGTTCGATATTGCCTACCATGTCCTCGGCGCGCAGCGGAACGCCAAGATCATTGGGATTTTCACGCGGCTGTGGCAGCGCGACGGCAAGACCCGCTATGCCGCTTTGTGTCCGCGGGTGTGGCGCTATCTCAACCGCGATCTGGAGCATCCCGCGCTTGCCCCGGTCAAGGCCTGGTTCGATGCGACCATTCCGTTCGAGTTGCGCGGCGATCCGATGGTGTTGGCGGCATGATGAAGCCCAAGCGCACGCTCAACATCCGGCCGGAGCCGGGTGGTACGGTGCCCAAAACCGCGATGGTGATGGCGGCCGGTCTCGGCAAGCGGATGCGCCCGCTGACCGCCACCCGCCCCAAACCGTTGATCGAAGTGGCAGGCAAGCCCTTGATCGGCCACGTGTTCGATCGGTTGCGCGCAAGCGGTATCGAGCGCGCCGTGGTGAACGTCCACTATCTTGCCGATTCGCTTGAAGCTTATTTGCACAATCGCGAGACGGGCATCGACATTGTCGTGTCCGATGAACGCGGCCGGTTGATGGAAACGGGCGGCGGGCTCGTGCAGGCGCGCGGCTTGCTCGGCGACGAGCCGTTTCTGGTGGTGAACAGCGACAATCTGTGGGTCGACGGGCCCTCGGATGCGATCAAGATGCTCGCGGCGCGCTGGGACGACGCGACGATGGACGCCTTGCTGCTGATGGTCCCGCTGGCCCGCGCCAACCATCATGGCGGGCGCGGCGATTTTCGCCTTGCCCCCGACGGGCGCATTCTTGGGCGGCGGCCGCCTGGGCGGCTCGCGCCGTTTGTCTATACCGGGGTGCAGATCCTTTCGCCGCGCGTGATCGCGGATTGGCCGGAAGGGCCGTTCTCGACCATGCTGTTCTGGGAGCGGGCGATTGCGGCCGGGCGGGCATATGGATTGGTCCATCAGGGGCTGTGGTTCGATGTTGGCACCCCGGAAGCCGTTCCGCTGACGGAGGCGATGCTCGCCGATGGTTGAGGCGAAGGGCCCCAGGCTCTTCACCATCCCGGCGCATCGCGCCTTTGCCGATGCGCTGGCCGCCGGGCTGATCCGGCAATTTGGCGGCGACGATCTCGGGCTCGCGCGCGGGCTGGTGCTGCTGCCCAACAATCGCGCCAAACGCGCGCTGACCGATGCCTTTGTACGGGCGAGTGCAGGCGGACTGCTGCTGCCGCGGATGGTCGCGATCGGCGATCCGGCGCTGGAGGAAGCGGTGGGCGCGGCGCTCGACCCGGCGGATGATCCTGCGCCGGTTCCGCCTGCGGTTGCCCCCTTGCAGCGCCGCATGATCCTGGCGCGACTTGTGTCGGAGGAACGCGCGCGCATCGGCCAGGTGGTCGACGCGGCGGAGGCGGTGCGGCTGGCGGGCGAATTGGCGCGCACGCTCGATCAATTGCTGGTGGAGGAAATCCCGCCCCGCCGCTTGCGCGAGATCGAGCTCAACGAAGCAATGTCGGCGCATTGGCAGCGCGCGCTCGATCTGTTTGCGGTTGTGCTTGACCGCTGGCCCGCCGAATTGCAGCGGATCGGTCGGATTGACGCCGCCGAACGGCGCGGGCTGTTGTTGCAGCGGCTGGCGGAACGCTGGGATCGCACCCCACCTGCCGGTTTCGTCTGCGCAGCGGGCGTTACCGATAGTGCCCCCGCCGTCGCGCGACTGCTGCGCTGCGTGGCGGACAGCCCGCGCGGGATGGTGGTGCTGGCCGATCTCGCGACGGGGATGGACGAGGTTGAGTGGCAAGCGCTCGGGCCGCACGCGCCCGATCCGGCGACCGGGCTCACCCGGCGATCGATCGAGACGCACCCGCAATTCCATTTGAAGCTGCTGCTCGAACGAATGAGCGTCAACCGCAGCGAAGTGCGGCTGTGGCGCGACGGTAGCGATCATGACGCCACCGTCGCGCGCGGCAAGGCAGTCGCCAACGCGCTGGCATCGGCCGAGTTCACGGCGAAATGGACGACGCTCGGCCCCGAGCAGCGGCGATTGGGCGGCATTGCGGCGGCGGAACTGGCGACGCCGGGCGAGGAGGCGCAGGCGATCGCGCTTGCCTTGCGCGAGGTGGCTGAGACGCCGGGGCGGACGGGCGCGCTGGTCACGCCCGATCGCGGCCTTGCCCGGCGGGTGGCGGCGCATTGCGCGCGCTGGGGGATCGCGATCGATGATTCGGCGGGGCGTCCGCTGTCGATCCTGCCGTCCGGGACGTTGCTGACCGCGCTGGCCGAGGCGGCGACGCAGCGCTTTGCGCCGCTCGCGTTGCTGACGTTGCTCAAACATCCGCTGGTGCGCTTTGGCGATGCACGGCGGGAATGGCTCGATGGGGTGCGCGCGCTTGATCGGGTGTTGCGCGGGCCCCGTCCGGCGGCGGGGCTGGTCGGGATCGACCTGCATCTGCGCACCGCGCGCCGCGCCGAAGCGCCGGCGGCCTGGTGGGGGGAGGCGCGCGCGCTGCTCGAACCGATCGAACGCGTGTTTGATGGCGGCGCGCGACCGATTGCCGACTTGCTCGCTGCCCTGCGCGAGGCGGCGCAAGCCCTTTGTGGCGATGCCTTGTGGGCGGGCCCTGCCGGGCGCGCCGCTGCCGAGCTGCTGCGCGAGGCGGAGGATCACGCCGCGCACGGCCCGGCGGTCATCGAGCCCGCCAGCCTTGGCCCGTTGCTCAAGACGTTGATGGACGAAGTGGCAGTGCGGCCGCAGCAAGGCGGGCATCCGCGCCTGGCTATTTATGGCCTGATCGAGGCGCGCTTGCAGACCGCCGACGTCATGATCCTGGGCGGGCTGAACGAAGGAACCTGGCCCGGTCTGCCCGCGCCCGACCCGTGGCTGGCACCGCGAATCCGCACCGAATTGGGGCTGCCGGGGCTCGACCGCGGCGTCGGCATGGCGGCGCATGATCTGGCGCAGGCCTTGGGCGCGCCCGCCGCGCTGATGACGCGTGCACGACGCGGCGGCACGCAACCGGCGATCGCCTCGCGCTTCTGGCTGCGCTTGCAGGCATTGGCGGGCGATCGGTTCGAGCGGGCCACCGCGCTGGAAGGCTGGGCGCGCGCGCTCGACGATCCGGGCGCGCATGTGCCCGCTGCCAAGCCGATGCCAGAGCCCCCCGCCGAACGCCGGCCCAAGGCGATTGCCGTCACCGACGTCGATCGGCTGAAGGCCGATCCCTATGCGTTCTACGCCAAACGCATCCTCGGTCTGACGCAGCTCGACCCGGTCGATGCCGATCCCAGCGCAGCGTGGCGCGGCACGGCGGTGCATGACATCCTCGAACGCTGGGCGCGTGAGGACGCCTGCGCGCTCGACAAACTGCACGAGCGCGCGCGGGCGATGTTCGACGGCGCGCATCCAATGCAGCGTGCGCTGTGGCGACCGCGCCTGATGGAGGCGATCGACTGGATCGTCGCGCAGATGGGCAAGAACGTCGATTCCGGGCGCACCGTGCTGGCGGTCGAACAATCGGGTGAGATCGCGATTGCGGGGGTGACGCTGACGGGCAAGTTCGACCGCATCGACCGGTTGCCCGACGGGGCGCTGGCGGTGATCGACTACAAGACTGGCAAGCCGCCCTCGCCGGCGGCGGTGCGTGAGGGGTTCAGCCTGCAATTGGGGTTGCTCGGGCTGATCGCCGAGCGCGGCGGTTATGCCGGGATTGCGGGCAAGGCGCGCGGCTTCGAATATTGGTCGCTGTCGAAAAAGGGCGATGCGTTCGGTTATGTCACCTCGCCGGTCGATGCCGAGGGCAAGGGCGACAAGGTCGTGCCTGAGGATTTCACCACGCTCGCCGCGCGGCATTTCAGCGACGCCGTGGCGGACTGGTTGACGGGCACGCGTGCGTTCGAAGCGAAGCTGCACCCGGACTATGCGCCTTATGCCGAATATGACCAGTTGATGCGGCGGGACGAATGGTATGGCCGTGAGTGAGTCCGTATGACCGAGGGCCACAGCCGCCGACCGCTCCCGGTCTTGAAGGACGCGCAGGCGCGCGCCAGCGATCCGGGCGGGCATGTCTGGCTGTCCGCCTCGGCCGGGACGGGCAAGACGCAGGTGCTGACCGCGCGCGTCTATCGCTTGTTGCTGCGCGGCGTCGATCCTGGTGCGATCCTGTGCCTGACCTTTACCAAGGCGGGCGCGGCGGAAATGGCCGGGCGCATTGGCGAGCGGCTGGCGGCGTGGGTGCGGATGCCCGAGCCCGATCTGGTGGCCGATCTGGTGGCGCTGGGCGAGGATCCCTCGCCGCAACTCCGCGCCCGCGCACGCACGTTGTTCGCCAAGGTGCTCGACGCGCCGGGGGGCGGCATCCGCATCCAGACGATCCACGGCTTCTGTCAGAGCCTGCTTGCCGCCTTCCCGGTCGAGGCCGGGCTGGTGCCCGGTTTCCGCCCGATCGAGGCGCGCGAAGAAGCGGTAATGGCGCGCGATGCACTGGCCGAAATGCTGGTAACGGCAGAGGCCGAAGGGCGCGATGCCACCGTCACTACTGTTGGCGCGCTGAGCCTGCGCTTGGGCGAGGGCGAGGCCGAGCGCTTCCTGCTGGCGTGCGCGCGGGCACCCGCCGCGATGGCGGAACTGCCGATGGGCGCGGGCATCGGCCCGTTCATCCGCCGCGCGCTCGATTTGCCGGTGGGCGAGATTGAGGCGGAGATCGCCGATGCCTGCGGTGACAATGCCTTCGACGTGGATGCGGTCGCGCGGCTGGCGGCGGCGAACCGGGCGTGGGGCACGGCGACGGGCGGCAACCACGCCGACATCGCCGAATGCTGGATCGAGGCGGCACCCGAGATGCGCGCACGGATGCTGGGTGACCTGATCGGTGTGCCCTTCACCGCCAAGCGCGAGCCGCGCAAATATTCCCCCAAACTGCTCGCCGCCGACCCCGATTATGCCGATCTCGCAATCGAGGTGGGCGAAGCGTGCGCGCATCTGCTGGGTTTGCGCGAGCGCGCGGCCTATGCCGATCTGCTTGCGGCAGCGCTGGCGGTCGGGCGGGAGTATGCGGCGGCGTATGACCAGGCGAAGCGGCGGCTGGGCGCGGTCGATTTCGACGATCTGATCCGCGCGACGATCGCGCTGCTCGGCCAACCCGGCATGGGCGAATGGGTGCGCTACAAGCTCGATCAGGCGACCGAACATGTGCTGATCGACGAGGCGCAGGATACCAACCCCGACCAATGGGCGATCATCCGCGCGCTGGTGGAGGAGTTTTTCGCCGGCGAGGGATCGCATGACGAGCGGGTCCGCACGCTGTTCACCGTGGGCGATTTCAAGCAGGCGATTTTCGGCTTCCAGGGTACCGACCCAAAGTTTTTCGCCGCCGCCGAGCAGCGCATCGGGACGCTCGCACGCGACGCGTGGGCGGCGGACGAGGAACAACGCCGCCAGAGCGGCACGATGCGGGCGCGCCCGTGGCACCGGCTTTCGCTGACACAATCGTTCCGCTCGACCCGGCCCGTGCTCGAATTCGTCGATGCCGCGATCGAGGCTTTGCCCGAGCCGGGGCTGGGCGCGATCGCCGATCGCGAAGTCCATGCCAGCGAAGTGCCGGGGCCGGGCACCGTGACCTTGTGGCCACTGGTCGTTGCCGGGGGTAGCGAGGAGGATGAGGAAAGCTGGATTTCCGATTCCACCCGCGAACTCGCTCGCCGGATCGCGCGGACGATCAAGGGCTGGATCGGCACGCTGATGCTCGAGAGCAAGGGGCGCACGCTCCGGCCAGAGGACATCATGATTCTGGTCAAGCGGCGCGGCGAACTCGCCTCGCTGATCGTCGCGCGGCTCTATGCCGAAGGCGTGCCGGTGGCGGGGGTCGACCGGTTGCGGCTGAATGCGCCGCTGTCGGTGCAGGATCTGCTCGCCGCGATCCGTTTCGTGCTGCAGCCCGACGACGATTTGTCGTTGGCGTCGTTACTGGTATCGCCGCTGATCGGCTGGAGCCAGGAGCGGTTGATGCACGCCGCGCCCAAGCGCGCGGTCAGCCTGTGGCGGCACATTGCCCGCGCCGAACCGCGTGCTGAGATCGCGCCGTTGTTCGCGATGCTCGACCGCGCCGATATCGCCACGCCCTACCAATTCCTTGAAGAATTGCTGTCGGGGCCACTCGGCGGGCGGCGCAAGCTGGTGCGGCGGCTGGGGCAGGAGGCGCGCGACCCGGTCGAGGAATTGCTGAGCGCCGCACTCGATTTCGAAGCGCTCGGCACGCCATCTTTGCAGCGCTTCCTCGACTGGTTCGATCGCGGCGAGGTGGAGATCAAGCGCGACCCCTCCGCCCCGCTTGATGCGGTACGGGTGATGACGGCGCATGGTGCCAAGGGCTTGCAGGCCCCGCTGGTGATCCTTGCCGATGCCGCAGTCGACCCGACCCGTTCACCGCGCTCGACGCTGAAATGGCGGGCGGGCGATATGGCGGCGGAACTGCCGGTGATCCGCCCGCGCAAGGGTGAAGCCACCGGCCCGCTGGCGGCGCTGGTCGAGGAAACCGCCGCGCGCGATCTCGAAGAGCATTGGCGGCTGTTCTATGTCGCGGCGACGCGCGCCGAGGAGCGGCTGGTGATTGCCGGGTCGGTCGGTCCACGCGCGCAGGGCGAGGCTCCCGCGCAAAGCTGGTATGCGGCCGCCGCGCGCGCGATGGCCGTGCTGGAGGTGCCGGAAGGCGAAGAGCGCAGCTTCACCGGGCGCGTGCCGCAAAAGCCGGTCGCGCCAGACCGCAAAGCGGCGCGGGCGGCGGTGGTTGCCGAGCCGGTGCCCGACTGGGCACGCCGCGCGGCACCGGTCGAGGCACGACCGCCGCGTCCGCTCGCGCCGTCGTCGCTGGGCGATGACGCTGTCGCCGACGCGCCGCCGACTCCCGCAATGCGCGCGGCGGCCGAGCGCGGGCGGCTGATCCACGCGTTGTTCGAGCGTTTGCCGACGGTTGCACCTGCGAAACGAGCAGAGGTCGCTGACCGTTGGCTGGCGAGTGCCGGAGCGGTGGCCGACGCGACCGCACGCGCGGAGATTGCCGCGCCGGTGCTGGCAGTGCTCGGCGATCCCGGGCTCATGGACCTGTTCGGGCCGGATGCGCTGGCCGAGGCCCCGATTGCGGCGGTGCTGCCCGATGGCTTCGTCGTGTCGGGCACGGTCGACCGGTTGCTCGTCACGCCCGATCTGGTGAGCGTGGTCGATTTCAAGACCGGGCGCGGCGTGCCCGCCACGCCCGACGCAATCCCGCCGTATCATTTGCGGCAGATGGCCGCCTATGTCGCGGCGCTGGCGGTCATCTTCCCTGAACGGCGCGTCGAGGCGGCGTTGCTCTACACAAGCGCGCCGGTGCTGCACATGCTGTCAGCGCCGCTTCTGGAGGCACACAAGCCGGGCTTTGCCGCCGCAGAGCAAAGCTAGCACGCACCCGCTTGAGTGGACGCGCCCGACACCCTACGTTCTGCGCAACATCAGGAGATTTACCATGGCTACCAAGAAGATCACCGACGCCAGCTGGACCGCCGACGTCACCAATGCGAGTGGCCCTGTGCTGGTCGATTTCTGGGCGGAATGGTGCGGCCCGTGCAAGATGATCGGGCCGAGCCTCGAAGAAATTTCGGAAGAGCTGGGCGAGCAGGTGACCATCGCCAAGCTCAACATCGACGAAAACCCCGATGCGCCGGGCAAATATGGCGTGCGCGGCATTCCGACGATGATCCTGTTCAAGGACGGCGTCCCCGCCGCGACCAAGGTCGGTGCCGAGCCGAAGGGTCGGATCAAGGCGTGGCTCGAGGGTGCGCTGGGCTGAGACTGCCGGGTTGTGCCGCGTGGGGTGGGTGAGGGAACTATACCTTGCGCGGCATGACGCGGGGGGCGCTTCGGACGGGTAGAAATGGTGGGAAGCGGTCGTTCAAACACCGAACGACGCAGCGGCATGTTGAGCCTTTAGCAAGTTGCTGCCTGTAACAAACACTCGCAGCTCACCCTCGTAAGGCACATCATTCCGCTCAAATGGAATATCAGCCGCTTCGAGCACAGCTTCGAACTTTGCGATCCTTTCGGCGTCTTTGAACGTTTTTAGGTGGTAAATCCGCGTTGACGCGATCTGAAGGAAAGCCCGCGATGCCTCGCCTTGGTCCAACGTCTTGGCATATGTTGCGACCTCTTGGCCCCGCTCGGTTTCGAAAACCCGCCAATCACTTCCAGATTTTTCCAAACGTAGATCATATACACCAACACAAGTTGGTTTGTCGCAGGTTAGAAACTGCGAGTATCCGTTATTTCTGAGATAATGCCTTAGCTGATCGATGGTTTCCATAGCTCGTGATACCGTTGGCGCGGATGTCTGCAAATGGGCGATTGCAGTCCCTCACATACAAGTAGTTCACGGCCTGCTTTCCCTCTCCCAGCGGGAGAGGGAAGGGGCCCGCCGCGTAAGCGGTGGGAAGGGTGAGGGTGATGGGCATCATCCGTGGGATCGCCCTCACCCTTCCGCGGCTTTGCCGCTCCCTCCCTCTCCCGCTGGGAGAGGGATTTTCGTTTGGCGTGGGCGTGCCGTTTCACGATACGGAGAGCGACCCACCCCCAGTCCCTCCCTTTCAGGGGTGGGAGCACGCGATGTGTTGCTGGCGGCGACCTTCAGTGTGAATTGGAAGACATAGCCGTCAACGCCCGGCCAAGGTGGCTTCCTCCACCTGCCTGTCCATGAGGTGCGCGATGCTTTGGCGGAATGCGTCCAGATCGGGATAGTTGGTCATGAAGCAGCCGCGTGCCCGGTGACGAGGCTCAGCATAATCGGCCACTTCAAACCGGACGGCGAGATCGCCGCGCGTATTGGCGGGTGCAATCTCAAGGCGCAGGATCAGATCATCGCCTTCCTGCATATCAAAGCCCCATTGCACCACGATCGGATGATCTGTCGTAATGGGAAAGGCGCTTAGAGCTTTTCCAAACTCTTTCACGTCCTGCCATTGAACCCAACAACCGCCGTCGCCCGAGAAGCGATCCGTCTCCACCTTGACCTCAAGCCAGCCAAAATCATCGGTTTGCTGGTCGGGATCGAAGACGCTGGAATCGTATTGATAGCGAAGGGTGAGCTTGCTCATTGCTTGGTGTTCGCATCTGAAAGCAGTGTCTGCAATCGAGAAGCGGGGCGGCGAGGCTAAAGGGCGCAGCTTGCGCGCCCGCGCCCTTTGGGCGGGTCGTTGCTTTCTTCTGGCGGTCGTCCAGGCTGCCGTTTTACGATACGGAGAACGACCCACCCCCGGCCCCTCCCTTTCAGGGAGGGGCGGTTGGCGGTTAGCGCCCTTTCTCCCCTCCCTGAAAGGGAGGGGTTGGGGTGGGTTGGCCTGCTGCGGTGCGGGACTGTGATTTTCCGAGGTGTACAGCGTCCCCGTACCCGATCAGGTCAGCGGAATCATCACCTGCGCGGCAAAAGCCGGGCGTTCGGTCAGCCGGGCATACCATGCCTCGACATGCGGGACCGATGGGCGCGCGATATCGAGGGTGAACCAGCTATGGGCGTAGGTGCCCATCGGGATATCGGCCATGCCGAACTCCGCACCCGACAGCCATGGCGTCTGCGCCAGTGCATGGTCGAGGATCTGCATCTTGGCGGCACAGGCTGCCGCTGACGCCGCGATCACGGCGGGATCGCGCTCGGCCAGCGGGCGGCGGATGAGGTGGAGGAAGGCCCCGCGCTGGGCGTCGGCATAGTCGAATTGCCAGTCCATCCAGCGATCGGCCTGCGCGCGCTGCACCGGGTCTTCGGGCCACCAGCTTTTGCCGCCGTGACGCGCCGCAAGATAGCGCAGGATCGCATTTGATTCCCACAGGATGAAGCCGTCGTCTTCGATCGTCGGGACCAGCGCGTTGGGGTTGAGCGCGAGATAGGCGTCGCTCATGCCGAACTGGCCGCCGACATCGTGGCGGACATAGGGGAGCGCCAGTTCTTCCGCGAACCACGCGACCTTTTTCACATTGTGCGAATTGAGGCGACCCCAGATGGTGAGCATTGGCGTTCAGCTCCGATAATCGGCGTTGATCGAGATGTAGCCATGCGTGAGGTCGCAGGTCCAAACTGTCGCCGTGCCCTCGCCCAGGCCGAGATCGACGCCGATCTCGATCTCCTGCCCCTTCAAATGCGCGGCGACCGGGGCTTCGTCATAGCCGGTGACCGCAAGGCCGCCGGTCGCCACCTGCGTGTCGCCGAAGCGGATGCTGAGGAGGTCGCGCTCGGCGGGTTCGCCGGCCTTGCCGACCGCCATCACCACGCGGCCCCAATTGGCGTCCTCGCCTGCGATTGCGGTTTTCACCAGCGGCGAGTTGGCGATGCTGAGCGCGACTTTGTGGGCGCTGGCGTCGCTATCGGCACCGGTGACGGCGATTTCGATGAACTTGGAGGCACCTTCGCCGTCACGCACCACCAGATGCGCGAGTTGCAGGCAGAGGTCGGCGAGGGCTGCGCGGAAGGCGTCGGCTCCGGCGTCTTCGTCGCTGGTCAGCGGTGCGTTGCCCGCTTTGCCGGTGGCGAAGGCGAGCACGCTGTCGCTGGTCGAGGTGTCGCTGTCGACGGTGATGCAGGAGAAGCTCGCGCGATTGGTGTCGCTGAGCGCGCGTTGCAGGAAGGCGGGGGAGACGGCGGCATCGGTGAACAGGAAGCCGAGCATCGTCGCCATGTCGGGCGCGATCATGCCCGAGCCCTTGATGATGCCGACCAAAGTAACGGTGCGGCCATCGACCACCGCCGTGGTCACCGCGCCCTTGGCGAAGGTATCGGTGGTGCCGATCGTATTGGCGGCGTCTTCCCAACTGCACGGCGCAGCGGCGAAGGCGGCGTCGAGCCCGGCCTCGGCCTTGTCGATCGGCAGCGGCACGCCGATCACCCCGGTCGAGGCGACGAAGATGTCGGAGGGCTGGCAACCGAGATGCGCGGCGGCGCGGGCGGCGATCGCTTCTACCGCCGCGCGGCCTCGCTGGCCGGTAAAAGCGTTGGCGTTACCGGCATTGACCACCATCGCGCGGGCGTGCCCAAGCGGGAGCGCGGCGCGGCACCATTCGACCTCGGGGGAGGGGCATTTGCTCTGGGTCAGCACGCCCGCCACCACCGTGCCGGGATCGAGCGTAATGAAGGTCAGGTCGCAGCGATCCCACGTCTTATACTGCGCCCGGGCGACATGCGGGGTGACCCCGGCAATTGACGGCAGAACGGGGAAGGGGCGGGCGAGCGGGGAGCGGGTCATGCCGCCGTCATACCCGGCGATGCGGGTGAGACAAGCTGCCGAATCAGCGCATCAGCCCAGCCGCGCGCAGCGCATCGCTGATCGCCTTTGCCACTCCGCCGGGCGCGATCGGGCGCGCTGCGGCGCGCAGCGGTGGCGGTGGTGTCGAGCGGCGCGAAGGGACCTCGATATCGGCGGCGTCGGCAATGCCCCAGGAGGCGGCAATGTGGCGGGTCGAGCAGGTCCCGGCCGGGAGCATGAAGGGCATAACGGTGCCACACGCTGCATCCCCGACGGGATCGATCGGCGTGCCGTGACCAAGTCCGGCAATGCTATAGGCTTCGATCCGCACGGTGCCGCGCGAACTCAGCCAGCGCCGGCGCGCCTGCCCATCGACCTGGTCGCGTTTGGCGGCATCGAGCGGGATGCCCTGAAGCAGCGCCCATTGTGCGATGATCGCTTCCATATTGTCGTTCGCGACGGTCTGGTCGTCCGTGCCGTGCCACACCGACAGGCGCGGCCAGCGTAGCGGGGTTGGTGCCGCTTCGCGCACCAGTTCGGCGAGGGCTGGGCCATCGGGCAGGCCGCTGCCCCGCATCCGTTGCAACGCCGCGCCGACCGAGGTCGCGGTACCATAAGGGAGACCGGCGATCACCGCGCCACCGGCGAACACCTCGGGATAGGTGGCGAGCATGACCATCGTCATCGCGCCACCGGCCGACAGCCCGTTCACGAAAACGCGTGTCGGATCGATATGATATTCGGCGATCATATGCGCGATCATCTGGCGGATCGACAGGGCCTCGCCCTGATCGCGCGTGATATCGTCGGCGGCGAACCAGTTGAAACAGCGGTTGGGATTATTGGCCGGGCGCTGTTCGGGATAGAGCAAGGCAAAGCCATGGCGGTCGGCCAGCGCCGACCAGCCCGACCCGTGATCATATCCCGCCGCGTTTTGGGTACAGCCGTGGAGCACCACTACAAGCGGGGCCCCCGCCGCGAAACCCGCCGGAATATAGTGCCGCGCGCGCAAATTGCCGGGGTCGCTGCCGAAATCGGAAATGTCAGCGAGCCGATCGGACTCGGGAATCGGCATTTGCGTGGCGTTTGCGCGCGCAGCGGCAAGGCGAGACAGCGTTTCGGAAAGACCAGGCATGCGACATCTCTATCCGGCCCGTCGTGCGGGGCGTGGATTCTTTCTTTGGGACAGTGTACCGCAATTTATGCTGCGATGCACAATGAAATGGTGCGGCATCGCGCAAATGCAAGCCTTCCGCCTGACATCGCGGTAGGTGCGCGATGCTGGACGCACGGCGGAAATATCCCTAAGTGCGGCGGCTCCACCGACGGGTGACGTGCGACTTTGGAACTGCTGCTTATCCTTTCCGCCTTGCTCAGCGCCCTTACCGGGGCGACGGGGACGCGCGCGCCGGGGGTTGAGTTGCACCGGGCCGCAGCTGTGGTCCGGGCGACCGCGCGAGTCGCCCGATCCTGCTCCAGCGTCTTGCGACCGGCCAATACGGTGGCGGGCCTAGTCGCACTGTCCCGCGCGCCCGAATTTACCGGCTTCGCGCTCGTGCCCGCAAACCCGCTCTATGCAGGACGGCGTCGCGAATAGCGCTTCGCCGTTGTCCGCTCTTGCGCGGATCCTATCTTCCCATCGACTTCGTCGTCGCCGCGCAACGCGCGGCCGATGCCTTATCTTAACAGGAATTCTCCATGCTCGGCGGCATTGCCAAATCGCTTTTCGGGTCGTCCAACGACCGCTACGTCAAATCGCTCGGCGTCATCGTCGCCAAGATCAACGGCTTCGAGCCCGTCATCTCCGCCATGTCCGATGAGCAACTGTCGGGCCAGACCGCCAAGTTCCGTGAACGTCTCGCGGCGGGCGAAAAGCTCGACGATCTGCTGCCCGAAGCCTTCGCCACGGTGCGCGAAGCGGCCAAGCGCGCGCTCGGCCAGCGGCATTACGACGTGCAGATGATCGGCGGCATCGTGCTCCACCGCGGCGAAATTGCCGAGATGCGCACGGGCGAGGGCAAGACGCTGGTCGCGACGCTCGCCACCTATCTCAACGCGCTGCCCGGCAAGGGCGTGCATGTCATTACCGTCAACGACTATCTGGCCGCGCGCGACGCGGGCTGGATGGCGCAGGTCTATAACTTCCTCGGCATGACGGTGGGCGTGATCGTGCCCAATTTGTCCGATGAACAGCGCCGCCAGGCCTATGCCGCCGACATCACTTACGGCACCAATAACGAGTTCGGCTTCGATTATCTGCGCGACAACATGAAATACGATCGCGAATCGATGGTGCAGCGCCCGTTCGCGATGGCGATCGTCGACGAAGTCGATTCGGTGCTGATCGACGAAGCGCGTACCCCGCTGATCATCTCGGGCCCAACCGACGACAAGTCTGACCTGTACCGCTCGGTCGATCTGGTCGTGAAGCAGCTTTCGCCCGAGGATTATGAGAAGGACGAAAAGCAGAAGTCGATCATCCTGACCGAGGACGGCACCGAGAAGGTCGAGCGGATGCTCGAGGATGCCGGGTTGCTCGAAGGCGCAAACCTCTATGATTTCGAGAACACGCAGGTGGTGCATCACACCAACCAGGCGCTGCGCGCGAACATGATGTTCAAGGCCGACACCGATTATATCGTCAAGGACGGCAAGGTCGTCATCATCGACGAATTCACCGGTCGTATGATGGATGGCCGCCGCTGGTCGGACGGCCTGCATCAGGCGATTGAGGCCAAGGAAGGCGTCGAGATCGAGCCCGAGAACCAGACGATGGCCTCGATCACTTTCCAGAACTATTTCCGCATGTACCCCAAGCTCGCCGGCATGACCGGCACGGCGGCGACCGAGGCGGCGGAATTTTACGACATCTACAAAATGAACGTCGTCACCATCCCGACCAACGTCCCCGTCAAGCGGATCGACGAGGAAGACGAATTCTACAAGGACACCGCCGACAAATTCGCGGCGATCGCCAAGAAGATCAAGCATCACGCCGATCTCGGCCAGCCGGTGCTGGTCGGCACGGTTTCGATCGAAAAGTCGGAACTGCTGAGCGACTTCCTGGTCAAGGAAGGCGTCGCGCACAAGGTGCTTAACGCGCGCTTCCACGAGCAGGAAGCGCACATCGTCGCGCAGGCGGGGCGCAAGAGCGCCGTCACCATCGCCACCAACATGGCTGGTCGCGGCACCGACATTCAGCTGGGCGGCAATCTCGAATTCCGCATCAATGATGAACTGACCGATCTGGAGGAAGGCCCCGAGCGCGATGCCGCGATCGAGCGGATCAAGGCCGAGATCGAGAATGAAAAGGCCAATGTGCTGGCGGCGGGCGGCCTGTTCGTGCTCGGCACCGAGCGGCATGAGAGCCGCCGCATCGACAACCAGCTGCGTGGTCGCTCGGGCCGTCAGGGCGATCCGGGGCTCAGCCGCTTCTATTTGAGCCTTGACGACGATCTGCTGCGCATTTTCGGACCCGACACGCTGTTCGCGCGGATGATGCGCTCCAACATCGGCGATGGCGAGGCGATCGGCAGCAAATGGCTGTCCAAAGCGATCGAGACCGCGCAGAAGAAGGTGGAGGCGCGCAACTACGACATCCGCAAGCAAGTCGTCGAATATGACGACGTGATGAACGACCAGCGCAAGGTCATTTACGAGCAGCGCGCCGACATCATGGATGCCGACACGGTGGGCGACGTGGTCGCCGATATGCGCGCCGAGACGGTCAACACCATCGTTGGCGGTGCTTGCCCTCCGGGCACCTATCCCGAGCAATGGGACATCGCCGGCATGAAGGCGGCGCTGGCCGAGACGCTCAACCTCGAGCCGCAGATCGAGGCATGGCTGGAAGAGGAAGCGATCGACCCGGAAATCATCGAGAGCCGCGTCCAGGCGATGGCGGACGAGATGATCGCCGAAAAGGCTGCCTCGCTCGATCCGGAAACCTGGGTGCGGGTCGAGAAGTCGATCCTGCTGCAGAATCTCGACCATCACTGGAAGGAGCATCTGTCGACGCTGGATGCGTTGCGGCAGGTCGTCCACTTGCGCGCCTATGCGCAGAAGACGCCGATCAACGAATATAAGCAGGAGGCGTTCTCGCTGTTCGAGCGGATGCTCGCCAACATTCGCGAGGATGTGACGCGTACGATCGCCTTCGCGCAGTTCCAGATCCAGGAAGCGCCACAGCTTCCGACGCTGCCCGACTTCATCACCTCGCATTTCGACCCGTTCACGGGCGATGACGACACGATGGACCAGGATGGCGGCACGAGCGGCCACATCACCACCCGGCTGGCCCCTCTCTCGATCCCGCTGCCCGATGGAAGCGATTTCGGGCAGGATCCGTCGGAATGGGAAGGCAAGGTCAGCCGCAATGCACCATGCCCGTGCGGTTCGGGGCGCAAGTACAAGCATTGCCACGGTGCGGTGTGATCTGAGCGCTGCGCGGCGCTGATTGCAGGCAACAAAAAAGGCCCCCTTCCAGTTTGGAAGGGGGCCTTTTTCGTAAGCGCTTATTTGGGCGTGACGATGCTCGGCCCGAGATTGTGGATCACTTCGCGCGCGTCGAACGCCTTGATGTTGTCGCGAGGCTTGGGGCCCTTGCCGACGATGATTTCGGCATTGGCCTCATATTTGTCGATCGTATCGATATCGACGCCGCGGTCGAAGAAGGGATCACCGAAGAATGGATCCCAGGTGCGCCAGCCAAAGCCGCGACCGCGATAGCGCCAGCTCGGGCCCCAATAGCCGCCAAAGCCATAACCACCGCCGATGCTGGGCGTGGAATATACCCGCGAGCGATGATCGACATCGCGATCGGCGAAGATGAAATAGTCATAGCCACGCTGCAACGTCAGCTCGGCAGCGCGGTACAGCAGGTACTTCTCGACAGTGTCGCGCGAGGTATAGCTGTTGCCCGAGAAGCTCACCTGAAAGCGGTTATCCTCGATCTGACGATCGCTATAGCCCGAGCGTTCGAAGCCATGGCCGGTCGCGGGGCGATAGGTCGATTCGGTCGCGCACGCCGAGGTAAGCAAGGTCGCGGCACCGAGCGCTACCGCGAGGGTTTTGCGTAGGGCAGAAGAAGGTAGCGGCATGTCGATCTCCAAAAACGCGACGCCGACCGGCGGGTGTTGCCGACAGGGCCGCGAAGCCAAGGCCATGAAGCGCAGAACGATCCACCCGTGGCAAGGCTCCGGACAATCGCACTGGTCGCGAATCGCATAAACCTTTGTAGCTGAACGGAGACTGACGCGCGACGAAAGGAGTGAATTTCGGTTCGACGTTCTAGCGGAACGCTTTGCCGCACTTGCCAAGTGGCTTGAGGTGGTTTCCGCGGGTGGACGGCGTCGTTCGAATGACACGACCGTCTTAACCATGCTGCACACGGGGCGATTCGCCGCACGTCCATGGGTTCGGGGGTCTCTTTTCGTAACGGGCCCGCGTGGCCTCGCGATTTCAGGACCGATCATGAAAGTGATGTTCTCGGCATTCTCCCTGACGCTGGTCGCGCTGGCAGGGTGCCCGACCGCAGCTCTTGCGGGTGGCGTGATGGGGGCGGACGCCAGCCACTGCGCTTCGGGCCGTGGACCAGCCATTCAGGTCAACGTATCGGACTTGAAAGACCGCACCGGCCTGCTCAGGCTGGAGCTCTATCCCGCCAACGACAAGGATTTCATGCGCCCCGACATGGATCTGCTGGCCGAGGGCAAGATTTTCCGGCGCGTGACGGTCGATGCGCCCAATGCAGGGCCGGTGTCGCTGTGCATCCGCGTGCCGCACCCTGGCCGCTACGCTTTGCTGTTCCTGCATTCGCGCCGCGCGCAGGACAAGTTCGACTTCTGGAAAGACGGCGTGGGGCTGCGCAGCAACGCCCGGATCGGCCGCGCGCGTCCACGCGTCGATGATGCGGCGGTCGATGTCGGCAACGGTGTCGCGGTGGTCGATATCAAGACCCAATATCTCCGTGGCCTCGGTGGTTTTGGCCCATCGCGATAAAAGCTGAAAACGGGCCTTGCGCGTCTGCGAATCTCGCTGCTATAGGCCCGCCTCCGCAGTGTTCCCTGATAGCTCAGCGGTAGAGCTCTCGACTGTTAATCGAGCGGCCGTAGGTTCGAATCCTACTCAGGGAGCCATTTTTTCAGCGGTGGTGTTCAGGAAGCGACACCAATTGCCACGGACGCTTATCGGCGTCAGGCGACGAACTGTTCCATCGTGATGCGATCGTCGAGGGCGTGTTCGGGATCGAACAGCAATGTCAGTTCGCGCGTGCGATCAATCATGATTTCCACCACCGCGACATCGCGAACCTCGCGCTGGTCGGCGACCGCGCTGACCGGGCGTTTGGCGGGTTCGAGCACACGCAAGGTGATTCGCGTCTTGTCGGGGAGGATCGCGCCGCGCCAACGCCGCGGGCGGAACGGGCTGATCGGCGTCAGCGCGAGCATGTTGGAGCCCAGCGGCAGGATCGGCCCCTGTGCCGACAGGTTATAGGCAGTCGATCCGGCCGGGGTCGCGACGAGAATGCCGTCACACGCCAGTTCGGGCATCACGACACGGTCGTTGACCGTCACTTCCAGTTTCGCGGTCTGGCGCGTCTCGCGCAGCAGCGACACTTCGTTGATTGCGGGCAGCGCGTGGGTTTCGCCATCGATGGTGGTCGCGTTCATGGCGAGCGGCACGACCTTGAACGCCTTGGTTCGCTCCAATCGCGTGTCCAGCCCGTGCGGACGCCATTCGTTCATCAAGAAACCGACCGTGCCGAGGTTCATGCCGAACACCGGCACAACCGGTTTGCGCCGTTCGAGCATCGCATGGAGCGTTTGCAGCATGAAGCCATCGCCGCCGAGCGCCACAATCAGTTCGGCCTCCTCGGGCGGCACCCAATCGTGCGCGTCCGCAAGTACGGCCGCCGCCTCTTGCGCCTGTGGAGTAGGCGAGGCGACCAGCGCGCGGCGCTGCGGCGACGTCATCCGCCGGTAACGCTCATATGACGGGCGACCGCAGGGGCGGCCGCTGCGATATCGAATTCATGGCGTGCAGGCTTGGTCTGCATCGCCGCGTCCAGCGCAACATCCAGCCCGCCGACGCCCTCGCTGCGCAGGATCGTTTTGAGATCGACCTGATCGTCGTGCCCGAGGCAGGTATACAGCACACCTTCCGTGGTCAGCCGAACGCGATTGCAGGTGTCGCAGAAATTGGCGGTCAGCGGGGAGATCAGTCCGAGCTTGGTCTGCGTGCCGTCCACCCGCCAGTAACGCGCGGGGCCGCCGCTGCGATGCGTGTCGCGTACCAGCGAAAAGCGCCCGGCCAGCTCGTCGAACACTGCGGTCAGCGGCACGAAGCGATCGGCCCTATCCTCGTCGATCTGACCGAGCGGCATCGTCTCGATCAGCGTCAGATCCAGCCGCTCGGCGATGCACCACTCCAGCATCGGCGCGATCTCGTGTTCGTTCAGGCCTTTCAGCGCGACCAGATTAATCTTGACCGATAGCCCGGCGTCGCGCGCGGCCAGAATGCCTTCGATGACCCGCGCCACATCGCCGTGGCGGGTGATGTAGCGGAAGGTTTCGGGATCGCGGCTGTCGAGGCTCACATTGATCCGCCGGATCCCGGCGGCAACCATTGCCGGAGCGTGCTGCGCCAGGGCATTGCCGTTCGTCGTCATGGTCAATTCGTCGAGACCGGCACCGATATGGTGACCGAGCCGCTTTACCAGTTCGGCGATATCGCGTCGCACCAGCGGTTCTCCCCCGGTCAGGCGGATCTTGGTAATGCCGCGGGCGATAAAGCGCTCGGCGATGACCGCGATCTCCTCAAGGCTCAGAATCGCCGATTTGGGCAGGAACGTCATATGTTCCGCCATGCAATAGCGGCATCGTAGGTCGCAGCGATCGGTCACCGAAATGCGCAAATAGCTGATCGTGCGACCGTGGCGGTCGACAAGGCCGGGAGCAGGGGCGGTTGCTGCGATCATCTGCTGTGGAGCTAAGCCTTCATGGAGGTGCGAACAAGGGCATTGCGCCGTGCAAAGCTCACTCTTCTTTATTCGGCGGCGCTTCACTAGGATCAAAGTATGATTGCTGCGTATCAAGCTCCGCTGTTCGTCCTGTCGTTTCGCCAGCGCGATGAGCTTGCATCGCTGGCTGCGGGAGCGGGATGGCAAGTCGTTGCAGCGCGGCGGGCCGGTGGTGCGGAGCGGCGTTTCCTTTCAAGCGGAGCCGCAGTCGCGGTGATCGACGCGCGGGGCGCGACCGAGGACGGTGTCAGCGCAGTCGCCATGCTCAGCGGCGCGATCGAAGCCAATGGCGGTGCATTGCTGGCGCTGGTTTCGCGCGGCGAGGTCGGGACCATTGCAGCGCTGTTCGAGGCGGGCGCGACGCATTTTCTAGCGAGCCCGTTCAGTGAAGCGGAGTTCCTCCAGGCGCTCCGCTTCGCCGCCCGCCATGCAGAGCGGATGGCACATGAATGGGCTGTGGCTCCCGTCTTCGCTCCGCTGGGTTGGCGCTATGATCTACCGCAAAAAACGCTGGTTTTGACACCTGGCTTGATGGCGCTTCTTGGGTTGGAGCGGGAGGTTGGCGTCCGCACGCTGTTGCGCCGCCTCGACAGGGGGGACCGGGCTGCGGCGATCGCCGCGCTGCGGCGCATGTCGCATGGTCGTCCTGCAACAGCCTTCGCCCATGATGCCGAAGGGATCGGCCGCATTGTGCAGCATCTGCAATGGGACGAAGCGACGCAGCGCATCGAGGCGGTGATCGAGCCGCTTGGCAGCGCACCCGAGCCGGCGGCGGAGATGCGGGAGGCATTGGCCGGCAGTCGCGATGCCAGCAGCGCGCGGCGCTGGTTGACACGGCAGTTGGAGAGCGGCGGCGACGCGCCGCTGCATATGATGCTCGTCGCGCTCAACCGCTTCGACATGGTCAACACGGCCTATGGCCGCGCAGCCGGTGATGCGCTGTTGCGGAGCGCGCAAAAGCGGATCGACGATGCCGCGCGCGAAATGCTGGGACGCGAGGCGCTGATTTCCCGGATGGGCGGTTCGACCTTCATCGTCGCCGCGCGGGCTCCGCGCTTGCGGATCGATCTGGCGGTCGCGCGCGTCGCTACGGAATTGGCGCGCCCCTTTGTGACGGGTGAGTCGATTGCGGTGCTGGGCTGCAGGATCGGCCTTGCCGAGGCGCGTGACGACGATTCCGCCGCGACCCTCCTGCGCCGCGCAAGCGAGGCATTGGCCGAAGCGCGCGAATCCGACAGCGCGACGATGCGGGTGGCCGATTCCGATAGCGAAGGCGAGCCGATCGACCGGCTTGCGGTCGAACTGAATCATGCGATGGACCGTGGCGAGATCGGCGTGTTGTTCCAGCCGCAGGTTTCGGTCTCCAGCGGGGCGATCGTCGGGGTCGAGGCGCTCGCGCGCTGGGAGCATGGCGTGCTGGGGACGATCGGTGCCGAGACGTTGTTCGCTGCGGCCGCGCGTGCCGATCTCGACATCGGGCTTTCCGATCATATCCAAAAGCTTGTGCTGGCCCAGGCGGCGGCCTGGCCGGCCTCGCTTGGCGACTTGCGGTTGTCGCTCAATCTGACGGCGGGGGACATTGCCCGCCCGGGCTTCGCCGATCTGTTTCTTGACCGCGTCGACAGCAGCGGCTTTCCCCGGTCCCGGCTAACGCTGGAAATTACCGAGAGCGGCCTGATCGAGGATCTGGGGATTGCGTCCAACCTGTTGTCGGTTTTGCGCGGCGCTGGATGCCGGATTGCGATTGACGACTTCGGAACAGGCTATTCGAGCCTGGCCTATCTGAAGGCGTTGCCGCTCGATTATCTGAAAATCGACAAGAAACTGGCGCAGGACATTACCGGGTCCCCGCGCGACCGGATCGTGGTGCGCGGCGTGATCGACATGGCGCGCTCGCTTGGGCTTACGGTGATCGCCGAGGGGGTGGAGAATGAGGCGCAGTTGGAGGCGCTCGCGAAAGAAGGCTGCCAGATCTACCAGGGCTTCCTGTGTTCGGAGCCGATTACACTGGCAGCGCTCGTCGCGCTGGTTGCAACCAGATGACCGACCCGCGCGACGTAACCGGCGTTTGGTATGGCCGTTGGACCGCGACAGACCGACGCATCATGCCGAACAGCTTCATCGCGACGCTGCAGGAATCCGCGTCGCTCGTTTCGGGTACGATCACCGAGCCTGATCGGCAGCAGGCGGGCCTTTTGCGCGCCATTGTCGACGGCACACGGAATGGCGGACAAATCGAGTTCACCAAGACGTATGACGGCAGCGGGCGGCTGGCACATTCGGTGGAGTATTCGGGGACTGTGAACGCTCCGGGCACCGAGATCGCGGGCTTGTGGCGGCTGGCCGGCTACTCCGGCCGCTTCTCCATGACTCGCGAGCAGTTCGATGCCGATGCTTTGATGGATGACGCATCGGCAAAGCTGGACGAACCTGTGACCGTCTGACCGGCGGTATGGCCGTTACCCAGCCGCCTTGGCCAACCCCTTCGACAGTTGCAGCGCGCCGTGAAGCCGCGCCTTTGGATCGCCCCACACGCGCGACACCACCAATTTGCTGTCGGGGCGTAGCCGCGCCACGCCATCGAGCTTGCCGACCCAGGCGAGCAACCCGGGGACATTGGGCGGGGTATCGTCAAAGAAGGTGACCAGCGCCCCCTTCGGCCCCACGTCCATCTTGGCGACGGCGGCCTTCTTGGCGTTGAGCTTGATCTCGATGATGCGGATCAGGTTTTCGGTCGGATCGGGCAGTTTGCCGAAACGGTCGATCAGTTCGGCGGCGAACGCCTCGAGCTGGTTCTGGTCTTCGAGATCGTTGAGGCGGCGGTAGAGGCCCATGCGCAGATCGAGATCGGGCACATACTCCTCGGGAATGAGGATCGGGGCGTCGATGGTGATTTGCGGACTGAAGTCCTTGGGGCGCAGGCGTTGGCCACCGGCCTTGGCGTCCATGATCGCCTCTTCCAGCATCGACTGGTAGAGTTCGTAGCCGACTTCCTTGATATGCCCGGACTGTTCGTCACCGAGCAGATTGCCGGCACCACGCTGGTCCAGGTCGTGGCTGGCGAGTTGGAAGCCCGCGCCCAGCGTATCGAGGTCGCTCAGCACCTTGAGCCGTTTCTCGGCGGTTTCGCTCAAGATGCGGTTCTCGGGCGTGGTCAGATAGGCATAAGCGCGCGTCTTGGCGCGCCCGACGCGACCACGCAGCTGATAGAGCTGGGCGAGGCCGAAGCGGTCCGCACGGTGGATGATCATCGTGTTGGCGCTTGGGATATCGAGCCCGCTCTCGACGATGGTGGTGGAGATCAGCACCTCGAATTTCTTGTCGTAGAAAGCCGACATACGCTCTTCGACTTCGGTCGGCGACATTTGGCCGTGCGCGACGACGTAGCGGACCTCCGGCACGTGATCCCGCATGAACGCCTCGATATCGGGCAGATCGGCGATGCGGGGGGTGACGAAGAAGCTCTGGCCGCCGCGATAATGTTCGCGCAGCAATGCTTCGCGCAGCACCACTGGGTCCCACGGCATGACATAGGTGCGCACCGCCAGACGGTCGACCGGCGGGGTCTGGATCACCGACAGTTCGCGCAGGCCCGACATCGCCATTTGCAGCGTGCGCGGGATCGGTGTGGCGGTGAGGGTGAGGACATGGACGTCGTTCTTGAGCGCCTTCAGCCGTTCCTTGTGGGTGACGCCGAAGCGCTGCTCCTCATCGACCACGACCAAGCCGAGGCGCTTGAACTCGATGCCCTTGGCGAGGATTGCGTGGGTGCCGACCACGACGTCGATCGTGCCGTCGGCGAGGCCTTCCTTGGTCGCCTTGGCCTCGGCACCGGGTACGAGGCGGCTGAGGCGGCCGACGTTGAGTGGGAAGCCCTCGAAACGCGCGGTGAAGTTGTTGAAATGCTGGCGCGCGAGCAGGGTGGTGGGGCACACCACCGCGACCTGCAGCCCCGCCATTGCGGCAGCGAAGGCCCCGCGCAGCGCGACCTCGGTCTTGCCGAAACCGACATCGCCGACGACCAGCCGGTCCATCGGCGTGCCCTTGCCGAGATCGCCCATCACATCCTCGATCGCGCGATCCTGATCGTCGGTTTCCTCATAGGGGAAGCGGTCGACGAACGCGGCGTAGCTGCTGTCGCGATCGATCGTTTCGGCCGGACGCAAGGCGCGTTCGGCGGCGGTGGCGATGAGCTCACCCGCGATTTCGCGGATGCGCTCCTTCATCCGGGATTTGCGGCGCTGCCACGCCTCGCCGCCGAGCTTGTCGAGGCTGGCGCCTTCGCTGTCCGAGCCGTAGCGGCTCAGCACTTCGAGATTTTCGACGGGCACGAACAGTTTGTCGCCGCCGGCATAAGTCAGCGCGACACAATCGTGCGGGGCCTGGCCGACGGGGATCGAGGTCAGCCCCTCATAGCGGCCAATGCCGTGATCGGCATGGACGACGAGATCGCCCGGCGTGAGCATCGCCAGTTCGGCGAGGAAAGCATCGGCCGATTTCTTGCGCTTGTTGCGGCGCACGAGGCGGTCGCCGAGCATGTCCTGCTCGGTGAGCAGCGCGACCTGGGGGCTGCTGAAGCCGTGGTCGAGGGGGAGGATGAGGAGCGCAACAGAAACTCCCCTCCCGCTTGCGGGAGGGGTTGGGGGAGGGACGTTTGCAGCTTTCGTGGGCGGTGGGGTGGTGGCAGGCCCTCCCCCAGCCCCTCCCGCAAGCGGGAGGGGAGCAGAAGCGCCCAGCGCTTCCTGCCACGTATCGACCAGCTTGAGGTTGGTCGCGCCATGGTCCTTGAGCAGCCCGGCCAGACGCTCGCGCGCACCCGTCGAATAGCTCGCCAGCACCGCCTTGCGCCCGTCGCGCGCCAGCCCGCGCAAATGGTGGACGACGGCTTCATAGACGTTGGAGCCATTGGCGCGTTCGGCACCGAAATCGCGCGGGCCGTCCACGCCGAAATCGATCACGCTTGCGCTTTCCGGTTCGTGGAAGGCGGTGATGCGGTGGGCGGGAGCTTGGTCGAGCCGCTCGGCAAAGCCCTTGGCGGTCAGATACAGGCTGTCGACGGGGAGCGGGCGATAGCTGCCCGGGTCGCTCGATTGCGCCTTCACGCGGTTGGCGTGATAATCGGTGATCGCTTCGAAGCGTTGTTCTGCGGCTGCGACCGACCCGGCATCGCGCAGGATCACCGCGCCGTCGCCCAGATGATCGAACAGCGTGGCGAGCTTGTCCTCGAACAGCGGCAGCCAATGCTCCATCCCCGCCAGGCGCCGCCCGTCGCTGATCGCCTGATAAAGCGGGTCACCGGTCGCGGTCGCGCCGAAGCGTTCGCGATAGCGCGCGCGGAAGCGCTTGACGCTCTCTTCGTCGATCAGCGTTTCGGACGCCGGGAGCAGCACGAAGCCCTCTACGCGCCCGGTGGTACGCTGATCGGCGGGGTCGAAGGTGCGGACGCTTTCGATCTCGTCGCCAAAGAAATCGAGCCGCAGTGCCTGTTCCTCGCCGCTGGGGAACAGATCGACCAGACCGCCGCGCACGGCAAATTCACCCGCATCGGCAACGGTTTCGACGCGGACATAGCCATTGGCTTGCAAGAGTGCGGCAAGCCGGTCGCGCCCGATCCGCTCCTTGGGCGCAAGCCGCGCGACCAATTGGCGGATGCGGAACGGCGTCAGCGTGCGCTGCGCCACCGCATTGACCGTGGTGAGCAGCAATTGCGGGCCTTTGGGCGGCTGTTGCAGGCGGTAGAGCGTCGCCATGCGCTCGGCCATGACGCGCAGGGTCGGTGAGGCGCGGTCATAGGGAAGACAGTCCCACGCCGGAAAGGTGAGCACTTCGAGGTCGGGCGCGAAGGTGGGGGCGGTCGCCGCGATCGCGCGCATCGCCGCTTCGTCCGGCGCGACGAACACCGCGCGCGTCTTGGCGGCGCGGGCGAGATCGGCGAGCAGCCACGGCTCGAACCCGGTCGGCACACCCGCAAGGGTGAGCGGGGTCTTGGCGGTGAGGATTTGCGACAGGTTGGGCATTGTTCTGACTTTCTCCCTCTCCCCGCTTGCGGGGAGAGGGTAGGGGAGAGGGGGAGTATCAGGAACTGCCGTCCGCGTGACTGCCCCTCTCCCGCGCTTCGCTGCGCTCGCTTGCCCTCTCCCCGCCAGCGGGGAGAGGGAGATTTCTTATTCCGCGATCGGCACGTAGTTCAGCGCCTTGAGCGCATCGACGATCGAGCCCTGATAGCGCGGCGGGCAGGCTTCGGTTCCGATTGCCCAGGCCATGATGTCGACATCCTGTTCCTCCAGCAATTCCTCGAACAGCGTGATCTCGGCATCGTTCCAGTCGGCCGAGCGCGCGTCGAAGAAGCCGCCGATCAGCAGATCGGCTTCCTTGGTGCCACGGTGCCAGCTGCGGAAGCGCAGGCGTTTGAGGCGGGTTTCGCGGTCCATGGGCGTCCAACGCAGATTGCCCGACGACCATCGGCAGCATGTGCTGGCGGTGGTGGCCGGGTGGGGGTAAGAGCACCCCAGATAGTCATGCGGCCCGATATCCTCAATCCATTGTTCGCCGAAGTCACGGCGCTGAAGGGCATTGGCCCTGGTGTGGCCAAGCCGCTCGACCGGCTGGGGCTGTCGCGCGTGGTGGATGTCGCGTTTCATTTGCCGACCGGCTGGGTCGATCGGCTGGCGCGCGACGAGCTCGATATGGCCGATGCCGGGCGCACCATCGCCATCACGCTGACCGCGCAATCCTATCGCTCCAGCGCCGGGCGCGGGCCGACGCGGGTGCAAGCGACGGATGCGCTCGGCAATTCGGTCAGCCTTGTCTATTTCGGGGGGCATTCGGGCTGGGCCAAGAAGCTCGCGCCGATTGGCGAACCGCGCCGCGTGTCGGGTCGGCTCGAGCAATACGGCCAGGAATTGCAAATCGTACACCCCGATTATGTCCTGCCGCTGGAAGAAGCGGAGGACACGCCGGAGCGCGAGGCGATCTATCCGCTGTCGGAGGGGATCACCTCCAAGCGGATGGGGCAGCTTGCCGCGCAATCGGTGGAACGCGCGCCGGATCTGCCCGAATGGATCGAGCCGGGACTGCTCGCAAAGCACGATTGGCCGGGCTGGCGCGCGGCGCTGGCGCGGGTTCACGCCGACCCATCCGACACGGTGGCGCGCACGCGGCTGGCCTATGACGAAGTGTTCGCCAATCAGCTTGCGTTGATGCTGGTGCGGCAATCGTCGCGCGCCCGGCGAGGGCGGGCGCTGGTCGGGACGGGCAAGCTGCGCGAGGCGTTGCGCTTGCCCTACGCGCTGACGGGTGCGCAGGCGCGCACCGTGGGTGAGATTGAGGGCGATCTGGCACAGGCGCAACCGATGCTGCGCCTGCTGCAAGGCGATGTCGGCGCGGGCAAGACGCTGGTGGCGACGCTGGCGATGCTGACGGCCGTGGAAGCAGGGGCGCAGGCGGCATTGCTCGCGCCGACCGAGATCCTCGCGCGGCAGCACTACGAGTCGCTGCGGCGGATGCTGGCAGGCTTGCCGGTCGAGGTTGCGGTGCTGACCGGGCGCGACAAGGGCCGCGTGCGCGAGGCGACGCTGATGGGGCTGGCGGCGGGCACGATCGACATTCTGATCGGCACGCATGCGATCTTCCAGGAGGCGGTTTCCTATAAGGATCTGGGGCTGGTCGTGGTGGACGAGCAGCATCGTTTCGGCGTGGCTCAGCGCATGATGTTGCAGGCCAAGGCCAAGGCGGCTCCGCATTTGCTGGCGATGACGGCGACGCCGATCCCGCGCACGCTGACGCTCGCGAATTATGGCGAAATGGACGTCAGCCAGCTCGACGAGATGCCGCCTGGGCGCCAGCCGATCGAAACGCGCGTGATTTCGGAGGACCGGCTGAGCGATGTCGTCGATGCGCTCGGGCGGCATCTGTCCGATGACGGCCAGGCTTATTGGGTGTGCCCGTTGGTCGAGGAGAGCGAGAAGAGCGATCTCGCGGCGGCCGAAGCGCGGGCCGAGACGTTGCGCGCGCGCTTTGGTGACCGTGTGGGGCTAGTCCACGGCAAGATGAAGCCCGCCGAAAAGGATGCGGTGATGGCCGCCTTCGCCAGCGGGCACTTGGGCGTGCTGGTGGCGACGACGGTGATCGAGGTCGGGGTCGACGTGCCCAATGCAACGCTGATCGTGATCGAACATGCCGACCGCTTTGGCCTCGCGCAATTGCACCAGTTGCGCGGGCGTGTCGGGCGCGGGTCGGGCAAGTCGAACTGCCTGTTGATCCGCGGCGGAGCGCTGAGCGAAACGTCGCGCGCGCGGCTGGCGCTGATGCGTGAGACCAATGACGGCTTCCGCATTGCCGAGGAGGATTTGCGGTTGCGCGGTGCGGGAGAGTTGCTCGGCACCAAGCAATCGGGCGAGGCGGGTTTCCGCCTGGCGACGCCCGAGATGCTGACCACCTTGCTGCCCATCGCGACCGACGACGCACGCCTGCTGATCGACCGCGACGGTGGCCTGCAAGGCGCGCGCGGACAAGCGGCGCGAACGGCGCTCTATCTGTTCGAGCGCGAGGCGGGCGTTGCCTTGCTGCGATCGGGGTGAGGCGCGCCTAGACTCGATTTTGCTTAAACCGGATCACCCAAAGTCCGTTCGGGCTGAGCCTGTCGAAGCCCCCTCGCCAAACGCGAGCAGATTTCTTGGGCACGGCCCTTCGACAGGCTCAGGGCGAACGGCTTGAGCTATTTACCCCGCACCATCACCGCCAGCACCTCATAATAGTCCGCAAGGTCGATCGGTTGATCCAACTCGCATCCGATTCGGCCGCCAAGTGCCCAGCGGATTTCCGCTACCACGACACCGACCACCGGCAACGTGACGCGTAACCGGTCCCCCTCGCGATACGGAACCTCGGCGCGCGCCATGAGGCCGAGCGCCGACAGGTTCACGATCAGCAACGACACCTGTTGTGCGTCCGGGCCATAAGCCCGAGCGCGATAATGTACTTCGTCGCGGGCCAGGGCGCGCTTGTCCGCGACCTGTCCAGCCAGTGCCTTCGCCATTGCCAAACCCCTCTAATGGGCCGGGCAAAAATACGACAAAGGATGTAAAACAGGTCGCAACGAAGCCGCTTAACGTCCGCTAACCGTTATATTTTTTGAGGTTCTGTCGAGATTTACGCTCGGACCAGCAGGCCGTGATGCTTCTTGCCCGCAGCGATACGGACCGGGTCGTCGCCAACCTCGACCATCAATGCCTCATCGCTGACCTTGTCCGCGCCGACACGTGCGCCGCCGCCCTTGATCAGCCGCTTGGCCTCGCCCTTCGAAGCCGCGAAGCCAAGGCCGATCAGGGCATCGACAATACCGATCGGGCCGGAGACCGCGAAGGTCGGCAGCGCGCCGCCCGCACCGCCTTCCTCAAAGGTGCGCCGCGCGGTTTCGGCGGCTTCGGCAGCGGCGGCTTCGCCCCGGCACATCGCGGTCGCGGCATTGGCGAGCACGATCTTTGCGGCATTGATCTCGGCACCTTCCAATGCCTCGAGGCGCGCAATCTCCTCGAGCGGCAGATCGGTGAACAGCCGCAGGAAGCGGCCGACATCGCGGTCATCGGTATTCCGCCAGAATTGCCAGTAATCGTAATGCGGCAACTGGTCCTCATGCAGCCACACCGCGCCCGACATCGTCTTGCCCATCTTTCCGCCATCGGCGGTGGTGATGAGCGGCGTGGTGATGCCGTAGACCTCGGTCCCGTCCATGCGGCGCGACAGTTCGATGCCGTTGACGATATTGCCCCATTGGTCCGACCCGCCCATTTGCAGGCGGCACCCGGCGCGGCGCGACAGTTCCAGGAAATCATAGGCCTGGAGGATCATGTAGTTGAATTCGAGGAAGGACAGCGACTGTTCGCGGTCGAGCCGCAGCTTGACCGAATCGAAGCTGAGCATGCGGTTGACCGAGAAATGCTGCCCGACATCGCGCAGGAAGGGGATGTATTCCAGCCTGTCGAGCCACTCGGCGTTATCGAGCATGATCGCATCGGTCGGGCCGTCGCCGAACACCAGAAAGCGTTCGAAGATGCGTCGGATCGAGGCGACGTTGGTGGCGATGCCATCATGGTCGAGCAGCTTGCGCGCTTCGTCTTTGAAGCTCGGGTCGCCGATCTTGCCGGTGCCGCCGCCCATCAGCACGATCGGCTTGTGCCCGCTTTGCTGAAGGCGGCGCAGCAGCATGATCTGGACGAGGCTGCCGACATGCAGCGACGGTGCGGTCGGATCGAAGCCGATATAACCGGGCACGGTCTGCTTGTTCGCCAACGCATCGAGCGCGGCGGCGTCGGTCGTCTGGTGGATGTAGCCACGCTCGGACAGCAGGCGGAGGAGGGCGGAGGTGTGCTCGGTCATTCCGGGCGAATAGCCGATTTTTCCCCGAATTAAATCCCCGGCAATTGCCGCTGCGGATCGACCGGGGTACGGCCCTTGCGCATCTCGAAATGGAGTTCGGGTCGGTCGGCCAGCCCCGAATCGCCCGACAGCGCAATCGTCTGCCCGCGCCGGACCGATTGGCCGCGCTGGACCAGCAACTGGCTGGCATGGCCATAGACCGTCGTCCAGCTGTCACCGTGCTTGACGATGACCAACCCGCCCAGCGTCGGGATACCGCTGCCGGCATAAGCGACCACGCCATCTGCGGCGGCGAGAATCGGGGTGCCGATCGGGACGGCAATCTTGATGCCGTTATATTTTTCGCCCGACGCGCCGGGGCCGAAATGGGCGACAATGCGCCCCCGCACTGGCCAGGCGAAACCGCCGCTAAAACGGGTCGGCTCGGCAATCGCCTGGGTGGGAGAGAGCACGCGCCGCGATGAGGGCGATGGCCGCACCGGGCGGTCGTTCGCGGCCAGAGCCGGTTCGCTGCCGGTGACGATATCGTCGATGTCGAGCCGGAACGCCGCGGCGCGCTCGGCGGCTGTGCTCCCATTGGCGGTGCCGGGTATGACAATGCGCATGCCGACACGCAGCGTGTACGGCTCGTTCAACTCATTCGCGGAAACGATGCGTGACCAATCCACTCCGTAAGCGCGAGCGATCGCGATCCCGGTCTGTCCGGCGCGGACAAGGTGATAGCGCCCGCCGGGAATGTCGAGCCGCTGCCCGGGCCGGATCACGAACGGTGGGGCGAGGCCATTCGCACGCGCGATCGCCTCCGACCCCGCGCCCGTGCGATCCCCCACGGCGCGCAACGTGTCGCCGGGTCGGACGATATAGCTGGTCGCGGAAATGGTCTCGGCATCGGGGGTTACCGGCCGCGCCTGCCAGGCCGGCGGGGGCGCGGGGAGGGCGGAAACGCCCGTATCGATGCGTTGCGGTTCGTAGCGCTCCTGCTCGCGCTCGGCGCGATCCCCGCCTTGCGGTTCATAGGGTCGTTGGTCGTCGCGCGGCTGATAGGGGGGCGGGGTGTCGTAACCGCGCTGTGGCCGGTCGGGGTTCGGAATGCAGGCGGTGAGTGTAGAAAGGACCAGGATCGCGATACCAAACGTCTTGCCGCGATGCCCCATACTCTACCCCCTAACCGTACAATGCCCCAAGCATAGCAAGCGAGGGGCGGTGTGTCAGGTCGAGATGCAGCGGCGTCACGGCAATGTACCCATCTTGCACAGCTTCCAGATCGGTGGCGTGGGCCGGTGTTTCCTCCGTCGGGCCGAGCGCGAACCAGTGATAGTCATACCCGCGCGGATCGCGGTTGGTGACGATCTGCAGGCGGCCATAGTCGCGAAGGCCCTGCTGCACGATCTTGATCCCCTTCACCGCGTCGGCAGGTCCGGCCGGGAAGTTGATGTTGACCAGGCTGCGCGGCTCCAGCGGGGCGTCGAGCAACGGGCGCAACACGCGTTCGCCCCACGCAGCGGCGGCTTCGAACGGCACCGCGTCCCCCAGTCCCTCGCGGTCATAGACCTGGCTCAGCGCGATCGAACGTCCCCCCGCCAGCGCGCCCTCCATTGCGGCGGAAACCGTGCCGGAATAGGTCACGTCCTCGGCCAGATTGGCCCCGCGATTGACCCCGGACAGGATCAGGTCGGGCTTGGCCTCGCGCATGATCCGGGCCAGCGCCATCATCACGGCATCGGTCGGCGTGCCGGCCACGGCAAAGCGCTTTTCGCCATGCTGGCGCACGCGGATCGGACGCGTGAGCGTCAGCGAATGGCCCGCGCCCGATTGCTCGTCGGCTGGCGCGACGATCCACACATCGTCGGAAAATGTCGCGGCAATCGCTTCCAGGATCTTGAGCCCGGGCCCGTGATAGCCATCGTCATTGGTCAGCAGAATCCGCATCGTGTCGTCCTTTATGCGTGACGCCCTTTTCCGTTCGTGCTGAGCTTGTCGAAGCACCGCTCTCCCTTGCATGCCAGGCGCGGGAAGAGGGCTACCCTTCGACAGGCTCAGGGCGAACGGGCGATGTCAGCGCGCCGGTTCCAACCGGTTGAGGCCCTTGAGGTAAGGCTGCAGCACATCGGGAATCGCCACCGCGCCATCCTCCTGCTGATAGTTTTCCAGCACGGCGACCAACGTCCGTCCGACCGCGAGGCCGGAACCGTTGAGCGTGTGGACAAAGCGCGTCGCTTTCTCGCCCTCGGGCCGGTAGCGCGCGTTCATGCGACGTGCCTGGAAATCGGTGCAGGTCGAGCAGCTTGAAATCTCGCGATACTGGCCTTGTCCCGGCAGCCACACTTCGAGATCGTAGGTGCGCGCGGCGGTGAAGCCCATGTCGCCGGTGCACAATTTCATGCGGCGGAACGGCAGGCCAAGCGCGTTGAGCAAGCCTTCAGCGCACGCCGTCATCCGCTCATGCTCGGCCTCGGAGGCATCGGGCGTGACGATCGAGACCATTTCGACCTTTTCGAACTGATGCTGGCGGATGAAGCCGCGCGTGTCGCGCCCCGCCGCGCCCGCTTCCGAACGGAAGCAGGGGGTGAGGGCGGTGAAGCGCAGCGGCAGCTCGGCTTCGCTTAAAATCTGTTCGCGCACTATATTGGTCAGGCTGACTTCGGCAGTCGGGATCAACCACCGGCCATCGGTGGTCTTGAACAGATCTTCGGCAAATTTGGGGAGCTGCCCGGTGCCGAACACCGCCTCGTCGCGGACCAGCAGCGGGGGCACGACTTGCTCATAGCCATGCTCGCCCGACAGCGTATCGAGCATGAATTGTCCAAGCGCGCGGTGGAGCCGCGCCGCCGCCCCGCGCACCAGCGTGAAACGCGCGCCCGCCATTGCCGCGCCGGTTTCGAAATCGAGCCCGAGCGCGGGGCCGATCGCGTCGTGCTCGCGCGGGGTGAAACCGAAGGTGCCGGGGGTGCCGTGACTTGCGACCAGCATATTGCCGGCCTCGTCGGCACCCTCGGGCACGTCGCCGAGCGGCAGATTGGGGATCGCCGCGAGTTGGGCGTTCAACGACTCGCCGAGCGCCTTTTCTTCGGCTTCGATCGCGGGCAGCCGTTCTTTCAGCGTCGCAACCTCGGCCATCAACGTGGCGGCGGTCGCCTCGTCCTTCGCGGCCTTCGCGGCACCAATCGCTTTCGAGGCTTCGTTGCGCCGGGCCTGCGCAACCTGCGCCTCGGTCATCAGGGCGCGACGGCGTTCGTCGAGCGCGACCAGTTCGGAAGCGACGGGTGGAAAGCCGCGCCGGGCGAGGCTTGCGTCGAAAGCGGCGGGATCGTCCCGGATCAGGCGGATATCATGCATGACCGGGCTATGGCGTCGCCCCGTGCCCTACGCAACCCGTTCGCGTGGGGAAGACCCGCTACGGTCGCTTTTCGCCCGCTCAGGCGAGGTTCGTGCTCGGTTTGGCGAAGCGCTTGCGCGCCACCAGCGCGGCTGCGGCCGCCCCGAACAGCAGGACCATCGGCGGTGCGGGGACGGGGGCGGGTGGGCCGCCGCTGGAACCCGTGCTGCCGCTGCTCGCGCTGCTCGATGCGCTGCTTCCGCTACTTCCGTTGCTGCCGCTGCCCGATGATCCCCAACCGCCATTGGAGCTCCAGCCATGGCTGCTTGAGCCATAGCTGCTCGAGCTTGCCGAGGAACTGCTGCTGCTCGAACCATTGGACGAGCTGGCCGAGGACACGTTGCCACTCGAAGAGGAGGAGGTGCTTGAGGATGAGGAGCCGCTCGAGGCCGAGGAGACGTTCCCGCTCGAGGCCGACGACACATTACCGCTGGAGGACGAGGAAACGTTGCCACTCGACGCCGACGAAGAGGAAACGTTCCCGCTCGAGCCGCCCGAGGCAGACGAGACGTTGCCGCTGGAACCGCCCGATGCCGAGGAGACATTCCCGCTCGACGAGGAGCCGCCGGTTGACGACGTGCTCGATACCGTTGCGCCGCCTGTGCTCGTGGACGAGGATGATCCGCCCGAGCCGCCCGACGAGGAGGTGCTGCTGACCGAACCGCTGGACGACGTGCTCGAAACGCTGCCGCTCGACGTCGATGATCCGCCAGTCGAGGTCGACCCGCCGCTGGTGGAAGAACTGGTCGAAGATCCGCCGGTCGAGGTCGATCCACCGGTCGAAGTCGAAGAGATGACGATGCTGCCGCCGCCGCTGCTGCTCCCGCCGCCGCCAAAGAAACCGCCGGCGAAGAAACCACCGCCGCCGAAACCACCGCTGCCGCCGATCACGGTCAGCCCGCCGCCGCCACCGCCGCCTGAGCCCGAATAAGGCGGGTCCACAGGAACGGGGGCACCCTGTGCAGTCAGATACACAATTTGGGGCTGCGTCGTGGTGGTGGTCTGGGTCACCACCTTGCGAACGCGCGCGCCAGCGTGTCCGACCCGCATCTTGCTGGCGGCGACCGTCGTGGTGCGGTGGACGATTCGTTTGGTGACCTTGTGCGTATAGGCGCTGCGTGCCCGCGCGCCGTCGGCCACATGCACGGCACCGCCGCCGACAATCGCGCCCCCACAGGCACATGCACACAGTTTCGCCAAAGCCATCCGGACGGACATGATGCTATTCTCTCACTAACGGCGCAAATATCGCCTGGACGATACATCTCGCGCAGACTTGCATTTGATATTCCGCAAAGTGCCGAACAAAGCGTTAAGTGCAATTGCGTTAACCAACTTTTTTGTGATCCTTTGGCCACAAAACGTGACTAAGCAGTGTGGTGTATGGTTAACGTTTCATTATGGAACGATCGCCGCGTTAACATTTGTTTCGCACGTGACCGTGAAGACGTTTTGCCGAGTCTGCGTCCCCGATCTCCGCACGCCCGAATGGAGTCGGCGTGAGCGTCTGGCAGTATCAATTTTGTCCGATCCTATTTTCCCGTGTCGCCCGGCATCAGGATTGCTTGTGGTGCTTCAATGGCATGGCTATAGGCCCGCATCAGGTGGGTTGACCTTGGCTCGGTCCGGAGGTGCACAAAGCATCGGGTGACCGTGAGGGGAGAGAGTGGGATGGCGACTGTCTTGAATAGATTGGACGATTCCGAAAAGTTCGCGGTACCGCAGGTCGGTAGTGACGACGGCTACCGGCCAAGCGCCGACGAGGAGTTCATGAACCCCCGTCAGCAGGCGTATTTTCGCGCAAAGTTGCAAGGCTGGAAGGATTCGATCCTGCGCGAGGCAGCGGGTACGATCTCGCAGCTTCAGGTCGATACCCTGCGGGAGGCAGATCTTACCGACCGGGCGTCCAGCGAGACCGATTGGTCGATCGAACTGCGCACCCGGGACCGGCAGCGTAAGCTAATCTCCAAGATCGAGGCCGCAATGCGTCGAATCGATGAAGGGGAATATGGCTATTGCGAAGTGACCGGCGAGCCGATCTCGCTGGCTCGCCTGGAAGCGCGGCCGATCGCGACGATGACGGTGGAGGCCCAGGAGCGTCACGAACGGCACGAAAAGATTTCGCGCGAGGATTGAGCGAACGGTCGCTGCCTTAAGATGTTGGATACCATTGCGCGAGTAGTCTTGCCGCGAACCAAGATCGGCAATTTGCACGCAATGGACCAATATTCGCAAGATCCGCTCAGTCCCTCATTCGATGAAGGGGCGCATAACCGTCAGGACACGCGCGACAGCTTGTTTCTGATGGCGGATTTTCGCGTGGCTGGGCAAAGCGCTACTCACTCGGTGCGGGTTCGCAACCTTTCTGCCGGGGGGTTGATGGCAGAGTTTCCAGACGGCTTGGCGCAAGGCCTGCGAGTCGAGTTCGACGTAAGGGGTGTTGGCTGGGTACCCGGGCAAATCGCTTGGTCGGCAGCCGGACGCATCGGAGTCGCGTTCGATCGTCAGATCGATCCGCTGCTCGCGCGAAAGCCGGTCGGTCAGGGCGGGCAGACACCCGTTTTCGTGAAACCGATTTTCCCGCGCGCGCTTCGCTAATCGAGAGGTCGGTTGGTGACCCGGACGCGCCTGCGTCCGGGCCCGTCTCACGCTAGATTTGCGCAAGTTCCTGCTTGATTCGAAGCTTTTGTTTCTTTAGCGCGGCCAGTGTCGCGGTGTCCGGCAACGGTCGCTGCGTTTCGGCGGCGATCTGGCGATCGAGGACTGCATGCTTGGCCGAAAGGGCCGAGTGATGCGCGGTCTGCATGGGATGCGTACCTCCTTCATGTGCTGTTTGGGGTAGCCAATAGAACATGCGGAGCGCCGCTTGTCTCTCCCCAATTATAACGAAGTACGATGTGCGCACCGATTCGCGCGACAGGTCGATTTTATCCGTGCTGCGCGTCTGTGATTTGCTAAGGCGAGGCATCGAAGGGGGCACGATGGACGAAAGCCTGATCGCAAAACGGCTGGAGGTGTTACGCGTCGAACATCGCGATCTCGATTCTGCGATCGGGGCCTTGATCGGTTCGGGTGCGATCGATCAGCTTCAATTGGCACGCTTCAAGAAACGCAAGCTGCGTCTGCGCGATGAAATCGCGATGCTCGAAGATCAACTCGTCCCGGACATTATCGCGTAAGGCGATGGCGTTCCCGAAGTGGGACAAGCGACAAATGGCGCGCGCGCCACAAGGCGCTACCGTTAAGGTTTTGTATATGTATGGTGGTGGCATGGGGTCCCCAGCCTATGATTCGCGCATGCAGCGCCGCGTTATCGACACGCTGTACATCGATGCCATGGTCCTGGCGGATGAGGCGCGCAGCTATTTCGACGAAGGCGGCCGCTCTGATCGCGAAGCCCTTGATCCGCTCGCGCGTGTATCGTTCAGCTGCGAATCGTTGAAGGTCACCACGCGGTTGATGCACGTCATCGCCTGGTTGTTGACCCAGCGCGCGGTTGACGCGGGCGAGATGGCACCGCGCGAGGCGCTGGATGAGTCGCGTAGATTGGGGGCTGCCCCGATGTCCGAGAGCGCGGTCGTCCAATCGATGCCTGCGACCGCTCAAACGCTGATCCTTGCGAGCATCGATCTTCACCGGCGTGTCGCGCGGCTGGACCAAATCCAGGCGGCGGAGATCGAGAGCTTTGAGAGCCCCGCCCGCACGATGCAGGATCGTCTCGCGCTCGCCTTCTGAGTCGCGGTCGCCCGGTCGCGCGCCCTAATAGAGCTACAGCAGAGCTACAGCTTCAGGCGTTCGCGTGCGGCACGATATTGGCGCTCCAGCCGGTCGACCATGTCGGCAACGGGCTCGACTCGGTCGATGACCCCAATGCCTTGGCCAGAGCCCCAAATTTCCTTCCACGCCTTGGGCTTCGCTCCGTTGCCGGTGCCGAAATCCATGGTTTTGAGGTCCCCCTCCGGCAGACTGTCGGGGTCCATCCCGGCCGCGACGATCGACGCGCGCAGGTAATTGCCATGCACGCCTGTGAACAGGTTTGAATAGACGATGTCGGCGGCCTTGCCCTCGACGATCCCCTGCTTGTACGCGGCTTCCGCATTCGCCTCGACACTCGCGATGAAGGGCGAACCGATATAGGCGAAGTCGGCACCCATCGCTTGCGCCGCCAGAATGGCGTCTCCCGTCGCGATCGATCCCGAAAGGGCGAGCGGGCCATCGAACCATTGGCGGATTTCCTGGATGATCGCGAAGGGCGACAAGCGACCGGCATGGCCGCCCGCACCAGCTGCCACCGCGATCAGGCCGTCCGCGCCCTTTTCGATCGCCTTGCGCGCGAAGCGGTCGTCGATCACGTCGTGCAGCGTGATGCCGCCCCAACTGTGGACGGCGGTGTTCAAATCCTCGCGCGCGCCAAGCGAAGTGATGACGATCGGCACTTGCCACTTGGCGCAGGTCGCCAGATCGGCCTCCAGCCGCTCATTCGAGCGATGGACAATCTGGTTGACCGCGAACGGCGCGGCCGGGCGTTCGGGATGTGCGCGATTATGGGCGGCGAGCTCTTCGGTGATGCGGTGCAGCCACTCGTCGAGCAATCCCTGCGGACGCGCATTAAGCGCCGGGAAGGACCCGACGATCCCCGCCTTGCATTGCGCGATGACCAGTTCCGGCCCGGAAATGATGAACAGCGGCGAACCGATGACCGGGAGCCGCAACGATGCGAACAAGGGGGGAATGCTCATGTCCGTTTCATAGCGCAACCGAAACGCCTGTCCAGCGGCGTTGATTTGCCACGGCGCACGAAAGGGTTATGGGGCGGAATTCTGCGTTTGTTTCCGGAGCACCCTAGTGAAGCTGACCCTTGCTGCCGCCTTGTTGATTGGAGTCGCGTCGCCCGCCTTTGCGGTCGGTCAGTTGCCGGAAGGCGTAGCACCCGTCTCGTATGACATCACCATCCGCCCAGATGCCAAAGCGATGACGTTCTCGGGCGAAGAAACCGTTACGATCTCTGTCGCGCGAGCAACCAAGACGATTGTGCTGAACGCGGCGGACCTCAAAATTACGGGGGCGACCCTCGACGGAACAGCGGTTCCGTTCACGCTCGACACCGGTAAGCAGCAATTGACGCTGACGCTGCCGACGCTCGCGCCGACCGGCCAACACCGCCTGCATTTCGCCTGGACGGGCACGATCAATACCTCGGCGTCGGGCCTGTTCGCGATCGACTATACCAACCCGGACGGATCGGCCGCGCGGATGCTGGCCACGCAGTTCGAGGCCCCCGATGCCCGTCGCTTCGCGCCGATGTGGGACGAGCCCCAGTATAAGGCGACCTTCACGCTCTCGACCGTGGCACCCGCCGCGCAGACCGCCTTTTCCAACATGCCCGCCACGAGCATTACCCAACAGCAGGACGGGACCACGCTCTATCGGTTCGCGGAAACGCCCAAAATGTCGAGCTACCTCCTGTTCCTCGGAATGGGGGACGTCGAGCGCAAGACGGTGATGGCGGGAAAGACCGAAATTGGCATCATCACCCGGCGCGGGGTGGCGGATCAGGGCGATTACGCGCTCGCCCAGGCCAAGCGCCTGCTGACCTATTATAACGATTATTTCGGTCAGCCTTATCCCTTGCCCAAGCTCGACATGATTGCCGGCCCGGGTTCGAGCCAGTTCTTCGGCGCGATGGAAAACTGGGGAGCGATTTTCTATTTCGAGCCCGAGTTGCTGTACGACCAGAAGCGCGCGACGCAGAGCGGCAAGCAGCGCATCTTCACCGTGGTTGCGCACGAAATGGCGCACCAATGGTTTGGCGATCTCGTCACCATGAAATGGTGGGACGACCTGTGGCTCAACGAGGGCTTCGCCTCTTGGATGGAAAACAAATCGAGCATCGATCTCAACCCCGATTGGAATGCGGCGGCGACGGCGGTGGCGCAGGACCGTGAAGCCGCGTTGCAGGCGGATTCGACCTCGGGCACGCATCCGATCATCCGCCATGTCGAAACCGTCGACCAGATTGGCGAGGGGTTTGACGGGATCACTTATGCCAAGGGCCAGGCCGTCATCGGCATGATGGAGTCGACGCTGGGGGCAGACACCTTCCGCGATGGCATCCGCCGTTACATGGCGAAGTACAAATATTCGAACACCGTGACCGACCAGCTGTGGACTGAATTGTCGGCGGCTGCGGGCAAGCCGGTGGCGGATATCGCGCATGATTTCACGCTGCAGCCGGGCGTGCCGCTCGTCACCATGACCAGCGCCCGTTGCGTCGGCGGAGAAACCAAGGTCACTATGACGCAGGGACGTTTCGCTTATGACGGCAGCGCCAAGCAAGTGCTGACATGGCATGTTCCGCTGACGCTTGGTGTGGTTGGGAAGCCAGTGGCGCGCGCGATCGTGCGCGGTGCCAAGCCGACCACGGTCACCGTGCAGGGATGCGGCACCGTGGTGCTCAATCGCGACGAGGGCAGCTATGCGCGCGTGGCCTATGATGCGTCGGCGCACGCGGCGATCGTCCGCGATTTCGCCAGCCTTGCGCTGACCGACCAGCTCGGCACGCTGGGGGATGATTTCGCTCTGGCGAAGGGCGGCAATCAGCGGCTCGACCGTTATTTCGCCGATGTCGGAGCGATCGAACCCGGTGCCAATCCCCTCTTGTGGCAGACGCTCGCCGGGCAGCTATCCGACCTGGGCGGGCGCTTGCCCAAGGGGGCGGCCAAAACCGCGATGCGCGCGCGCATCGTCACGACGCTGGCACCGGCGCTGGAACGCGTCGGGTTCCAGGCCAAGCAGGACGAATCGCCGCTGATCTCCACGTTGCGCGAAACGCTGATCGCGGTGCTGGGCGACAATGGGGACCCCGTCGTCGCTGAGAAGGCACGGCGCTATGTCGCCGCGCTGGCGACCGACACCAACGCGATCCCGGCGGCGATCCGGCAACCGATCCTCGGCACCTATGCCACGAACGCGACCCCTGCCGAATGGGACGCGCTGCTGAAGCTGACGCTGGCCGAAAAGAACCCGGTGGTGAAAAACGGCTATATACGCTTGCTGGGCTATAGCGATGACGATGCGCTGGCCCGTCGCGCGCTCGGCCTGCTGTCGACCGGCGACCTGACCACACCACAAAAGGCCAGCCTGTTGCGCTCGGTCGCGAGCAGCCATCCCGACATGGCGTTCGACTTTGCCGTCAGCAATCTCGCGCTGGTCAATACGCTGGTGGAAACCAGCAACCGGGCGGGCTTCGTGTCCAGCCTGGGGGCCGGTTCGGACGATCCGGCGATGCCCGCCAAGATCACCGCCTTCGCTGCCGCCAATCTGCCGCTCGCCGCACGCGGGGCCGCCAAGGCCACGGTTGCGACGATGGCGGCGCGCCGCCTCGTGAATGCGCGCATTCGCGGCGACATCGCCGCCTGGGCGACGCGTGGCGGCAGCAAAAGCGGGTCTTAATCGAATCGCTTCAACCCGGCGGCATATTTGCGGCCGTTGGCGACATAATGTTCGGCGGAGACGCGCAGCATCGCCTGCGCGTTTTCGTCGAGTTCGCGCACCGCACGGGCGGGGCTGCCGACGATCAGGCTGCCCGGCGGGAACACCTTGCCTTCGGTGACCAGCGCGCCTGCGCCGACAATCGAGCCTGCGCCGATCTCCGCCCGATTGAGCACCACCGCGCCCATTCCGATCAGCACGCTGTCGCCGACGGTACAGCCGTGCAGGATCGCGTGATGGCCGATCGTGCAATCCTCGCCGATCGTCAGCGGCGCGCCGGGATCGGAATGGCACATCGCGCCTTCCTGGATATTGCTGCGCGCGCCCACCACGATCGGCGTATTATCGCCGCGGATCACCGCGCCGAACCAGATGCTGACATCGGGGCCGAGCTGTACATCGCCGATCAGTTCGGCGCTGGGTGCGACCCAGGCATTGTAGCCTAGCGTGGGCCGCAGCCCGTCGATTTCATAGAGCGGCATCTCTCGGTCTCCTAGGCGCGGTTTCTCCCCCCGATGCCAGCACGACGGGTTCCTGTCGATCCGGCGCGGCTTTTCGCCTAGGCGCACAGTATGAGCCTGCACATCTATGTCGACGCCGATGCCTGTCCGGTGAAGGACGAAATCTACAGGGTCGCGTTGCGACGTTCGGTGGCCGTCACCATCGTCAGCAACAGCCCGATCCGCATTCCCGCCCATCCATTGCTGTCGCGCATCGTGGTCGGCGACCGCTTCGATGAGGCGGATGACTGGATCGCCGAACGTGCCGATCGCGCGAGTGTGGTCATCACCAACGACATCCTGCTCGCCGATCGCTGCTTGAAAGCAGGGGCCAGCGTGCTTGCGCCCAACGGCAAGCCGTTCACCACGGCGTCGATCGGCAATGCGATCGCGGTGCGCGCGATCATGGCCGATTTGCGCGCGGGCGGCGATGTCGTGGGCGGGCCCGCACCCTTTGCCAAGGCCGACCGTTCGCGCTTCCTCTCGGCGCTCGACGAAATGCTGGTGCGGCTCGCGCGCTAGGCATCGCTCGGCGGAAAGCGCCGCAGCGCGCCTTCGAGCGAGGCGGTCGCGCTGCCGCGGCGCGCCGGTTGCGGTTGCGTCGGGGCCGGGGACCAGCCGGTCAGATAGAGAATGTCGAATCGCTCAGGCGTCTTGCCGTCGGGATCGGCCCGCTCAGTAAAAAGTTCGGCCGCGCGCGCGAGCGTATCGCGGCGCAGCGGTGTGCGGTCGCGCAGGATATTGGTGGCCCCCATGCCGCGCAAATCGCGCAGCAGCCCGCCGATCCCGCGATAGCGAACGGTCAGCGGCTCGATATCCGCCACGGGCAGCGTGAAGCCTGCGCGCATCAGTAAATCGCCCGCCGAGCGCACATCGACTTGCGGATGGATCCGCGCCGCCGGGCGATCCCGCTCCGCCTCGCGCAGAACGCTGCGCAAGGTGGATAGCGTACCCGCGCCACAGAAGGCGGCGAGGAACAGGCCGTCGGGTCGAAGTGCACGCCGGACGAGCGTGAGCGCGCCGGGCAAATCGTTGACGCTGTCGAGCACGCCGACCGAAACCACCAGGTCGAACGATTCGGCGGGGAAGGGGAGGCGATCCTCGTCCGCCTGCACCCCGCCGGATTGGACAGCAAACAGCGCGCCCGCGTCGCACCGCGTGACCTTTGCCCCCGCTGGAACGGGCAAGGCCCCGTCGAAGCAGCCGAGATCGAGCATGTCGGTGAAACGATGGGTCACGCTCGCCAGCCGTTCCGCAATCCCGTCGAGCATCGCCGCACGCAGGAAATCGAACTCGGCGAAGGTCGGGGCGGCGCGGTCGCGGTGGAGGCGGCGTGCCGCGCGGTCGAAGATGTCGGGAACGCTCATCGCGCGGCTTGTGCCGCTCTAGGCGTCGGGCGACAAGGGGGGCCGTGTCGCCCTGGCTCGCCCCTTTGCGCCTGATCGCCGATTTCGCGCTGCCGCCGCGCTGCCCCGGCTGCGGTGCGGTCACGGGGGAAGATCATCGCTTCTGCGCGGTGTGCTGGGGCGCGCTGCGCTTTCTCGCGCCGCCGTGGTGCGCAACCTGCCATGCGCCGTTCGCTTATGATCGCGGGGCAGGGGCACAATGTGCGGCCTGTATCGCCGATCCCCCGCGTCATGCCGGGGTGCGCGCGGCGGTGGCCTATGGCGATGTCGCGCGCACGGTCGCGCTCCGCTTGAAATATGGCGGTCGCACCGCCTTTGCCGAGACGGTCGGTCGGCAAATGGCGCGGTTGCTGCCGGACGATGCCGATATGCTGGTGCCGGTGCCGCTCCACCGCTGGCGTTTATGGTCGCGCGGCTTCAACCAGGCCGCATTGATTTCCGCCGCGTTAACCCGCGTGAGCGGTGTCGCAAACGATCCGATGCTGTTGCGCCGCGTCAAGGCCACGCCACCGCTGCGCGCGATGGGGGCAAAGGCGCGCGCCCGGGCCGTCGCCGGGGTTTTCCGCGTGATCGACCCGAAGGCGCAGCTGCGCCGCAAGTCGGTGGTGTTGATCGACGACATCTACACCAGCGGCGCGACAACCGACGGTTGCACCGCCGCCTTGCTGCGCGCGGGCGCGGCAAAGGTGACGATCCTGTGCTGGGCGCGGGTGCTCGATTCGGCGGATTGATGCGCCCGACATTGACCCCGACATTGACAACGACCAGTGCACCCCACATTTCTTGGCAATGCCAAAGATCGAAATCTACACCAAAGCCTTCTGCCCGTATTGCTCGCGCGCGATGAAATTGCTCGCCTCGAAGGGCGTCACGCCCGAGGAATATGACATTACGATGGGTGGCCCGAAGCGCGCCGAGATGCTCGAGCGCGCCAATGGCGGCACCACCGTTCCGCAGATTTTCATCGATGATCGCCATATCGGTGGGTCGGACGATCTGGCCGCGCTGGAGCGCGCCGGGAAATTGGACGCCTTGCTCGCGGCATGAAGATCGCGCTTGCCCAGGTCACCAGCGGGATCGATCCCGTTGCCAATGCCGAAACGCTCGTCGCGGCGGTGGCGGAGGCGGCGCGGGGCGGCGCGACGATGCTGTTCACCCCCGAAATGTCGGGCTTGCTGGATCGGGACCGCGCGCGCGCCGCACAGGTCTTGCGCAGCGAAGCGGACGATGTCGTGCTGGCCGCGGTGCGTACCGCAGCGGCGGAACACGGCATCTGGGTTCATATCGGGTCGCTGGCGGTATTGGGGGAAAGCGGGCGGCTCGCCAATCGGGCGTTCGTGATCGACGACAATGGCGAAATCCGCGCGCGGTACGACAAATTGCATTTGTTCGACGTGGATTTGCCGACCGGTGAGAGCTGGCGCGAATCCGCAAGCTACGCACCCGGTGAGGGCGCGGTGGTGGTGCAGACCCCGGTCGGCGCGCTGGGCCTGTCGATTTGTTACGATCTGCGCTTTGCCGATCTGTACCGTGCGCTGAGCAACGCAGGCGCGACCGTGCTGGCTGTGCCCGCTGCCTTTACCCGTCCGACCGGCGCGGCGCATTGGCACGTGCTGCTGCGCGCCCGCGCGATCGAGGCCGGGGCCTATGTTATCGCGGCCGCGCAGACCGGTGTCCATGCCGATGGCCGAGCAACCTATGGCCATTCGCTGGTGATCGACCCGTGGGGAGAGGTTGTCCTCGATATGGGCGAGACGGCTGCTTTGGGCTTTGCCGAGATCGATCCGGCGCGTGTCGCCGATGTTCGCGCGCGCATTCCGGTGCTGGCGCATCGGCGCGCGATCCCGGAGGTCGAATCGGCGTGATCGTGTTCGATCTGCGCTGTCGTCAGGCGCATGTGTTCGAAGCCTGGTTTGGCTCAACTACTGCGTTCGAGGATCAGCAGGCGCGAGGCCTGCTCGCGTGCCCGATCTGCGGTGATGATGAGATCGTCAAGGCCGTGATGGCCCCGAATGTGGGCGCAAAGGGCAACAGCCGCAGCGTTCCGGCGCCAAACGTCGAGGCGGCGGCTCCTCCAGCCCTCACCCCGGAGACGATGAAGGCCGCGCTCCACGCGCTCGCTCAAGCCCAGGCTCAAGCGCTGGAGAAGTCGGAATGGGTCGGGCGCGCCTTTGCCGATCGCGCGCGCGCGATGCACGTCGGGGAAACCGCCGCGACGCCGATCCACGGCGAAACGACCCTGGCCGAGGCGAAGGCGCTGGTCGAGGAAGGCGTACCGGTCGCGGCCTTGCCGTTCCCGGTAATTCCACCCGATACGGTCAATTGATTTCGTCAGCGCCGCACAGTACCACCGCGCGCGGCGCCCCCGTAGCTCAGTCGGATAGAGCGACGGTTTCCTAAACCGCAGGCCGGTGGTTCGAATCCACTCGGGGGCACCAGCCTAAATCGGTCACGTACCCCGGCTTTGCGCCAGCACCTCATACGCCATCACTGCGGTCGCGACCGCCGCATTCAGGCTGTCGGCCTTGCCCAGCATCGGGATCTTCACCAACAGATCGCACTGCGCCGCATAAGCATCGGGCATGCCTTGCGCTTCGTTGCCGGTCAGCAGGAAGGTCGGGGCGGTGTAGCTGGCGGCGCGATAGTCGCTGTCGGTGTCGAGGCTCAACCCCACCAATTGCCCCGGTCCACTGCGCAACCACTGCGTGAACTCCGCCCATTCGCACTGCACGACGGGCACGGTGAACAAAGCGCCCATGCTTGCGCGCACGGCTTCGACCGAGAAGGGATCGACGCATTCGCCGATCAGAATCAGGCCGCCTGCACCGACCGCATCGCCGGTGCGCAGGATCGTGCCGAGGTTACCGGGATCGCGCAGTCGCTCGGCCACCAGCCAGATCGCCGCGCTCGAGCGATCGAGGCTGGCCAGATCGCGCGTAAATTCGGGGAAGACACCGACCACCGCTTGCGGATTGTCCTTGCCCGACAGTTTGGAGAGGATGTCGGGCACCGTTTCGATCGCTTCGCCGCCCGCCGCCTCGACATCGGCGACCAGCGCCTGCACCAGCGGATGCGCCGCGCTGTCGCGGGCGAAGAACAAATATTGGGGAATACGCCCGGCTTCGCGCGCCTCGGTCAGGATGCGCAAGCCCTCCGCCAGGAACAGCCCTTCCTCGCGGCGATGCCGCTTCTCGCGCAGCAAGCGCACGCGCTTGATCAGCGGGTTGGAATAAGCCGTGATTTCACGCGGCATTACAGGCGCTCCGGTGCGGCGGCGGGAGCAAGGCAGGGGATGTCGACGTCCATTCCCGCCACATGCCCTCCGCCAGCGCAGCCCGCAAGCGGGGGCTGTGCGGGTCGGTCAATCCTCGCCGAACTTGGCTTCGACCAGGTCGCACAGCGCGCTGACGGCCGTCTCAGCATCTTCGCCGTCGGCGGAGATCATGATCGTGTCGCCCATCGCTGCGCCGAGCATCATCAGGCCCATGATCGACGTGCCCGTGACAGAGCCCGCACCGTCTTTTTCGACCAGCACTTCGCACGGTTGCGCCGCCGCCAGCGTCACGAACTTAGCGCTCGCTCGGGCATGGAGCCCGCGCTTGTTGGTGATCAGGACGCTGCGGCTGACGGCCATCAGGCCGCCGCCTCGCCCAACACCTCGGATGCGACCGAAATATATTTGCGACCCGCCTCGCGCGCGGCAGCAACGGCATCGACGACCTTCATCGACTTGCGCGCCGATTCGAGCCGGATCAGCATCGGCAGGTTGATCCCCGCAATCACCTCGATCCGCCCGCGTTCGAGCAGCGAAATAGCGAGATTGGAGGGCGTGCCGCCGAACAGATCGGTAAGCAGGATGACGCCGCGCCCGGCATCGACACGGGCGATCGCGGCGGCAATGTCGTTGCGCCGCGCCTCCATATCGTCGTCCGGACCGATCGCGACGGTGGCAACACGCTCCTGCTTGCCCACGACATGTTCCATCGCGGTCACAAATTCGTCGGCCAATCGGCCATGAGTCACGAGAACAAGCCCGATCATCGCTCCGCCCAGCTCATGCAACACGCGCCCCATTATTTTGCGTCTCGTCCGGCGCGCCTTCCAGCGAGTCCTGGGGAGCAGCGTCAAGATCTCGATGCGAGACCGTGGGCGAAAATCCCTCCGCGCGCAACCTGGCACCTACCCGCTCTGTCACATGCACCGAGCGATGCCGCCCGCCGGTGCAGCCGAACGCGACGGTGACATAGGATTTTCCTTCGGCTCTGTAGCGCGGAAGCAACAGCAGCAGCAGCGACTCGATCTGCCCGACTGCGGATTCATAAGCAGGGTCTGCTGCGACATAGGCGGCGACATCGGCGTCCAGCCCGGTACCGGGGCGCAGCTGCGGCACCCAGTGCGGGTTGCGCAGGAAGCGCATATCGAAAACGAGGTCAGCGTTGCGGGGCAGGCCGCGGGCGAAGCCGAACGAGGTTACGGAAAGCGTCGGTTGCCCCAGCCGTTCACCGGAAAACGTGGTGCGGACCTGCTGTGCCAGTTCATTGGCGGACAGCGTGGTCGTGTCGATCAATCGGTTGGCCCATTGGCGAATCGGAGCCAGCAATTCGCGCTCGCGCGCGATGCCGTCCGCCGCTGGGCGGTCCAGCGCCAAGGGGTGGCGGCGGCGGGTTTCCGAATAGCGCCGCTCCAGTTCGCTACCGGCGCAGTCCAGGAACAAGGTGCCGATGTCGTGGCCGTGAAGTTTCCGCAGCCGCTTGATCCGTTGGACGATCCGTTCGGGATCGAAGTCCCGTGTGCGCGCTCCGATGCCAAGCGCAAGCGGCTGGCCTGATTGGCCGGCTCCGTTCGGGAGCGGCGTGTCCAGCAACCGATCCAGCAACAGGAGCGGGAAATTGTCGACGACCTCCCACCCGAGATCCTCGAGCGTTCGGAGCACCGTCGACTTGCCGGCACCCGACATGCCAGTGACGAGCAAAATGTCCTTCGGGTCACGCATTATAGTTCCTTTGTAGCGCGGTGCAGCGCTAATTCCACCTTGATCGGGGCAGATTGTTCGAAGGCTTCAAGCTTGGTTTCGGGCAGATCGACCCCCGCGATGGTCATTACGGTCTGGCGCAGTGGCATCCGTTCGACGGCACCGCCCAGATGCACCACGAGCGCGGCGGCGACATTGTCGATATGCGGAATCGCGACGATGCCGATCCCGCGAACTTCGATCTTTCCGACAATCGTTTCTGGAGCCGAGGCAAACAGCGCACCGTCGCGAACCTCAAGGATCGTGTAATCGTCGCTGATCAGATTTGCCCCACGATCAATCAGGCGCAAGGCGAGGTCGGACTTGCCCGAACCGGACGGCCCCATCAGCAGCACCGCGTGACTGCCGATCGCAACAGCGGTTGCATAAAGCCGAATCTGCTTCACGTCGCGTTCCTCGCCGGAAGGCGGACGACCAGACGGGCACCCTCCGCGCCGTCGCTACGACTCTCGACATTGATCGTCCCTTGGTGGGCCTCGACGATCGTGCGCGCGATAGCAAGGCCCAAGCCGGAATGCTTTCCGAACGCTTCGCCCGCTGGGCGCAAGGACTGGAATCGACGAAACACCTGCTCGCGCGCGCTTTCCGGAACGCCGGGCCCCTGGTCCTCCACCGAAACCGTCAAAATGTCGTGATCGCGCGACGCCGTAATCGTGATGACACCGCCTTCGGGTGAGAAGGAAACTGCATTTTCGATAAGGTTTTCCAGCACACGTTCCAGGCGCCCGCCTTCTCCGAGCACGATCAGGGGTTCGGCAAGCTTGTTGTCGAACCAGATCCGAATGCCGCGCTCGATCCCGCGCGCGTCGCGGCTGGCGATCAGTGCCATGATCATCATGCCCAGATCGACAGGCTCGAACTTCGCGCGGCTCAATTGTGCGTCCAGGCGTGAGGCCTCCGCGATGTCGGTGATCAGCCGATCGAGCCGCTGGACATCATCGCGAACGATCGCCAGCAGACGATCCTGCAGCGCGGGATCCTTGACCATCGCCATGCCCTCGACGGCGGAGCGCAATGAGGCGAGGGGGTTTTTCATCTCGTGCGTGACGTCGGCGGCAAAGGCCTCGATCGCGTCGATCCGCGCGCGCAGCGCGAGGCTCATGTCGGAGAGCGCACGCGCCAACATGCCGATCTCGTCGCGGCGCTCGGGCAGGCGCGGAACCACCACTTCGCGCGCGCGCCCAAGCCGCACCCGCACCGCCGCGCGTGCGAGCCGCCGCAACGGTCGCACGATCGTGCGTGCGAGAAACAGGGAGAGCAACACCGACACGATCGCGACGATCAGCAAGACCACGCCAAGGCGAAAGCGCTCGACCCGCACGGTTTGCGTGATGTCGCGCGCGTTGATCGTGCTCATCACCACGCCGCCGCCCGGAAAGGCCGAGGCGGCGGTGATGACGGGCGTGCGATCGGGCGCGCGCCATACCGTCGCGGCGACCTTCGGCTCGGCACGCGCGGTGCGCACGTCGGGCCACGCCATTCCACTGGTTCGCTCGCGATAGAGTGGTGCGCGCGGTGCCCCGACCACGGTGTCGATGACCGCGTCCAGAAAGCGCGCTGCAGCCTGCTGCCAATCCTGTTTGTCGGGGTCTTGCAGCACGAAATTGCGCAGTCCCATCGCGCGCGTGTCGATGATGAGCTTCGCGTCCTTGTCATAAATCCGCAAGCGTGCGCCCATGTCCTGTGCCAGCTTCAGCGCGAGGTCGGGACGCTGCTTCTGCGGTACCGCGACGATCGCCTCGGCGACCAGGCGGGCCTCGCGGATCGATTGGGTGACGCGGCCGTCGACGATGCGGCTGCGGTAGGAATCGAGATAAAAGAAGCCGCCAGCGAGCATCGCGAGCGCGAAGACGTTCACGAACAAAATGCGGGGTGTAAGTGAAACGCGCGCCGACCAGCGCAGCGACAGGGCGCGCGCATCCTCCTCGTCGCGGGTCAGATCGATGCTGACGGCGCTATTCCTCGGAGAATCGATATCCGGCTCCATAAAGCGTCTCTATCGCATCGAAGTCGGCATCGACTTGGCGAAACTTGCGCCGCACGCGCTTGATGTGGCTGTCGATGGTGCGGTCGTCGACATAAATGTCGTCATGATAAGCCGCGTCCATCAACTGGTTGCGGGTTTTGACGATGCCAGGGCGCTGCGCCAGCGTTTCCAGGATCAGAAATTCGGTGACGGTCAGGGTTACGGTATCGCCATTCCAGGTAACGCGGTGCCGCGCCGTGTCCATCGCCAATCGGCCGCGCACCAGCGATGTCTCCGGGGTTGCCTCACCGTCGCCCGCGCCGCCCTGCGCAACTTCGGTGCGGCGCAAGATCGCCCGAATCCGCGCGATCAGCAGCCGCTGCGAGAACGGCTTGGCGATATAGTCGTCCGCCCCCATCGCCAGGCCTAGCGCTTCGTCGAGCTCGTCATCCTTGGAGGTCAGGAAAATCACCGGCAACATGCTCTTTTCGCGCAGGCGGCGGAGCAGCTCCAGCCCATCCATGCGCGGCATCTTGATATCGAGGATCGCGATGTCGGGCGGGTTGTCGATCAGCGCCTTCAGCGCCGTCTCGCCATCCGAATAGACCCGCGTGACAAAGCCCTCGGCCTGAAGCGCGATCGAGACCGAGGTCAGGATATTGCGGTCGTCATCGACCAAAGCAATCGTTGCCGTCATCAGGCGGGATAGATCCTTGTCGTTCGCGAGTCGGCGTAATCGATTACACGCGCAGCCTCAATGCACGCTGAACAGAGCGTGTTTGACCGCGGGCAAGGCCAACGATATGCGCCACGGTGCAAAAGCATAAAATGCGAGGTCAATTGGCCCGCATGGGACATTGAGGAGACCCCACGCAATGAGCGACCGTACCCCGACCGCAGGGCTGGAGGCCCAGGGCATCGAGACCCGCGCCAACCTGCACTGGAACCTTGTCACCGCCCGCCTGATCCAGTCCGCCATCGCGCGCGGGGAGGGAAAACTGTCGGCCGATGGGCCGCTCGTCGTGGAAACCGGCGCGCATACCGGGCGCTCCGCACAGGACAAGTTCATCGTCCGTGATGCCGAAACCGAGAGCACCGTATGGTGGGGCAAAAGCAACAAGGCGATGTCGCCGGAGCATTTCGCTGTCCTGAAGGCCGATTTTCTGTCCGCCTTGCGGGACAAGGAGGATCTGTTCGTTCAGGATCTGTTCGGCGGTTCGCAGCCCGAGCACCGCGTCAACGTGCGCGTGATCAACGAGCTGGCCTGGCATAACAGCTTCATCCGCACGATGCTGGTGCGCCCGGAGGAATCGGAACTGCGCGGTTTCGTGCCCGATTACACGATCATCGATTTGCCCAGCTTCCGTGCCGACCCCGCGCGGCATGGCTGCCGCAGCGAAACCATCATCGCGGTCAACTTCACCGACAAATTGATCCTGATCGGCGGCACCAAATATGCCGGCGAGATGAAGAAATCGGTGTTCAGCCTGCTCAACTATCTGCTGCCGCCGACGGGCGTGATGCCGATGCATTGCTCGGCGAATATCGGCAAGGATGGTGACACCGCCGTATTCTTCGGCCTGTCGGGCACCGGCAAGACCACGCTCAGCGCCGATGCCAGCCGCACGCTGATCGGTGATGACGAGCATGGCTGGTCCGACACCGCCGTCTTCAATTTCGAGGGCGGCTGCTACGCCAAGATGATCCGCCTGTCGGCCGATGCAGAGCCCGAGATCTTCGCCACCACCAAACGCTTTGGCACCATCCTCGAAAATGTGGTGATGGACCCGGTGACGCGCGTGCTCGATCTCGACGATGCGAGCCTCGCGGAAAACAGTCGCGGGGCCTATCCGATCGACTTCATCCCCAACGCGTCCGAACACAATATGGGGCCGGTGCCGCGCAATGTCGTGATGCTGACGGCGGACGCCTATGGCATCCTGCCGCCGATCGCCAAGCTGACCCCGGAACAGGCGATGTACCACTTCCTGTCCGGCTACACCGCGCGCGTGGCCGGGACGGAAATTGGCGTGACCGAGCCCGATGCGACCTTCTCGACTTGCTTTGGCGCACCGTTCATGGCGCGGCATCCCTCGGTCTACGGCAATTTGCTCAAGGAGCGGATCGCCAAGGGCGGGGTCGATTGCTGGCTGGTCAATACCGGCTGGACCGGCGGGAAATACGGCGTCGGCAGCCGTATGCCGATCAAGGCGACGCGGGCGCTGCTCAACGCGGCGCTCGACGGCAGCCTGAACGGCGTGGAATTCCGCACCGATCCGAATTTCGGCTTCAAGGTGCCGGTGGCGGTGCCAGGGGTGGACAGCGCGATCCTCGATCCGCGGGCAACCTGGGCCGACAAGGCGGCCTACGACGCCACGGCGGCAAAATTGGTCGATCTGTTCGTGGAAAACTTCGCGCAATTCGCCGATCATGTCGATGAAGGGGTGCGACAATCGGCCCCGAAGGTTCACGTTCCCGCCTGATGGCCCGGTCTTCGGATCGGGCGCGCCCAACCGGAAAGCCCGATCCGATGACCCAATTGCCTTTTCGCCCATTCCCCGACGATGACGCCATTCGCCGCGTCGGGGAGGGGCTGCTCGACCACAGCCTGCCGCGTGCCGAGTGGACGCATGAGGCGCATCTCGCCGCGACCACGTGGCTGGTGCGCGATCGTCCGGACATCGCCATCGATGTCGAAATTGCCGCTATCATAAGTAGCTACAACGTCGCGGTCGGCGGGGTGAACGACGACACCCAAGGATATCATGAGACGATTACCCGCGCCTACCTCAGTGGTGTGTGCGCCCATGTTGCAGCGCGACCGTCCGGGGAGACGCTGGTCGCGTGCGTTAACGCCCTGCTTGGATCACCGGCAGGACAGCGCGATTGGCCACTACGCTTTTATTCGCGCGATCGATTGTTTTCGGTGGCCGCGCGACGCGGTTTCATCACGCCCGATCTCGCGTCGCTGCCGGGCGCATGCTAATCTTGCTATGCTCGGATCAGCTCGAAAGGATGCACATATGGGATTGCTCGACGGACTGCTCGCCCAAGTCACTGAAAATGTCGACGTAAAGAACCTTGCCGCGAAGGTCGGGCTGACGCCGGAGCAAGTCGAATCGGCAATCACCGCGCTGGGCCAGGCCCATGCCGCGCCGACCGATACGGCCACGACTGCGGCCGAGACGACTGGCCTCCCCGTAGACGTGCTGCAGCAGATCATCGGCCACATCGGCGGTGAAGGGGCGCTCGCCCAATTCGCGACGCTTTTGGACGGTCCGCTTGGGAGCGCTGGCAAGGGCGCGCTTGGCGAACTCGAAGGGCTCGCCGCCAATTTCTTCGGCAAGAAATAACGCGACGGGCAGCGTCAGGCGGGCTCGACCCGCAGGACGCTGCCATCCGCGCCGACGATCCGCACCGTCGCGCCTGCGGCGGTATCCGGCCCGGTTGCGCTCCACGCGCCATCGCCAACCGTCACCCGGCCCTCGCCATCGACGATCGCTTCGCAAACCACGACACGCTTGCCGATCAGTCGGGCCGCGCGATCATTGAGGAGCGGGTCGGCCGAGGACCGGTCCGACTGGCGATACCAACGCCACCCAAGCGCCACCAGCGCCCCGGTCACCACCGCAAATATCAACGCCTGGACGATCACCGGCAAGCCCGGCGCGATCAGCGCGACCACGCCGACACTGGCGGTACCGGCTCCCAGAAAAATCAGGAAAAAGCCAGGTGCCAGCATCTCGGCAATGACCAGCGCGAGCGCCGCCGCAAACCACAGTGCACCATCGCTCCATGCCACGCCGAACAGCATCATTGCGGCTTGTCCTCAAACGGTCCGCGCGGCCGCGGCGTAGCGGGAGCCGGCGGTGTCGGACTGCCCGAAATCGCCTCGCGCGCCAGCTCGCCAATCCCGCCCAGCGTCCCCATCAGCTGAGTCGCTTCGACCGGGAACAGGATCGTCTTGGCATTCGGAGACGTGGCGAACTTGCCGATCGCCTCGACATATTTCTGCGCGATGAAATAATTGATCGCCTGAACGCTGCCGCTCTCGATCGCGTCGGACACCGCCTTGGTCGCGCTCGCCTCGGCCTGGGCGGCGCGCTCGCGCGCTTCGGCATCCCGGAAGGCGGATTCGCGACGACCCTCGGCCTCGAGGATCTGCGACTGTTTGGCCCCTTCGGCGCGGTTGATCGCATTCTGCCGCGCCGCTTCGGACTCGAGGATCGTCGCGCGCTTTTCGCGCTCGGCCTTCATCTGGCGCGTCATCGCGTTGACGATGTCGGCAGGCGGGCGGATGTCCTTCAATTCGACGCGGGTGATCTTCACGCCCCAGCTTTCGGTGGCATGATCGACCACCATCAGCAGCCGCGTGTTGATCTCATCGCGCTTCGACAGCGTCTCGTCGAGATCCATCGATCCCATCACGGTACGCAAATTGGTCGTCGCGAGCTGCATGATGGCGAGGTAGAGGTCGCTCACCTCATAGGCGGCCTTGGCGGCGTCGAGCACCTGGAAGAACACCACGCCGTCGACCGCGACCATCGCATTGTCCTTGGTGATGATCTCCTGTCCCGGAATATCGAGCACCTGCTCCATCATGTTCACTTTGCGACCGATCTGGTCGAACAGCGGCACGATGAAGGTGAGCCCGGGTTGCGCCACAGCGGTGAACTTGCCGAAGCGCTCGATCGTATATTGATAGCCCTGGCGCACCACCTTCATGCCGAGCATGAGATAGAGCAGGACAACGACGACCAGCAGCCCTGCAATGACGAGTGCCATGAAATACCCCCGGAGCGGCGACCGCACGGGCGCGGACGCGACGTGGCGCTGTTCTAGCAGATCGGGCGCGGTGGGGTAGGGGAATATAACGGTGGCACCGACACCCTATCGCCCGATCTCGCTTCGATGCAGCAAGGTTATCAAACGCGGCCATACACCGTATGCGACTTGGCTGTTTCGATACCGTGGGAAACCCTGAACAATGAGCGATGTGCCGTCCGATATCCCCGAAGTGCTGACGATGCGCTCCTGGTTGTTCGCGCCAGGCGATAGCGAACGTAAGCTGGCCAAAGCGATTGCGAGTCCGGCCGACATCGTCCTGCTGGATCTGGAAGACGCGGTGACGCCCGAAAACAAGCCGCTCGCGCGGCAGGTTGTTCACGATGCCTTGCAGGCGAACGCGGCGGGCCGATCGCGCTTGTGGGTGCGGATCAATCCGCTCGACGGCACTGCTGCGCTTACCGATCTGGCCGCGATCATGCCTGCCCGTCCCGGCGGCATAATGGTGCCCAAGGTCAACGGGCGGGAGGATGTCGAGCGGCTCGATCATTATCTCAGCGCGTTCGAGGCGGCGCACGGCATCCCGGCAGGGTCCACCCCGGTCATCGCGCTGGTCACCGAAACCGCCGCCGCCATGTTCCGCACCGGCGACTATAAGGGTGCGCCGCGCGTCGTGGCGTTGACCTGGGGAGCGGAAGATTTGGCCGATTTGATCGGGGCCAGCGACAATCGCAACGCCGATGGCAGTTATGGCTTCACCTATGAATTGGCGCGCTCGCTGTGCCTGCTCGGTGCGGCGGCGGCGGAGGTCGCGGCGATCGAAACGATCCAGGGCGATTTTCGCGATCTCGACTTGCTCAAAGCGCGGGCGGAAAAGGTGCGGCGCGATGGTTTTCGCGGGATGCTCGCCATCCACCCCGCCCAAGTCGACGTGATCAACGCCGCCTTCACGCCGACTGCGGAGGAAATCGCCGAGGCGCAGGCGATCGTCGATCTCTTCGCCGCCAATCCGGGCGTCGGCGCGATCGGGTATAAGGGCGGAATGCTCGATCGCCCGCATTTGTCGCGCGCAAAGCAGCTTTTGCGGCAGACCTGACCGCCTGTCATCAGGCCGACGCCGGGCCCCCGCGCCCTTGCGTCGGCCTTGCCGATGCGCGGCTTACGGGTGGATCAGCTCAACCGCGATTGCGGTCGCCTCGCCGCCGCCGATGCACAAGGCGGCAACGCCCTTTTCGAGTCCCCGCCGCTTCAACGCCGCGACCAGCGTGGCGATGATCCGCGCGCCGCTGGCACCAATCGGATGGCCGAGCGCGGTCGCGCCGCCATTGACGTTCAGCTTCTCGCGCGGAATGGCCAGCTCGCGCATCGCGATCATCGCCACGGTGGCAAATGCCTCATTGACCTCGAACAGATCGACGTCGTCGACCGACCAACCGGCGCGCTCCAGCACTTTGCGGATCGCCGCGACCGGCGCGGTGGTGAACAAAGCCGGGGCATGGGCGTGTGCCGCGGTCGCGACGATTCGCGCCTCCTGCGACAGGCCGTGCTGTTCGGCCACGCTCGCCCGCGTCAGCACCAGGGCGGCCGCCCCATCGGAAATGGAAGCGGAGGTAGCAGCGGTGATCGTGCCGTCCTTGGCGAAAGCGGGGCGCAGGCTGGGGATTTTCTCGGGCTTGGCCTTACCGGGTTGTTCGTCTTCGCTGACGACGACATCGCCGCCGCGGGTCTTGACCGTGACCGGAACGACTTCGTCGGCAAAGCCGCCGCCGGTGATCGCCGCGTTGGCGCGAGTCAGGCTTTCGATCGCGAAACTGTCCTGCTCGGCGCGGGTAAATTGATAGGCGGTGGCGGTATCCTCGGCAAAGGCCCCCATCGGTTTGCCCCTGTCATAGGCATCTTCCAGACCGTCCATCATCATCGAATCGATGACGACGTCATGGCCAATCCGCGCGCCCGAGCGGTGTTTTGCCAGCAGGAACGGCGCATTGGTCATGCTCTCCATACCGCCGGCCACTACTACGTCGACGGTGCCCGCCATCAGCGCTTCGGTCGCCATGATGGTCGCCTGCATGCCAGAGCCGCACATCTTGTTGATCGTGGTCGCTTCTACCGAATCGGGCAGCCCCGCGCCGAGCGCCGCCTGGCGGGCGGGGGCCTGGCCCAGGCCCGCAGGGAGCACGCACCCCATATAAATCCGATCGATGCTGTTCGGGTCGACCTGCGCCCGTTCGACTGCCGCACGCACCGCCGTCACGCCGAGTTCAACCGCGGTGACGCCGGAAAGCGCCCCCTGAAAGCCACCCATTGGCGTACGGGCGTAGCTGGCGATGATGACGGGGTCGTTAGGCATGGATCTTCCTTTTATACATCAGAAGGCGCGGGCGAGGGGCATTCTCTCGATATCGGACATGGGCTCATAGCGGCAGCGTTGCCAGACATCGCGGCAAATTTCGCGAGCTTCCGAGCTTTCTTCGCCGATTTAACGGCAGGCTTGCGCCCAGCCCGACGACGAGATTGTGGTGCAGCCGCACGACTTCCTGATCGTGAAGCGGCGTCCCTTGCGCCGTTTCTCCGACGGGGCTGATGGAAGAAAATGGTCGTAACATTTTGAATATTAACAAATAAGTTAGGTCATATGTAAGTATGGGTTCGCGCGGGGCAAGAGTTGGGTAAAATCCTGTCTTGAACCGCGACAGGATGTGAATGATGACTGACATTCAGAGGGCCAGCCGTACCCCCCCGGAGGAGCGGATCGCCGATGCTGAATCGACCAGCGCGCCGAGCCTCCCGTTAACGCGCGGTGCCACCTTTGCGATGGCGGCCGCAGCCGGGATCGGGGTTGCCAATATCTATTACAACCAGCCGATGCTGGGCATCATCGAACGCGAGTTTCCGGGCGCTGCGGCCGGCATGATCCCGACGGCGACCCAGCTCGGTTATGCGGTCGGCCTGTTCCTGCTCGTGCCGCTGGGTGACCTTGTCGAGCGCAAGCGCCTGATCCTGCTGCAATTCGGTGTGCTGGCGCTGGCTTTGGTCGCCGCTGCGATTGCCCCGACGGTTATGCTGGTGATCCTCGCCTCTTTGCTGGTCGGTGCTGCCGCGACGGTTGCGCAGCAGATCGTTCCGTTTGCCGCCCATCTGGCTGCGCCCGAACGCCGCGGCGCGACCGTCGGCACCGTTATGTCGGGGCTGTTATGTGGCATCCTGCTCAGCCGCACGTTGGCCGGGTTCGTCGCGACGCACGCGGGGTGGCGCGCGATGTTCTGGCTCGGTCTGCCGATGGCGCTGTCCGCTGGTGCGATGATGGCGTTCTCGCTGCCGCGCAGCAAGCCCGACTCGACCCTGCGCTATGGAGCATTGATGCGCTCGCTCGTCCATTTGTGGCGCGAGTTCGGCGCGCTGCGGCTGGCGGCGGTAACGCAATCGCTGCTGTTCGCCGCGTTTACGGCGTTTTGGACCATCCTCGCGCTGCGGCTGCAGGAACCGCGCTTTGGCCTTGGGGCCGAAATCGCCGGACTCTTTGGCGTCGTTGGTGCGGTCGGCATCCTTGCGGCACCGATTGCAGGGCGGATCGCCGATCGCCACGGGCCGCACCAGGTGATCGCGATTGGCGCGCTGCTGACGCTGCTTTCCTGGTTGATCTTCGGCGTGTGGACCTCGCTGGCCGGCTTGATCGTCGGCGTCATTCTGCTCGATTTCGCCGTGCAGAGCGCGCTCGTCTCCAATCAGCATATTGTCTACGCCTTGCGGCCGGAAGCGCGCTCGCGGTTGAACACCATCTTCATGGGGGCGATGTTCCTTGGCGGCGCGGTCGGCTCGGCCGCCGCGATGACCGCGTGGAAGGCGGGGGGCTGGGACGCCGTCGCTGCCCTTGGCGGCGCGTTCGCACTGGTTGCGGTCGCGCTGCAGATCGCCAGCCTGCGCAGAAAGCACTGATGATGCGGATCGTGATCGTAGGCGGGTCGCTCGCAGGTCTGTTCGCTGCAGGGCTGCTGCGAAAGGCCGGGCACGATGTCCAGGTCTATGAGCGTTCGCGCGCCGGGCTTGCCGGGCGCGGTGCTGGACTGGTTCCGCAGGAAGAGGTGTTCGTCGCGCTTCGCGCGCTTGGGCTTGATGATCTGGCAACCATCGGTGTGATGGCGCGCGAGCGCATTTTCCTGGATCTTGATGGCACCATCACCGGGCGCGTTGCCGCGCCCCAGATGCAAATCTCCTGGGACCATCTTTATACCGGATTGCGCGACGTGCTTTCGACATCGGACTATCATGTCGGTCGCGATGCGGTGCAGGCAGGAACCGACGACAGCACGGCATGGGTGCAGTTCGAAGACGGAACGCGCGTAACCGCCGATCTGGTCATCGGTGCCGACGGGATCGGGTCGACGGTCCGCGCGGCCGTGATCGGAACCGCGCAACAGGCGACCTATACCGGCTATGTCGCCTGGCGCGGGTTGGTCCCCGAAAGCGCGCTTCCCGACAGTGCCGCGCAAACGCTGCTCGACCGGTTCGCCTTTTACACGGGCAATCGATCGCAGGCGCTCGGTTATGTCGTCCCCGGGCCGAACGGTGAATTGGAGCCGGGGATGCGGCGGTACAATTGGGTCTGGTATCGGCGCGCGGACGATCTCCAGCGCACGCTCGCAGACCGCACTGGCCAGGTTCATGCGTTCTCCCTTGCTCCAGGACAGCTTTCCGAGCCGGCAAAGTCTGATCTGCGGTCTGCCGGTTCGGCGCAGCTTCCGCCGCAGTTTCACGATGCGCTGCTGGCCGAGCCAAACCCGTTCGTTCAGGCGATCTTCGATTATGAAACCCCGAAAATGGCGCGCGGACGGCTGGTACTCATCGGTGACAGCGCCTTTGTGGCGCGCCCGCACACGGCGATGGGCGTGGCAAAGGCAGCGGGCGATGCGCTGGCGCTGACAAGCGCATTGGCCGAAGCCCCCATCGAAGCGGCGTTGCAGCGCTATCAACGGGCGCGCCTGCGGATCGGCCACGCGATCGTCGACTTCGGGCGGCGGCTCGGCACGTTCATGGAGTGAAGGGCCGCCGTGACATTCCCCGGGGGAGCAGGCCTGCCCTGGCAAGGTGCCGCGCTCTTCAAAACAATTTGCGAAGACCCAGGCGGACGGACCGACCGAGCGGATCAAGATAAGCGGCTTGAAAGCGATTGGGCGTTGCCCCCGTCCGATCGCGCACCTGGATTCGGTCGTTCAGCATATTTTCCACCGTGAACTGGAGCGACATCTGTTTGCTCCAGGGGCGGTGGGCGATCTTGGCGATATCGAGCGATCCGTAGAGCGTGAGCCAGGTTTTCGCGGAGAAACGAAGATCGGAAACTGCCGACGCACTGCGAATGCGGGTTGGTGCTTGCAGTCTGGCATACACCCCGACGTTGAACGGGCCGTAATTTCCGCCGACGGTGCCATCAACATCCCACTCGGGCCGTCCGCTGGTCCCGTCGATTGTCGCTCCATTGAGGAGATCGAGCGATGGTAATCCGTTCCGCAAGACCAGACGATCCTGCAACCGATAGTTGGTCGTCAGGTTTATATATAGGAACGGGCGCGGTTTGGCCGGTTTCGCCGGAGGCCCGTCCTTGTTCGGCGCAGGCGGCGGTGGTGGGGCGCGGCCAATCGGGGTCTGGAGGTTCAGCGTCATCCGCAACTTCTTCTCGTTCTCGCGCGCCAGATTGACCGGACGCAGATCGACGCTGATCAGGGTTCCCGCCAAATCCCGGAGGAATAGCCCTGAAAACGCGACCTGAAAGTCCGGTGTCAGGCTTCCCAACGTGGCGGACTGGTTATCGATGGTGGTGTCGAGAAAATCGATCCCGAAGCGGAACTCCCGGTCTTTGAAGGGTTGTAGCGCAAGCCCCAGCGTCGTCGTTCGCCGTCGCTCGGGCATCAGTGACGGGTTGCCCCCCACAAGCGTGGAAACCAGCACACTGGCACCGGCGGTAAAATCAAAAAACGGGGTGTTCGGCGTCGTAAAGGTGGGGCTGACGAGCAGGCCGATCGCAGGCGGCGTTCGCGTTTCGGTGATGGAACCAGTCAACTGCACGGGCCGCACCGGGGTCCAGGTGAATCCATAGTTCGAACTGGTCAGCCGCCCATAGCGGGAGACATCTGACACACCCACCATGCCGTTTACCGTCAACTGGCCAAGAATGGGCAGCACACCGTTCTGCGCCGAGGCGATGGGTATCACGGTGTTGAAACTGGCTCCGCCGATCGATCGACTGACGGCCCCAAGGTCGATCGCTTCGCCATTGCCATGGGTCCCGCTGACCGAACGACTATAATCCGCAGAAACCGTGACTTGCGCATCACCGGCAGGCAGATGGGCGAGCGAGCCATTCACAACCGCTTTGCTCGCAACCGTACTGGTCGAGGTACGGCTGTGGTTGACGGTGCGTTGCGCCGCGCTCGCGACGTCGAGCGCTGCCATGGGATCTCCGCCGCCCGTGACCGCGTCCTGAAGCGCATCAAGTGGAACACCCGTTTCTGAGTCCGCCCGGGAGAATACGCGGTCATAGCTAGTGGTCACGTTCCACGACCACCGTCGGATACTGCCCTGAAGGGTCAGGCCGCCATGCGCGGTCAGCATGGAGCTGTTCTGGTGCAGCACCGCCCCGGGAAAGGCGCGATAGACCAGTACTGGCCCGGAAAAGGGCAGCGCCGTTGTACCTCCGGGCACCTGAATGATGCCCGAGGCGAGCCCGCTCAACCCGCTGTTGCGGTCTGCCTGAACGGAAAGGTTGAGCGAACCGTCCACGCTCTTGCCAAGCGGTGCCCCGAAGGCTCCTTCGGCGTGAAGCGTATCTGTACGCTGCTGCAACGTGCGGTAGGCACCGGAATCGGTCATCGCCCGGCCGGAATTGACATAATTGTCGAGCGATTGACGGGCCGCGACGCTTTGAGGAACGGCGGCGATGGTAACGGGATGGCCTGCAAGGCGATCCAGCGAAGGGTCGATGCTGCCACCGCCGACGCCGGTGACGTTGCCGCCAACGGCGAAAAGGGAGTCGGGATCTGGCGCGATCGCTCGCTGGCTTTGTAGCAGGGGATCGAGATGGAGATAGTAGAGGCTGAGCGAGGCCCGCTTCGGCCCCTCGATACGCGCGCCATTCACTTCGACATAGTTGGTCGCACCGCCGCCCTCGGTGGTCGTGCCGCCCAGTTCCTGCAAAGTCACCGACCGAAAATGCTTTTTGGTGATGAAGTTCATCACCCGCATCGTTGGCGGAAAGCCGAAGCGAGTGGCCTCCTGCTCGGGCAGGACCTCGACACGTTCGATCGATTCCGGAGGCAGGCTCATCAAAACGCCGAATCCTGAAACGCGTCGACCGTTAAGCAGGATGGCGGGTTCACCGCCATTGGCGGAGGTTGCCACGCCCTTAAGGCGTTTCATCAGGTCCGCCATGCTTGTCGGCCCCAGCGCCAGCAGTGCGGCGCTGTCGAACACGGCAAGCGGTTTCACCGTCTCGATGGCAGTGCCTGCGGTTCGATGCCCGGTGACGACGATGTCACCTGTATCGCGGTCCGTCATGGAACCTGGCGTCAGCGGGTCGGCGGGTGCGGCAGGGGCTGGCTGGGTTTGTGCAGCCTCGGAAACGTCGGCGAGGCCGACGGAAACGAGCGCGAAAGATGGCCATGCCCAGCTTGAGGCCTTCACGCTGTTCCCCCACGGCCGCGTACCCGCAATGGCGGCGTACCCCTTGGTAAAACGATCTTATATCAAGCACCTTGGCGGAATTGTGGCGGTCGCGGAAACCGTTCAGGCGGAACCCGCGCGGTGGCCTGATTTCACATGGAGCAGCGCTCGTGCGGGGGGGACGATCGGTCGCAGCCAAAACGCCCGTCAGGCAGCGATCGATCGCCGTTCGACGCTGAATCCACAAGACGCCATCGCGACGCCGTCAAGCGCCTTCATGGCGTGGTTGATGATTGCCACAAGGCCGCCCTCGCGGTCGGACGCATCGACAATCAGCCGCGCGCTCAGGCATAGCCGCAGCGCGGCGACCTTCTCGCCATGGCGTAGGCCACACGCGACCGGCTGGCCCAGCCGGATCGCGGGAACGTTCGGACCGCCTCGCGCAACTCTCTCAAAGACATGCCGCGTTTCGACTGCGTTGAGGGTGCCGATGCCGTTCTGCCGATTGAGCAGGAACGGGAAGATGGTCGGCATGGCATCATAAGACAGATCAGACCCGCTTGGCAGCAGCGGATGCCGATCAAGCGAGCGGGTTGCCAGCGGTATGAAGGCACCATCGTGCCGCAGGCGATCCTCCACCGCCTTCCCAAACGTCCTGACGGTGCGCTCGATCTCGGATGATGGAATGGCCAGCAGCGCCTGCCACTCATGGAGGGCAGCATGCCAGCGCAACAGCAGGCCGAAATTGGCGCGGTCCGGCAAGGCTTGTCGCGCGCGCCAGCCCGAGGGCAGCTCGGCAGGCGCACAATAGTCCGCCATTTGCGGGGGCAGTTCGCGGTCGCGCCAGCGCTTTGCGAGAGACGGCGGGCAGAACAACGCGCCGCTGAAACTGGGGCCGCCCAGAAATTTCGATCCCGTTATCGCAAGGGCGAACCCCTGCGCGAGATAGGCCCGAATGGTTTCCGGTGTGAGGCGCAGCTGGCAGCCATCGATCAGGAAATCGATGCGGTCGCCATAACGTGCCCTCAGGCGAAACACCGTATCGAGACGGGGGGCGATCAACCCGGTCTTGGACACATCCGTGACGACGACCAGGCAATTGTGGCCGCTTTCAATCGCGGCGGCGATACGGGCGTTGATGTCGTCCTCAACATCGTCTTCATCTCTTAGGCAACCGGCATCGTCCCGTACGGCAAAGGTCGCGTTGCTTATGCCCGATGTAATCGAACTGCCCGGCAAGCGGCACGCGCCGCTTGGCGAATGCGCCATGAAGTGCGAGCCCGAAGCCGCACTCGCCACCGAACTGCCGGTTTCGCTCGGCTCGAGCGTCAGGGTGAAAAGGGGTGCGTCCGGCTGGCGAAACAAAAGCGTCGCCAGCAAGTGCAGATCGGTGCCGGAGGGTGATAGCAGGACCTCGACCCCTGACGATGCCGCACATCCGATACAATCGAGCAGGCTGGCGCGGAGACCGTCACATTCCGCCTGATAAACAGCGGTTTCTCCCCGCGCGACACTCTCGCCCAGAAGATACCGGTGATAGTGTTGGACCGCCGCAAAGGCGCTGCCCGAAATCGACGAAGCGGTGGACGAGCTTAGCGCGCGTTCCGAGGCAGCCGGACGCGGTCCGTATCCATACATATTGCACCCCGTCTGCGGATCGAGCGCAAGCCGCTCATCCCCGCCGCTGACGAGCAAGTGCAGTAAATCGAGGGCGCTCACGCGGCGCACTCATAGCCGACCCCTCGCAACGCGCCCGCATAGCTGACGAACGCGTCGAAAAGCTTCTGCATCGCCACTTTTTTGTACGGGAACGTCTCCCCGTCATCCATGTCGTGAACGAGCATGGCGACATCGACCTCGAAAATCAGCAGTCGTCCGTCGGGCAATTCGGCACAGTCGATCCCGAAATAATCGAGCCCGATCCGACGATTGAGCGCGGCGAACGCAGCAGCGTGCCGGTGAGCGAAATCGATATCGAAATGCTCCATCCATGCCGCCTCGACGGCGCGTTTATCGGCATTTTCGGCCATGCCGGCGCTCAGATAATGCACGATCCAATGGTCGGAGAGCGCCAAATGACTGGGGAACGCCTTGCCGCCGATAAACACCACGCGTTGTTTGCTGAACAGTCCGTCGTTTCCGCGATAATCGATAAAGGGCGCGATGAAGAACTTCGCACTCTCATCGGTGGCGAGATACGCCAGCGCGGCGTCGGGCGAGTCCAGGCGATCGAGTCCGCCGCCGGCATGCGTGCCGAGGGGGCGCACAATGATGGGGAAGGCAAGGCTCGCGACATGGTCGGCGAGTTCGGTTGCTCCCGAGCCGATCGATTCGAGCACCGCCCGATCGACCTTGGTGGTTGGCGGGACGCACAGCGACGCCTCGGCCGCAAGCGACGCGCTGACGTCATCCCGCGTCAGCCCCGCGATCCGGCGCGGATCGGCATTCATCACTGGACCACCGAGCGTGGGCAATAATTCCGCCATCCGCGCCAGGACGGCGCGATGCTCGGTGGCCTCGCCAATCGCCAGCAAGGCGACATCATATTCGGGCAGGCCGTCCAGATCTGCGGTGTCGGCATCGACATAGCGCAGCCACAGAACGGCGTCGGAACCGTTGAGCAGGAAATCGACCGGCGTGTTGGCCATGAAATCGCCCGGCGTGACGAAGGCGAGCACCTTCAGGCCCGAGCCATCACCGTGGACGATGCAAAAGTCGCGCTGAAGTGCGACGGCCTGATCGAGCAAGGCACGCGCTTCGTCGGCGCGAAAATGGCAATAGAGCATCATCGACAGATCGATCATCGCTGCCGCGTCGCCCACGTCCGCCTCGATCCGCTGGATGGTGTGTTGCCATAAAGCGGTCATGTCGCGGCGCTCAAAGGCCATTGGCAAAAGGCGATGCATGCCGAGCGTCTCGGTGCGTGGACCGATTACGGGCCGGTTGAGAAGGGGGTGGTTGACTGGCATCGATATATCCTCAGCGCCGCGAAGAATGGCCCGCGCCAAACCGCAATACTCCTTCGACAAGCGCGTCGAGGTCATCTGCGGTGGTGCGGTGATTGACGAAAGCGGCGCGGATCGCGGGCCGATCCTTCACCAGCGTCAGGGACGGTGCGACGCGACCGGCATTGTGCAGATCCTCGACGATCGCACGGTTGATCGCGCCATCCCCGCCAACGCCGTCGGGCGCGTAACCGAAGCAAACGATGTTGAGCGCGACGGGAGCCAGAAGTTCCAGATCGGGTTCGGCCGCGATCCGCGCAGCCAATACGCGGGCCAACTGGCAGTTCGCAGCCATGGCCGCGCCCAATGCCTGGGTCCCGTAGGTCTTGAGCGTGAACCAGGTCTTGAGCGCCCGGAAGCTGCGCGAAAGATCGGGGCCGATATCGCATGGCCAGTCCCCGCCCGCCGCGAGGCCGGTCTCGGCGCGGGTCAAATAGCCCGCGGGCGATGCGAAGGTGTCTTTCAGCCATGCGCCTTCGCGGACAAGCAGGAAGCCGGCATCGTAGGGGACGTGCCCCCATTTGTGGAAATCGAACGCCATGCTATCGGCGCGTTCAATCCCCCGCAGCAGCGGCGCGATTTCTGGCGACAACATGCCAAGCGCGCCGAGCGCGCCATCGATATGGAAGTGCACACCTTCTTCGCCGGCAAGGTCCGCCAGGGCATCCAGGTCGTCGATCGCGCCGCTATTCACCGTACCGGCGGTGCCGATCAGCAGGAACGGCGTCAGCCCGGCGGCGCGATCGGCCCGGATAAACGCGCGGAGCGCGGCCACATCGATCCGCCCCGCAGCATCGGTGGCGACGCGGGTGAGCCCGTCGGAGCCATGCCCGGCCATTTCCAGCGCCCGGGGAACGCAGCCATGAACTTCGTTCGACGCATAAGCGATCAGACGCGGAGCCTTGGCCACGCCGCTTTGCCGCACAGTCGCGCCGCAAGTGCGCGTCCGCGCGACCAGCAGCGCGACGAAATTGGCTTGCGACGTTCCGGTCAGGAACAGGCCATCGGCACTCTCCGGAAAGGCGAAAATCTCCCGCACCCAGTCGCGGATCTGGCGCTCGATCAGGATCGGCATGTGGTCGCGCCCGCCCAGATTGGCGTTGAGGCCGCCGCTCAACATCTCGGCCAGCATGCCAACCGGGGTTCCGGCACCCTGCACCCATCCCATGAAGCCGGAATGCAGATTGCCGCCTGTATAAGGAAGGATCGCGTCCATGAAGGTCGCGTGCACAGTCGAGAGATCGGTCGGGGCCAGCGGCAGCGCTTCGTGCGCCGCAGCGCGGATGTGCGCGGGGGCCGGTTGCCACACGGGCTTGCGCGCGAGCCCTTCCAAATGGTCGATCATGTCATCGAGCATCTGGTGCCCCTGTGCGCGCAGGCTCGACCACTCTGCCGGATCGAGCGACGTCGGCGCGCGACGCAGGGCGCGCGCGGTTTCCACGTCGGGGCGCGTTGACTCCTCACAATCGGACGCGACCGGAACGGCGGGATCGAACATTACCACAGCGTCGCTTCTGCTGCACCAAGTCGCGCAGCGGCGGAAGGGGATGCGGCGTCCGGGCCCGACCTTCCACAGCCGCGCCGCCAAGGCATGGTGTGCAAGATCAGCACGGCATGGTCCGGATCAGCCCTTTGCCCGTTCGGGAAAGGCGTTTGACCTCGCGATCACGCGAGAACATTGATGTCGGTCTGGCTCGATCCGTAAGCGGCGGCGGGGATGGGCTTTGGCGGTGGTGGCGCATTCGGATCGGCCGAGATGCTGGTCTGAGCGTCCCGCGCTTGCTGCAACACCTCTGCGGCGCGTTTGATTGCCGCGGCGTCGCCGCTCTGGAGCGTTGCGCCGAGCGCGGCGAGCGGGCTTTTGGCGGGGGGCGTGCGGTTGGCGGTCAAGCGGGCATACGCCGTTTTCGCCGCCGTAACGTCACCCGATTGGGCGGCCGTCATCATTTTCAGATAATCCTGCCTGCGTTGTCGCAATGCCGCCATTTGGTTGCTCGACGCGGTCGAAGAGGTCGGCGATGCCGACGATATCGCGCTTACGCCCGTGCAGGTGCCCATGATGCCAGACTTCCCGTTGCCAGTGCTTCGACTTCCCCATCTTCATTCTAGGAAGCAATTTGGCGGCAGCGCGAAACCTGCGGAAATTTTGATGGTTACGCCTGCGCTAACCGAGGAAGGTGCTGGATTGCGGGACCATTTATCCGCCTTCAAAGCCGTGCCGTTGGTTTGTTTGGTGCGCCGCGTCGGCATGGCATGCAAGGAGAGGAATGGCGTCACGCAGATCTCACTCCCATCGACATCCTTGGCGTATCCCAACTTGCCGAGCACCATAAAACATGGGACCCGCGCGATAGATGGCCATTCGCCCCTCAACGTCTTTGCGTATTTCTTCGTTCCTGGTCATGCTCGGTGCGCTTCTGGTGGGCGCGTGCGTTCACCGGAAAACGCAGCCTGAGCCGGTAGACATCCTGACCGTATTGGCTAAGCGGCTGCCGGGCGGAAGCCCATCCGCCCAGCGCAAGGCGATGGTTGACACCATCCGTGCCGAGCTACGCGCCCTTGCTCCAAGGGCGGACACCCCTGCGTTTGAGACGGCTTTAACCATCGTTAACGCAATTCCGCGTGACGAGTTCGTGCGTGAAGACCGTCGCAGCGCCGCCTATGTCGACCTTCCGCAGGACATCGGTTACGGTCAGACGATCTCCGATCCGTATGTCGTCGCGATCATGACGGCAGCGCTAGACTTGCCCATTGGTGCCAATGTGCTGGATGTGGGGACTGGGTCGGGGTATCAGGCGGCGGTTCTGGCACGAATTGCTAAACGTGTATCATCGATCGAGATCGTTCCGCCTTTGGCGACATCCGCGTCGGAGCGGCTCGGTCGCCTTGGCTTTGCCAATGTCGAGGTTCGCACCGGCGACGGCTTTCTTGGTTGGCCGGAGTTTGCACCGTTCGACGGCATCATCGTCGCTGCGAGCGCGTCAGAGGTTCCGGCCCCATTGCTTGCCCAGCTTAAACCGGGCGGCAAACTTGTAATGCCGATCGGTCTAAGTGATAGCAGCACGCAGTTATTACGCTTTACAAAAAATGCCGATCGAAGCGTCGCGCGCTGTTCCTTAGGGGCAGCGCTCTTTGTTCCGTTGACTGGCGCGCGCGCGCGACCGTTCGCGCGTTACGGCCTGTTTGACCGATCGATTCCACTATGCTTCGGGGTGCCGATCGTGGGGATACTTTGAAGCTACAAATCGCGCCGACGCTGCTTCGGATTGCCGATGCGCTAGATTCTCGCTGCTTTTCGGTACTGAACCCCCGACAGTCAGAAAAACCGGCTCTTTTTGGAGCTACGCAAAAAAGTCCCTGCCCAATGGACAATCAGGACAATCGGATAAGACAACCCGGCACAAAGCCTTGGCGGAAGAGGTGGAAGCCAGTTTGTGCATGCTAAGTATCCCCATTTACTCTTAAAACTGTTCGACTGATTTGTCCGGTGCCCCCGCGAATGCCCCCCTTCGCGGAACTGTTCAGGCGGCGGAGCGGCGTCCGTTGAGCCAATCTTCGATGCTGGCTTCCCACCATCCGACTGCCCGGGCAGTCAGCCGGACCTGTTCGGGAAAGGCATGTGCGTCGATTTGGCGATAGATCGTCGCGCGGCTCAGCCCGGTAGTCGCGATCACATCATCGATCCGCAGGAAGCGCCCTCGATCGCTTGGCCGACCGAGATTTTTCGACTCAGCCAATGTGGGTCGACGTGCGGGCGCGCTCATGCTGCCACTCCCGCCAAATACGCCTGCAGCCTGGACTCCCGGACGTACAGGCGGTTGTTGGTCACCGGATCGACGCCGACACGCGCGAGCGCCTCGGTGCTCCCGTCGGCCGACAGCAGTTCGGCACCGCCCGGTACTTCCAGGATCACGTTCGTGCGCCGTGCATGCTTGAGCAGCCAGGCGCGCATCGGCTCACGATTCCAGGACGCGGGGCGTTCGCAATGGGCGATCACCGTCCCGGCCGCGTTCAAATCGATGACGACGCCAGTGCGATCCGGGCGCATCGCCGCCGGGAGCGCAAGCCGGGCAACCCGCTGCGACCCGAGCCACAGGCATTGGAAACCGCTGCAGGCGTCGGGGCGCTGATCGTAGATCGCGCAGCCGCCAGAGCTGCAATGCGCGCATGTCACCCGCTCTGGCTTCGGCGGTTCCATCGCCACGCGCATCAGCGTGCAGCAAAGGGTGCACGATCCGCACGCGCCGCTCATGCGGCCACCGCCAAAGTGTTGTAGCGCTCGCGGACCAGGGCACGCAGCGCGATGATCTTGCTTTGCGTGCCCGAAAGTATGCGCAGGTTCGCCCAGTCGGACCATTGTTGCGTGGTGCCGGTCAGCAGCGTCTGGAAGAGGCGATCTGGATCGATCGCTGGCCGTTCGTGCGCGAGCAGCGTCAGGATCGCACCGAGCATTGCCGCCGGCTGCACCAGCACCTCGTCGGGGAAGGATTCGCCGATCAAGGTCAGAGCCTGACCCAACGCGCGTTCGCCATGTTTGATGAACAGCGTTCGGAGCGACCCGACAATCATAAGCTCGCCCGGCGCGACATGGGCAGGCTGTTCGTGAGGGGCGATCTTAAGGCCGGCCGCATCGACCAGGCGCGCGATCGCCAGCGCGTCGGCATCGCCAGCGCCGAGCGCCGCACGGAAGTCGTCGATGCGGCTCATCCGCTTGCGGCCGCGGTTTGAGGCGATGAAAATCCGCGCTTCCTCGGCCGGGCCGGCGCAACGCTTCAGCACGCACGGCAATTGCGTGATGTCGCCGCGCAGCTCGGCCGCCGCGCGCCGGTGCTGCCCATCGATGACGAACAACGAATCGTCGGGACGACGGGAGACCTTGAGCACGTCAAACACGTCCCAATCCCATTCGGCTGCGATCGCGCGGATCAACTTGCGCGATGCGTCGGTCTCGATCGAGCGCTGGTAGCTGTCGTCGATGCGAAGCTCGCCGAGCGGCACCCATTCGATAGACGGCTGTCGGCCCCGAGGTAGAGCATAGGAGGGCATACCCCCCCCCCGCGGCTTTTTTGGAAGCAACGGTCATTGATACCCCCTGCCGGTCTTGAGGACGGCTGCAGCGAGCTTCTGGCTACCGAGGCGCGCGTCGGTCAGGCGCTTCCGGTCGGCACCGGTGTCGCGCATATAGGCATGGACGCGCCGGACATGATCCAGCCGCACGCCGAGAAAACCGGCGATTTCCTGATCAGAATGGCCGAGATCGGCCATATCCATCACTGCGGTTTCAAACGATGTGGTGCGGCCTCCGCCGTGGATGATCGCGCCCATCACTCGGCCGCCTCGAGCATGTCGTCGGCATCGGCCGCGACGGCGGATTCGTTGCCGCGGAAGCGGAGCAGCGGATGCACCCAGTTCGCGGCCGCCTGCGCCTTCGATGCGCGGGTGGCGGGATGCTGTCCGGTGACGACCTGCAGGACCTGACGCGAGATCTCGCTTCCCTTCAGCCGCGCCCAGGTGGCGAAGGTGACCCGCTCGACCATCGGCTCGGCGATCGCGAGGCGTTGTTCCTTGCCGAGCAGATCGAGCAGCTCCACCGTCGGCTGCCAGAAATCGCGCAGGCCCTCATCGGTGGCGAGGCCGACCATGTCGGCAAGGGCGTCGTGCAGTGGGACGCTGTAATCGCCGTAATTGAGCGACCGTTCGATCGCGAGGCCTGCGGCGATCGTCGCGGCAAGCGATTTGAAGTCTTCGGCCTGGTCGCGATAGGACTGGAACGCAGCCACGAGATCGTCGCTGCTGAAGGCCGGGCACAGGTGCATGTCGCGCATGGCGTCCATCCACAGCCGGTTGCCCGGCATCGCCTGGATCAGGCCGCGTGCGCTGTCAGGCCCGGCCGAGGCCGGTGCCAGGCGTGCGACACCGATCGCGTTGCCCGGCGTGTTCGGCGCGATCATCTGGCGCAATTGCGACCAGACCAGGAAATCGCGGCCGACAGTGCCGCCATCGCGCGCATTGCCGACCAGGGCGGCGCGCAGGATCGATCGACGCAGCGCGCGGAAAACGTCGACGCCTTCCTGGGTGATGCCCTCCTCTTGCTTGATCGCCGCATCGGCCGCGCGGCGCGCGTCAAACCCCGCGACTTGGCTGACGGCCGCGCCGATCGCGCGCGGCTTGGCGGCTGGCGCGGCGGTGTCGACGGGTTTGCGCGTGCTGTACTTCGCCTTCGTGCTTTCCCACCAGAAACTGATTTTGGGGTCACCACTCGCGGCGATCTGGATGTAACCGACGACATCGCCGTCGGGCATGGTGATTTCGGTTTCCTCGCCCAGCACCACCGCGAGTTCCGGAATATTGAGGAAATGATCTGGTCCGCCAAAGCTCGCCTGCGGCGGTTGTGGAACGAAGCGCAGATCGGGCCGCGCGGCGCGGCGGCGGATCTCGTCGCGCACACCCGCCAGCGCGGCATCGGCAAGCTGGCGCAGCAAATCGGGATGGCAGATCAGCGCGCGCGCCGGTGCGGCGTCGGCAGGATCGTCGAAAAGGTCGAGTTCCAGCGCGCCACCGGCATCGAGATAGGTTTGCTGCCCGACAAAGCGGAGCAGCCGCGCCGCCTCGGCATCGCCGATCTTCAGCCAGGCGCGGATGCGATCGGGCGTCTGCTCGAGCGGGGACAAGAGGCGCAGCGCGTTGAATGCGGCAAGCTGCAGTGTCTGTTGCTCGGTCGCGCCATAGGCTTCGGCCTGCGCCTGCGAAATCGTGCCTGCCTTCAGTGCATCGAAGATCGGCGGGGCAAGCATGCCCAGCCGATAGGCGCGATAGGTGAAGCGCGGTTCCTGGCCGAGCCGCTCGGCGATCGTCTCGAGCGAATCGCCCGCCATATGCGAGCGCACCACGCCCTGGGCGATCTCGTACATTTCGAGATCGAGCCGCATCATGTTCTCGGCCTGGCTTTCCTCGAGCAGCTGCGCCTCGGTCAGCTGATCGCGCACGACGACGTCGATCGGCCAGTCGGCCGGGAGCGCGCCCGCCTTGATCAGCGCGCCGATCGCGCGGCACCGGCGCCCGCCGGCATGCACGCCATAGCGTTCCTTGCCGCCCTTCAGCGGATGGACCTTCAGCGCGTTGACCAGGCCGAGCGCGAGGATCGAGCGGCCGAGCGCCTCGATCGTCATTTGCGCTTTGCGATTGGTGCGGACGTTGAAGCGGCTGATCTCGAGCTGATCGAAGGTCACCGCCTTGCGCAGGATCGCGGGCGGGAGTTGCTGAGGCCGCGCAGACGCGATCGTCGCGGGAAACTCGGTCGGGGTGCTGGTCATGGGCACGCTCCTTCGGTTAGGACCGAGCGAGCGGGTGCCACCGCTGGACGGTCAGGGGCGGGGGCGAGGTTGGTCACCTCGCCTCCAGAGATCGGAAACATGCGCAGCGGGCGCGGCGCAGGGCGCCAGCGCGTGCAGCGCGCGGCGAGATCGAGGAAATCCACAGGCGGATGGCCGGGGCGGTTGCCCCACCAGGCGCGCGCCTCGGCCTCGCGCTCAGGCGTGAAATTCTGCACGCAATCGAGCGTGCCGCAGCGGGCCGTGCAAAAGCCGCGATCGCCAAAGCCGATCACGCGCGCGCCTCGCTGGTCGCGGCCGCGCGGGCGGCGCGCCATTGGTTGAAGGCGGTGCGATGCTGGGGGCAAAGGTCTTTCCCCGGCGCTGGCTGGTGCGCGCAGCGAGCGCACACCGGCGCATCGCACGTGCCGCTCTTCCTGGTCGGGACCTTCCAGTCGCACAGGCGGGTGGCAGGGCGACCGCAGCCGCAGCGTTGGCGCGTCCGGGACGAGCAGACGATGGCAGAGCCGCCACCGGGTAAGGAGACGTGGTCGCACGTCATGATCGCGCCTCGGCCGATGCGGCGCGCGCGGCGTCCTCGCCAGCTTGCAGATAGCCGATCAGCTCGCACAAAAACGCGTACATTTCGCGCCTACGATCTGTGTTCTCCTCGCGGGCCAACCACGCTGAACCAGTCCAATCCAGCAACTCTTCGCGTTTTTCCGCCCACTCGGAGGGCTCGCCCAGCGCCTCTCGCACAGCGGTGCCGCCTACTGGCAGGAGGGTGAGAGCTTCGCGCACGGCACGCGCTGCCACCGGATAAGGAATGAGTCCGATCGCGGTGTCGGTGCTTTTGTGGACGCCCGCGTGAAACAGCAGGGAGCGGACTTTGTCCGCGTCTGCGAAGCAGAGCGCGTCGGTGGGATACACGCCGCTCATCAGCAACACCCCCACAGATCATCGTCGTCGCAGGCGTCGCAAAGATCGTCGGTCCTGGACATCGATGCCTGGCCACACACGCGGCACGGCTTTGCCTCAGGCGTATAATCGAGCGTGCGAAAGGCGAGAGCGTCAGCCCAGTCGATCTGACTGGCGTATTGTGGACCGCGCACCTCGAGGCGACGGTCAATCACGATTACGCGGGTTTCCTGGTCGACCACGGGCGGCACAAAGCGATCGAGCTCGCGGAAGCCGAGCGCCTCGACATAGGTCTGCGCGGCCCAGTCGATGCCATCGGCGTGGATCGTGCCCTGGATCATGCCGACACCATCGCCGAGGCCATCAGCCGAAGGGTCGCGGTCTTGGTCCAGTTCTCGAGCAATCCCTTGTCGGGGCTGAAGGTGCAGGTGGACACGACGCCGGCGCAGGATAGCCGGCTACCATCATAGCGCGTGCGATATGCGGCCCCGTGGTTAGCGACGAGGCCGTCGATGATCGTCGCGGCGGGAACGCCCGCCCGAGTCAGCTTGCCGACATAGTCGGTCGCTGCGATCAGCTTTTGCCGTTTTAGATCGATCGCGTCCATCAGTGCACCCGATCGAACGAAAAGGCGGGATGGGACCGATCGTGACGCGGATCGGTCAGTCGGACATCCAGCACGTCCGAAATCCCGCGCACCTCGTCACGCAAGAGCTCGCGCGCTTCGGCCTCAGCCTGCTCGGCCGATGAGGCCAGGATCGCGTAGGAACGCTGATCCTCTCTGGTGACTTCAAAATCGATCGTGACGACGATCTCGCGCTCGCCACGATCGTCGAACAATGCCCAATGGCGATCGTAATAGCGACGGCATGCCTGCAGCGATGCCGGGTAGGGCATGGCGGCGATCTCTTGGAGCATGGGCTTTGGCATCACGCCGCCTCCCGCAGTTCTGCACGAGCATCGCGGCGCGCGAGAGTCATCAACCTGCCTTTGACGCTGTTGGGTTTCCTGCTGATCCGCCGCGCGATCTCAGCGATATTGATGCCCTGCGCCTCGAGCGTCAGGAGGAGCGCGTCGTCGGCCGCCGAGAATGGGCGGACAATGTGGCCGCCGCGGTTATAGGGCTCGGTTGGCTGGGTGCACCGGCCTTGGAACTTTAGCGGAGCATCGGCGCCGACGCGCAGACACTGCCAATTGATCGCATTGGCACTGATCGAGACACCCTGTTCGCCGAAATGCGCCGCGATGCGTTCGCTGCTCCAACCCCGCTCCCGCAGGCGAGCCATCTCATCAATCTGGTCGTCGGACAGCCGTCGGCGCTGACGTGAAGTAACCTCTGCCATTGCTACAGCCCCAACACGGATTTGTAGGTTTCGAGGATCGCCTCGGCCTCGTCACGATGGTGCTTTTCCATCTTGCGCAAGCGCACGATCGTGCGGATCGTCTTGACGTCGAATCCGGTCGATTTGGCCTCGCCGTAGACATCCTTGATGTCGTCAGCGATGCCCTTCTTCTCTTCCTCGAGGCGCTCGATCCGCTCGATGAGCAAGCGGAGCTGGTCGCCGGAAATGCTGTCGCTCATGCCGCAGCTTCCTCTTTCAGGCGTTCAAACCTTGGATCCTCGTAGGCACGTCGCCCAACGCCGCCGAGTTCGCGCCAAAGGTCGCGCACTCGTCGTGAGCCCCAGCAGTGGAAGGGGGCGTAATTGTGCAGGAACCGCATCAGGTCCGGCAGGCGATCGAGCGAAACCTCGTCGGCGCTGGTCGCCGCATTCAGCAGATCGTTCGCGAAAACGGCACTGAGGAAGCTGCCGGTGGATGTGCCATGCAAGATATGCGCGCGGACACCGGTCCACAGATGGTCCGGGACAAGTGACCGGCCCGCTGCGATCTGCTCGTCGACCGATGCGACTGTGACGCTCACAGACCGAACAGCGCGCGCAGCGCCGCTCCCAGATTGCCGGTGGCGGCGACCGCCAGCAGGCCAGCCACCATGCCGAGCGCGAACAGGCTGGGGCCACGGTGCAGAAGGCGGTGCAGCAGCGCGCGGCGCGGATCGCTGGGGCTGGGCGGGCGGCAGCTGGGGCAGCTGCAGTCCATGCGGTGCGTGATTTCCGGGCGCGGCCGGACGGCAAGGTCAAGTCTCATCGTGGCGTCTCCCGCTGGATCATCGCGAAGCCGGTCGCGAGCGCGACCAAAGCGAGCCACAAGGCCGCTTTCGCCAAGGAAGGTTTGCTAAGCAGCAGCACGCTGACGCCGAAACCGGCGGCGGCGATCGCGAGATCGATCGCGCGGCGCGCCAGGCGTGCGCGCCGGGGGCGGCGGTTACCGTCGGCGCTCATTGGACGACGCTCGCCGCAGGCGGCGTGGCGCAGGCTGAGCACAGATCGGGCTCGGACCAGAAACACGCCCAGCCGAGCGCGTCCATGCAGGCATCGCCATCACTGCACGCGCAAATGCGGCACAGGATCGGCGCGGGAAGATCCGCGCCCTGGGCGATCGCTTCGAGCTGGGCGAGCACGGTCAAATCAAAGCGATAGGCGAGCCGCAGCGCGACGATGGTGGTGAAGGTGGCGGGCGTGGCGTCGGCTTCGATCAGCTCGAGCCATTCGCCGCGCAGATGCTCGGACGTCTGCGGCTCGGTCGAGACGCGCGCGGCGACATCGGCGATGCTGAGCCCGGCGCGCTGGCGGCAGCGCTTTAGGTACGCGCCGGGGGTGATGGTGCCGGTCATGATGACAGGCCGTCGGTCAGGACGCTGGTCGCCGCAGCGCCGGTGAGCCGTGCCGACACAGGCTCGACGATCGTCATCTCGATGACGGGGTCGACCGCATAGTGCAGGGCGTGCGCCAGCTCGATCTTGGCGAGCGAAATAGCGAGACGTGCGCGCCGGATCCGCGCCAGCGCAGCAAAGGATCCGGTCGACCGCTCGATCGGCCGCAGCGCGTCCTGGATCGCGTCCAGGTCGATCATGATCGAAACGATGGCGGCGCGGTTGCTCATGCGGGTTTCCAGGCAGCAGTTTTCCCACCCCGCCAGCGGATGCGGCGAGGGGGCGACGGTTCGGCGATACAGGTTCGGTCAAGCCCGGGGGCGGGCCGGGCGGATCATGGCGGTTGTTGCTCGTGCGCGATCAGCGACTGGATCACCGCGACGGCGCGGTGGTTGGCCTCGATCGATTCGACGGTTTCCTTGAGCGCCTTTTTCAGCGTGCGGCTGTCGGCACCGGGCAAGCTCGCCTCGATCAGCGCGACGTGCGCGTCGCCGCCTTCCTTGACCACATCGCAGGTGACGCGGCTGATCGCATAGGCGTTGCTGAAAAGCTCGGGCTGGGCCGCGTGCAGGATGGTGGCGACGGCTTCGAAGATCGGCATGCCCGGGAAGCCGGCACGCATATGCGCAACGTCGAGCTTGATCATGTCGATCACGGTCAGTTGCGCGCGCTGGTCGGGATCCGACAGCATGCGGAGATAGCCTGCGGTGCGCCCGGTCGCCTCGACCGCGCCCGACATGGTGAGCGCGCCGAGGACCTTGTAAAGCGCATCCTCGACGGTGAGCGGCTGGCGCAGCTTGGTCATGCCGCCACCGCCTGCGCTGTAAACCATGCGGGCGATGCCAGCAGCATGGCCCCGGTGCGATCGATACAGAGGGGAGGTGGCACCGCCATGGGGGAGAGGGACCCGATGACGGTGCCGGTACGCGAACAGGACGGGTTGGGGGCACGTGCGCCAAGTCGAAACACCGAAACCCCAGGGCAAAGGTTCCGGACGCACGCGATCCGGCCGACCCGTCGGCGGCCGAAACGGGAAAAGGGGGACGTCGACGGCAGGCGGGAGCGCACCCGCCGCCGACGCTCGCCGCCCGGGTGGCGGCAGAGGGAAAGGGATTGTGCTGACCCCGTCACCGCGCGGGCTCCAGGCTGGCGCGGGGGGTAGCCGAGTCGTCGGGGTAGATGTCGGGGCGGAGCACCTCTTTCGGGATGCCGGTTTCGCGCTCCACCAAGAGGACGTGTTCGGCAGGGAGAGGCTTGTTGAGCTTCAGCCAACCCCACACCGCAGCTTGCGTGACCCCTACGAGGCGACCCATCGCGGATTGCGATCCAACCCGCGAAATTGCTTCGCGCAATGCATCCGTGGGGGAGAGTTGTTCCATGAGGGTAATCTAAAGGCAAATCTGTAGGTGCGTCAACAGATAAATCTTCAGATCGTCGCTACAGGGAAAGTTGTAGCAAAAGGCGTGCTCGATGCCTCCCGCCTCCGCGCCCGCATGGCCGAACGAAAGCTCTCACAGTCGGAGTTGGCTAGGCGCGTGGGTATTAGCCAAGCGTCGATTTACAACCTCGTATCCGGCAAGGGATATGGGTCCAAGCACATCCATCTTATTGCGCGAGAGCTTGGCACTACACCGGCTTACCTGACAGGTGAAACCGACCAGCCCGAAGATGACACCCCAGATGCGCCACGGCTCGACTCGGAGATACGGGAACTTTTTGACCACCTCCTGGCGATGGACACGGCCGACCGCCGCGCGATCGCGCAGATCGCGCGCGGCCTGACACGACACGCACCCAGCGGAAGGGACGTCTTTACGGTCCACGCGCCCGTGACAAGCTATCGCGGGCCGCCGGTCAGCGAGAACGCGCTGGGGCAAATGATCGAGGGGTTGCTGCGGGCTGTTGATCTGACGGCTCCCGTGCCCGAGCTCGCTCGTGAGCTTGCAGAGCTGTGGCCCACCGCGATCGCGCAAGTGCAAGGTCCTCTCTACGCGTTGGACGATGAGACGCCGGCGGCTCCAGCAGAATCGCCTGCAACTCTCGCCAGCGCCGGTCGCGCACCGCGGTGATGACGGCGCACTGCACATCGCAGCGCAGACAGCGCAATTCGCACGCGGGCGACGCCCGATACACGGTTCCAGTCATTATGCCGAACGCAGGGTTATGCCGCATGGCCGTTCAGAATGGTGGTTTTCCGTGGATCAGCCATGCGGAAGTTCGGCATAATCAGACGGCTTCGAATGACCGCCTTGGTGATGATC
>NZ_JAFCWO010000008.1:0-101365 GCF_049897605.1 Sphingomonas sp. DC1600-2
TAAGGCCGAAGCCTTCGTTCGACTTGCATGTGTTAGGCATGCCGCCAGCGTTCATTCTGAGCCATGATCAAACTCTCAAGTTTATGACCGGCATCATCGCAGTGGAATTCCACGATAAAACCGGCATCTCTAGGAGCTGCTCTGCACATATTCTTACGTATGGAAACGTGAAGGACATGTATGAACAGCTTAGCTTTGAACGATCTTCCGAGCCTAGAGGACCCGAAAAACCGTGAAGCCGCCGCCCACATGTCCCTTCATCTTAAACCAACAATGTCAAAGAGCGCAAAATACCGACGCCTTGCTCAACCCTTTCTTTCAAGGGGCGAGCCGAGCGCCGAAAATTTGGTGACCGTAGAAGCGGACCGTGTGGGCCACCGCTGCGGTGGAGTGGTCTCTAGATGCGACTCCCCAGCCCGTCAAACCCTTTTTTGCAATTTTCTTTCACTGCCCTGCAAAACCGCGGAAATCTGCGGGTTTAGCGGTCCTTAACGGCTTCCGGGATAAGGGCGTCGGAATGGACGCCCTTGCCGAATCTTCGAATCCCCCGGCCGAATCGCTGTCGAATCAGGTGCGTAGCGCCGTGATTTGGCGGTCAGGCAGCCAGATTCTCGCGCAAATCGTGCAATGGGCTTCCACCTTTCTCGTGATTCGGATCCTCGACCCGCACGATTACGGCCTGTTTGCGATGACCGGGGTGGTGCTCGTCTTCCTCAACATGCTCAACGGCTATGGGCTGGCGAGCGGGTTGATCCAGAAAGCCGAAATCACGCCGCGCGACATTCGCCAGCTGTTCGGCATGTTGCTGCTGCTCAACGGCGTACTGGCGGCGGCGCAGGTCTTCCTCCTCGCCCCCGCCGCCGCCGCTTATTATCGGCAGCCGATCGTCGCGCACCTGCTGCAGGTACAAGCGCTGCTCTATCTGACGACGCCCTTCATCGCGCTGCCCTATGCGCTGCTGTCGCGCACGCTCGAATTCAAGCTGCAGGCGCGGGTCAATATTCTTGCATCGATCGCCAGCGCGAGCGCAGCCTTGGCCGGGGCGATGGCCGGGCTCGGTGTATGGACGCTGGTGCTCGCCCCGTTGGTTCTCTTCAGCGTTCGAGCGATCGGCATGACGATCGTCGCCAAGTCGCTGGTATGGCCAAGCTTCGATTTTCGCGGAGCGGGCAAGCTCGCGCGATATGGCGGCGTAATGGCGGTTGGCCAGCTCTTCTGGTTCGCCCAAAGCCAGGCCGACGTGTTCATCGCCGGGCGCCACTTCACCCCGCACACGCTCGGCATCTACACCGAGAGCCTGTTCCTCACGCAGGTGTTCGTCTCGAAATTCGTGCCGCCGCTCAACGAAGTCGCCTTTTCGGCCTATGCGCGAATCCAGCATGATCGCGCGCTGGTCGCCGCCGCCTTTGCGCGATCGGTACGAATCATCATGATCGCGGCGCTCCCCTTCTATTTCGGCCTTGCCGCGACCGCCGAGCCGCTGGTGCTGACGGTATTGGGCGAGAAATGGCGCGAAGCCGCGCCCGTCGTGCATTTGCTCGCGCTGGCCATGCCGTTCATGACGCTGCAGGTGTTGTTGCAGCCAGCGTGCGACGCGTGCGGGCGTCCGGGGATCGGCGTGCGCAATGGCGCGGTTGGCGCGCTGGTGCTGACGATCGCGTTTGTGATCGGCGTGCGTTGGGGGGCGACCGGCCTGGCGACGGCGTGGATCTGCGCTTATCCGGTCTATCTCGGCGTCAGCCTGTGGCGATCACTGCCCGTCATCGGCACCTCGCCGCGCGCCATCGCCGACGCAATCGCGCCAGCGTTGCTCGCCGCGCTGGCGATGGCACTGGTGGTGACGCTGGTCGACGAGGCTCTGCCCGCGATGCAAGCCTTCCCGCGCCTTGCCATATTGGTGGCGGTGGGCGCGGGCGCTTATGGCGGATGGCTCGCGCTGTTCGCGCGCGGCGTGGTGCGCGAAATGATCGCGGTGGTGCGCAAACAGCCCACTCCGCTCGCAACCGCCTAGGCCGACTGAATATAACTGCGCATCGCCTCGGCATCGGCCTCGATCCGGTCGATGCGATATTTGACCAAATCGCCGATCGAGACGAAGCCGATCACCGTATCGCCCTCGACCACGGGCAAATGGCGGATCCGCCGCCGTGTCATCAGCGACAGCGCACCGATCACCGCCTCGGACGGGGTCACGGTGATCGGCGGTGCGGTCATCGTATCGCCGACGCTGCGCGCCATCGCGTCTGCGCCATGCGCGTGGATCGCATGAATCACGTCGCGTTCGGAAAAGATGCCGACGACGCTGTTGCCCTCCATCACCGGCACCGCGCCGACGCGGCGCGTCGCCAGCACCGCCACCGCGTCGCCGACGCTGTGCTGCGCGGTGATCGAAATCACTTCACGGCCCTTATTGCCCAGGATTGCTGCGATCGTCATCGGCTCTCTCCTACTGCGCTCGTCATCCGAGTCTCTCAGGCGCTTGAGGATTTCACGTTTCGCGATCTATGGGAAGCAATGACGACTCCTTCCGGCCTCGATGATCCTGCTTATGCGGCCTTCGCCTGGGCGCGCTTTCGCTGCATCCTCGGCTGGATGGCGGTGCTGGCAGCGGTGTTCATCGTCGCGGCGATCGTGGTGCTGCAGCATTTTTATGGGCCAATGGGGTGGGTGGCGATCCTCGCGGTGATCGGCGGCGCGGGCGGATCGATCATGCTGAGTGCGGTGCTGATGGGGCTGATCTTCCTCAGCTCGGGCTCGGGTCATGATGAGTCGGTCGATCGGCGGGACTGAGCCGAGGGCCAACCGTCGGACGCTTGAGCGCGATGATTTCACTTCGCCCCGTTCGTTTCGAGCGAAGTCGAGAAACAGCAACAATCGCTGTGCCAGGTTTCTCGACTTCGCTCGAAACGAACGGAACTGGTGAAAGATCACCCGACTCTAATCGCTATCCTTGATGCGATAGCCGAAGCTGCGCGTGCCGTTGGCGGGGATCTCCACCGACCACACCGCTTTGCCGTCCTTGCGCGTGAGCGTCTCGGTCATGCGCGACATGCGGGGCAAATCCTCGCCAGCGAAGCGCGCTTCGAAGCGGACGGGATAGGGGTTGGCGTTGCGCGCGGTCAGGCGATAGGCCTCCCAATCCTTGCCGCTGTCGGGATGCGCGCTTTCGATCGTCACTTGGGTGGCATCGGCGACACCGGCTTCGACCTCCTCGCCCACTGCCTTATCGGCAATCGCGCCCTCCCCGATCAACAGCGCGGTGTCGCCGCGCGGCTGGAATAAGGCGACAGGCCCCGCCGGAAGCGGCACGCCCAGCCCCTGATCGGTACGGTTGCGCAGGCGCAGCGTGATTCGCGGCGCGTCGGCATCGCCGCCGCTATCGACCGTGGAGACATAGACGATGTTGACCGGCACCGCCGCGCGATCCAGCAAGGCGACCTGCTTTTGCGCGAGCGCGGCGACGGTGGTGCGATCGGGCACGCGGTAGAGTTTCAGGTCGCCGAGATCCTCCTGCTGGACCATCGCGCGCCGTAAGCGCGTGCCCGTGACGACGATATCCGCCTCAAATGCCATCGGCGCGGGTGCAGGCAGCGGCGGAGGCGCAAACACTGCCGCCGGTGCTGGGAGGATCGGCTGCGCAAAACAGCGGAAGGTGAGCGATTCGTCCGCGACATTCCAAGCCGGATTGAGCGCGCTACCTTCGCGCTTGACCGCACCCGCGACCACCATCGTCTCGGCATCGGCGAAGCTGGTGGTGTCGCTGCTGGCCAGCGTCACCCACGCCAGAAGATCGGCGCTTTGGCCATCGGGGCGCAGCGTCGCGACATAATTGGCCTGCCAGTCAAACCCCCAGGCGAGATAGGAGAGCGTCACGGTGACACTCACCGCAGTTGGAGAATCTAGCTCAACCGACAGCGTCGGCTTGGCAGCAAGCGTAGGGGGCACGCGGTTATAGACCAGCGCATCCTGGGATGGCCCGCAATCCGCCGCGAGGAAACCGTCGCGCGTCTGCAGGATCGCGGCACCGTCCGGCCCCGAGCGGACGATCGCTTCCTCCTCGACGATGCGCTTGGCGATCGTCCGCCGGATCGTCACCGGACGGCCGAAACTGCCCGCGTAAAGGCTGCGCGGCGAGAGCAGATCGGCATCGAGATTCTTCTCGCGCACGCCCTGCGGAAGGCCGGTGACGATCGCGCTTTCGGGCAAAATCCCTGCCGCGACGCCTTCAAAGCGCAGCGTCGTCCGTCCCGCCGGGATGGTCACGCGACGCTGTTCGGTGATGAGTGCATAGCCTTGTAGCCAGGCGCGATCGATCGCCTGATCGGGCGCACGCAGGGGCGCGCGGTAGATTATCACGGCAACGCGGTCGGGCGCGGGCGAGACCGTCTGAGCGGGCGCCGCGCTCGCCAGCGCGCCGACCAGCAGTGCCAGCATCCAGCGCAGCACGCGCCGCACCGCGCTCAGAACCGCGTGTCGAAGGTCGCGGTGACGCTTGCCGTTCCGTTGGCGGGGACGGCGACTTGCCACACCGCCTCATCGGCATCGGCGCGCGTGCTCGGCTGACTCTCGTCGGTGATCTTCGTGTCGTGCCACCAGCGATCGAGCCCGGCCTGGGCGAGTTCGACCGTCACGCCCTGCGCGCGCGCATTGGTGAGCGTGTAACGCATCGTCGTACGCCAGCGCTCGTCCGAAATCCGCTCGCGCTTTTCGACCACGGGCAGGATCTTCACATCGAACGCTTCGCCGGTCTTGAGCGCGAGCTTCGATCCCATCGGCGTGTGCGGGATTTCGCTTTCGCCGATGAATTGCGGCGCGCCACGCGCATCGCGCATATAGACGCGCACCGTGCCGGCGGGCAGCGCATCGCCGAGGCCGCCCTCGCGCGACGAACTGAACTTCAACACCGTGTCGACGCTGACCGCCTCGTCAAGCTTTTGCAGCCAGGGGTTGCGATAGAAATAGGTCTTGGCGGCAGGCGCGCCGGCCACGTCGAGAAAGCTGACCTGCTTGGTCTGCGCATTGGCGATCGTGGTGCGCTCGGCCAGCGGATAGAGATAGAAGTCGCCGAGCTGCTCGCGCCCCGTCGTCTCGGTGCCGGGTTGATTGCCACGTGGGCCGGGCGCGCCGCGGCCACCGTAGAAACGCGGGCGATTGCCGCCATCCGCCGTACCGACCGCGCCCGCGACCAGCAGCGTCTTGGCCGCATTGAAGGTGGTGCCGGTGGTGTTGGTCAGCGTGACCCAGCCCTGCACGTCGAGCTTGCCCGCCTTCTCATCGAACAAGGCGACATAGTCGGCCTTCCACCCCAGCCCGCGCGACAAATAATTGAGCGTAGCCGGGCGCGTGCCCGCATTCGCGCTGTCGAGCGTCACCGACAGAGTCGGCCGCGCGCGCAAATTGGCGGGGAGCGAGGGGAAGACGACGCGGCCAGCATTGCTGTCGAGGATCTCGATGCGATTGCCGACCTGGACGATGGTGCCGCCATTGTTGGCGAGCACGCGCGCCGCCTCGCGCGTTTCCGCGCCAGTCGCCGGGTTGGTGCGCACCAGCGTCACGCCCTGGCCGACCGATTTGTTCATCAACGTTTCGGGCGAGAGCAGGTCGTAATCGAAATTCTGTTCGATGATCCCGGCACCGGCGGCGGTGAGCGTCACCGTCTCGGGGCGGATCTGCGCCGAGACATCCGCGAACTCCTGGCGCGATCGACCGCGCGGCAGGGCGAGCTGGCGCGTATCCTGGATCAGCGCCAGATCGTTATTGTAGATGGTGACCGACAGGTCCCCCTGCGCGCTGCTCGCGACCGGGTCGGGGGCAGCGCTCTGCGCGTTCGCCACGCCGGGCAAGCAGAGCATCGTCGTCGCCAGCCACATGCGCATGTCATCGCTCTCCCGTTATCGCGGGCCTAGGCTATGGATATAACAACGGCGTTACAATCCCATAGTCAGGCCCGCTAAACGGAGCGGCGGATTACTCGCTTGGCGTGCTGGTCGTGCTGCCGGGTGGGCGGCCGCGACGGCGGCGCGGCTTCTCGATCACTTCGCCCTCGCTGTCGGACTCGACGACGGCGGAGAGGTTGAGCGACGGCGGCAGGCGATCGGCGGTGAAACCGCTATCCTCGCCAGCATCTTCCACGACGGCAACCGCAACGGGCTCGCGCCGGGGACGACCACGGCCGCGACGCGGTGCCGCTGCAACCGCCTCGACCGCGACCACGCCTTCGACGGCGGGTGCGCCTTCAAAGGGCACGATCGTTTCGACCGACACCGCTTCTTCGCTCGCCTCGGGAGTCCGCGCTACGCGATCCTCACGCTCGTAGCGGTCGCCGCGTGGACGGCGTTCGCCGCGTTCTTCGCGCGGAGCATCGGCCTGCCGCTCATAACCGCCTTCGCTGCCCTGGGCGTTGCCATTTGCCCGGCCACGGCCACGGTCGTCATAACCCTGGCCCGCGCCGCGCGCTTCGGATGCGCCGTTTTGGGGTGCGGTGTTCTGGTTGCCGTTTTGCTGATGGCCGCCATTCTGGTTGTAGGAGCGATTGCCGTCCTGACGCCCATCCTGACGATTGCCGTCCTGGCGATACCCGTTTTGCTGGCCGTTGCCGTTCTGGCCGCCACGCTGCTGGTCGCCGCGCGGCTGCTCCTGAACGCGCTCGCCCTCATCTTCATAATCGGGCTCGTCTTCATCGAGCGTCGCGCCCTGGATGCGGCGGGTCGATGGCGCGCCGCCATTTTCCTCGAAGCGCGCGCGGGTCTCGGCCAGCACGCGGAAGTAATGATCGGCAAATTGCAGATAATATTCGACGTTGACGCGGTCACCCTGCATCTGCGCGTCGCGCGCGAGCGTCTTATATTTCTCGAGCAACTGGGCGGCATTGCCGCGCGCGCGATTGTCGATGCGATTGCCGGTGTCCTGACGACCCGGATTGCCACCCGACGAGCGCTGCTGCTGCCCGCCACGGCCGCGACGGCGGCCGGCCTGACGATTATTGATCAAGTTCTTGTTGTCCTGTGCTTGGAAACCAACCCGGCCGTGCTCCAACAAATCTGGATGCAAATGCCCCCGGCACCGCCGCCGACCATCGGCAACGCGCGCCCGCCACGGTCGCCGGACGACAGCGACTGCATGACTAAGGATGCAGGCTACAGCCCGTTTTCAACCAGTTGCGATGAAAACGCGAGCCCCTGCGCCGTTCAATAGCGACTGCAAAGCCAATCGCCAAGCGGAATATTATGACCGTCGCGTGACCAATTCGGACGAGCGCGTCGCGATCAGCGCGCGCGGACGCCCACCGAGATCATGGCGCAGCGCCACGGCGAAGCCCTGCGCTTCCAGCAGCGCGGTGACGGCGGAAGCCTGCGTAGCCCCAATCTCAAGGATCGCGGCCCCGCCCGGCGCGAGCAAGCCGGGCAGTTGCGGGGCGATACGGCGATAGTCGTCGAGCCCGTCCGATCCTGCGAACAAAGCAGCGCCCGGTTCATGGTCGCGCACCTCAGCCGGAAGGTGCTCCTGCGTGCCGATATAGGGCGGATTCGACAGGATCAGGTCGAACGCCTCGGTCACGCCCTCGCCCCAATCGCCGCGCCGCAAGGTGGCACGCGTCCCCAGCCCAAGCGCAAGCCGGTTGCGCTCGGCATAAGCCAGCGCCTCGGGCGACGCATCGACGCCCAATCCGGTGGCCGCAGGCCATTGGTCGAGCGCCGCCAGCAACAAGGTGCCAGGCCCAGTGCCCAGATCGAGAATGGTCTTGGGGCCAGCCGTGCCGAAATGATCGACCGCCGCCTCGATCAGCGTCTCGCTATCGGCGCGCGGCACCAGCACGCCCGGCCCCACCGCCAGCTCGATCGTCCAGAAGGCACGACTGCCGGTAATATAGGCGATCGGCTCATGCGCGAGCCGCCGCGCGAGCAGCGGGCCAAAGCTGTGCGGCGTTGGGGAGTCGAGCCGCTGCAGCAACAGCGTTTCGCGCGAGACGCCGAGGGCGTGCGCCATCAGCAGCTCGGCATCGAGCCGCGGCGTTTCGCTGACGTCGGCAAGGACGGATGAGGCAGCAGCCAGCGCTGCGCGTACTCCCTCTCCCGCTCGGGGGAGAGGGCCGGGGAGAGGGGCAGTATCAGGCGACGCATTCTGCAACTGCCCCTCTCCCGACCTCGCTCCGCTCGGCCACCCTCTCCCCGCCAGCGGGGAGAGGGAGAAATCGTCACCCATCGAGCGACGCCAGCCGCTCGGCCTCATCCTGCGCGATCAGCGCGCCGAGCAACTCATCCATCTCGCCCGCCAGAATCTCGGGCAACCGGTGCAGCGTCAAATTGATGCGGTGGTCGGTCACGCGCCCTTGCGGGAAATTATAGGTGCGGATCCGCTCCGAACGATCGCCCGACCCGACCATCGATTTGCGCGCACCAGCGCGCTCCTGATGCAAACGGTCCCGCTCAGCCTCGTACAAACGCGTGCGCAGCACGCGCATCGCCTTGGCCTTGTTCTTGTGCTGGCTCTTCTCGTCCTGCTGGATGACGGTCAGGCCCGTCGGGATATGGACGATGCGCACCGCCGAATCGGTGGTGTTGACCGATTGCCCGCCCGGCCCGGACGAGCGATAAATGTCGATGCGCAAATCCTTGTCCTCGATCTTGACGTCGACCTCCTCGGCCTCGGGCAGCACCGCAACGGTCGCGGCGGAGGTGTGGATGCGCCCCTGCGCCTCGGTCGCGGGTACGCGCTGGACGCGGTGGACGCCGCTTTCGAACTTCAATTTGGCGAACACGCCCTTGCCCTCGACCGAGGCAATCGCTTCCTTGAAGCCGCCGCTTTCGGACGAGGAGGTCGAGATCAGCTCGACCCGCCAGCCCTGGCTTTCGGCGTAGCGCTGATACATGCGGAACAGGTCGGCGGCGAACAGCGCAGCCTCGTCCCCACCGGTTCCGGCGCGGATTTCGAGCATCGCGGCGCGTTCGTCGGCGGCATCGCGCGGCAGCAGAGACAGTGCCAGCGCGCGCTCGGCGATCGGCAGGCGCTCGCGGATCGTGTCGATCTCCTCGCGCGCCATCGTCTTGATCTCGGGGTCGCCGTCATCCTCCATGCCGGCCAGCACGTCCAGCTCGGCGCGCAACCGCCGCACCTCGCCCGCCGCCTGCGCGACGGGTTCAAGCTCGGCATATTCCTTCGACACCTGGACGAAGCGATCCGACGGCAAATCCCCGGTCGCCATCAGCGCCGAAAGCTCGTCGCGCCGCGCCTCGATCTGGCGGATGCGGTCTGGGGAGATGGAGGTCATTGAGCGTCGTAATCCGAGAGGATGCCGCCGACATAGCTAGTATCAACGGTCTCCGGGTCACCCGTGTCAACGCCCCAAAGCAGCGACAGCGGGACGCGCCCAATCGAGTTTAAGGAACATGTCGCCTGTTTACCCTCAGCGAGATTGCGGACGACTATCCGATTTTGGAGCAGTTCCTCGTCGCCCAAAATTAGCGCGTAGGTAGCCTTAGCGTCATTGGCCTTTGCCAGCCGCCGTTTCATATTGCCCCTAAAGGCCATATCAGACGTTACCCCGGTGCGGCGCAACTCGGCGATAACGGCGACTGCCCGGGCCTCGGCAGCCATGCCCATGGGGATCACTACGGCCTCGACGGGCTCTACGACCGGCTCCTCCAGCAACATCGCCAGCCGCTCGATCCCCGCCGCCCAGCCAACGCCTGCCGTCTCCGGCCCGCCAAGCGAGCCGATCAACCCATCATAGCGCCCGCCCGCCAGCACGGTCCCTTGCGCGCCCAGCCGATCGGTGACGAACTCGAACGCGGTGTGCCGATAATAATCGAGCCCGCGCACCAGCCGCGCATTGCGCGTCCACGCCACGCCCGCCGCGTCCAGCCCCGCCGTCACTGCATCGAAGAATGCGCGCGCTTCGGGCGTCAGATAGGCATCGATATCGGGTGCCGAATCCGCCACCGGCCGGTCACGCGGATCCTTCGAATCCAGAATGCGCAGCGGGTTCTTGTCCAGCCGCGCCAGGCTGTCCTCGCTCAGCACATCCCGATGCGCCTCGAAATGCGCGACCAGCGCCGCGCGCCACGCATCGCGCGTCTCGGCATCGCCCAGCGTGTTGAGCTGCAGCGTCACGCCCTCGGTGATGCCAAGGTCACGCAGCAACTGGTCCGCCAGCACGAGCAATTCGACATCCGCCGCCGGTTCCGCCGCACCAATCACCTCGGCGTCGATCTGGTGGAACTGGCGATAGCGCCCCTTTTGCGGGCGTTCATAGCGGAACACCGGCCCATGCGTCGCGATCTTGAGCGGCGCATATTGCTGCCAGCCCTCGGTCAGATAGGCGCGCGCGATCCCGGCGGTGAATTCGGGGCGCAGCGTCAGCGAATCGCCGCCGCGATCCTCGAAGGTGTACATCTCCTTCGACACCACATCGGTGGTTTCGCCCAGCGAGCGTGCGAACACCGCCGTCGATTCAAACACGGGCAGTTCAACGCGCTGGAAACAATAGAGTCGCCGCACCCGGTCAAAGGTATCGACCACGCGCGCAAAGCGTCGTTGATCGTCGCCGAAGATATCCTGCGTGCCGCGGATGCGTTTGGGGGTTTCGATACGTGCCATAAAGGCTGGCTCTCTAAGCGAGCCCGGCACCAAGCGCCAGATGCTTGTGCGTCATCCCTATGACAGCGCTTGACAGCGCCTTCGCTGCATCGCAGCATCGTCGCAATGGGAACGGCGACAGTTCCCTTTTCAGCCTCCGCAGGACCCCACCCGGCTCGTTTCGGAAAGGTAGTCATGCGTCCGTTTGCTTCCCAAAGTCCCGCCGCTTTCGTTTCCTACAACCTCGCCATCATCGCATGAGCTTGCTGATCGCATGGGGGCCCGCGATCCTTGCCCTGCTCGCCGCCGGCCTGTTCGCCGGTTTTGCCGCCGGATTGTTCGGCATCGGTGGCGGATTCGTCGTCGTGCCGGCGATGATCGCGCTGTTGCCGCTGCTCGGCGGTAGCCACGCCGAATATACGCATGTCGCGATCGGGACGTCCTTCGCCACGATCGTCATTACCGCGCTGCGCTCGACGCTATCGCACGCCAAACGCGGGGCGGTCGATTTCGAGATCCTGAAAAGCTGGGCACCCTGGATCATCGGCGGGGTCGGCATCGGCGTGATGCTCGCACGCGTGCTGACCGGCCAGGCGCTCTCGATCATCTTTGCGGTTGGCATCACGCTGATGTCGATCAATTTCCTCGTGCCCAAGCTCGCGCGTCGACAAGTCAGCGATACGATGCCGACCGGGGTGGTGCGCGCGGGCATCGCCGGAAGCCTCGGCATCTTTTCCTCGCTGCTCGGCATTGGCGGGGGCACGGTCGCGGTGATCGTGATGACGCTGTGCGGTCGCTCGATCCACAAGGCGATCGCGACGGCGGCGGGCTTCGGGTTCATCATCGCGGTGCCGGGTACAATCGGCTGGATGCTGATCGGCTTGGGCAAGCCCGGGCTGCCGATCGGGTCGATCGGCTATGTCAATTTTCTGGGGGCCGCGATCATCACCTCGATGTCTATCTTGACCGCGCCGCTTGGCGTCGCGTCGGCGCACGCCCTGCCGGCCGAGCCACTCAAACGCGTGTTCGGCGTGTACTTGCTGTTCATCGCCGGGGTCATGTTCAATCGCGCCATGCATATGTGATTTGCGCTGGGTCAAAAGCGCGGTAGCACCGCGCCGATGACCCTGAACCTCGGCAAGAGAATCGCCCCGCCCCGCTTCATCCTGTTCACGATTCTGTTCGTGGCCGGGCTATTCTTCGCCATTCCCGCCTTTGGCTGGGGGCGCGGCACGATGGGCGCGTTCGATGTCGCGGCGGCGGTGTTCCTGATCGCGATCTCGACCCTGCTGCGCAAGGGGAAGGCCGATCAGATGCGCAAAGCCGCCGCCGCGAACGACGCCAATCGCGCCGGCCTGCTGGTGCTGACCGGGTTGACGATGGTCGTCATCCTCACCTCGGTCGCCAAGGAAATGCAGGAGAAAGCCAATCTCGTCGCGACCGTGCTCGTCATCGCGACGCTGGTGCTGGCGTGGCTGTTTTCCAATTCGGTCTATGCGCTGCATTACGCGCATCTGTTCTATTCGGATTGCGACGGTGACGGCAAGGATGCCGGCGGCCTGGAGATCCCCAATTGCGCCGAGCCCGATTATTGGGATTTTTTATATTTCAGCTTCACGCTCGGCATGACCTTCCAGACCTCCGACGTCGAAATCTCCTCGCGCCAGATCCGCCGCGTCACGCTCGGCCATTGCCTGGCGGCGTTCGTCTTCAACATCGGCGTGCTCGCCTTCACCATCAACGTGCTCGGCAGCAGCAGCACGTCCTAGGCTGGACGCCGACCGCATGAGCCGCTTAGATCCCTGTCACCGCACTCCTCTCACGAAAGAATCCCGAATGATCCGTCGTGCCGCGCTCACTACCCTGTTGCTCGCCACCGCCGCCCCGGTGTTGGCGGAAAATTCCAAGCCGCAGCCGGTGCCATATGTCGACACGATCCCCGCCGCACAGGACATCCGCTTTCCCGGCACGATCACGCTCGACATCGATGCGACCGACACACGCCGCGGCATCTTCACGACGCGCGAGACGATCAGCGGCGTTTCCGCAGGCCATATGGTGCTGCTCTTCCCGAAATGGCTGCCCGGCAACCATTCGCCGACGGGCCAGCTCGACAAGCTGGCCGGGCTGCACATTCGCGCGGGCGGCAAGGAACTGGCGTGGACGCGCGACCCGGTCGATGTCTACGCCTTCCACATCGACGTGCCCGCCGGTGCCAAGGCGCTCGACATCGATCTGCAATTCCTCTCCGCCACTGCCGGCGACCAGGGTGCGGTAGTGATGTCGCCCAACATGCTGCGACTGCAGTGGAATTCGATGAGCCTCTATCCGGCGGGCTATTTCACCCGGCAGATTCCGGTAAAGGCGACCGTGAAATACCCGGCCGGCTGGACCGCGTCGTCGGGCCTGCCGTCGAAGGCGACCGGCTCGACCTACAGCTATGAGAAGACCAATTACGAAATCCTGGTCGACTCGCCCGTGTTGGCGGGGCGCTATTACAAGCAGTGGCCGCTCAGCCCGCGCGTCAATCTCGACGTCTATGCCGACAATGCCGCAGAATTGGCCGCGACACCCGAACAGATCGATGCACATAAGAAACTCGTCGAGCAGGCGGTCAAGGTGTACGGCGCGCAGCATTACGACACCTATGAATTCCTGCTGTCGATCTCCGACGTGATGGGCGGAATCGGGCTCGAACATCACCGCTCGTCCGAAGACGGGGTGAAGCTTGGCTATTTCACCAAGTGGAAGGATGGTCCGGGCTCGCGCAACCTGTTGCCGCACGAATATAATCATAGCTGGGATGGGAAATTCCGGCGCGGAGCCGACCTTTGGACCCCGGATTACCGCACGCCGATGCGTGGCAGCCTGTTGTGGGTCTATGAAGGCCAGACGCAATTCTGGGGCTATGTCTTCCAGGCGCGCTCGGGGCTGGTGTCGAAGCAGGACACGCTCGACGGCTATGCTTCGATCCTCGCCAGCCTCGACAATCGCCCGGCACGCAACTGGCGCGACCTGGTCGATACCACCAACGACCCGACGATTTCGCAGCGCCGCCCGAAGGGCTGGGTCAGCTATCAGCGCTCGGAAGATTAGTACAATGAGGGGCTGCTGGTGTGGATGGAGGTCGACTCGATCCTGCGCCAGCAATCGGGCGGTACCAAGTCGATCGACGACTTCGCAGCGAAGTTCTTCGGCCTCAACGACGGCGACTATGGCGAGGTGACCTACACCTTCGACGATGTCGTCGCGACGCTCAACGCGATCCAGCCTTATGACTGGGCCAGCCTGCTCAACAAGCGACTGACCGAGACTGGCGAGCCCGCGCCGCTCAAGGGCTTCGAAGCCAATGGCTACAAGCTTGTCTATACCGACACGCCCTCGCTCGCTTTCAAGAACGCCGAGGCGACGCGCAAGAGCACCGATCTGACCTACTCATTGGGCCTCACGCTCAACAAAGACGGTGCCATCACCGGCGTGGGTTGGGACACGCCCGCGTTCAAAGCTGGGTTGACGATCGGCAACACCATCGTGGCGGTGAACGGCACCGTTTTCTCGGATACCGCGCTGAAGGCCGCCGTGACCGCCGCAAAGGGCGGCACCGACCCGATCGTGCTGCTGATCAAATCCAATGACAGCGTCGCGCCGGTCAGCATCGACTATCATGGCGGGCTGCGCTATCCGCACCTGGAGAAAATCGGCACCGGAGAGGGTGGTTTGGATCGGTTGCTGACAGCCCGGTAAACGGCTGCACTACAGACCTGCATCAGTTTAAGGATTTAGCATGCGTATCGACATGATTCCGGTCGGCAAGAGCCCGCCCGATGACCTGAACGTGATCATCGAAGTGCCAACCGGCGGCGAGCCGGTAAAGTATGAGTTCGACAAGGCGAGCGGCGCGCTGTTCGTCGATCGCATCCTGCACACGCCGATGCGCTATCCGGCTAATTACGGCTTCGTGCCGCACACGCTTTCCCCAGACGGCGATCCGCTCGACGCGCTGGTCATCGCGCGTTCGCCCTTCATCCCGGGCTGTGTCGTGCGGGCCCGCCCGATCGCCGTGCTCAATCTGGAAGACGAAGCCGGCGGCGACGAAAAGCTGGTCTGCGTGCCGGTCGACTCGACCTTCCCTTATTATTCGAACGTCAACGAACGCGGCGACATGCCCGAAATCGTGTTCGAACAGATCGAACACTTCTTCACGCACTATAAGGATCTGGAAAAGAAGAAGTGGGTGCGCATCGGCACCTGGGGCGATCGCGACGAAGCACGCCGGATCGTGACCGAAGCGATCGAGCGGTATCATGCCGCCAAGGCCGACAAGATCCCTGCCTGAATTCTCGGCAGCGGCGTGGCCCCGCGCCGCGCCGCTGCGTGTAGCGACCCCCCGCAGGCCGGGCCGCGAGCGGCCTTGCGCCGCCGGACCCGCCGCCCTTACCGCCCGATTGAGCTGTAACTGAAGCCAGCTCTTTCGACGTCACGCGGCGGATAGACATTGCGCAGATCAACCATCACCGCACCCGCCATCGTCGCCGCCAACCGCTTCAGGTCCAGTGCACGGTAGATGTCCCATTCGGTCACGATCACCACCGCGTCGGAACCCGCCGCAGCTTCGTAGGCATCGGTGCAATACACCACGTCGGGCATCATGGTCCTAGCAATCTCCATGCCTTCGGGATCATGCGCCCGCACCTTTGCCCCCGCATCCATCAGGCTTTGGACGATCGCCAAGCTCGGCGCATCGCGCATATCGTCGGTGTTTGGTTTGAAGGTGAGCCCCAGCACCGCAACGGTCTTGCCCTTCGCCTCGCCGCCCAACGCGGCAATCACTTTACGACCCATTGCGCGCTTGCGCGCGTCGTTGACCTGCACAACCGCCTCGACAATGCGTACCGGCGTCTCATAGTCCTCGGCCGTCTTGAGCAGGGCGAGCGTGTCCTTCGGGAAACACGAGCCACCATAGCCGGGACCCGCGTGCAAAAATTTGGAGCCGATCCGGTTATCGAGGCCGATGCCCCGCGCCACATCCTGAACGTTCGCACCGACGGCTTCACACAAGTCTGCGATCTCGTTGATGAAGGTGATCTTGGTCGCGAGAAACGCATTTGCCGCATATTTGATCAGTTCCGACGTGCGCCGCCCGGTGAACAGGATCGGGCTCTCGTTCAAATAGAGCGGGCGGTAGATATCACGCATGACCTGCTGGGCGCGCGCGTCGTCCGTGCCGATAACGATCCGATCGGGGCGTTTGAAGTCGCCGATCGCCGCGCCCTCGCGTAGGAACTCCGGATTGGAAACGACGGCGATCGGAAAGTCGCCGGCCAGTTCGGTCAAAATCTCCTCGACCTTGTCACCCGTGCCTACTGGAACGGTCGATTTGGTGACAACCACCAGCGGACCGTCAATCGCCGCAGCAATCTCGCGCGTCGCCGCGAAGACATAGCTGAGATCGGCATGGCCGTCGCCACGGCGCGACGGCGTCCCTACCGCGATGAACACAGCATCTGCCCCTGAAACCGCCGCTTTGAGGTCGGTCGAAAATTTGAGACGGCCTGCAGCGACGTTGGTGGCCACCAATGTGTCGAGACCAGGTTCGAAGATCGGCATCTTGCCCGCTTCGAGCGCCGCGATCTTGCTCGCATCCTTATCGACGCAAATTACGTCATGGCCGAAGTCGGAGAAGCAAGCGCCGGAGACAAGCCCGACATAACCCGAGCCAACCATCGTAATTCGCATGATGTTTCCCTAAGCCATTGTGCATGCGACAGCGCGAATGGAACGTCGAATGAGAACGATTCCCTGACGGTATCGTCATGGTGTCGCAACATCGCCGCCATGCGCTCGCATGCCGGAATTGTCGATATCACAAAAAAATGGGGAGGCCAGCTTACGCTGACCTCCCCACAATTTTCGTCTTCAGGTAAAGGCTTAGTTGCCCGAACCCGGACCGTAGGTGACTTCCACACGACGGTTCTGCACTTCACGAACGCCATCGGCAGTCTGAACGCGAAGGTGAGCAGGATCTTCACCGAACGCTTCGGTCGAGATCACACCATCGGGGATCGAGTGGGCGGTCATGTACGCACGAACCGCGTCGTTGCGGCGCTGCGACAGGGCCAGATTGTACTTCGGCGTACCCGAGCGATCGGTGAAGCCGGCCAGCATGACCTTTGCGCTACCGCAGTTCTGATACTGTGCAACCGCACCGTCCAGAATTGCTGCTGCTTCAGGCGTAACGTCCGACTTGTCCCATTCGAAGAACACGATGAACGGACCGGGCGAGCACGGCACTGCGACCGGTGCGGGCGGCGGTGCGGGGGGCTCGGGAGCCGGAGCCGGTGCCGGTGCGGGAGCAGGCGGCGGCGGCGGTGCAGCAGGCTCACCGAAGTTGTAGGTCAGACCACCCAGCAGGCTGTGCGTGCGGAACTTGCTCGCGTACGAGCTGCCCGCGATGTCGACCAGCTTGACGTTGTCGGCAGTGAAGAAACGATACTTCAGCGAGACGTCGACATTCTTGGTCAGCGGCGCGCGGATACCCGCGATGCCCTGATAAGCGAAGACGGTATCGCTGTCGTTCAGGAAGCGCGACGCGCCGAGCGCAACGCCTTCCTTGACGCGTGCGACGCCGACGCCGCCGCCAACGAAGCCCTGGACTTCATCGGCATCACCGAAATCGAGCAGGCCGTTGACCATGAAGCTCAAGGCTGAGCTACGACCGCCAGCGCCGCCGTAGCTACCGGCCGGAAAACCGCCTGGCGTCGTTACGGTCGAGCGATACCCATTTACATCTGCGCTCTTGTAACCGACTTCGGTTTCGATGCGGAAAATGCCGAGGTCGTAACCAATGACGCCATCGACGTCATAGCCATAACGGTGGTCAGCGGTGCTGGCACCCTTGATCGAATTGATGTCGAACTTAACGTCCTCCACAATCATCGCGCCACCCTCGACGCCGACGTACCACGACTTGTCGCGGGCGAGGGCAGGTGTGGCGACGATCGCGGTGGAGGCAAGCGCCATAGCAACGGCAAGCTTCCGCATAAAAAAACCCCTTCTTCTGGTTGTCACTCGGACAGCGCAAACTCCCTACCCAAAGGAATGTTTCCACGCAAGCGCACAAATAGATGCGGCTGTTGTACAAAAGCAACAGCGTGACGGGGTAAGCCTCTGATTCTGCAATCGCTCACGAAGCGATCAGGCCGTGCGACCGCATTGCAGCAAGCACGGCGGCAAGCGTTGCCCGCGCCTCGGCGTCGATGGTCGTCCCACCGGTAGCGGCAGAGATCGCCGATTGTTGCTCCCCGACGACCTGACGTCCCGCAACCAACAAGCACGCGCCCGTAACTTCCCCGATGCGCCAACGCGATCCATCGAAGCGGGCGAATGCGGAATCGCCCCTGCTCCACGCATTCATGCCATCGCGGGCGGCGAGGAAACGCCAGCCAGCGTTGGTCCACCCGGCGATCGCGTTTGGACTCCCGCTCCATGCCCCGGTCGGCGATGGACCCACGATCCAGCATGCACCCGTGTCTGGGCTAACCGGCGGGGACCCCACGCCTACCGCCTCGACCACTGGCTGGACCGCAAAGTCCAGTAGGGTCAGCGCTTCGTTATGCGACAATTCCTTCTGCGCCTGCCCCACCTGGAGCAAAGGCAGGCTCAGCCGCACGGTCGTTTGGTCGTTCATTGACGGTCCTTTCTTAGCCCGCCCAAGCGGGGATCATGCCGTGAAGGGGGTAGGATTGGCCATGTGCGCCAACCTGGGTGACCGCGATCGACAGGCCGACAATGCGATCGACGTGCCGAATCACCAAGGTCGGCTCCGTGGTTTCGACCGTGGCCCCCCGTCCGTCGGGATAGAGGAGCGCAATTTGATAGACCTCGCGCTCTTCTGCCAGCGGCGCATCGACGCCGTCGACCCAGCGCAGGCCCGCCCTGCTGCGCCGCACCCACTGCACCGTGACATCCCCATTCCCCACTTCGGACCACGTCAGATGCGTTGGCGAAAGCGGCAAGATCGAGGTTCCTGCAAGCGTGAGCGCGACTTCTACCGGCCCCTCCACGTCCCCGGGTCCAGACGCCATGATGCGCAGGTCTCCTCCCTGCGCGGTCCCAGGCAGGTCGAGCGTTGCGCTTGCGTCCGGCTCGACCAGCACGAAGCGATCGCCCGCGCGCTGCGTGCCGATCGCACTCTCGGTCGCGCGCCGCCCGCGGAGCAGCACCGCCAGTCGCCACCGTGTCGCGGTAAGCTGCGTGGCTTCGCCGAATTGCAACAGCTCGTTCCCCACCAGGGCTGTATTCAGCCCAGCATCGAGCGCCCCAGCATCGGCTCCAACCAGTGTCATGCCTGCATGGATGAGTTCGACCTCAATCACATTTGCGTGATCGACGATCGCAGCGCCCGCCGCCCCAGGTGGCGTCACGACCTGCCCAAGAATCCCCGGCACATTCGTAGCACCGGCCGCCATCCACCGCGCACCTCCGTCGGTGCTGTAAAGCAAGGTCGCCCTGCGCCAGCCCGGCTGGGTTCCCGCTGCGATTATCGTCACGCGCGGAACCGAGAGGACCGCGTCCTCCGGCGGCGCTTCGAACGCGGCCAGCACCGTCGTGCCCGTCGCGACGTCGGGCGCGTGCAGCACCCGCCCCGCACTCGCCGAAACGGCCAGGGTTCCCGTGGCGAGTCGCACGCATTCCAGCGACAGCACCATATGTTCCAGCGCCCACCCCGTGACTCGCCAGACCCCCGCCACCCCCGCAATCGTCACACACGCCCCGGGTGCCACCGCTAACGCGTCCCAGCCGAGCGTTAGCGTGCGCCGCTCGCGGGCGGCCTCTGCCCGCGACAGCACAGCCTCGGCCATCGTCTTGGCGGTGTCTGCGGTGATCGCGGCCGGCATGTCGACACGTTCTTCGCGGACCCCGGCCCCCGGTCGCCGCGCCTGCTGTATCCCGGTCTGATAATCGCGCGCCGGGTCGTAATGCGCCAGGGTTACATGGTGCGGCACCGTCTCCAACGCCGCCATCGCTCGGCCGTGCTTGCCGCGCGCGGCCCCGGCGGCAACGACTTCGCCATCGGCGATGGCATGGTCGGCGGCAAGCCCCGCCCGCATCCGCAGGCCCATCGCCTCGGGCGCGAACCACGCGCCCCCCGCCACCGCCAGCGTCTCGACCACACTGCGGACGCTGTCGCCATAAGCCGCAAAGCCGGTGACCGCTTGCGTTGCCGCGGCTCCATCGATCATATCGTCCGTCAGCTCCTGGGCGATCCTGCCGACCGCCACGGGTACCGCGTCGCCAATCACCTCGAAGGTCAGCGAGGGGATACGATTGCCATAATCGGCCAGTTCGAAATGCTCGAACACCGCATAGGCAAGCCCACGATGCGCAGGCGTCAGCCCCGCCCCTTCCGCAGATGCAATCAGCGGATCGACCGCTTGCCCTTCGTCGCCCAGATGCAGGCGAAAACCGGTCGCGCTCTTGAAATCCCCGCCCACGCCGCGCAGCAATTTGCCATCGGCCCAGATCCGCCCGACTCCCTGGATCGCCCGTCCCGACAACGCCACCGCGAACGACGCCGAATAACTGTAATTTGTCGTGCTCGGCTGTCCCTTGCCGCCGCCGCTGCTGGTTCTGCTCTCGATCAGATCGGTCGACCAGATCACGCAACCACCCACCCGCATCGTCCCGAAGACGCGTTGCAGCGGCGTGCCATAGCTCGATGTCTGCAGCTGCAGCTCGGTCAGTCGCGGCCCCTCCCGGGCCTTTGGCTTGAGCAGCACCTCGCGGTCAAAGACGTTGCCGATCACCGCGCCGATCGCGCTGCCGATCGGTCCGCCCACGATCCCGCCGACGGTCGAAAGAATCAGAGTCGCCATCGCTTACTTCTCCACCCGCCAGCATCCCAGCATTGGCCACGGCGGCGACCCCGGTCGCTCGACCACGCGCCGCAGCATCGCGTCGGCGTGGACGATCCCGCCCGGCACCAGCACCGCCAGATGAAATTGCCCCGGTCCGGTTTTGAACAGGGCAAGGTCACCCGGACCGGGCGCGTCGCTGGCGACAAGCCCCGCCGCCGAGAACGCCGCCGCGATTGCCGCCGCGCTCCCGCCACGCAGCGCATAGCCGCTAGGAATTTCGCCCCGGAAACCCGCCGCGCGCGCGGCCAACCCAGCCAGCCCGACACAATCGAGCCCGAACGCCGGGTCGCGCCCGTGCAAGCGGAAACGCGCGCCGATCGCACCGCGCGCCGCCGCAATGGCGCGTTCGGCCGCGCTCATGCGCCCGGATAACGGGTGAGCAGGTCGATCCCCGGCAGATACGGCTCGCCGCGAAAATTCACCGCATTGGTAAACCGGGCGGCGCACGTCGCCAGGCTCTTGTCGCACCCCTCGATCAACTCCACCAAATCGCCCGCCACCACCGGCAGCGCGGGTGCGCTCCGCAGCGTCACCGTCCACCCCGCAGATCGCGCGATCGCGCTCTCAAGCCCGCCATTCGCCCCGCCGATCCAGCGCAGCAGCCCCGCGCCATAGCCATTGTCGCTAGGCTCGACCGCATCCACCGTCACCACCTGCCCCGCCGCGCCCGTCACCCGCACTATCCGCCGCCGCCCCGCCATCGCCACGCGGCAGCGTTTGTCGCCCAGCTCGGCCCGGCATTCGGGCGAGGTCGCCTCGACCACGGGCCGCTCGAGCGCCGCACTCACCCCGCGCAATTCGGCGGTAAAGGCCCCGCGGTCGGTCTCAACCGCGCCGATCGTCCCTTCGCCCAGCGCCACTTGCGTCGCGCCGCTGCCGGTCCAGTCAACCGCGAACAACGCCACCCGCGCCCCATCCCAACGCCCCGCCAACAGATCACCTTCGGCAATCGCCGCGCTGGTCAGCGCACCGGTAATGTCCATCGTATCGGCCTCGAGTCCGGCGCTGCGCTTGATCGCCGACGGCGTCATTCCCGGCGCGGCGCGATGTGCCAGCCCGTTGATGACCAAATCGCGATCATGGTCAGTCAGCCCGATCGTCACCCCGTCGCGCCGCTCGATCCGCCAGCACAGGGCGATCGTGGTGAGCGTACCTTCGAGGAAGCTCATGCCAAATCCTCGCGCACTTCGATCAGCAGCACCGCCGTCGCCGCGCCTGCCAGGAAGGTTGCGCGGTTGACGCTCAACCGGTCCTCGGCGAACCGTACCGGCACATCGAACAGGAAACCCGCGGTCACCGCTACGCCCGTGGCCGGCGCACCATCGAGCTCGACATAGCCGCCCGCGACAACCGAGAAGGCCGCCGTCTCGACCCCGCCGACCCCGACGCGCACGCTCCCTCCAACGGGCCGCGTGATCCGCCGCACCGCGTCGCCATAGCGCTTGACCAACGCGAAGCGCACCGTGACGCCATCGCCGGTCCCCAGCACCTGGTCGCGCGCGCCCGGCGTCGCCGTCCCCGAACTGGCATCGAACGGGTCGCGCAACCGGAACCCGCGCGCCGGCCCCATCCGCGCGCGAAAGAAGCCGAGCAAGGTCGCGATATCGGCTTCGGATCGCACCCCCGGCCCGACATCGTAGCGCGTCCGCGCCTCCGCCCAGCTTGCATTGCGCGCCTCATGCCCGCCCGCGCTGGTGACGATCGCGGTCGAGAATTCCGGGCTGACCTCAGCCTCGCACCCCAAAGCGAGCGGGAACAGCACATCGTCGAAAGCCTGCACCGCATCCTCCGCCTCTTGGAAATGAACGAACCCGTCGCGCAGCACTTGCGGCAGCGCCCAGACAAAGGCGGCGGCAACTCCGCGCGCCTGCGCCGCCAGCGCCGCCGCCTCGATCTCGCGCCACTGCGCCGTCTGATCGGGCCTGAGCACGAAGCCCGAGAAATAGTGCGTATCCGCGACCGCATAGCCCAGCCGCGCGGTGGCGGCGTCAACCGCACGCGCCGTCCCCGCGACATTGCCCGCCACCACGAAATCATAGTCCTCGAGCTGCAGCACGTCGAAGGCGGGTTGCGCCCAGCCGACCGGCACATTGGCGCGCTGCACCTCGGGTGCATCGCCCGCCAGCACCGTCGGCAGATAGACCAGCACATGCGTCTCGACCGTCGGCGCCACCGCACGTACCGCCGCAACCAAAGCTGCGGTCGAAGCCGCCAGCAGCGCCCCCGCTGAATCGAGCAAGGCACGCTCGGCGGCGGTGGTCACGGCCTGGACGCGCGCAATCTCGACCGTGCCAGCCCCGAAATGCTGCCGCGCCGCCGCGTCATACAAACACGGACGGCCATCGGGCGTGATCCACCACCACGGCTCGCCCACCTGGAATTTGGGCGCGAGACCCGCCGCCAGCGCGATCTCGATCATCGCCACCGCGACCGCGCGCAAATAGCCCATCGCCCCGTCATGCGCGGGCGACAACAAGGTCGAGGGCGGCGCCCATCCGGTCAGCGCCGGGCTGCCATCCCAGGCCCGTTGCTTCCAATCGCCCCAGCAATGCGCGTCGAACAGTTCGTAGCTGAGCGACCAGATCACGTCATAGCCGAGCGCCTTCGCCCGCTCGGCAAAGTCGCGCTGCCACGCCGCCGCCGCCACATTCAGCGCGCCCCCCGCAAGGCTCGCATAAAAGCCGCCCGAATTGGCTTCGAGCCGCAGATAATGGCTCATCCCCAGATAATGGACGATGCTTCCGCGATAACCGAGCAACAGCGCGTTGCGCAGCAAACGCGCGGGCGTCAGGTTGTAACTGTCGTCATAGCCGCTCGCGATCTGCAAACGGTGCTCGGGCACCACCACATCGCCAATCGCCAGCACCGCCCCCGGCCCGTCGCACACGATCTGCGTCAGCTCGACCCACGCCTCGACCGGGGCCGCCAGCGGCGCATTCCCGCCATCGAAACCCGGCGGCACCAGCGACACGAACATCCGGTCGACATCGCCCGCCCACACCGGATCGGCCTCATCGGGCAGCACGAACCCGCCCGCCACGCTCGCAAAGTCGAGCGACACCGTCGCATCCTCGGGCAACCCCGTCGCATAATTCCACAACCGCACATACCAGGCGCGCGCTGCGCCTGCGGCGTCGCGCCCCTCGATCGTCAGCACCGGGCCATTGACCGCATCGAGCGGCAAAACCCCCGCCGAGCGCCAGCGAAACCCGAGCCGACACCCGCGAAAATCGCGCGCCGTCTCATAGCGCAGCAACGGATGATCGAAGCGGTCCTCCGCCTCCCAGATCAGCCCGGCCAGATCCCCAGACGTATAGAAGACGGCATCAACGCGCAGCGCATCTGCCGCGCTGGTCGTCACCCCCGCCATCATCGGCCGCGGAAAATTGACCGTCCAGAACCGCGGATCAAACCGCGACACCACGCCCTCGACCTGAACCGTGCGCTCGCTCGCCAACCAATATGCCATCTTCTTCCTCTCCCCTTCAGGGGAGCATCAGGTCGGTCATCCCCCCGGGATGACCTGAACCGTGCGGGGCACGGTTCACCTGATGCTGGCCGGGGAGAGGGGCAGTCAAAAGAACCGCCGCTCCAATCCGCTCTCCCAACATCGCCACCGCCAATGCAGCCCCTCACTCCATCAAAGCCGCCCGCACCGCCCGCGCCACCTGCCGGCTCGACGCCGCCAGCGCTTGCGGCGCATCGTTCCCGCCCTGCACCGTGATCGCCACGCGCACATCGCGCGCGCCGCCACCGCCCGCCGAAACCACGCTCCCGCTGGTGGTCGGCACGAACAGCTCGGGGCCCCTCTCCCCAACCAGATAGGGCCGCGCGGGCGACACTGGCCCACCCGTCGCCCGTCCCGGCGCGCCGATCAGACTGCCGAGCGTCGCCAGCAACCCGCCAGCCCCCGAAGACCCGCTCGACCCACCGCCCAGAATCGCGCTCAACCCGCTGCGCAGCGCCGACGCCGTAATGTCCGACAGCACCGACAGCGCGACCTTGCGCAAATCCTCAAAGCTGAGGCTCCCGCTCCGGATCGCCTTGCCCAGGGCGCTCTCGATCGCGCGCCCGACGCGATCCACCCCGCTGGTCAGCGGCCCGTCCAGGCTCGCGCGCATCGCATCGACATCGCGCGCAAACCCTGCGGTATCGGCGCGCACGCCCACCACCAGCCGTTCGATTTCCTCATCCATCGGGAAAGGCCTCCTGCATCCGCGCGATCGTCGCGCCATCGGGCGGGGTGATCTCGCCATCACCGCCGCGCAGCACCGCCACCACCGCCGCCAATTCCGCCGGGGTCGCGCGCCAGAAGATGTCGGGCGCCCAGCCCAGCACCACGCCGGCAAAGCCCGCCAGCCGCGTCGCACCCTGCGCGAACCGCTCCATCACCGCCCCGCCAGAATCTGCCCGAGCAGCACGCGCAGCACCGGCGTCGCGCGCGACAGCCCGCCCAGCACCACCGCCTCGCCCAATTGCGCGCGCGTCAGCCCTGCGGGTGCATCGTGCAGGCAATGCCAGAACAGGCCGACCATCTCGCCCAGCGACAAGCCCCCCGCCGCCGCACGCTCAACCAAGGCGAAGAGCGGCCCCAATTCGCCCTCGGCCGCGACCAAAGCGGCAAAGCTCGGGCGCAGCACGACCGTCGCGCCGCCGACGCGCAGCGCCGCCTCGCCGCGCTCGGGATTGGCCGCGCTCACGCCGACACCACCGGCCCGGAACTCTCCAGGCTCAGCGTGTAGCTGCGCTCGCCATTATAATCCCCGGCATAGTCGAGCTTGGTCACCAGGAAGCGCCCCGACAGCGTCTCGCCGCTTTCGAAGCTCAGCCGGTAATCGTCGATCGTGCCGGCCAGCGCATTGCCCTTGATCCGCGTCTCGGCGGCGGAGCCGGTAAAGATCCCCGCCCCCGACACGCTGACCGAGCGCACCCCCGCCCCCGACAGCAATTCGCGCCACCCGCCCGAATCCTTGGAGGTGATCGCGACCATCTCGCCATTGACGCTCATCTGCGTCGTCCGCAGCCCCGCCACCGTCGCATAAACGAGCGGCGACGCCCCATTCCCCACCTTCAACAAAAAGGCACTACCCCGTTCCGCACCCATGATATTCTCCTCAAAAATCGCCCTCTCCCACCGGGAGAGGGAAGGGACCCGCTGCCAAAGGCAGTGGGAAGGGTGAGGGTCCAGAAAATTGTTCGCGCAGAGGCGCAGAGGACGCAGCGCAGGCCCGCCCAGCATAAATGCCGTGCGCCAATTACCAGGCGGAAGCGCGCCCCACGCGAAGCATCTCCGCGTCCTCCGCGCCTCTGCGCGAACCCATCCACGCTGCCACAAGCGCCACCGCCAAAGCCGGTCACCCTCACCCTTCCGCGGCTACGCCGCTCCCTCCCTCTCCCGTTGGGAGGGGGACGTCAGGCCGCCAGAACCCGCACGCGATATTCCACGCTGGCGTTCCACCGCCCGCCCGCCGCGCCACTCAACCGCGACCGCACCAGCACCACGCTCGCCACGCGCCACCCCGCCAGAGCGCGCGGCACCGCCTCGATCGCCGCGCCGACCGCCCCCGCCAGCGCCTGCGCGCGCGCCGGACTGTCGCCCGCATCGCGCACCGTCACGATCAGCCGCAGTTCGCGCCCGGCGCGATCCTTCACGCTCCAGTCACCGCTCAGCAGATCGCCCAATTCGGCAAACGGCACCGTCGCCTTGACCGGCGGCCCCAGATAAACGCCGTTCAACCCGGCGACCCCGCGCACCGCCGCCAGCACCGCAGCTTGCACCACGCTCTCCGCGCTCATCACAGCAGACTCCCGATCCAGCGCAGCCGCGCATCGTCGGGCGCGATCCGCCCGGTCAGCACCACCGCCTCGCCCTCCACCGTCACCGCCACGCCCGGCAGTTCGGCGCGCAGCGCCTCCGCAACACGCCCCCGCGCCCGCTCCGCCGCGTGTTCCGCCAGCACGCGCCCCTGCGCCTCCAGCGCGCTCAACATGCGTGCGCCGTCGGGCGCAGCGCGATCCGCCGGAACGGCCGCCACAAAGCGGTGATCGCGCTCGGCGGCGCGACGCTGGCATCGCGCTGCTCGAACAGATGCGCCGCCAGCAGCACCACGCCTTGCCGGATCGGCGCAGGCAACCCCGCCCACCCCTCAGCCAGGCCCGCGCGCGCCAGCACCACGACAGAGGTCACCCCCGCCGCGCCCACGATCCGCACCCAGCCTTCGCCTGCCGCGTCGATGTCGATCGCAAAGCCATCGCTCGGCAGCGCCACCCCCGCCACCGTCTCCACGCCCGTAATTGCCGAGACCGGAGCCACGCCAAGCGCCTGCCACGCCCCCCGCACCGCCACCGGCACGCGCAGCGCCCGCGCGATCAGCACCATCCCCAGAAACTGCTCGGCCAGCCCCAACGCCGTTTCGGCAAAGGCCGCGATCAGCGCATCCTCGTCCTCGCTCGCCACGCGCAGCATCGCCTTGACCGCCGCCACCGCCAGCGCACGGTCCTCCTCGCCGAGCGTCACCACGCCCGGCCCATCCGTCTCGATCATCGCAAATCCTCCAAGTCCCTCGCCCAGCGGAAGAGGGAAGGGGCCCGCTGCCGCAGGCAGTGGGAAGCGTGAGGACGCACACCGACCGCGCGCCCTCACCCCACGACGTCAGCTCGCCGCGAACTTCAGCAGCTTGATCGCCTCGGAATTGGACACGCAGCCGCCGACGCGCTTGGTCGCGTAGAAATTGACGAACGGCTTGTTGGTATAAGGATCGCGCAGGATCACCGTCTCGCGGCGCTCGGCGATGAGATAGCCCGCCTTGAAATTGCCGAACGCGATCGAGAGACTGTTGGCAGCGATATCGGGCATGTCCTCGGCCTCGATCACCGGATAGCCGAGCAAGGTCGCCGGCGTGCCCGCGGTCAGGCTCGGTGCCCACAGGAACGCGCCGTCACTGGTCTTGAACTTGCGGATCCGCGCCAGCGTGCTCGCATTCATCACGAACACCGCCCCCTGCCGATACGGCCCGCGCAGCGCCTGCACCAGATCGATCAGCCGGTCCTGCGGGTTGGCCGCGAAATCGCCCGCCGCACCGCTCGCCAGATATTGCAGCGTCCCGAAGGCGCGCGCCGCATCCGCCGTGCTCGCGGTCGGGGCCTGCAAAAAGCCCTTGGGCCGGTTGACGCCCGATCCGTTGACGTACGCCGCACCCTCGGCCTTGGCGAATTCCATCGCGATTTCGCTCGCCAGCCACGCCTCGACATCGAACGCCGCATCGTCGAGCATCGCCTGGCTCGCCGACGGATTGGCGTAGAGTTCCCCCATCGGCGGCGCGATTTCGGTGAACACCGGCGTCGCCGTCGTCCCGCGCGCATCGGTCTCCGCTGCCCAGCCCGAGGGCGTGCCCCCCGTCGTCACCAGCTTGCGATACCCGGCCAAGCCGACCGTCACCACATTCGCGACACTGCGGATCGGCGAAATCGAACTGAGCGTCGCATCGATCACCGCATCGATCTCGCGCGGCACGGCATAGCCCCCGGCATCGCCGCTCACGGCGGTAAACGCCTTCATCTCGACGCTCGCACCCGAGCGCAGGAAAGCGCCGAACCCGGCCTCGCTCGCCGCACCGCCCCCCGCCAGCAGCGGCCGCGCCACCACGCTTTGCACCGGCTGCGTCTCGAAGCTCGCCTCGAGCGCATCCATCGTTTCGTCACCCATGTCCGTCTCCTTGCTTGAAAGTCCCGCCCAAAGAAAAAGGGCGCCGCACGCGCGACGCCCCTTCAGGCCCTGTCCGAAAATGCAGCGCTCCCCCGCGTCACGGCCCGGCGGCCTGCTCCTCCACGCGGTGCACCCGCGCCAGCGGCTGCAGCGGCCGCGCGACCAGGCTGACCTCGACCAGATCGACCGTCGTCAACTCGCGCACGTTCCCCCGCACCGCCCCCCGCGCGCGGAAACCGATCGACAGCCCGCGCAAAGCACCCCCGCGCACCAGCCGCGCGACGCGCGCATCGTCGATCCGCCCGATCACACGCAGCCCGCGCGCATCGGTGGCGATCCGCTCGATCGTGCCGACCGCTTGCCCGCGATGCTGCCACAGCAGCGGCACCGCCGCGGGCGCATCGCCGAACGCCCCCACGCGGATCACGTCGCCGCCATGGTCCACCGCATCGAACACCGCCGCATAGCCGGCGAAGCGCAGGCTCCCCTCCCTGGAAGGGAGGGGCTGGGGGTGGGTCGGTCCGAGGAGAGGATCGACGCCGCCACGGGCCGACCCACCCCCGCCCCCTCCCTTCCAGGGAGGGGAGGAGCGCGCTCCACTCACTTCACCCAATCCCAAAAGCCGAATTTGGCGGCGAGCCCGGTCAGCAGCAGCGCGCCCGCAATGCGCACCACCCAGCCCAGCACCGCCTTCCACACCGATCGTTTGGCATCGCGCCACGCGCCGAGCAGCTCGCGCAATTCGGCCATGTCCTTGGCCGCCGCCGCATCATCCAGCCCCAGCCGCGCCATCGCGCGCGAGGCCGCCAGTTCGCCCGCTTCCTCGACGATCGCACGCAGCGTCGCCAGATCCGCGCCTTCACCCGCGCCTTGCGCCAACAATTGCGCCAAGACCGCGCTGCTCATGATCCGCCCTCCCCGATTCCGACCATCGCGCGCTTTTCCTCGCGGCTCAGGAAATCGGCGGCGCTCACCTGCCCCCACAGCCGCTCGCGGTCCTCCGCCAGCGCGGTCACCCGGTCGAGATCGACACTCAGCGTCACCCCCGGCAGCCAGGCGCGCAGCCCCTGCGCCAGCCCGTCCAAAATCGTCCCGGCCAGCGGCAAAATCGTCGATCGCCACAAAGCCCGGCTGGCTTCCTTATAATTGGCATAGGTCGCGTCGCCCGGCAGGCCGAGCAGCATCGGCGGCACGCCAAAAGCGGTCGCAATCTCGCGCGCGGCGGTCGCCTTCATGCCCGCAAAGTCCATGTCGGCGGGGGAGAGGCTCAGCGCCTGCCATTTGAGCCCGCCTTCCAGCAGCATCGGCCGCCCGGCATTGCGGCTCCCGGCAAAGCTCGCCTCCATTTCCGCGCGCAGCCGCGCAAATTGCTCGCGCGACAGCGGCGCGCCGTCGCCAGGGTCGTAAATCAACGCGCCCGAGGGCCGCGCGGCATTGTCGAGCAGCCCTGCATTCCACGCCGCGGTGGCATTGTGCAGCGCGATCGCGCTCGCCGCCCCGCTCAGGCAGCCCAGGCCATAATGGTCGTCGAGCGGGTGAAACAGCTTGATCTGCACGATCTCGGGTCGCGGCGCCTCCGCCCCCAGCCGCACGCTGCGCTCGCCGACCGTATAGCGATAGGCGACGGGCCAGCCCGCCGCATCGGGCTCCACCGTCACCCGCTCGGGGCGCAGCGCGAACAGCTCGACCAGCTCCCCCGCCGCATCGGTCAGCAATTGGACATAGGCATTGCCGTGCAGCAGCAAATGCGCCGCCACCGTCGCCCCCAGCGCTTGCCCGCCCGAGCGCGCCTGCACCAGCCGCACCGCCGCGGCATCGCCGCTCAGCGGCGCATCGCCCACCGCATCGGTCACCAGCCGCACCGCACGCTGCGCAATCGCGTTGCGCAGATACAGCGCGCGCACCTGTTCCGCATAACTTTGCGGCAGCGCGCCGAAAGGCGCCCCTTCCGCAAAGCGCGCACGCCGAAACTCCAGCGCCGGACGCGACTCCTCGCGCCCGGCTGCCTTCCAGCCGAACCATTTCATGCTGTTTTCCTTCTCGTAGAGAAAAGACGGGCAGACGTCGCGCTCTGGGAGAACCCCAAGCATCCGTCACCCCGGGCTCGTCCCGGGGTCCACCCCGATCCTTATCCTGCGGCCGCAGAACCCGCGGCACGGTGGACCCCGGGACACGCCCGGGGTGACGAGAGGCTCGCGCGTCTCTTGCCCGTTACCCCGCCAGCGTCGCGAACCAGATCACATGGCGCGGCCCCTTGCCGTTCTGCCGCGCCTTCACCGCCACTTCGTCGACGACAAAGCCCGCGCTCTTCAACCGCGTGACGAAGCGCGCATCCGGTGCCGCCGACCACACCGCCAGCACGCCGCCCGGCCGCAACGCCGCGCGCGCCACCGCCAGCCCGCGCGGCGCATAAAGCCGGTTGTTCTCGGCGCGCACCAGCCCGTCCGGCCCGTTATCGACATCGAGCAGGATCGCGTCATAACCACCCGGTGCCACAGCGATCGCCTCGGCGACATCGGCCTCGACCACGCGCACGCGCGGATCGTCGAGGCACCCTTTCGCCACCGCCGCCATTGGCCCGCGCGCCCAGGCGAGGATTTCGGGCACCAGTTCGGCCACCGTCACCTCGGCCTTGGGGCCGACCACGCCCAGCACCGCGCGCAACGTAAAGCCCATGCCGTACCCGCCGATCAGCACGCGCGGTGCCGCCACTCCCGCGATCCGCGCACACGCCATCGTGCCCAGCGCCTCTTCCGAGCCGTTCATCCGCGTGCTCATCAATTCGTTGCGATCGACCACGATCATGAAATCGTCGCCGCGCCGGTACAGCGTCATTTCATCGCCGCCGGGAATGCGCGCACTGTCGATCCTTTCGCGGGGCACCATGACGTTCGTCCTTCCTGTCGTAGGGGACGGCGTTAGCGCGCACGACGAACGGACGCCATGCCGGTGAAACCGTCCTACCTTACAACCCCCGCACCCGCCCGCCGCCGCGCCGTTTGAGCAGCAGCTCGCCCAGCGCCCAGACCAAGGCGTCGGCGCGGTCAGGGGAGCGGCTCGGCCCTTGATAGCCGCCACCCACCACCAACCCGCATAACTCCCGCTCCAGCTCGGGCATCACCCCGATATGCGAGACAGCCCCGCGCTCGTACAGCAACGCCACCGGCTCGGCGCGCGCGACCTTGCCGTCGCTGGCATGGACCAGCTTCAGCGGCAGGCTCGCATCGGCGGCGAGCAGCACGCTCTGCACCATCCGCCCGCCCTGATTCTTCTCGGCGATGACACGGTCCGCGCGGTGGCGCGCGGCGCACCCCGCCACCGCCTGCGCCCAGCCTTCGGGGGATAAGCCCGTGACGCTTGCATCCTCCAGCACATAACCGCGCCCGTCACGCCCGAGCCCGGCCGCGACGATCCCGCACGCATCGCCGCCGCGCCCGGATTCGGTCCCGGCCGGGGGATCGACCGCGACCACCGTGCGCACCAACGCCGGGGCAGACACCACCCGCGCCGCATCGAACTGAGCGTTTGTCCACAAAGCCCCTTCGACATCGGCGAGCAGCTCGCCCGCAATCTCCTGCCGCCCCAGCCGCGTGCCGCCGTAGGCCCGCTCGATTGCCGCCAGAAAGCTCTCGGGTAGGAACACGTTCTTGTGGGAGCTCCCACCGCTTTGCGCCAAGCCCTCCAGCGCCATGATCCGGCGCAGCAACGGAGTCGGGCGCGGCGTTGTCGTCACCACCACTTGCGGGGCGTCGCCCATCCGCATCCCCAGCATCAGATTGTCCCAGGTCGCATCGCCATTGCGCCATTTGGCGAGTTCGTCGCACCAGGCGGCGGCATGTTCAGGCCCACGCAGTTTCTCGGGCGCGCTCGCCGAAAAGATCGTCGCGCGGGCCTTGGAGGCAAACTCCACTTCGGTGCCGCGCGATCGATAGTCGACCGATTCGCCCGGCCGCGCCACCGCGATCAGCCCGCTTTCGCCCTCGATCATCACGCGCCGCACATCCTCGATCGTCGCGCCGACCAGCGCGATCCGCGTGCCCGGCGTTGCGCGCGCGATCTCGCTCACCCATTCCGCACCCGCCCGCGTCTTGCCGAAACCGCGCCCGGCGCGGATCAGCCACACCCGCCACGGGCCGGCGGGCGGCTCCTGCCCTTCCTGCGTCCAGCGCTCCCAGCTCCAATTGAGTTCGGCCCGCTGCGCGGCGGTCAGGTCGCGCAGCACTGTTTCGCGCACGCCCGCGGGCAAGCGCGCCAGCTCCAGCACCAGCGCCCGCGCTTGCTCGCCGGAATATCGCTCGCTCATTTCGACCCCATCCGCCGTGCGAGCTGATCGAGCTTGCGCCGCAGCGCCGCGTCGGTTTCAGCCGGGGACGCCATTTTCACCCCGCGCCCGAGCGTAACCTTTCCCTCGGCGGCAGCGCGTTGCCGATTGAGCAAGCCGACCGCGAAGTGCAGATCGCTGGCCGAAATGGTGCGCTCGGCAAGCGCCGTGATCGGGCTTTGCGCCACCGCCTCGGGATCGGCGGCGGCGGGATCGGGCATCTCACCGACAACGCGCGCCAGCGCATAATCGAGCAACGCCTCCTCCAGCCGTTGATAGCCGGTGGCGATCGCCGCCTCCCACGCCGCCGCGAAGGCCGCATCGCGCATCCGCGCGCGATAGCAGCTCGACTGAGCCACGCCCGCCGCCCGCACCGCCGAGGTGACGTTGCACGTCGCCGCCAGCGTATCGAGAAAGCGCTTGCGCTTGGCCTTGTCGAACCCGCCCGAGCGCAACCGGCGGACTTGCAGTACGCGATTGTTCCCTGCCGTAATCCCGTCCATTCGGCCCTCCGCACAGCAAAACGGGCCGAAAGGCGTTGCCGCCCCGGCCCGTTGGCCGACCCCGAGGGGCCGACTCGCAATTCTTCATCGTTCTCTTTATGTACCAAAACAGCGCCGCGATGTCAAGCCGTTTTGTGCCTATTTGGTTATCGCGGAGCGTGCCGCCTCAAAACGTCGCCCAATCGTCACCTGCGCCGCTCTTGGTCACTATCGCCGCGACCGGCAAGGTGCGCGATCGACCGGCTGGCGCTTTGCGCGCCGCCTTTGCATAGCTCCGCATCTGCGGCGGTGACCCCGCGTCCCCGATCGTGAACTGCGCAGCCTGATTCGCCAGCGAGGCGACTTCGGAGGTCAAATTGCGCGCGGCCGCCGAGGTTTCTTCGACCATCGCTGCATTCTGTTGTGTTGCCTGGTCCATCGTCCCAATCGCCGCACTGATTTCCGAGATCATGGTCGACTGCGCCGTGTTGTCGCTTGCCATCTCGCCCAAGAGCATATGAACCTCGCCGACATCCCCGGAAATCGTCGAGAGCGCGCCGTCGACCCTGTGGACGCGCTCGACCGCGGCGACGATGTCGGTCTGCGTTGCGGTCAACTGGTCGCGCGCACGCCCTGCTTCCTGCTCTGCCCGAATGGCCAGCGCCGAAACGAGATCCGCCACCACCGCAAAGCCGCGCCCGGCCTCGCCCGCCCGCCCCGCCTCGACGGCCGCGTTCATGGCGAGCACGCGCGTCTGAAACGCGATCTTGTCGAGCCCCTCGATCACGCTGTCGATGCCCTTGGCGCTTTCGCTCACTCGGTTCATCGCCTGCACCGCCTCATCGGCGATGCCGCGCCCGCCGGCGACGGTGGCGATCGCTCCGTCTGCGCGCTGCACGGTGCGCGCGGCGGCGGCGGCGGTTGCTTTTAGCCGTTGTTCGATCTGCGCGATCGCCGCCGTGGTCTGCTCCAGGCTGGCGGCATTGCCTTCGGTGCGCCGGGCGAGATCCTCGCTCGCCTGTGCGATTTCGCCCGATCCGGTGCTGATCGCCGACGCGCTCTGCGTCACCGCCGCGATCAGCGCGTTCAATCCGCTGACCGCGCTGTTGAAATTGTCCTTTAACGCGGTGAACGGTGCCTGCAGGTTAGCGGTCACCGCAACGGTCAGATCCCCTTCGGCAAGCGAAGTCAGGCCGGATCCCAGACTATCGACGATCAATTGCGCCTGCGCCTGCTTCGAGGCTTCGGCAGCTTGCAACTGGTCGCGAAACGCCAGCATCGCCTGCGCCATATCGCCCAGTTCGTCAGCGCGATCCGCCCCGACCACCGCGACGCCCAGATTGCCCGCGCCGAGTTCGCGCATCGTGTCGGCAAGGCCCGCAATCGGGCGGATAACATGGCGGATAGCCGCCATTACGAGCGCCGAGGTCCCGGCGATGCCCAGCAGGACAATCAGGATCAACGCGACCATTGCCACGATCCCTACGATCTTGCCGGAATCGGACGCTTGCTTGGCATTTGCCGTAATCGCGTCCGACGCCTTCCCCATCGAAACCTCAAGAGTGCGGAACTGATCGAAAAATCCCGGAAGATCCGCCCGGGCCCCCGTCGGATCGGTCTTGATCCGAGCGATGATCTGCGTCGCGGAGGTCGCATAAGCCTCCATCGGCGCGACCAATTTGGTCGTGACGGCCGCAACGTCGGCGGAGCCGGTGTAACTGCCGTCGGCGGCGATCCCGTCGCGCAGCGCTTTCAGATGTTCGTCAAAGTCCTTCACGACATCGTCCATCTTGATGCCGCTATGGGGCGTGGTCGATTCGAACGCGGCGAGGACGTCGCTGCGGATCGCGTCGTGCATCATGTCAGCCAGTTCATGATTGGCAAGCAGCGCACCCGCCTCGTTTTGCCGCTCCAACGCGGCCGACTGTAACCAGGCGGCGGCAATCCCGCTGCCACCGCTCACCACCATCAGACTGAGCAGCGCGACCCCCGCGATCCGGATCGCGCGAGCGAGCGACATCTTGGCCAGGCCGCCGCTAAAATTATTGGATGTCATTTTGGCCAACCCCTTCAAATGGACTCGATGATCAACGTCCGTGGAAGCGAAGCATTGCGTCACCGAACATGTCGCCCGGTCGCTCGCGAGTAGTTCGCGTCCCCCACAAGTCCCCTCAGCCATCCTATAATAGACTATATTTTGAAAACGGGCGTGGGCTCGTCTGGGAAATGATCGATGCGCTGGCTCTCTGCTTCCGTTGTTGCTCTGACGATACTCTGCGGTCGCCCGGCCTTTGCGCAATCGGACGCGCCTGACCGCGCCGCCGCTGCCCCCGAACCGCGTCCGATCACCTTTGACGGCCGCTATGTCATCGATCTTATCGGCGTCGCGGCCGGCGGCGAGGCGCGCCAGACCGACATTCTGGACAATCTCGAACTTACCGCCGACGCGGATCTCTCGCGTCTGGTCGGATGGCGCGGCGCGAAGGCCCGGGTACATCTGCTGAGCAATCACGGCCGCGCCATCAACGATGCTGCTGGCACACTGCAGGGGATCGACAATATCGAAGTGCCTGATGGCCGGATCAAACTCTACGAAGCGTGGATCGAGCAGGCCTTCGCCGGAGGCCGCGCCGCGCTGTTGGTCGGGCTGGCCGATCTCAACGCCGATTTCTACCAGAATGACGGGGCGGCGATCCTGATGGCTCCCGCCTTTGGCGTGGGGTCGGAACTGGCCGCGACTGGCCCCAATGGTCCGTCGATCTTTCCCTCGACCGCGTTGATGGCCCGGCTGAATGTTACGATCGGTACGTCAGGCTATGCGCGCGCTGCCGTGGTCAACGCGCGCGCGGGCGTGCTCGGCGATCAATATGGCGTTGACCTGACCATGCATGACGGCGCGCTGCTCATCGCCGAGGCGGGAACCACGCGCGGCGGAAAACTGGCGGTCGGGCTATGGCGCTACACCCGGCGGCAGGACGACATTCGCATGATCGATGTCGATGGCAACCCGGTACACCGCGCTGCAATGGGGGCCTATCTGCTGGTCGATCAGCATATCGCGGGCGGGGATGCGCACGCGCTGTCCTTGTTCCTGCGCGCCGGGCTTTCGGAGGGGAAGACCACACCGTTCCGCGGCGGGTTTCAGATCGGGGCCCATATCCGGGGTGTCGTTCCCGGCCGCCCCGAAGGCCGTTTGTCGTTCGGCCTCGCCCACGGGCTGCTGTCGAGCGGCTATCGGGCCAATGTGGCCGATACCGGCGAACGCGCCGCATCGGCCGAAAACGGGATCGAGATCACCTATCAGGATCGTCTGGCACCGTTCCTGACGATTCAGCCCGATCTGCAATATATCCGGCGCGCCTGCACCGAGGGCGGCGATCGGGATACGCTGGTGCTGGGCTTGCGGATGATCGCGACCTTCGGTCGCCATTGATCCTGCAGCAGCCCGGCACCAGCAGCCGGTTACGTTAGCGGCAGCGCAACTGCGTATTGTTCTGGTCGACCGTCTTGCCGACCACGCCGCCGGCAATCGCGCCAAGCAGCGTGCCGACGCCGCGCGAATGCCCGCCCGCGATCAGGTTGCCGAGCACACCGCCGCCAACCGCGCCGGCGATCAAGCCGGTCGTGCCGTCGTTGCGCTTGCAATAGAGCTGCCCGTCGCTGCCGCGGTAGACGCGGTCGTCGGAACTCAGCACGCGCTCCTGATAACGCGGATCGTCTCGATAATAACGTGCGGGGTCATAACCGCCTTCGTCGCGGTCATCGCCACGCGGATCGTAATATGGCCGCGGCGGCGGGGCATAGCCGCGCGCGCGGGCACGCTGGTAGCGGTCGAATTCCTGGCGGAACACCGCAAGCTCGTTATCGAAGCGCTGCTGCGCTTGCTGGAAGCGCTGGTCGTCGGCTGGGCTCTGCGCCAGCGCCGGGGCCGCAGTCGCCACGCACGACCCAGCGATCAGTGCCGCCAGCATCGGCGCACTACGAAAAAAACGGCTCATCGGGGGAACTCCTTGGATGTTACGGCGCGACAACGATGCACCGCGACTTTGGTTGCGACAAGGAACCGCCTAGGCGATGGCCGCGATCACGCCACGCCATGCCGCAACCTCGTCATCGCTACGGTGCGTCACCGTGACCGGGCCCGCTGTCCGTGTCGCCAGATCGACATCGACCGATCCTGCCCATTCGAAGGTCGCATTGCCGGACAACCGCACCATACCATCGGCACTCGCCTCGGCGCGAACGAGTCCGCCACGATTGAACACCGTGATGTTGCGACCGAATGCACACTTTCCGGTCAGGCACGCGGCATAGGTCGACGCCGCCATCGCGCTGCCGCAACTGTCGGTCAGCCCCACCCCGCGTTCGAACGTGCGCACGAACAGCGCATCCTCGCCGCGTAGCTCGACAAAGGAGACGTTCGCGCGGTTGGGCAGCCAGGCGGGTGCCGCTTCGCACCGCTCGCCCAGCGCGACCAGTTCGGCCTCGTCGACCGAATCGACGAAGCTCACCAGATGCGGATTGGGGATCGCCACCGCAGTAAAGACGCGTGCGCTGCCAAGCGCTGGGATCGGCGCATCGACAATCCGCTCCGCGCCCACCGTCATCGGCCACTGCGTCACGTCGAGATTGACCGGCCCGGCCACTTCGCGGATCGTCGCCACGCCCGGTGCGAGGTCAGGATCGCGCCACACCTCGACCGTCGATGTCTGCAACCGCATCGCCGCGCGCTCGATGCCGAGCGCCTCGAACCCAAGACGCGCCACGCAGCGCACGCCGTTCAAACACGTCTCGGCTTCGCTGCCGTCGGAATTGAACATGCGAAAGCCCATCGCGTGGAGCGCATCCCCCGCCGTCAACAGCAACAGCCCGTCGCCGCCGACGCTGCCGTTCCGATCCGCCAGCGCCACCGCGATCCGTGCCCAGCTGGCGTCGTCCAGCGTCAGCGCGCGCGCGTCCACCAGGGGAAAGTCATTCCCCGAACCATGACATTTGATGAAATCGATGTGCATGTCTGTGGTCTTAGCGGGGCGGCCCGCGCGACGATAGCTACAGCCGCACGACGAACCCGGTATCCGGCGCGGCCTGCCCCGCCACCTGCGTGCGCCAGATGCGTTGCAACGCCTCGATGCCCTGGCCATGCTCGACGTGTACCAGCCCCGCCGCGACGGCGACAAAGCCAGTCCATTGCGCCGCGACGGCTGCATTGAACCCTTCCTGCCCGATCTCGCCAATCAGCGCGGTCGCGGCATTGGGTGCAAAGAACCATACCGGCTTCGGGTCCGGCAGCAGCGCGGTTTCACCACCTGCGTCATGATGCGTCACGCCCACGCGCAGGCATTGCGCCACCCGGTCCGGCAGCGCAGCGTAGGCTGCCTGCAACAGCGCCGCATTTCCGGCAAAATCGATGAGGACAGCCTCGCCGAGGCTCCCCAGACCATCGATCGCGTCATAAGCCAGCACCGCATCGTACAGCCCGGTCTTTTCGACAAAGCCGACATGCGCGGCGCTGGTCAAACCGATCCGGCGGATTTGCGGGCTGCCTTCGCGCAGCACATAGGCCGTGCCCAGCGCGGTCTTGCTCGACGCACTGGTCAGCACGACGGTGTCGGTGCCGTACCAGCCCGCGCGGCGCAGTGTGTCCTCGATCAGGAAGCTGGTCAGGAACAAGGGCTCGAACAGCATCCGCAAATCCTCCCGCGCCGCATCGTGCGCCGGGTCAGCCTGGAGCCGCCGATACTGGTTGTAGACCGCGCTCATCGGCTGGCGATGCGCCGCCATGTCGCGAAACAGCCCGGCCGAAATCTTGCCCGGCTGCACGATCAGATGCGACGCCATCGGCAGGAAGCCATAAACCCGCTCGCCCACCGCAATGTCCGCGACGCGCGACGCGACCACGCGGGCATAGCCCCAGGCCGGCACGATCCCCCAGCCTTCGGGCGCGGGGAAGAAATTCCAATATCCGATCTGCGCGCCGACCACGCCATAGGTCACGGTGTTGGCGGTCACCGCGAACGCCTCGATCTGCAGCAGGATTTCACCCTCGCCCGGCTCGGGGGCCAGCGTCTCGTTGACCGCCACCTGCGTCAGCGCATCGCGCCGCACCATCATTTCGCGCTTGATCGGCATCCTCTTCCCCCAACGATCCACCTCATCGCAACCCATAATGATCGCCCAGGCGATCAAGCGCCAGTGTCAGTACGATTCGCCCGGCCCGCTGCGGCCACCCGAGTGCGCGCTCGGCGATGGGCAGCCCTTCGCCCGCACACACCACGCGCCACGCGACGTCGCGCAAGCCGCCACCAAGCCCGGCCATCGCCGCATCGAAGCGCCGTTTTGCAGCTATCTGCGCCAGTGTCGGATCGAGCCCGCTAGCGCCGCCATCCACCCGTGCCGCCCACTGCATCGTCACCCGCGGGGCGAGCGCCGCCATTTCATAGTCCGCGCGCAAGCGCTCCCCCGCCTCGAACTGCCGCGCATCGATCTTGCCATGCGCCCGCAGCCAGCTGAGCGGCGATTCGCCGACATGCACACTGACGCTGCGCCGAGGCCGATGCGTGCGCGGTGTCGCCGCGCCGCGCACCACACCGCATTCCTCGATCGCTCGCTCCACCAGTTCCCGCATCGCCGTTTCCTCTCACATCGCTTCCGCGAAAAGCGTTGCCATGAGGCCACGGATGTAGGACAGCAAAAAACCAATTTGGTTAGAAGGCTGGCATGATCACCGCTATCCGCGAAGTCCGGCGCGCCAAGGGCATGACGCTCGACGATGTCGCGCGCGCGTGTATACCGCCAACCACCGCGCAGACGATCGGTCGCCTGGAAACCGGCACGCGCACCGTCTCGGTCGGTTGGCTGAACCGGATCGCCGCAGCATTGGGGGTGCGCGCAGCCGATCTGGTCACCTTGCCCGACCGCGCCGACATCGCCGTGGCCGCGATCCTCGATACCAGTGGAGCGCACGCCCCCAAGCGCCCGGCGACCGTCATCCCGCCAGCCCCCGCGCCGGAGCATGTCGCGGTGTCGGTCCAGGCCGGCGTGGGGGACTATCGTGCTGGCGACACCATCTGGTGCGTGCGTATTCCACCGACGGATTTCGCCCAGGCGCTCAACCGCGATGTGCTTGTCCCGCGCCCGGCGGGTCGTTTCCTGTTCGCACGCCTGATCGGGCGCGAGGACGGGAAGCTGCACCTTCTCCCGCTCGGCCCCGGTGCCCGCCAGCAAGTCGTTACCGATCCGCCGTGGATCGCCACCGCCGTTACATTGGTTCGCGCTTTATGATCCGCACCCTGCTCTTCGCCGCGCTCCTCGCCGTGCAAGGCGCGGCTCCGCCACCGGCACCCCCGCCGCCCGTCACCACGGCGCAGATCCTCAACCGCTACCCGCATGACACCAGCGCCTTTACCGAAGGTCTGCTGATCGACCACGGCGTGCTGTACGAAAGCACCGGGCGGGAGGGACAATCGGACATTCGTCGCGTCGACTTGGCAAGCGGCCGCGTCCTGGCACGGACGAAATTGCCGCCGAGCCTGTTTGGTGAAGGCATCGTTGCATGGAAACAGCAACTGTTCAGCGTCACCTGGCATGGCGGCCAAGGGTTTCGCTGGTCGCTCCCGGGTCTCAAGCGCTCCGGCGGATTCCGCTATAGCGGCGAAGGCTGGGCGATGACCGATGACGGGCACGCGCTGATCCTGTCGGACGGCACGCCGGTGTTGCGCTTTCTCGATCCGACCACTCAGAAGGTCGTCCGGCGCGTGACGGTGACGATCAACGGCCGCTTGCTCGACCAGATTAACGAGCTCGAATATGTCGATGGCGAGCTGCTCGCCAATATCTGGATGACGCACTATATCGCGCGGATCGATCCGGTCAGCGGCAAGGTGCTCGGCTTCATCGACCTGTCCCCGCTCCTCGCGCAGGTGCAACTGACCGACCCCGATTCGGTTGCCAACGGCATCGCGTATGATCGCGCGGCGCGGAAGCTCTACGTCACGGGCAAGAACTGGCCTGCGCTGTTCGAGATCGCGCGACCCAAGGGGGCGTGATCCGGCTCTTCGCGATTTTGGGCAGGCTCTTGCCATGCAACAGGAAATGACGGTAGCGGCGGCGCGCGTCTGAAGGGCGACCGCGCGTCGGGACCCAAGCGGTTGAGAAGGGTCTGTTGGTTATGACGCACGCACCGTCGGCTTCGTCCCCGCCCCGCCAGGATGGTCTGCGCCGCCGCATCGGCTGGTTGTTTACGATCTTGATCCTGGCGAATATCGGCGCGTGGATTTGGGCGTTCACGCTGTTTCACGAACGCCCGCTGATGCTGGGCACCGCCCTGCTCGCCTGGGGTCTGGGGCTGCGCCACGCGGTCGATGCCGATCATATCGCCGCCATCGACAACGTCACCCGCAAGCTGATGCAGGATGGCCAGCGCCCGGTCAGCACGGGCTTCTGGTTTGCGATCGGCCATTCCGGGATCATCGCAATCGCGTCGGTGGCCGTCGCGCTGACGGCGAGCGCACTCGCCGGCATGGCGGTGCTCAAGCAGATTGGCGGCACCGTCGCCACCATCGTGTCGGCGGGGTTCCTGTTCGCCATCGCGGCGACCAATCTCATCATCCTGCGCGCGGTGTGGAAGACCTTTGCCCATGTCCGCGCGGGCGGTGCCTATGTCGATGAGGATATCGACTTGCTGCTGGCCGGGCGCGGCATCTTGGCGCGGGTGTTTCGACCGATGTTCCGCTTAGTCAACCGACCGTGGCACATGGCCCCGCTCGGTTTCCTGTTCGGGCTGGGCTTCGACACGGCGACCGAGGTCGCGATCCTTGGCCTGTCCGGACAGCAGGCCGCCGATGGCACCGCGATCGGCACCATCCTCGTGCTACCGCTGCTCTTTGCCGTGGGCATGGCGCTGATCGATACCGCTGACGGGGTCGTCATGTTGGGGGCGTATGAATGGGCCTTCGTCAAACCGATCCGTAAGCTCTATTACAACATCACCATCACGCTGATGTCGGCAGTCGTCGCGATCGTGATCGGCGGCATCGAGGCGCTGGCGCTGATCGGCGGAAAGCTGGGGTTGGCGGGCTGGCCGTGGGAGACGGCGGCACGGCTGGGCGAGCAATTCAACACGCTCGGGTTTGCCATCATCGGCCTGTTCGTGCTGTGCTGGATCGTCAGCTTCGGCATCTATCGCTGGAAACGCTTCGACGAGATCGAGGTCCGCCTGCCCGGCTGAACCCGGCCAACATGCCGCATTGGCATTGCCTGCGAACTCGGTTAAGCGGTGCTCGAATTCTCCGGAGAAATCCGGGGGTTCATGATCGCACCGGTGCCCCGCGAGGGGCTTGAATGGGAATGTGGTGCGGGAGCGTGCTCCCAAATCCACAGCTGTCCCTGCAACTGTAAGCGGATAGTGCGATGCGCAAGTCTCCCCTTTGCGGGAGCAGCCACTGGAACGCCACGCAAGTGGGGATCTGGGAAGGTGCGTATCAAACGGTGACCCGTGAGCCAGGAGACCTGCCAGTGCACCGGTCGCTCTTGCCCAGATCCAGGGGATGGTCTTGGCACGGTACTTCTCCGTCTGGGCGACGAAACTGTGCGGCTGGGGCTGCACGGTCGTGCGGCCATGGGCGCTCTCGCGTCGGTCCGGGTCGCACGCCGACCGGTCATGCGCCGGCAAGCCCCGTCCTGTGTTCGTCCTGGCGCGGGGAGATGTACCATGTCCGATCTTTCCAAGATCCCCGTCACCATCGTCACCGGCTTCCTCGGGGCCGGAAAAACCACCGTGATCACGCACCTGATCCGCAACGCTGGCGGTCGGCGGCTCGCGGTCGTCGTCAATGAATTCGGCACGCTCGGCATCGACGGAGATATTCTACAGGGCTGCGCCATTCCGGATTGCCCTGCGGAAAACATCGTCGAACTGGCCAATGGCTGCATCTGCTGCACCGTCGCCGACGATTTCATTCCGACCGTCGAACGCTTGCTGGCACTCGACCCTCGGCCCGATCATATCCTGATCGAGACCTCCGGCCTCGCCCTGCCCAAACCCTTGTTGAAGGCGTTCGACTGGCCCGCGATCCGCAGCCGCATCACCGTCGATGGCGTCGTCGCGCTGGCCGATGCCGAGGCGGTGGCGGCAGGCCGCTTCGCACCCGATCTCGCAGCGCTGGAGGCGCAACGCGCCGCCGACCCCGGCATCGACCATGAAACCCCGTTGTCCGAAGTGTTTGGGGACCAATTGGCCTGTGCCGATATCGTCCTGCTCACCAAGATCGATCTGGCGGGTCCCGAAGGCGTGGCGGCGGCACGCGCGACTATCGCCGCCGAGGCACCGCGACCGCTGCCGATCCTCGAGCTGACCGACGGCGTGGTCGATCCGCGCGTAATTCTGGGGCTTGGCGCGGCCGCCGAAAACGATATCGCGGCGCGTCCGTCGCATCACGATGGCGACGACGATCACGAGCATGACGATTTCGACAGCATCGTGCTCGACATCGGCGAAATCGCCGATCCCGCCGATCTGGCTGCCCGGATCGTGCGCATCGCGCAGCAGCACCAGATCTTGCGCGTGAAGGGATATGCTGCGGTGGCGGACAAGCCGATGCGGCTGCTGGTCCAGGCGGTCGGCACGCGCGTGCGCTACCATTATGACCGTCCGTGGCGGCCGGGTGAAGCGCGGCGCACCACGCTGGTCGTCATTGCCGAGCGCGACCATATCGATGGTGAGGCGTTGCATACGGCGCTGGTCGGCTGAGGCCAGCCCGTGCACATCCTCTTCCGCGAAAGCCACGGTCTGGAAGAAGCCGCGATCCCGCAGGATCTGGGGCAGAGCCCGGCTGACCTGGTCATCCTGTCCTTTTCGGACAGCGACCTTGGTGCGTTCGCGGGCGCATGGCACTCCGCGCGAAGATCCGGGCAAACGCTGCCTTCGCTCCGGTTGGCCAATCTCGCGGCGCTCGGCCATCCGCTGTCGGTCGATACCTATGTCGAGCACACGCTGAGCGGTGCCAAAGCGATCCTCATCCGGCTCATCGGCGGCATGCCCTATTGGAGTTACGGGTTGCAGCAGGTCGAACTGCTTGCGCGGGCACGGGGGATTGCACTGGCGGTGTTGCCCGCCGATGGTCGCGCCGACGCACGGCTGGACGCCGTCTCCACCCTGTCCGCGCAGACGCTGCGCGCGCTGGCGCGCTTGTGCGACGAAGGCGGGCCCGAAGCGAGCGGAGCCGCGTTGACGCTGCTGGCGCGCGCCGCAGGATTGTGTTGGGACGATACGGTCACGCCCCGATCGTTGCCGCTGGCGGGCGGATGGCATCCCGATTGCGGGGTGGTCGATCCGGCCACTTTTGCGCGCGATCCCGATCGACCGCTGATCTTGCTCGTCTTCTACCGCGCTTATCTCGCGGCGCAGGACCTTGCCCCCTTTGCCGCGCTGCATAGCACGTTCGAGCAGCGCGGTTTTGCGACTCTGTCGCTGTTCGGACCGTCGCTGAAGCACCCGCAAACGCGCGACCGGATCGCGGCGTGGATCGGCACACTATCGCCCGTCGCAATCCTCAACGCGACCGCATTTTCGGCGCGGGGCGAGGCTGGGGAAACACCGCTCGACGCGGCGGGGGTACCGGTGTTTCAAGTGGCGCTGGCAACGTCGGGACGCGCCGCCTGGGCAGACGGCACGCGCGGCCTGTCACCTGCCGATCTCGCCATGCATGTCGTATTGCCCGAGATTGACGGTCGGCTATTCGCCGGGGTCGCCAGTTTCAAGGAAGCGGGCACGCGCGATCCGCTGCTCGAATTTGCCCGGACCGCGCATCGGGCCGAGCCCGAGCGGATCACGGCGATCGCGGACCGGGTCGCTGGTTGGACTAGGTTGGCGGCCAAAGCCGTCGGCGAACGGCAAGTGGCGCTGGTCCTGTCCACCTATCCCGGCAAGACCTATCAGATGGCCCATGCCGTCGGACTGGATGCGCTGGCATCGGCCGAGGCGATTTTGGCCGATCTGGCAAGCGCGGGATATGACGCAGAGACGCGCGACGACCTTGCCGAGGGGCTTCGCTCCGACACTTTGACCTGGCCGCTGGCTGACTATCGCCGCGCGCTGGCGGCATTGCCCGAGGCCTTGCGACACGATCTTGCCGCATCGTGGGGCGAACCCGAAGACGATCCGGCACTCATGGACGGGATGTTCCGGTTTGCGGCGGTGCGCGCCGGGCGCACACGGGTGGCACTGCAGCCGGAACGTGGTGCCAGCACCGGGCGCGATCAGGAATATCACGACCTCACCCGATGCCCGCGCCATGGCTATGTCGCTTTCTATCTATGGCTGCGCGCGATCGGCACCGACGCGATCGTCCATGTGGGGGCACATGGCACGCTGGAATGGTTGCCGGGCAAATCGGTCGCGCTGTCGCAAGGCTGCTGGCCCGAAGCTCTGCTTGGGCCGTTGCCCTTCATCTACCCGTTCATCGTCAACGACCCCGGCGAGGCAGCACAAGCCAAGCGCCGCATCGGTGCCGTCGCCATCGGCCACGTCCCGCCACCCTTGGCCCCGTCAGGTACGGGGGCCGGGCTTGGGCGGATCGAGGCGCTGCTCGACGAATTTTCCAATGCCGACGGGCTCGACCCGGCGCGGCGCGACCGCTTGCAAACCGATATTCGCGCAGAGGCGGAAGCGCTGGGACTGGAGGCCGAGCTTGGCCTGGATCGCGCGACCCGCTTGAGCGACGCGATCACACGCATCGACCGCTTTGTCTGCGACGTGAAGGAAAGCCAGTTCACCGATGGCCTGCACGTGTTCGGCCGTGGAGCGCAGGGGGCGGCGGAAAGCGCCGGCCTGCTCGCAGCGCTGGCCGGGCGGCGCGTGGCGGCCGGGCCGTCGGGCTCTCCCTATCGCGGGCGCAGCGACGTGCTGCCGACCGGACGCAACCTCTACACGATCGACCCGCGCGCAATCCCGTCGCGTTCGGCGCACGAACAGGGCGTGGTGCTGGCGGAGGAATTGATCCGCCGCCATTTGCAGGATCATGGCGACTATCCGCGCGCCCTGATCGTCGATCTGTGGGGATCGGCAACCATGCGCACCGCAGGCGAAGAATTTGCGATGGCGCTGCATCTGCTTGGGGCAAAGCCGGTCTGGGACACCGCCTCGGAGCGAGTCAGCGGAATCGAAATCCTGCCGCTCGCGCTGCTCGACCATCCACGGATCGACGTGACCTTGCGCGTGTCCGGGCTGTTCCGCGATGCCTTCCCCACGCTGCCGGTGCTCTTCGGACAAGCGGTGCGCGCGCTCGCCGCACGCGAAGAACCCCCCGACTGGAATCCCTTTGCAGGCCGGATCGCGACGGCGCGAGTCTATGGGCCGCGGCCCGGCGCTTATGGCGTTGGGCTTGGCGAGACGATCGATCTATATACCGACGACGCGCGACGCGCGGCTGGCGAAGCCTGGCTTGCGGCATCTGCCTATCCGCTCGATTTGCCGGAGGGACAGGCGGGGCCCGACGCCCAGGGCTTGCGCGATCGGGTCGCGGAGACGGATGCGTTCGTCCATCTCCAGGATTTGCCCGAAACCGACCTGCTGCTGGCCGCCGACTATGCGGCGCATGAAGCGGGGTTCGCCGCCGCAAGGGCGATCGTGGCCGCACCCGTCGCGCTCTACCATCTCGACCATCGCGATCCGGCTCGGCCCGCAGCGCGCACGCTGACCGAGGAACTGGCGCGGGTGGTCCGCGCGCGCGCGGCGCATCCGGGCTGGGTGGCGGGGATGATGCGCCACGGGTTTCGCGGCGGGGCGGAATTGGCGGCGACGCTGGACCATCTGGGCACGTTCGCGCACCTCTCCGCCAGCGTGCCGCCACAACTGTTCGACCTCTATTACGATGCCACGCTCGGCCAAGCCGAGGTGCGGGCGTTTCTGGAGCGCGACAATCCGGGCGCGCTGGCGGCGATGGAGGCGCGCTTTGCCGCGCTCCATGCCGCCGGGCTGTGGCCGACGCGCCGCAATTCGATCCTCGCGCAGTTGCAGGGGGTCGCATGAGCCCCTTCATCGTAAAGGGCTGGTGCCCCGATGCGTGGCGACCGATGCGCTCGGGCGATGGACTGCTGGTGCGGGTGAAGCCCCGGCTTGGCCGGTTGACAGCCCACCAGGTGCGCGGGCTGTGCGCGGCGGCGATCGCTTATGGTAGCGGCGTGATCGACCTCACATCGCGCGCCAATCTGCAGCTTCGCGGCGTGTCGGAGGATGGCTGGCAGCCGCTTTTGCAGGCGTTGATCGCACTGGATCTGGTCGATGCCGATGCAGAAGGCGAGAAGCGGCGGATGATCCTCGTCGCGCCTCAGTGGCAGGAGGGCGACGACACCCACCGCATCGCCTGCGACCTTGTCGAACATTTGCACACCGCACCCGATCTGCCGGGCAAGGTCGGTTTCGTCGTCGATGCCGGAGCCACGCGCGTGCTGGGGACGGAGACCGGCGATTTCCGGGTCGAGCGCGCAGCCGACGGGGCGTTGATCCTGCGCGCCGATGGCCGGGCGACCGGGGTTGCGGTGGCACGCGGGGACGAGGCCGCCGCGTTGATCGCGCTGGCGCGGTGGTTCATGGACAGCGGTGGTGCGGTCGCCGGACGCATGGCCCGCCACGAAGCGGCCCTGCCGGATTGGGCGACGGGCGCACTGCCCCCCTCGTCATCGCTCGCTCCACTTCAGCCGGGCACGTGGCAGCGCGGCATGGCATGGGGGTTGCCCTTCGGCCAGATCGCAGCGGCGGTGCTTGCCGATCTTGTCACGCCCGGGTCGACCGTCGCCGCGGTGCGGATCACGCCGTGGCGGCTGATTCTGGTCGAGGGCGACCGCACGCCATCGCCGCCGCACGGAATGCTGGCCGACCCGTCCGACTTCCTGCTGCGCGCGGATGCCTGTCCCGGTGCGCCATATTGCCCGCAAGCAAGCGTCGAAACCCGCAGTCTGGCCGCTCGCCTGGCGCCGTCGATCGCCGGGCGACTGCATGTGTCGGGCTGCGCCAAGGGCTGCGCATCACAACGCGCCGCCGACGTCACAGTGACCGGGCGCGATGGCCTTTACGACCTTTCCCTCAACGCGCGCGCCGGGGCTCCGGCGGTGCGCACGGCGCTCAGCCGCGCCGCGCTGCTCGCCCAATTCGGAAGCAATTGATGCCGTACCACTATGAAACCGACGGCGCGGCAATCTATCGCCAGTCCTTCGCCACGATCCGCGCCGAGGCGGACCTTGCCCGGTTTACCGCCGAGGAAGAACCGGTGGCGGTGCGTATGATCCACGCCTCGGGCCTGGTGGAACTGGCCCCGCATATCCGGTTTTCCGTTAGCTTCGCCGCCGCAGCGCGCACCGCGCTGGCGGAGGGCGCACCGATCCTGTGCGACGCGCGCATGGTGAGCGAGGGGATTACGCGCGTGCGCTTGCCCGCCTCCAACCCGGTCTTGTGTACGCTGCACGATCTGCACGTACCGGATCTGGCGCGGGCGATGGGCAATACGCGGTCGGCGGCGGCGCTGGAGTTGTGGCGGCCGCATCTCGCGGGGGCGGTGGTGGCGATCGGCAATGCCCCGACCGCCTTGTTCCATTTGCTCAATATGCTGGAGGACCCGGACTGTCCGCGTCCCGCCGCGATCATCGGGTGCCCGGTCGGCTTTGTCGGCGCGGTGGAATCCAAGGCGGCCTTGTGGGACGTACAGCCTGTGCCATGCTGCGTCGTGGCAGGGCGGCTGGGCGGCAGTGCGATCACCGTTGCCGCAGTCAACGCACTCGCGAGCCGCGCCGAATGAGCGCGCGGGTGGGCACCATTTACGGCGTCGGGCTGGGCCCCGGTGCGCCCGATTTGCTGAGCGTGCGGGCCGATCGGCTGGTGCGCGGTGCCACCCATATCGCCTATTTTCGCAAGGCCGGACGCCCCGGACAGGCGCGGCGCATCGTCGAGGGAATGCTGCGCGCCGACGCGATCGAGCTGGCGATGGAATATCCGGTAACGATCGAAATCCCGCTGAGCGACCCGCGCTACAATGCCTGCCTTGCCGCTTTCTACGCCGACTGCAGCGCGCGGCTGACCGCGCTGGCGCAAACGGGCGCGGACGTGGTGGTCCTGTGCGAGGGCGACCCGTTTTTCTACGGGTCGTTCATGCACCTGCATGCGCGCCTGTCGGGCGTGGTGCCGGTGGAGGTGGTGCCGGGCATTACCGGTATGGCCGGGGCGTGGAACGCAACCGCCATGCCGATCACCTGGGGCGACGACGTGTTGACGGTCGCGATGGCCACCTTGCCGGAAACGGAACTCGTCCGCCGGATTCGCGACACCGACGCGCTGGTCGTGATGAAAATCGGACGCCATCTGGCCAAGCTGCGCCGCGCGGTCGCCGCTGCGGAGCGCGAGGATGCGGCGTGGTTGGTCGAACATGCCGCTATGCCAGGACAGAAAGTAACGCGACTGGTCGAGGCTGACAGCGTCACGCCCTATTTCGCAATTCTGCTGATCCACGGACAGGGACGCAGACCATGAGCGCCGGTTGGCTCGCCATCGCTGGCCTGGGCCCTGGCGACGCGGCGCAGATCACCCCGGAAGTGTCGGACGCGTTGTCCAGCGCGAGCGACGTGATCGGCTACGTTCCCTATGTCGCACGGGTCGCGCCGCGCGCGGGGTTGACGCTGCACCCCTCCGACAATCGCGTCGAGCTGGACCGGGCGGCGCACGCGTTGACATTGACGGCGCAGGGTCGGCGTGTGGTGGTGGTTTCGTCGGGCGACCCCGGCGTGTTCGCCATGGCAGCAGCCGTGTTCGAGGCGGTCGAGGCGGGGCTGCCCGCATGGCGCGACCTCGATATCCGGGTGCTGCCGGGGATCACCGCGATGCTCGCCGCCAGCGCGCGTGCCGGTGCCCCGCTCGGCCACGATTTCTGTGCGATCAACCTGTCGGACAATCTCAAGCCGTGGACGATGATCGAAAAACGCCTGCGGCTGGCGGCAGAGGCGGATTTCGCCATGGCCTTTTACAACCCGCGCTCAAAGGCGCGGCCCGAGGGGTTTGCCCGCGTCCTCGCGGTGTTGCGCGCGGCATGTGGCGACGATCGCCCGGTCCTGTTCGCCCGCGCCGTCTCGACCCCCGAGGAACATCTGCAAATCGTGCCCTTGGGGCAGGCGCGCGCCGAGATGGCCGACATGCGGACAATGGTGATCGTAGGATCGAGCCAGACGCGGACGATCCAACGCTCCAGCGGCGTGTTTCTCTACACGCCGCGTTCGGCAGACGTGTCATGAAGCAGCCAATCCAGCACCGCTGCGGGATCGCACATTTGGTGCCGCTCGGGCATGGCCGGGCGGTCGATCATCAGCACCGGCACACCGAGACGCCGGGCGGCGATCAACTTGGCCTCCGCCCCGCTTCCGCCTGCATTCTTGCACACCACCAGATCGATCGCGTGATCGCGCAGCACAGCGACGTCGCCGTCGACGGTGAACGGTCCTCGATCCACGATCAAGCTGTAGTGCGGCAGCGGCGGTGGCTGATCCGGGACATCGACGAAGCGCAGCAGATAACGGTGCTGTGGCTGGGCGACAAAGGCGTCCACATGCATCCGCCCCAGCGCCAGCAAGATGCGACGCGGCGGCACCGTCAGCGCCGCCACCGCACCGGCAATATCGGCGACGTGGCTCCAGCGGTCCTCTTCGGTGGGCACCCAGGCGGGCCGGGTCAGGGCGATATGGGCAACGCCCGCCAGACGCGCAGCGGCGATGGCGTTGGTGCTCATCGTCGCTGCGAAGGGATGTGTCCCATCGACCAGATGCGTTATCCGGTGCTCGCGCAGATATCCCGCCAGCCCTCCAATCCCGCCAAAACCGCCGATACGGACCGGCACGGGTTGCGGACGGGGGGATTGCGTCCGGCCAGCGTAGCTGAGCGTGGCCGCAACGCCGCCGGCCGCCAGCAGCGCCGCGAGCGCACTCGCTTCGGTCGTGCCGCCCAGCAGAAGGACATTGCGCATGGCTGAAACGGCTCCGCAGCTTCGGCACATGCCGTGGTTGACGATCCTGGGCGTCGGAGCGGCGGGCGCGAAGAGCCTTTCGCCCGCCAGCCAGACGGCTTTGGCCGAGGCCGAGCTGGTCATCGGATCGGCTCGGCATCTGTCGCTATTCCCGGCGATTACCTGCCCCGTGATCGAATGGCCAGTGCCCTTTGCCGACGGCATTGCGCTGTTGCTGACGCATCGCGGTCGAAAGGTGGTGATGCTGGCGTCGGGCGATCCGTTTTGGTTCGGGGCGGGCAGCAGCGTGACCCGCCATCTCGCCCGCGATGAATGGGTGGCGCATCCAACGCCCTCCACCTTCAGCCTCGCCGCCGCGCGCCTGGGTTGGGCATTGCAGGATACCGTCTGTCTCGGCCTCCATGCCGCGCCGCTGGAACGGATGCGCCCACACCTTGCCACGCGCGCGCGCCTGCTGGTGCTGGTGCGCGACGGCACGGCGGTTGCCGCGCTGGCCGCTATGCTGCGCGGCTGTGGCTTTGGCGCGTCGCCGTTGCACGTGCTGGAGGCACTGGACGGACCCGACGAGCGCATCCGTTCGACACAGGCCGATACGCTTGATTTCACCGATATCGCTCATCCTGTCGCGGTGGCGATCGAGTGCGCGGGTTCGGGGGCCGCGGTGCCGCGCGTGGCGGGCCTGCCCGATGTGCTGTTCGACCATGATGGCCAAATCACCAAACGCCCGATCCGGGCGCTGACGCTGTCGGCGCTGGCCCCCCGTCCGGGCGAAACGCTCTGGGACATTGGCGCTGGATCAGGCTCGATCGCGATCGAATGGTTGCTGGCGCATCCGGCCAATCGCGCGCTGGCGGTCGAGGCAGATGCGGCCCGCGCCGAACGCGCCCGCGCCAATGCCTGGGCGCTGGGTGTCGATCGGCTGGAGGTGCTGATCGGAACCGCACCTTCGGTCTTGCCCGAAGGGCCCGCGCCCGCTGCGGTGTTTATCGGCGGCGGCCTGTCGCAAGATTTGCTGGAGGCGCTGTGGGCACGCCTGCCGGTCGGCACGCGGCTCGTCGCCAATGCGGTGACACTGGAATCGGAAGCACTGCTCGCCGCCTGGCACAGCGCCAAGGGCGGTGCTCTGCTGCGGATCGAGCTCGCTCAGGCTGCTCCGCTGGGCCGCCGCCGCGGTTGGCGGTCGAGCTATCCCGTCGTGCAATGGAGTGTCATCCTGTGATCGTCGCCGGGTTCGGATTTCGGGCAGGTGCACCGCTGGAGTCGCTGCGCGCGGCCTTGCGGCTGGCGCAACGGGGGCATCCCTCCGTCACCCACCTCGCCACCGTGACAGACAAACTCTCCGGCCTGTCGCCATTGGGGCAGGCGTTGGATTTACCGGTTCTTGCGATCTCGCCCGAGGCACTGTCCAGCGTCGCCACGCCGACCCGCTCCGTCGCCAGCTTGGCCGCCTATGCCAGCGGGAGCGTCGCCGAGGCCAGCGCGCTGTGCGCCGCGGGCCGCGGCGCGCGCCTGCTCGGCCCGCGCCACGTTTCGCCCGATCGCATGGCCACCTGCGCGATCGCTGAAGGACCCCAGTCATGACCGTTCACTTCATCGGGGCTGGCCCCGGCGCGCCCGATCTGTTGACGCTGCGCGGGCGCGATCTGATCTCCGCCAGCCCGGTCTGCCTGTATGCAGGGTCGCTTATCCCCGAAGCGGTGCTGCGCCACTGCCCGCCGGGGGCGCGGATCATCAACACCGCGCCGATGGACCTGGACGCGATCATCGCCGAAATCGCCACCGCCCATGCGCTGGGGCAGGATGTCGCGCGGCTGCATTCGGGAGATCTGTCGCTATGGTCGGCGATGGGCGAGCAACTGCGTCGCCTGCGCGCGCTGGACATTCCCGTCACGGTCACCCCCGGCGTGCCCGCCTTCGCCGCGGCCGCTGCCGCGCTGGAGGCGGAACTGACCTTGCCCGCGCTCGCCCAGTCTGTAGTGCTGACGCGCACGCCGGGACGCGCCAGTACGATGCCCCCTGCGGAAAGCCTCGCCCATTTCGCAGTCACCGGGGCAACACTGGCGATCCATCTGTCGATCCACGCGCTCGATCGCGTCGTCGCCGATCTCACCCCGGCCTACGGCGGGGACTGTCCGGTGGCGGTGGTCTGGCGGGCGAGCTGGCCCGATCAGCGTATCGTGCACGCCACGCTGGCGACGATCACGGATGCGGTCGCGGGCAGCATGGAGCGCACCGCGCTGATTCTGGTCGGCCGCGTGCTGGCAGCCGAGGATTTCGCCGAAAGCAGCCTTTACGCCCACGGCTATGACCGGCGCTTCCGGCCGCAGGATGCAACCTCGCGTTTTGCGGAGTCTGCCGAATGAGCGTGCCGGGCCTCATGATCGCCGCCCCGGCATCGGGCACGGGCAAGACAACGGTCATGCTCGGGCTGCTCCGCGCGCTCAGCGCACGCGGGCTGGTGGTGCAGCCGTTCAAGAGCGGACCCGATTATATCGATCCCGCCTTTCACCGCGCGGCGTGCGGGCGCGCGTCGTTCAACCTCGACAGTTGGGCGATGACGGGTGGTTTGCTCGATACGATCGCAGGCGAAGCAGCGGGCGCGGATCTCGTCCTCGCCGAAGGCTCGATGGGGCTTTATGATGGCGTTGCCGGTGCCGGGGCCACTGGCAACGGGGCGAGCGCCGACATTGCGTGCCGCATGGGCTGGCCCGTCGTGCTGGTAATCGACGTATCGGGCCAGGCGCAGTCTGCGGCAGCGATCGCGCTTGGTTTCAAGCTGCTCGACCCCACTGTCCCGCTCGCCGGGGTCATCCTCAACCGCGTCGCCAGCCCGCGCCACGAACGGCTGGTACGGCGCGGATTGGAGGCGGTGGGAATTGCGGTGCTGGGGGCCTTGCCGCGCCGTGGCGACTTGACCTTGCCCGAGCGGCATTTGGGGCTCGTCCAGGCGATCGAACATCCCGCGCTCGATGCCGCGATCGCCGATTATGCCGCCTTCCTGCGCGACCATGCCGATCTCGACGCGATTTGCGCCGCCGCCGCGCAGAAACGGGCGCACACGCCCGACCGGTCGCTCCCGCCCGCGCCGCCAGCCCAACGCATCGCGATCGCGCGCGATGCCGCCTTCTCCTTCGTCTATCCGCACGTGCTGGAGGGGTGGCGACGCGGCGGCGCGGAAATCCTGCCTTTCTCGCCGCTCGCCAATCAAGCACCGGATGCCACCGCCGACATGGTGTGGTTGCCCGGCGGCTATCCCGAACTCCACGCCGGGCCGATCGCCGCCGCCACGACCTTTCTGGGTGGCCTTCGCCACCATGCGGAGACGCGCCCGGTCCACGGCGAATGCGGCGGCTATATGGTGCTGGGCGCGGCGCTGATCGACAAAGACGGCGCAGCGCATCGCATGGCCGGTCTGCTCGGGCTGGTCACCAGCCATGCCCAGCGCCGCATGCATCTGGGCTATCGCCTTGCCGAACTGGTCGCGCCGGTAGGAGCGCTGGCGGCGGGCACGCGGCTGCGCGGCCATGAATTTCATTACTCGACGGTCGTCGAACAGACCGACGCACCGCTCGCTTATGTCACCGACGCTGACGGCGCAGCGGTCGCCGAAACCGGCTCGCGGCGCGGCCGCGTCACCGGCAGCTATTTTCATATGATCGCCACCGCACAATGACCGGCTTTGTTTCCTTTGTCGGCGCAGGCCCCGGCGATCCCGAATTGCTGACGCTGAAGGGCCTGTCGCGGCTGCAACAGGCCGATGCCGTGCTGTTCGACGATCTCGCCTCCGGTGCGATGCTCGACCACATCCGCGCCGGTACGACCTTGATCGATGTCGGCAAACGCGCCGGACGCCCCTCCCCCAGCCAGGCCGAAGTGAACCGCTTGCTCGTCGCCCATGCTGCCACGGGTGGGCGTGTGGTGCGGCTAAAGTCGGGCGACGCCGGGATCTTCGGTCGGCTGGAGGAGGAGATCGAAGCGTTGCGGCTGGCGAACATCCCCTTCGAGATCATTGCCGGCGTCAGTTCGGCCAGCGCAGCGGCGGCGGCGGCGGCGATCCCGCTCACGCGGCGGGCGCTGGCGCGGCGCGTTCAGTTCATCACTGGGCACGATGCGACCGGGGCGCTGCCGCACGACCTCAATCTGGCGGCGCTCGCCGATGCCGAGGCGACGACGGTGGTGTTCATGCCCAAGCGCACCTTCCCCGCGCTGGCCACGCGTCTGATCGCCGCCGGATTGCCGCCGCAGACACCCGCGTTGCTGGCCGAAAATGTCGGCCATGCCAGTCAGCGGATAACGCGCAGCTCGGTCGCCGCGCTGGCCGATGCGCTGACCACGGGCGCGGGATCGGCCCCCGCGCTGATCCTCTATGGCCCGTTGATGGAGGACGCATGATCGATCTCGACCTGATCGGCATCGCCACCGGCAATCCCGACCATCTGACCGCGCAGGCGGTGCAGGCGATGAACAGCGCCGACCTGATCCTGCTGCCGCGCAAGGGCGATGCCAAATCCGACCTGATCGACCTGCGCCGCGCGATCTGCGCGCGGGTGCTGACCGGGCCGACGCGGATCGTCGCCTTCGACATGCCGGTGCGCGCAGCAGGCGGGGACTATGCCCACGCCGTCGACGACTGGCACGACGCCATCGCCGCCGCATGGCGCGCTCAGATCGTGGCGCATTTGCCCGAGGGCGGGCGGCTGGCGCTGCTCGTCTGGGGCGATCCCGCGCTCTATGACAGCAGCTTGCGCATCGCGGAGCGGTTGCGGGCGAGCGGCCTGCCGCTCCGCGTGCGCGTCGTGCCGGGACTGACCAGCCTGCAGCTGCTCACCGCCGCGCACGCCATCCCGCTCAATGCCCTCGCGGGTGCCGTCACGATCACCACCGGGCGGTTATTGCGCGCCTGTGGCTGGCCCGACGCGGCCGACACGGTTGTGGTTATGCTCGACAGCGGCTGCGCGTTCGAGGTGCTGGAGCCGGACGGCATTTCGATCTGGTGGGGTGCCTATGTCGGGATGCCACAGGAAACGCTGATCCACGGACCGCTCGCCACCGTCGCGCCGCGCATTGCCGCCGCGCGAGCCAACCTGCGCGCGCGCAATGGCTGGATCATGGATATCTATCTCTTACGAAAGAACCGCGCCGATGTCGCTTGACCCCGAAGACGCTGCGTCGGCGAACGAAGCGCGGCACACCGAGAAGATGCGCAAAAAACAGGCCGCGCAAGCCAGGATCGTCGCGGGGAAGACCCGCGAAAAGGGCCTCCTGATCGTCCACACCGGCAAAGGCAAGGGCAAGACCAGCGCCGCGCTGGGCATGGTCGTGCGCGCGATCGGGCACGGCATGAAGGTGGGCGTCGTCCAGTTTGTGAAGGGCGCGATGCAGACCGGGGAAGCGCGCGTCTTCGCCGCCTTTCCCGACAATGTCGAATTCAAGCCGATGGGCGAGGGCTTCACCTGGGACACGCAGGACCGCGCGCGCGATATCGCCGCCGCGCGCCGTGCGTGGGACGAAGTGCAGCGCATGATCGCGGACCCCGCCTATCACATGGTGCTGGCCGACGAGATGAACATCGCGTTGCGTTACGAGTATCTGCCGCTCGACGAGGTGCTGGCGGTGCTCGCTGCCAAGCCCGAGAGGAAGCACGTCATCGTCACCGGCCGCAATGCGCCCGAGGCGCTGATCGACGCAGCCGATCTCGTCACCGACATGACGATGGTCAAGCACCCGTTCCGCGCGGGCGTAAAGGCGCAGGCGGGGATCGAATTTTGACCGAAGGACCGCCCGCCTTCGATGTCGCGTTTCAGGCGCGCTTCGGCAACCTGCTGCGCTGGCGACGCGATGTGCGCCATTTCGATCCGCGCGCGGTGGCGGAAGCGGACATACGCGCCATCCTGCATTCGGCCGCTTTCGCGCCGTCGGTCGGCAATGCGCAGCCGTGGCGCTTCGTGCGGGTGCGCACGCGTGCACTGCGCGACGCGCTGGCCATCCATGTCGATGCGCAAAAGGCCGAAGCGGCAACGCGTTATCGCGGCACCGAACGGTACGATCGCTATCAGGCGCTGAAGCTGCACGGCTTGCGCGAGGCCCCCGAAGTGCTGGCGGTCTTCTGCGACGAGCAACCCGCCGCCGGGCACGGCCTCGGCGTCGCGACCATGCCCGAAATGCTGCGCTATTCGTGCGTCATGGCGATCCACACGCTGTGGCTGACGGCGCGGCTGCGCGGCATCGGCATGGGCTGGGTATCGATCGTGGATCCGCTGGAGGTTCAGGCGCTGCTCGACGTGCCGACGGACTGGTCGCTGATTGCAGTGTTGTGTGTCGGCTACCCGAGCGAGGCCTCCCTTACGCCCGAACTCGAACGGCACGGCTGGCAGGCACGCGAACCCATGGACGACCGGATTTTTGAACGATGACCGCCACAGGAAAGACCCCGACCTTATGCTGACCCCCGTCGAGGATGGCCCCGCCATCGTCGCCTGCAACACCTGTCGCCACAGCGCCGATGCGAAAGAGGATGCGGTCGGCCTGCGCGGCGGCGCGCGGCTGGTCGCGGCGTTACGCGAAGCACAGGCTGGTGACCCACGCTATGCAGGCATCGCCGTGCAGGAAATGCCGTGCCTGTTCGCCTGTGCCGAATTCTGCACCGTGCATCTGCGCGCGCCGGGCAAGGTCGGCTATGTGCTGGGCCGGTTCACGCCGGATGCCGATGCCGCAACCGCCTTGCTCGACTACGCGCTGGCCTATGCCGAGAGCGAGCATGGCCGCGTGCCCTTCAAAGAGTGGCCGCAGGGCGTGAAGGGGCATTTCATCACCCGCACGCCACCGCCGGGCTTTGTCGCGCAATGAGCGGTTTTGCCACACCCGCCGCGTTCGATGCCGCGCTGGCCAATTTACCCGAGCCCGATGCGACGGCAATTGCGCAAGCACGCGCGCGGCAAGCGGCATTGACCAAGCCACCGGGGTCGCTCGGCCGTCTGGAGGATCTCGCGCTGTTCATGGCCGGGTGGCAGGGCACCGCGCGACCGCGCATCGCGCACGGGCGCGCCGCCATTTTCGCCGGCAATCACGGCTTTGTCGCGCATGGCGTCAGCGCCTTTCCCGCCAGCGTCACCCAGGCGATGGTCGCCAATTTCGCGAAGGGCGGCGCGGCGATCAATGCCCTGGCGGCGGCGGCGGGGCTGGAGCTTTCGGTGGTCGCGCTGGAGCTCGATCGTCCGACGGCTGATTTCACGCAAAGCCCCGCAATGACGGAGGGCGAATGCCTGGCCGCCCTTTCCGCCGGGGCCACCGTGGTTAAGCCGGGGCTCGACCTGCTGGTGGTCGGCGAGATGGGCATCGGCAACACCACCGCCGCCGCCGCCCTGTGCGCGCGCAGCTTTGGCGGCGCGGCGGCGGACTGGGTCGGGCCGGGAACCGGTGTCGACCCGACCGGCATCGCCCGCAAGGTCGCGGTGGTCGAACGCGCGCTGGCGTTCCACGCGGGGGCACCGCGCACCCCCTTTGAAAGGTTGCGACGACTGGGCGGGCGCGAAATCGCCGCGATTGCGGGTGCCATACTTGCCGCGCGGCGGCAGCGCGTGCCGGTGGTGCTCGACGGCTTCATCACCTGCGCCGCGCTGGCACCGCTGGCCGTGCACGCGCCTGCCATCACCGATCACTGTATCGCCGGGCACTGTTCGGCCGAGCCAGGGCATGTCCGCGTGCTGCGCCATTTGGGACTGGAACCGCTGCTATCGCTCGGGATGCGGCTGGGTGAGGGCAGCGGCGGCGCGGTGGCCGTGTCGGTCATCCGCAGCGCGCTCGCCGCGCATAACGGCATGGCGACCTTTGCCGAGGCGGGGGTGGCGGAGGCGTTGTGAGCAGCTTCGTCCTGCATCTCCTGCGGCATGGCGAGCCGGAAGGCGCGGGGCGCTTGATCGGCCACACCGACGCGACCCCGCTGCCGCCTGGCATCGCCGCGTGCGTGGCGCAGGCGCGCGAGCTGGATGTCACGGTGCTGATCGCATCGGACCTGTCGCGCGCCCGGCGTGCGGGCGCGGCAATTTCGGCGATGAGAGGGATCCCGCTAGTGATCGATCCGCGTTGGCGCGAATTGGACTTCGGGCAGTGGGACGGCCTGCCCCCCAACGCAGTGGACGGTGCCGCGCTCTCGCGCTTTTGGGACGATCCCGATGGCTGCGCGCCGCCGGCGGGCGAGCGCTGGTCCGATCTCGTCGGGCGGGTGGCGCGGGCGCTGGCCGATCTGGCGGCGGCTCCAACTCTGGTGGTGACGCACGCCGGGGCGATGCGGGCGGCGCTGGCGGTGCTGTGCGGCTTCGATTCCCGCCAGAGCTGGGCAATCGATCTGCCCTATGCCAGCCTGTTGTCGTTGCGCGTGTGGCCCGGTGAAACGCGCGCTGCGCAGATCATTGGCCTGCGCCCATGAAAAGCCTGCTCCTTGCCATCCAGTTCCTCACCCGGCTGCCCACCCCGCGCGTGGCGGCGAGCGAGCGCGATTTTGCCCGATCGATGCGCTGGTTCCCCGCCGTCGGGCTGATCGTCGGGGCGCTGGTCGCGGGCGCGGCGGGGCTGGGCGCGCAGCTGGATGGCTGGGTGGCGGCGCTGGCGGCGGTAACGGTGTGGGTGGGGGTGACCGGGGCGCTGCATCTCGATGGGCTGGCGGACCTCGCCGATGGCTGCGGCGCTGCGCACAAGGACCGCGCGCGCTTGCTGGCGGTGATGGCGGATCCGCATGTCGGCAGCTTCGGCGTGGTCGTGATCGTGCTGCAATTGCTCGCCAAGCTGGTGCTGGTCCACGCCCTGATCGCGGCGGGCGATGTTTTCCCTGCGTTGATCCTGCTGCCCTTTGCCGCGCGCATCGGGCCGCTGGTGTGGGCGCTGTGGCTGCCGCCGCTGCATGCAGGGCTTGGCGCGCGCTTCGTCGAGCATGTGCGCATATCGCACATCGTCGGATGGTCCGTCCTGCTCGCGGCCAGCGCCGTGGCGGTGCCCGCGATCCTGCTCGTGCTGCCGTTGATTGGCCTGTGGGGCCTGTGGTTGCGGCGAACGCTGGGTGGTGTTTCGGGCGATTGCCACGGCGCGGGGATCGAACTCGTCGAAACCGGGTTACTGGTCGCGATCTTAGTCCTGCGCCATCTGTGACACCGCGACCAGCGCGTCGATGTCGAGATGGATTTCGAGCAAAGCGGCAATCTCGTCCAGTGCCCGGTCAACCGCAGCGTGCTGGTCGATGCCACGGCCCGTCCCCCCGATGCGCGCGAGCCATGCCGCGCGCTGACCGGCAAGATCGAGCAGACCATGGACGTAGCTGCCCGCGATGCGCCCGTCGGCGCTGATCGCACCGTCGCTCCGTCCATCGGCCATGCGGGCAACCGGGCGAGCGGTATCGGGGCCCGTGGTTTCGCCCATATGAATTTCGTAGCCCTGGAACGGCGTACCAAGCGCAGTGCCATTCACCCGCTCCAATGTCTTGCGCCCGGCAAGAACGGTATCGACCTTCAACAGGCCCAGCCCGGGCACGCGGCCGGACGAACCTTCGACCCCGTGTGGATCGCTGATCGTGTCGCCCAGCATTTGATACCCGCCGCACAGGCCCAGCACATGGCCACCGCGCCGGTAGTGCGCCAGAATATCGATGTCCCATCCTTCGGCGCGTAGGAACGCAAGGTCGGCGATGGTCGCCTTCGACCCGGCCAACACCACCATAGCGGCTTCCGCCGGGATTGGCTGTCCGGGCGCGATCATCCGCACCTCCACATCCGGCTCCAGTTTCAGCGGATCGAGATCGTCGAAATTGGCGATACGCGGCGTGATCGGGCAAGCGATGACGATTCGCTGTTGTTCGCTGACGACCGGGCGTTCGAGAATGACCGCATCCTCGCTCGGCAAGCGCGCTGCCGGGGCGAGCCACGGCACCACGCCGAAGCCGCGCCAGCCCGCCAGTTGCTCGATCTGGCGATAGCCGTCCTCGAACAGGGCCGGATCGCCGCGAAACTTGTTGATCAGAAATCCCCGGATCATCGCCGCGTCGTCGGGGTCGATCACCGCGCGCGTGCCAACGATCGCCGCAATCACGCCACCGCGATCGATGTCACCGACCAAGACCACCGGCACTCCGGCCGCGCGCGCAAAGCCCATATTGGCGATATCCCCGGCACGCAGGTTGATCTCGGCAGGCGACCCGGCCCCCTCCACCACCACCACGTCGCATTCGGCGCGCAGCCGGTGGTAGCTCGCCAGCACATCCTCCAGCAGGGCCCCGCGCGCCTGGCGGAAATTGCCCGGGCGCAAGGTGCCGCGCACCTGACCGTGCACGATCAATTGCGATGTATGATCGGCTTGCGGCTTCAGCAGCACCGGATTCATGTCGGTGGTCGGCTCGGTACGGCAGGCGATCGCCTGGGTCGCCTGTGCCCGCCCGATCTCGCCGCCATCGGCAGTGACGGCAGCGTTGTTCGACATGTTCTGCGGCTTGAACGGGCGCACGCGCAGCCCGCGATTGGCAAGCGCGCGGCACAGCCCCGCCACCAGCACCGATTTGCCGACGTCCGAACCCGTCCCCTGCAGCATTACAGCGCCCATGCCAGCCCCCCTGCAATTCCCCACAGCAACAGGCACGCCCGGCGATAGATCGCCAGAGCCCGGCGAATGTCGGCGGCACCCGCATCGCTGCGGCCGCGCGCGCCGATCCAGGGCTTGTCGTACAATACGCCGTCATAAGCGACCGGGCCGACCAGACGCAGATCGAGCGCCCCCGCCATCGCCGCCTCGGTCCACCCGGCATTAGGGGAAGAATGCTTGCCCGCATCGCGCGCCATCGTCCGCCAGCCTTTGCCGGCGGCAAGGCAAATTACCATCCCGGCAAGGCGCGCGGGGATCAGGTTTACCGCATCGTCGATCCGCGCTGCCGCCCAACCGAAGGCGCGCCAACGCTCCTCGCGGTGGCCGATCATGCTGTCGGCTGTGTTGATCGCCTTGTACATCCACACACCCGGCAACCCCAAAACCAGCAACCAGAAAAGCGGCGCGGCAACGCCGTCGCAAAAGCTTTCGGACAGGCTTTCGATCGCGGCACGGCTGACCCCGGCGGCATCGAGAGCATCTGGATCGCGCCCCACGATCTGCGCAACGGCAGTACGCGCGGTGGGCAAGTCCCGTTGCTCGAGCGCCAGGGCAACCGCACGGACATGGTCATCCAGGCTCCGCTGCGCCAGCGCCGGAAAGGCCAGCAACGCGCAGGCCAGCCACCCGACCGGGCCAAGCCCCTCCAACACTGCCCGTTGCAGCAACCAGCTCGCCCCACCGACCGTCCCGATCAGCAGCGCCATCGTGAGAACCCCCAGCGTCCGGCGCGACGCAAAGGAACGGTCGGGACGGTTCCATGCCTGCTCACACCCGTCGAGCATCCGGGCGAACAGGCCGATCGGGTGACCGATCCGCCGGTACAGCCATGCGGGCCACCCGATCGCCGCATCGAGGGCCAGCGCCACCAGCGCGACCGGTTCAGCCACCGGCCAGAGCCCGATCGAGGCGCGCGAGATCTCCGCGCGACGCTGGCACACCCAGCCGCAACCAGCGCGGATCATAGTCGAAGGGTCGCGTCAGAATGCCGGTACGCGCCAGGCGGTCGAACAACGCGCTCGCCTCACACTGCACCAGCCGGAACTGCGGCGATGCGCCGATCGGCTCCAGTCCGTGGCGGCGCAACACGCGATCCAGCGCCGCTACACGCTCGAACAGGGCAGCGCGGGCGCTGGCGATCCAACCACTATCACCATAAGCCGCCGTGCCGATCGCGATCGCAGCGGCGGACAGCGGCCAACTGCCGACGGTCTCGCGCCAGCGCGCGATTATTGCAGGCGGCCCCACGCCAAAGCCCAGGCGCACGCCCGCCAGACCGAAGAACTTGCCGAACGAACGCGTCACCAGCACCGGCTCGTTCCCGTCGAGCAACGGCACGATGCTGCCGCCGTCCTCCGCATCGATGAACGCCTCATCGACCACCAGCCACCCGCCGCTGCGCGCCAGCCGCCACGCCAGCGCCATCACATCGGCAGGCGCAAGCAAGCGCCCATCGGGGTTCGAGGGGTTAGCCAGCACGATCGTGCCGCCCTGCGCCGCCCTCTCCATCGCGGCTTCGAAGGAAATAGGGGCGCTCCCCGGCAACGCTTCGGCATGGGTGCGATAGCCCGGCCAGATGTGGCGGAAGGGCCCGGGGAGACCCAGCGTCGCTAAACCGCGCAAGCCGAATTCGGTGCCGGGCAGCGCCAGAACCTGCGGCCCCCGCGCCGCGAAATAGCGCATGGCGGTCGTTTCAAGCGCATGAAGCGCGGCGTCGTCCGGCAAGCGCGTCCAGTCGAAGGTCAGCGCGTCGGCCCCCGGCCATGGCTCTGGGTTGATCCCGGTCGATAAATCCAGCCACGGTGTCGGCGCGTCGCGATAATGGAGCTGCGCTTCCGCAAGCCGACCGCCATGTATCGTCCATTCCCGCAAGCGCGCATTATCCTGTCGTCTGGTCCTACCCGCGCTCGATCGAACGGTGCAGAGTGCCGCGTCCGCGCTATAGGGCAACGGGACTCTGTTGGAACCGCCAAAGCGATGTCGATTGCATTCACACGGACACAATTGATCCTGGGCGGCGCGCGCTCGGGCAAGAGCGCCTTTGGCCAGCGCCAGGCGGAAGACCTCCCGGGGACGCTGCTCTATGTGGCCACCGCGCAAGCGCTCGATAGCGAGATGGACGATCGCATCGCGCGGCATCGCGCCGAACGGGGGGGGCGCTGGCAAACGCTCGAGGCACCGCTCGCGCTGGCCGAGGCGATTGCCGCGCACAGTCGCCCCGAAACCGTCCTGCTGATCGATTGCCTGACGCTATGGGCTTCCAACCTGTTGTTCGCAGAGGCTGATCTGGCCTCCGCGATCGACCACCTCACCGCCGCTATCGCCGCTGCGCCGGGAAAAATCCTGCTCGTATCCAATGAAGTCGGCCTCGGCATCGTGCCCGACAATGCGCTCGCGCGCCGCTTTCGCGACATGGCTGGCACGATCAACCAGGCGATCGCGCGCACCGTCGATTCGGTGGTGTTCGTCGCCGCCGGCTTGCCGTTGGTGCTGAAATAGCCCTGCAGGGCGTGGTGGGCGATGACGGGCTCGAACCGCCGACATTCTCGGTGTAAACGAGACGCTCTACCAACTGAGCTAATCGCCCGCGAACCCGCTTGCGGGAACGAAGAAGCGCCCTGTGCCATCACCCGGCCGACACTGCAAGCCTCCGCACCCACGCCGCCTTACGATTACGCAATGGCAGCGCCGATCCGTTGCACCGCCCCGACATAAGCGCGCATCGCCGCACTCGCGCGGGCGGACAGCGCCATATAGGCGCGGCGGCGATCGAACGGGTCGGGCTGACGCTCGAACAGCCCGGCATCGGTGAGTTTGGCGATCCAGCGCAACGCGGTGGTCGGCGCAACGGCGGCGGCGATGCAGAGGCTGGAGACCGAGACCTGCGACCGCTCCAGCTCGGCGGCGAAGAGATCGAGCAGCATGTCCCATGCCGGGTCCTCGAACAAGCCGCCCGCAAAATGCTGGTCGCGCAAGCGCCGCGCGCGAATCGCGTCGCGAATCTCGCGCGCGGTGATATCGGGTGCGGCTGCCGCGCTTGGGGCTGGGCCGCGATAGCGCATGCCATGCTCGCCGACATAGCCCGTCTCCCGCGCGGACTCGCGCCCGGGTTCGCGTCCGGACTCGCGCAGTGTCGGATCGGCTACATCCCCCGCCAACCGCGCCAGCGTCTCGGCGATTCGCGCGACCTGCTCGTGCAATTGCCGCAATCGCTCGGCTTCAGCCTCACGGCCACTATCGCGGACCCCGCCAGCGCCGCCGCCCGCGACGATCACGGCAGCGACATATTCGGCCATCGTCGGCGCGCATAGCAGCTCGATCCCAGGGGCCGCGAGCGCCGCCGAAATGCTGTCGATCTGCTCGAAATCGAGCACGATGATCACCCGTTGGCCCCCGCCCCGGGCGAACGCGTCGAGCAAGGGCAGGACCACCGCAAGCTCCGCCTCGCCCACTCCGCGGGCGTCCGCCACGACAATTCCCGCCGACCCCGGCTGATTGAGGCGCTCGGTGGCACCGCGCCAGTCGGTCCACGCCCGGCTCCCGCCGCGAACGGCGTCGAACACCTCCTCCACAGCCGCGCGGTGCCGCTCTTCTACGATCGCCAGAATATCCGGGGCCCGGTGCCAATCCGCGCTGGTTGGGAACGTTCCCCCGGTCGCTCGTCCATCGTCGCCCATCGCTGCCGCTCCGCTACGCCGGGCTAGCGCCGCGGCTGAGTACGCAAATTACGTATACCCGCGCGGCGGAACAGCGAAAGCCGACCCATTTCGGGGGAAAAGCCCGGCCAAAGCTGCGTATTTGCGTGTCTTTGCTCCGTAACGGAGCAAAGCCTCAGCGTTCATTCGTAGACGGCAGCGATGTCGGCAAAGTCATCCTCGCGCAATCCGGTCGCCGCCGCGCCCGCCACACCCGCCGCCAGCGTGATCCAGAGCGTCATCAGCACCGCACCGAGCACCCAGCCCAATATGGTCAGGCCGGTAATCGCCCCGAATTGCTGCTCCATCTGGTGCCGCTGTGCGGCCTGCACCGCCTCGGGGCGGAAGCCGCCCTGTGCCATCTCCGCAATGTAGCTGCCCTGGGTAATAGCAAGCACCACCACCGACACCACGGTCACGATCAGCCCGACCACGAAATAGGCCCCGAACAGCGTCCAGAACCGCCCCTTCGTCAGGTTCCACGATTCGCCGATCATGATCTTGCCGCGCTGCATCGTCAGCGCGAAGGCGAGCGAGAAGCGCACATAGAAGAAGATCAGCACCGCAAACACGATCAAACCAAGAAGGACGAACACCGGCACCGCCGCCGCGCGCGCCGCAACCGCCACCACACCGCCGATCACGCCAATCACCAGCGCCAGCAGCACGTACAGCAGAAAGAAGCCGACCGAGAGCACCAGCGCCACCAGCACCATACGCACTTCGTCCATGCCGAGACGCAGATAGGCAAAGCCGCTTTCCGCCGGGCGCACAGCGGCGCGCAACGCGGCTGTGTACAGCACCAGCAGGCCGATCATCAGCAGCAGGTACAGGCCGAACATCTGGCTCATCCCCGCCATCGCCACGGCCGGATTGGGTGCGCTACCCGCCGCTTGCGCCGCGATCAGCCCCGCCATCGCCGGGCGCAGCGCCAGCACGACGGCGACGTTCATCACCAGATACAGACCAGCCCAAACCGCCACCGCGCCGACCCGCTCCCGGATCAGGCGAAAACCTCCGCCGATAATATCGCCAACCGTCACCATCGCCCAAACCCCCGTTCGCGTTTCAGATCAACAGTTTGGCTGAAGTACGCTGGCTTAGTCCAGCGATTTGACGATCTCTTCGACCATCTTCTTGGCGTCGCCCAGCAGCATCATGGTGTTGTCCATGTAGAACACGTCATTGTCGACGCCCGCATAGCCGACCCCGCCCATCGAACGCTTGATGAACAGCACCGTCTTGGCCTTGCCGACATCGAGCACGGGCATGCCGTAAATCGGAGAAGTCTTGTCGGTCTTGGCCGCGGGGTTAGTCACGTCGTTCGCGCCGATCACGAAAGCGACGTCGGTCTGCGCGAATTCGCTGTTGATATCCTCCAGCTCGAACACGTCGTCATACGGCACGTTTGCTTCGGCCAGCAGCACGTTCATGTGGCCCGGCATACGCCCGGCCACGGGATGGATCGCATATTTCACGCGCACGCCATGGGCCTTCAACTTGTCGCCCATTTCGCGCAACGCATGCTGCGCCTGGCTGACCGCCATGCCGTAACCCGGCACGATGATAACCTGTTCGGCCTGTTCGAGCAGGAAGGCGGCGTCCTCGGCCGATCCGCGCTTCCACGGCCGCTGCTCCTTGGGCGCGCCGCCCGCCGTCGCGGTTTCGCCGCCAAAGCCGCCCGCGATCACGCTGAGGAAGCTGCGGTTCATCGCCTTGCACATGATGTAGCTGAGGATCGCGCCCGACGACCCGACCAGCGCGCCGGTGATGATCATCGCGGTGTTGTGCAGCGTGAAGCCCATCGCCGCCGCCGCCCAGCCCGAATAGGAGTTGAGCATCGACACCACCACCGGCATGTCCGCCCCGCCGATCGGCACGATCAGCAGGAAGCCGATTGCGAAGCTGAGCACGGTGATCGTCCAGAACACCCATGCGCTCTGGTCGACGGTGAAATAGCCGACCAGCCCCAGGATCGCGGCGAGCACGCCGAGGTTGATCACATGCCGCCCCGGCACCAGGATCGGCGCGCCGCCCATATTGCCGTTGAGTTTCAGGAAGGCGATGACCGAGCCCGAAAAGGTGATAGCGCCGATCGCGACGCCGAGGCCCATTTCGATGCGGCTTTGCGGGAAGATCAGGCCATCCACGGCAATGCCAAACGCACCCGGATTGAGGTAGGCCGCGCATGCCACCAGCACCGCCGCCAGCCCGACGAGCGAGTGGAAGGCGGCGACAAGCTGCGGCATGTCGGTCATCGCGATCTTGCGCGCCGTGGTGATGCCGATCGCCGCGCCGATGCCGATTGCTGCGAGGATTTCGATCAATGTCAGGCCGTCAACGTGCGCGATGAAGCCCAATTGACCGAAGTCTTGATAATCTTTGAAAGGCACATGCGTCACCAGCGTCGTCACCACCGCGATGGTCATGCCGATGATGCCCATGCGGTTGCCGCGCTGGCTCGTCGCCGGGCTGGACAGCCCGCGCAGCGCGAGGATGAAGCACACCCCCGCGACGAGGTAAGCGAGCGATGCCCAGGGATTGACCGTTATCTGTTCCACTTGCCTTCAACCCCTTACCGTCACCCCGACCTTGTGCCGGGGTCCACCGCGCCATCAGCCCCGGCGTCAGTGGATGAGTGGACCCCGGCATAAAGCCGGGGTGACGAAATCAATGTTTGGCGGCCGCGCTCGGCACCTTCTTCTTGTACATCGCCAGCATCCGCGCGGTGACGGCGAAGCCACCGAAGATGTTGACGCTCGCCAGCACCACCGCGAGCAGCCCGAGCCATTTCGACGTCGCCCCGCCCTCACCGATCCCGGCCGCCGCCGCCGCGATCAGCGCGCCGACGATGATCACCGAGGAAATCGCATTGGTCACCGCCATCAACGGCGTGTGTAGGGCGGGGGTGACCGACCAGACGACATAATAGCCGACGAAACAGGCCATCACGAAGATCGAAAGGATCGAGATAAAGTCCATGGCCGATCAGAACCTCTCAAATTTCAGGATGCTCGCCCGTATCGCAGAGAAAAAAGAAGAAATGCGGGCGGGCTTGCACCCGATCACGGGTAGCGAAACCGGGGGGTGTAGGACAGCAGCGCTCATACCGCCGGGAGCAACCGCGCGTTGACGATCTTGCCGCCTTGCGTCAGCCGGATCGCATCGCCGATCTCGGCATCGAGCACGGGCTTGCCCGCCTCCTTGTCCCAAAAGGCGCTGAGGAAATTGAACAAATTGCGCGAGAACAAGGCCGAGGCATCCGCCGCCAGCCGCGACGCGACATTGCGGTGGCCGACGATCGATACGCCGCTCACCACCACGGTTTCGCCCGCCACCGCGCCCTCGACATTGCCGCCGCTTTCGACCGCGAGATCGACAATCACCGACCCCGGCCGCATGCTCGCCACCTGCGCCGCCGAAATCAGCCGTGGCGCGGGGCGTCCCGGAATCAGCGCCGTCGTAATGACGATGTCCTGCTTGGCGATGTGCGACGACACCAGTTCGGCCTGCGCCGCCTGATATTCCGGGCTCATCTCGCCGGCATAGCCGCCCGAGCCTTCGCCCTCGATCCCCGCAACGCTTTCGACGAAGACGGGCTTCGCCCCCAGCGACAGGATCTGCTCCTTGGTCGCCGAGCGCACGTCGGTCGCCGAGACCTGCGCGCCGAGGCGCCGTGCGGTGGCGATCGCCTGCAACCCGGCAACGCCCACGCCCATCACGAACACGCGCGCGGCGGAGACGGTGCCCGCTGCCGTCATCATCATCGGAAAGGCGCGGCCATAGACGCTGGCCGCATCGAGCACCGCTTTGTAGCCTGCGAGATTCGACTGCGACGACAGGATATCCATCGATTGCGCGCGCGTAATGCGCGGCATGAATTCCATCGCCAGCGCTTCGAGGCCCGCAGCGGCATAGCCCTCGATCCGCGCACGGTCGGCAAAGGGGTTGAGCGCGGCGGCAAGCCATGCGCCGGGAGCGACACCGCTCAGCGTATCGGCGGCAGGCCCCTGCACCGCCAGCACGATCTCGGCCCCCGCCAAGGTCGCCGCGCGGTCTCCCAGCGTTGCACCCGCGGCGGCATAATCGGCATCGGCGATCGAGGCGGTCAGCCCCGCGCCGCTTTCGACCGCGACGCTCGCGCCGAGCGCGATGAATTTTTTGACGGTTTCCGGAGTGGCGGCAACGCGGCGCTCGCCCTCGGCGGTTTCACGCAGGACAGCGATCTTCACGCTTATTTGCCCGAGATCAGCCACACCACCACGAACGCGATGATGAAGCACGCGATCGCACCATATTTCAGGACAGCAATGACCTTTTCATAGGTCGCGCGGTGAACTTGCAGCTCGCTATCGGCAGCCATCGTTTCTCCCCTCGAAGATCCGGGGTTACCCCCGCTTCGGACCCGTGCTTAGCCCGCGCAGGCTAGCCCCTCAACCCCTCATAGGTTTGTTACAGCGCTACCTTGGTATCGGTCGACTTTGTCCCACCCGTCCCATGACGGGGCGTTTAAGCCCGCTTTCATACCTTGTCGCTATGGCTGGCGGCTGGATTTGGCACGCATTGGGGTAAAGCATGACGCGCAACGGACAGCGCCTGCTGATGTTGATCGACGACGAACCTGCGCAGCGCCGCCTAGTCGCGGCGATCGCGGTGCGGCGCGGTTGGCGCGCGGTGTTCGCAGCCGACGGCGAAATGGCGATCGCGATGCTGGGCACGCCGGACGGGATGCAGCTCGATGCCGTGCTGCTCGACCAATGGGCCCCCGAGGCCGATCCGACCGCCCTCATCGAGGAAATCCGCACCCGCCGCCCCGATCTGCCGCTGCTGTTGCTGACCGCCAATGGCTCGGTCGCGCAGGCCGTCGCCGCAATGCGCAGCGGTGCCACCGATTTTCTGGTGAAACCGCTCGCGCCCGAACGGCTGCTTGGCGCGCTCGACGCGGCGGTCGCGGGCAAGGCGGCGGGTGAATTGCGACCATTGACCGAAAAGATCCCGGCGCTGCTGGCGTTTGACGAGATCGTCGGTTCCGCGCCGGATTTCCGGGCCGCGCTCGCCATCGCTGCCAAAGCGGCGCGGGCGCGCGTGCCGGTGCTGCTGGAGGGCGAGAGCGGCGTCGGCAAGGAAGTCGTCGCCGAGGCGATCCATGCCGCGTCGCCGCGCAACAAGAAGCCGATGGTCGCGGTCAATTGCGGTGCCTTGCCGCCCAACCTCGTCGAATCCGAGCTGTTCGGCCATGAAAAGGGCGCGTTTACCGGCGCGTTCGAGCGCAAGATCGGCCGCTTCCAACTCGCCGATGGCGGGACGCTGTTCCTCGACGAAATCGGTGAAATGCCGCTCGATGCGCAGGTCAAATTGCTGCGCGTGCTGCAATCGGGCGAGATCCAGCCGATCGGCGCACGCCACGTCCGCGAAGTCGATGTTCGCGTCATCGCCGCCACCAACAAGCGCTTGATCGAGGAAGTCGAGGCCGGGCGCTTCCGCGAAGACCTCTATTACCGCCTCAACGTCGTGCAGGTGACGATCCCGCCTTTGCGCGAACGCACCGGCGATATTCCGGCGCTCGCCCGCCATCTGCTCGCGCGGATCGCGCAACAGCCGGGGTTGCGCCAGCTTGGCATCACCGACGATGCGCTCGCCTTGCTGGGACGGTATGACTGGCCCGGCAACGTGCGCCAGCTCCAGAACGCCTTGTTTCGCGCCGCCGTGCTGTGCGACGGATCGGCGCTGACGCGCGCGGACTTCCCGCAGATCGCGGCGCTTGGCGGGCAGCGCCACACCACGCCGACCCCGGTGCCGATGGCGACCAGCGGCGGCGTCACGCTGTTCCATGCCGATGGCAATTTGCGCGCGCTCGAGGAAATCGAGGCCGATGTCATCCGCCTTGCGATCGGCCATTATCGCGGGCGCATGACCGAAGTGGCGCGACGGCTCGGCATCGGCCGCTCGACGCTGTACCGCAAGCTTGGCGAATTGGGGATCGACAACGCCGCAGCCTAACCGCGCCTGTACGATCGCTTCACCGCAAATTCAGGGCCGATGCGGAAATATCCGCAGCGCTGTGTGTTACAGCGTCGAGGAGATTACCCATGTCGAAGAAATCCGTTTTCGCGGCGCTGGCCGCGCTCTCGCTGGTCCCGGCGGCCATGCCGACCATGGCCGTCGCGCAGGATCGTGACGACCGTCGCTATGATCGTCGCGACGATCAGCGGACCTATCGCGGCGAGGACGGCCGTTATTATCGCTGCAAACGCAGCAGCGGCACCACCGGAGCAATCGCCGGTGGCGTTGGCGGCGCGGTCGCGGGCAATGTGCTCGGCGGCGGCGTGCTCGGCACGCTGGCGGGCGGCGTTGGCGGTGCCCTGCTCGGCAAGCATCTCGACAAGAAGCATGACGCGGCACAGAATCGCAAGAACGGCTGCTGATTGTGGTGGGGCGGTAGGCGACTACCGCCCTTTTCCTACCAGAGGATCCCTTTGACGGGACGCATCGGTTCGGGGGCTGGATCGCCCAGCGCTTGCAGCAAGTCGATCTCGATCGTGCGGCACATCGCGCTCAGCGGCACGTCGTGCACGGTATTGGCGAAGGGATCGACCAGATCGTCGCCAATGCGCAGCACCGCGAGGAACATCGCCCCCGCCACGGTCGAACCGATCGGCGTGGCAAATTCCAGCGTCTCGACCAGCCCGATCGGCAGCAGCACGCAGAACAGCCGGGTGAACAGCTCGGGGAAGAAGCGGTACTGATTGGGCAAAGGCGTGTTCTTCAACCGCTCCATCCCGCCTTGCGCGTTGGTGATATCGACCAGGATCCGCTCGATCGCCGCTTGTTGCACCGTGTCGATCCAGCCGAGCACGCGCGCATGGTCGATCCGGCGGCCGGTGCCGTCGAGGATGCCATTGGCGGTGTTGGTGCGCGCGAGCGAGGGCTTGGCTTCGTCCGGGGACAGGAAGCGCTCTACCTCGGGCCTGGGGTCCTGCCGCCGCAACTGACAGCGCAGGACGTTCACATAAGTCACATGACGCAGGATGATCGCGCGCTGCAGATCCCGCCCTTCGGCGTCGGGCAGATAACTCCGCACCGTTCGGGCAAGGCTGCGCGAGGCGTTGATCATCGCGCCCCACAGCACGCGCCCCTCCCACCAGCGCTGATAGGCCGAGGTGCTGCGAAAGCCGAGAAACAGCGCCAGCGCCGACCCGAACAGCGTCAACGGCAGCGACGGCGCGTGGAACGGGAGCAAATAATAGCCCCCCGTCACCACCACATCCCAGACGAACAGCACGAGCAGCGGTCGCCACACCTCGGCGAAAATCTGGCGCAGGCGCGGGCCGGAATCGATAATCATGGGCGTCTTCCCTCCAACCTGACGGCTGGGTTAGCCGTGCCGCTAGCGTCCGACCAGTGCCCGATCGCGCAAGCCACGCCAGACGCGCACTGCCTGCGCCGTCTCCGCGACATCATGCACCCGCAGCAGCTGCGCGCCCGCCGCCACCCCCGCCATCGCCAGCGCGATCGATCCGCCCAGGCGCTCGCGCGCGGGCGCTTCATTGGACAGCGCGCCAATCAGGCGTTTGCGGCTGGCACCCAGCAGGATCGGACAGCCAAGGCCGTGCAACAGCGCAAGGCCATTGATCAGCGCGAGATTGTCCGACAGCGATTTGCCAAAGCCAATGCCGGGGTCAACGAGGATCCGGGAGCGGTCCACCCCACCCGCGACCACCGCCGCAATCCGCGCCTCGAGCCAGTCGAACACCTCGAGCAGCACGTCCCGATAGCCGACACTGCCATGGCCGCCCTTGGCCGGATCGGGCGAATGCATCAGCACGACCGGGCATCCGGCCTTCGCCACCACCTCCAGCGCGCGATCATCCCACAATAACGCGGCGACATCGTTGACGATCGCGGCGCCTGCGCCCAGCGCCGCCTCCATCACGCCAGCCTTGCGCGTATCGATCGAAACGAGCGTGCCGCTGCGCGCGAGCCGTTCGATCACCGGCACGACACGCGTGATCTCATCGCCTTCCCACACCGTCGCGGCCCCGGGCCGGGTCGATTCGCCGCCGACGTCGATCAGCGCCGCGCCCGCCTCCGCCATCGCCACGCCCGCACTGGCGGCGGCGGCCGGATCGTCATGAACTGCGCCGCCATCCGAAAAACTGTCGGGCGTCACATTGAGGATGCCCGCAACCATCGGCTGATCGAAGCGCAACGTCCGCTCGCCCAGCACCAAAGGCGCGCGCGGCGCGGTGATCGCGGCGTGGAGCGAGGCAGCACGCTCGTCGCGCAGCAGCGGGCCAAGCTCGGCCACCGGCACGGTGCGCCGCCGCCCGTCCTCAATTACCTCATAAGCGGAGAACCACAGCATCCCGCCCGCCAGCCGCGCGACCGCGCCGTCGCGATCCACCGGGGTATCGACAAACTGGATCGGGCGGAGGTGGAGGGTCATAGTACGTCACCCCGGACTGTTCCGGGGTCCACCGTGGTGCCATCCCCGCGCGATGTTCTTTGCGGCACCGTGGATGCCGGAACAAGTCCGGCATGACGGTGTGCGGCTAAGGCTGGGTCGCCAGCAGATAGGTCTGGCGCAGCACGTCGATCGGCTTCAGCCCCTCGGGCGTTTCATAATGCCAGAAGGTCCAGCCGTTGCAGGCGGGCGCGTTCTGCAGCGTCGAGCCCAATTTGTGGATCGACCCGACCGCGCCGCACACGCTTTCCAAACTGCCATCGGCGCGCACCAGCGCGCGGTGGCGGCGCTTGGCATCGCACAGCACATGACCCGCCGTCAGATACCCATTTTCGACCAGCACGCCGAACGCCACCTTGGGCGCGGCCTTCGGGCTTTGCATCGTCTTGAGCGAGGATTCATCCAGCGGCAGCGCCGCAGCGATGCGTTCGCGCGCGGCGGCGATATAGTCGTCCTCGCGCTCGATCCCGATCCAGCGCCGTCCGAGCCGCTTGGCGACCGCGCCGGTCGTGCCGGTGCCGAAGAACGGATCGAGCACCACGTCGCCCGGCTTGGTGCAGGCAAGCAGGATGCGATAGATCAACGCCTCGGGCTTCTGCGTCGGATGGACCTTGACCCCGTCCTTCTTCAGCCGCTCCTGCCCGCCGCACACCGGAAATTCCCAGTCGCTGCGCATCTGCAATTCGTCGTTCAGCGTCTTCATGCTGCGATAGTTGAAGGTGTATTTGGCCTTCTCGCCCATCGACGCCCAGATCAGCGTTTCATGGGCGTTGGTGAAGCGCGTGCCCTTGAAATTGGGCATCGGGTTGGCCTTGCGCCACACGATGTCGTTGAGGATCCAATAGCCGAGATCCTGGATCGCGGCACCGACCTTGAAGATATTGTGATAGCTGCCGATCACCCAGATCGCGCCATTGTCTTTCAGGATCCGCTTCGCCTCGACCAGCCATTCGCGCGTAAACTTGTCATAGGCGCTGAGCGAATCGAACTTGTCCCATTCGTCGGTCACCGCATCGACATGGCTGCCATCGGGCCGCGACAGGTCGCCGCCGAGCTGCAGATTATAGGGAGGATCGGCGAAGATCAGGTCGACCGATTTGGCCGGCAACGCGCGCATCGCCGCGATGCAATCCCCCTGCAGGATCTGGTCGAGCGGCAATTCGGCCATCGGCACGCGCGGCACCGTGTCGAGCTTCGTCCCGACCCTGATCTTTTCCAAAACGCCCATCATGCCCGCCTTTATTCGCTGTCGCGCGCATCCCTGCGAATGTGGGGACTCCCGTCAAGCGAACATTGGTTAACGAAAACCTCTGCCAAATCGTTAACAAGGCGGAACATTTCGGGAAGCAGGGCAGATGTTGAGTCCGGAGTTATCCACAGGCCCAACCGCTGGGGTGTCGCCGCGAGGACTCACTTGCGATAAAAAAGATGGCCCCGGAACGAATTCCGACCCGAATCACACCAGCAGCGTTTCCCGCGCGCGATAGGCCTCCGCGACCGGCGCGAAGCTGCGGCGGTGGAGCGGACACGGGCCATGCTCGCGCAGCGCGCGCAAATGGTCGGGCGCGCCATAGCCCTTGTTGCTGTGCCAGCCATAATGCGGATGCGCCTCGGCATGCGCGAGCATGATTGTGTCGCGGGTATGCTTGGCGATGATCGAGGCGGCGGCGATCGACAGGCTGATCGAATCGCCCTTCACGATCGGCGTCGCCGCAAAGCCCCATTTGGGCAAGCGGTTGCCATCGACCAGCACATGCCCCGGCGCGCAGCCGAGCGCCTCGACCGCCAGCGTCATCGCCTTCATCGTCGCCCAATAGATATTGAGCGTGTCGATCTCCTCGGCCTCGACAATCCCGATCCCGACGATCGCGCAGGCACGCAACCGGTCATGCAGCCGCGCGCGGTCGGCATGGGCGAGCTTCTTCGAATCATCGATGCCGCGTGGGATACCCTTGGCCGGCAGGATCACCGCAGCGGCGACCACCGGCCCAGCCAGCGGCCCGCGCCCGGCCTCGTCCACCCCGGCGACAGGCGCAAGGCACAGTTTCTCGTGTTTCAGGCTAGGCATCGCGCAAGCGCCATGGCGGATAGCGGCGGTTTTCGCCAGCTTGATAGAGGCAGACCGCATTGCCTGCGGGATCGCGCAGCCGCGCCTCGCGCCAGCCCCAGGGCTGCTCGGTCGGCGGCTGGTCGAACACCACCCCCGCCGTCTGCAATCGCGCGACTTCGGCGTCGAGATCGGCGCATTCGAAAAACACTGTCGGTTCCGCGCCTTGCTCGATCGACAGCGTCGCGCCGCCCGGTGCCTCAAACCGCGCATAATGCGCATCGTCGGTGGCAACGATCTGGGTAAGGCCGAGCGTGCGGTAGAAATCGCACGAGGCAGCATAATCGGACAGACCGAGCGTGATCTGGTTGAGCCGCCGCTCCGGCCCGATATCGAGCCGCACCGCCTGATGCCCCATTGGCCCATGTCCGCCGCCAAGGCCGGGGGCATCGTGCAAGGCAAGCCGAACAAAGTGCCGCGCGCCAGCGATCGCTGCGGTGAGCGACTGCCCCTGTGCCAGCAACGTCGCGATCGCCGACGCCAGCGTGCAGCCGGTGCCGTGGGTGCTGCGGGTTTCGATTCGCGTGGCAGACCAGGACGCGACCTCGCCTTGGGGGCCGATCAACCGATCGACGATCTCGTCCCCTTCGCCATGCCCGCCTTTGACGAGCAAAAATCCCTCTCCCAGCGGGAGAGGGAAGGGGCCCGCGCCGAAGGCGTGGGAAGGGTGAGGGTCTGCTCCAGCCGCCGGGTCACCCTCACCCTTCCGCCGCTGCGCGGCTCCCTCCCTCTCCCGCTGGGAGAGGGATTTTTGCAGTGCCTCCAATTCCGGCAAGTTGGGCGTCACCACCGTCGCGATCCGCATCAACCGCTCGAACGCCGCAATCGTATCGGCATCGGCCAGCACGTCGCCGCTGGTCGCAACCATCACAGGATCGAAGACGATGGGGATGCTTAAGCCCCTCCCTTTCAGGGGAGGGGTTGGGGGTGGGGCCGTGCCTATAGTGGGCGCATCCGGGGAGAGGCCCCACCCCAGCCCCTCCCCTGAAGGGGAGGGGCTAAGGCGTTCAAGATAGTCCGCCACCGCATGCGCGGTCGCCGCCGAGCCGATCATCCCGATCTTCACCGCATCGACCCCAATGTCCGACACGCACGATTCGATCTGCGCGATCACCATCTCGGTCGGTACCGGCAGCACCGCCTGCACGCCCAGCGTATTCTGCGCGGTGATCGCGGTGATCGCGGTCATCGCGTGGCCGCCGAGCATGGTCACCGTCTTGATATCGGCCTGGATGCCAGCGCCCCCACCCGAATCCGACCCCGCGATGATCAGGATGCGCGGGACAAGGCCCCCCTCCCGCGCGCGGGAGGGGTTGGGGGAGTGCCTGTCTTGGTCGGGAAGGTTCGTCACAGGCCCTCCCCTACCCCCTCCCGCGCGCGGGAGGGGAATTAAACCGGCGCACGGTGCTCGCCGGGTGGCGCGCCAGCGCGTCATCGACGCGCGCCGGACGGTCCATCAATTCGCCGCCGCAATTGGGGCAACGATCGTCGAGCGCTTCGGCACATTCGGCGCAGAAGGTGCATTCGAACGAGCAAATGAACGCGCCCGCTTCATCGGCGGGCAAATCCACGCCGCAGCGTTCGCAATCGGGGCGCATTTCGAGCATTTCGTATCTTTCTCCCCTCCCGCTTGCGGGAGGGGTCGGGGGAGGGCTGTCGCGGACGGCACGGGATGACATGCCCTCCCCCAGCCCCTCCCGCAAGCGGGAGGGGAGGACGAAGTTAGCCGGCCGCCACGCGCACGGCGTCGCAAATGCGATCGACCACCGCCTCGACCTGGGCGGGGTCATCGCCCTCCGCCATCACGCGGATAACGGGTTCGGTGCCCGACGGGCGGATCACCAGCCGGCCCTTGCCCTTCAGTTCGGCCTCAGCCTGCGCGATCACCGCCTTCACCGCCTCGGCCTCCAACGGCTTGCCGCCCGCGAACCGCACATTCTTCAGCAATTGCGGCAATGGCTCGAAGCGGTGCAACAACTCGCTCGCCGGAGCCCCCGCCCACACCAGTTCGGCCAGGATCTGCAGCGCCGCGACGAGCCCGTCGCCCGTCGTCGCATAATCCGACAGGATGATATGCCCCGATTGCTCGCCGCCGACATTATACCCTTGAGCGCGCATCGCCTCGAGCACATGCCGATCACCGACCGCGGTCCGCACCAGGCCGATGCCCTGCGCCGCGAGATGCCGCTCGAGCCCGAGATTGGACATGACCGTCGCGACCAGCCCGCCATTCTTCAACCGCCCGCTGCGCGCCCAGCCGCTAGCGATCGTCGCCATCAACTGGTCGCCATCGACGACATGGCCCTTTTCGTCGACCACGATCAGCCGGTCGGCATCGCCATCGAGCGCGATGCCGAGCTGCGCGCCGCTTGCCACCACCGTCTCGCACAGGGTTTGCGGCGCGGTCGAGCCGACGCCGTCATTGATGTTCTTGCCATTGGGCGTCACGCCGATCGCGACGACATCGGCCCCCAATTCCCACAAGGCAGTCGGCGCGACACGATAGGCCGCGCCGTTGGCGCAATCGACCACGATGCGCAGGCCATCCAGCCGCAGATTTTCGGGAAAGGTCGATTTGGCGAAATGGATATAGCGCCCCTGCGCGTCATCCACGCGCCGCGCACGGCCAATTTCGGCGGCAGCCGACAGCGCGATATCCCCGTCGATCAGCGCCTCGATCGCGGTTTCGTCAGCATCAGACAGCTTATAGCCGTCGGGACCGAACAATTTGATGCCATTGTCGAAGAACGGATTGTGGCTGGCCGAAATCATCACGCCCAGATCGGCGCGCATCGACTGGGTCAGCATGGCGACCGCAGGCGTCGGCATTGGCCCCAACAGCACGACGTCCATGCCCACGCTGGTGAAGCCCGCCACCATCGCCGATTCGAGCATATAGCCCGACAGGCGCGTATCCTTGCCGATGACCACGCGGTGCTTGTGGTCGCCGCGGCGGAAGTGCGCGCCCGCCGCCATGCCGACCTGCATTGCCATCGCCGCGGTCATCGGGGCTTTGTTGGTCAGGCCACGAATCCCATCGGTGCCGAAATATTTTCTTGCCATCAGCCCTCATCCATTGGGTTATGCCCGTATCTTCAGAGGTGCGTGATAGCGCCGCTTACGGATAAGGGCGAGTATGTCTGCAACGTTGAATAGCCCGTCGACACGGATCCTCGTGTCGCTGGGCGCTGGATTACTCCTTGGCATTGCTTTTGCCACCTGGCTGCCAGGCGCGGTGCCCGGAGCGACCGCAGTGGCGCAACCGATCGGCTCGGCCTGGCTCAACGCGCTGCAAATGACGGTGATTCCGCTGGTGTTCTCGCTGCTCGTCACCGGCATTGCGTCGACCGCCGAGGCGGCACGCAGCGGCGCAGTCGCGGCGCGCGCGATCAGCATCATTCTGGTGGTGATGGTCAGCAGCGCGGTGGCCGCTGCACTGCTCACGCCGTTGTTCCTCGGCCTGGTGCCGATGCCCGCCGCCTCGGCCGCCGCCTTGCGCGGCGCGCTGGTGAATGTCGGCCCGCCCGGCGCGGTGCCGCCGCTCGGTGAGTTTCTGGCGGGCATGGTGCCCAATAACGTCATCGCCGCCGCCGCCAATGGCGGCTTCCTGTCGCTGATTCTGTTCGCGTTGATCTTCGCCTTTGCGCTCACCCGGATCGATGCCACGGGCCGTACCGCGTTGCTGACCTTCTTTTCCGCGATCCGCGATGCGATGCTGGTGATGATCGGCTGGATCATCTGGATCGCGCCGATCGGTGTGTTCGCCCTCGCCCTGACGGTGGCCGCCAAGACCGGGACGGCAGCGGTCGGCGCACTGTTCCACTATATCGTGACGGTGTCCTCGGTCGGGATCGTGGTCAGCCTGTTTGCGGTGCCCGTCGCCATCTGGGGCGGCCGCATGGCGCTTGGGCGGTTCATCCGCGCCTCGCTGCCGGTGCTGGCGGTCGCGCTCAGCACGCAATCCTCGCTCGCCAGCCTGCCCGCGATGTTGCGCAGTTCGGAAGAGATGGATGTACCGGTGGCCACTTCGGGCGTGGTGCTGCCGCTCGCCGTTGCGATGATGCGCGCGACTGGCCCGGCGATGAACCTGGCGGTGGCGATCTATGTCGCGGCGTGGTTCGGCGTGCCGATGACCTTCGCAACGCTGGCGGCAGCGACCGTGGTCGCCGTGCTGACCTCGCTCGGCTCGGTCAGCCTGCCGGGGCAAATCAGCTTCATCAGCGCGATTGCGCCGATTGCGGTGACGCTCGGCGTGCCCGTCGCCCCGCTTGGGCTGCTGGTTGCGGTCGAGACGATGCCGGATATTTTCCGAACCCTCGGGAACGTCATCTTCGATCTGGCGGTTACGCTGACCGTGGCAGCGCGTGGGGACAAGGTCCCGCTATCCGCCGCCGACACCTTGCTGCAGGAACACCCTTCATGAAATATCGCACGCTTGGCCCCGATCTCACGGTTTCCGCACTTGGCCTCGGCTGCATGCCGATGGCGGGCGTCGGCCCCAATATGTACGGCGCGGCGAACGAAGCCGAGAGCATCGCCACGATCCACCGCGCGATCGAGCTGGGCGTGACGCTGTTCGACACCGCCGAAGTCTATGGTCCGCTGATCAACGAGGAACTGGTCGGCCGCGCCATTCGCGGAAAGCGTGACGGGCTGGTGATCGCGACCAAATTCGGCTTCCGCTTCGGCGACGACGGCAAGGTATCCGGTGTCGACAGCACCCCCGCCAACATCCGCCGCGCGTGCGAAGGCTCGCTCCAGCGGCTTGGCATCGACACGATCGACCTGTTCTACCAGCACCGCGTCGACCCGAACGTGCCGATCGAGGACACTGTCGGCGCGATGGCCGAGCTGGTGCGCGAGGGCAAGGTCCGCTTTCTTGGCCTGTCCGAGGCGAGCGCCGCCACGCTGCGCAAGGCAGCGGCAGTGCATCCGATCGCGGCGCTGCAATCCGAATATTCGCTGTGGGAGCGCGATATCGAGGAGGAGATTTTGCCCGCCTGCCGCGAACTCGGCACCGGTTTCGTGCCCTATAGCCCACTCGGGCGCGGTTTCCTGACCGGTCAGATCACGTCGCGCGACGATCTGCCCGAGGGCGATTATCGGCGCAACGACCCGCGCTATTCGGAAGAGAATTTCGCGGAAAACCTCAAGATCGTCGATGTCGTCAAGCAGACCGCCGCCGCCCACGGCGTCAGCGGGGCGCAAGTCGCGCTCGCCTGGTTGCTGGCACAAGGCGACGATATCGTGCCGATCCCCGGTTCCAAGCGCCGCGCGACGCTGGAGGACAGCATGGCGGCGGTGGAGGTCAGCTTGACCGCCGAGGATCTGGCCGCGCTCGACCGCGCCGCGCCGCGCGGCGGCACGGCGGGGCCGCGTTATGGGGCCCCGATGATGAAGATGGTGCGGCTCTAGCGGTAAACCCAGCGCCATAGCCCCGCCGCCACGCCGGCGATGGGGATATGCGCCCAGGTTGCGGCCAGCCAGATCACTACCCCGCCCGCAAGGTCATGCGGGCGGAAGCCGCCGAAGCGCGCGCGGCGCTGCGCGATGGCGAGGAACGGCCAATAGCTCGTCTTGCGTTCCCAATCGCGCCACAGATCGGGTTGCAGCGCCTCCTTCTTGCGGTCCTGCAGCGCCGCGCCGACCAGCGCCAGCACGATAATCGCCACCGCGACGATGATGTTGGCGGCGATCGGATAGACCGCGATGTGGCACAGCCCCCACAAAGCGAACGCCCACAGCATCGGGTGCCGCGTGATGCTGAACACGCCGCGCGCCGCAGCCGGAGCGGCCGCGACGGGTGGCCCGGGCAGCGCGGGATTGCCGAGCAGCGATCCCATCAGCAGCACGCTCGCCAGCAACATCACCAGCGTGACGGGGCCCCAAATCCCCTCTCCCACCGCCCATAAAGGCGCGGTGGCAGGGGCGGCACGATAGGCATGCGCCAGCCAGCCGAGCGTGGCGAAGGCGACCAGTGCGTAGACCCCCATGAACCCGTTCGCGCCAACCGCCTTGACGAGGGGGCTGCGCAGCGGATGCGACAGCAGGAAATGCGTTCCAACGAAGGCCGCTGCCGCGGCGATCACCATCTCCGTGCCATCCATCGCGCTTCCCCTATTTGACGCCGTGCATCCACTTCTTCAGCGGCCAGGCCAACAATAGCAGAAGAACGCCCAACGCCATCGCAACTTCGGCGATGGTCGTGAAGGTGCCCGTATAGGTGTCGAGGCTGACCTTCAGGTTGGTTACCTCGCCGCCGACCGTATCGACGCTGGCGAACTGCGCGACGATCCCGGCGACATATTGCGCGCAGGAGATCGACAGGAACCACACGCCCATCATCAATCCGACGATCCGCGCGATCGACAGCTTGGTGATCATCGACAGGCCGACGGGTGAAATGCACAATTCCGCAACCGAGTGGATCAAGTAGAGCCCGGCCAGCCACCATATGCCGACCTGGAAATTGGGGCCGGCAAACCCCGCGCCCAGCACCAGGAACAGGAAACCCGCACCGACCCCGATCAGCGCGATGCCGAACTTGACCGGAATCGATGGCTCCAGCCCGCGCTTGGCAAGTGCCGTCCACAAAACGCTCATCACCGGCGCAAGCGTGACGATAAAGAAGGCGTTGAAGAACTGCGTCTGCGGTGCCGAGATCGCGAAATCGCCGAACAGCCGCAAATCAGTATTGCGATCGGCGAACAGCGTCAGCGACGAACCGGCCTGCTCGAACAGCGTCCAGAACACGACGTTGAACACGATCAACACCATCGCCGCCAGCATCATCTGGAATTCGCGGCGGTCGCCCACCACGAACGACCAGATCAGGATGCCCGGGATCGAAATGAGGAAGGTGCCGAACAGCAACTTGCCCATCAGCGACAGCGACGCAAGATAGCCGATAAAGCCCGAGCCCGGCACCGGCGGCACCGCATTCATCAAATTGGTGAACAGGAAATACAGGACCGGCACCGCGACCAGCGCACCGATATAGATCGGCAGCGCGCGATCGGGCCCGCTGCGCACCGGAGCCTCGCCATAACCGTTGAGCTTGCCACCATCGAACTGGATCAACGCATAAGAAATCAGCATGCCGACCGCTGCGAGGCCGAAGCCCGCCCACCAACCGAAGGTGTCGGCGAGGATCGGACACAGGATCTGCGATCCGAGCGACCCGAGATTGATTCCCATATAGAAAATGGTGAAACCCGAATCGCGGCGACGATCGCCTTGGGGGTAAAGCTCGCCGACCATCGTCGAGATGTTGGGTTTGAAGAAGCCGTTGCCGACCGAAATCAGGCTAAGCGCGAGGAGCATGATCGTCACGAACAGCGGGCTGCGCTCGGCATCCGATTTGAAGCCGTCCTTGGCGATCGTCCGCGCGGTGCTGCCGTCGGGCGCGAGCAAGGAGACGGTGCCGTCGTCATTGCCCTTCACTTGCAGTCTTTTGCCGTGGTCGACGATGTAGCGCTGTTCGGTGCTGCCCTTGGCTTCGACCTGCACATCATAGCGCTGGCCGTCGATTGTCGCGAACGGCACTGCCGTCTGCCCACCGAAGCACAAGGTGAAATAGCCGACCGCCATCATGATCGCGCCGAACTTCACCGACCGCTTGGAGCCGAGATACTGATCGGCGAGATAGCCGCCCACCAATGGGGTCAGATAAACGAGTGCGGTGAAGCCTCCGTACAAACCGGTCGCGGCACGATCGCCGAACACGAAATGCTTGGTGAGGTACAGCGTGAGCAGCGCGCGCATGCCGTAATAGCCGAAGCGCTCCCACATTTCGGTGGTGAACAGCCGGGCGAGCTGGCGCGGATGGCCGAACCACGTCGCGCCCGTCGCCGGATTGACGTGCGTAATATCCGGCTCGCGCGGGGTGTCCGCGGTCGGGGTATCCACCATGTAAGAAGCTCCCTGAAATGGCGCAGTGTCCGTAAAGCCGACACCGTTGGTTACCGCAGAGACTAACGCCAATCGTGGGTGTGTAAATATGCCTGCGTGGCCGCTATGGGATCGCGATGCTCAACGACCGCACCAGCCCGCTCTCGCTTCTCGCCACCCGCCGCTCTGGCCGCCCGCGCGATTTGGTCGCGCCCGGCCCCGATGCGGCGCAGCTTGACCAGATCCTCACCATTGCCGCGCGCACGCCCGACCACGGCAAGATCGCCCCGTGGCGCTTCGTGGTGGTGGCCCCCGAACAGCGCGACGCGCTCGCCAACGTCATCACCACCGCCTATCGCGCCGAACGCCCGCAGGCCGCCACGACCGAGATCGCCGCGCTCGAGCAATTCGCGCACCAGGCCCCCACGCTCGTCGTCTTGCTCTTTTCGCCGCGCACCACCAGCCATATCCCGCTGTGGGAACAGGAACTGTCGGTCGGCGCAGTCGGCATGAACCTGCTGCACGGGGCGCATGCGCTGGGTTTTACCGGCGGCTGGCTGACCGGCTGGCCGAGCTATTCGGACGCGGTGCGCAATGCGTTCGGCGCAGAGCCGGAACGGATCGCCGGATTCTTCTTTCTCGGCACGCCCAGCCGCCCGCTGGAGGAGCGCCCCCGTCCCGATCCGAGCGCGATCATCACAAAGTGGGATGGCTGAAGTACTGGACAGAAACGACCATTGCTGTATTAGGGTAGCATGACAGCGTTGAACAGCGAAGACAGCCCGGTCTATATCAAGCTGCGCGGCACCATTTCCGCGGCGATCCTGCGCGGGGACTTTCGCGCGGGTGACCAGCTCCCATCGGTCCGCGCGCTTGCCGCCGAACATGGCGCCAACCCGCTGACCGTCGCCAAGGCCTATCAGAGTTTTCAGGACGATGGCTATGTCGAGGTGCGGCGCGGCGTCGGCATGTTCGTGCTGCCCGGTGCCGCCGAAAAGCTGCGCGCGGCCGAGCGCGAGCATTTCGTCAAAACCAGCTGGCCGCGCATCGCCGCGCATATCGATCTGCTCGGGCTCGATGCCGCGGATCTGCTGGAACGCGAAAAGGCCTAAACACACACACACTCCGTTCGCACCTGTTACAACCGTTCGCCCTGAGCCTGTCGAAGGGCACCTTTCCGTAAGGGAGCACCGTCGCAAGCCGTGCGCAGGGGCTTCGACAGGCTCAGCCCGAACGGATCTGAGGAAGAGTGCCGCGTTTGGCTACGCCTCCACCACCCCCAGCGCCGCCACGTCCTCGGCGCTCAGCGTAATGCCGAACATCATGCTGAGGCGCATCCGGTAGACGCGCGGATCGGTGATGATCGCTTGCGTTTCCTCGCCCCCCGCACGGCGGCGATAGCGCGCGTCGGTCAGCGACGCCAAGCCGTTGGGTAGCACGATGCTGACCACGCCGACCTGGCGAAAGCGACTTTGGGGCGCGGTCGACGTCCAATGGTTGCTGAGCGCGAGATCGGTGGGATGCACCGGCACGGGCGCGAAACTATATTGCGGTTGAAACCCGCTGCCGGTGCCGCGTCCGTCGGTGGTGGCCGCATCGCCGTCGCGCAGCAGCATCCAGCCATGCGCATCGTTCTGCTCAAGCCGGAAGGTCGCACCATCGGGCGCGGTCACCTCTGTCCCGGCGATCAGCGGCATCGGCGGGGTATAGCTGCCGCCGAAACCGGCATCGGCAATCCAGAGCTCTTCGCCGAGCGTGACGAGGCTGAAGGTGTGCGTCAGCGGTGGCACATCGGTCGCCCCCAGCCAGACCCGCGCGAGCACCGGGCTGGCGACGAAGCCCAACGCCGCCAGCGCATCGAGGAACAGCCGGTTATGCTCGAAACAATAACCGCCGCGCCCGGCCGTCACCAATTTGGCGAAGACGGAGTCGCTGTCGATCGCAATGCCGCGCCCGAGCAAGACGTCGAGATTCTCGAACGGAATCGCCAGACGGTGCGCGCGCTGCAACGCTGCCAGACCGTAGGAATCGACGGTCGGGCGGGCAGGCAGGCGGATGCGGGCGAGATAGGCGTCGAGATCGAAGGCGGTCTCGCTCATGCAGCGAAAGCCTCCGCCGTTACCGAATAGAGCACGTCCGCCGTGGCGGTTGCCGCCGCCTTCAGCCCCAGCGCCTCGGGCACGATCTGTGCGACATAGAAGCGCGCGGCCGCCACCTTCATGCTCAGGAACGCGCGGTCGCCTTCGGCGGTGGCGGCGATCCGGCCCGACCGCTCCATCAGCCAGCCGCACACCGCGACCGACAGCATCGTCAGGAAGGGATAGCTCGCGGCCAATTTGTCATCGGCCGACAGCCCCGCCATGCCGCGCCCGATCTCGTCACAGGCGTCGATCAGCGTGCGCAGCCCGGCATCCTCGGCTTCGGCGCGCATATCGGCGATCAGGCGCGCAAACACCCCGCCATTGTCGAGCCCGAGCTTGCGCCCGACCAGATCGGCCGCCTGAATGCCGTTGGTGCCTTCATAGATCGGAGTGATACGCGCATCGCGGAAGAACTGCGCCGCGCCCGTCTCCTCGATATAGCCCATCCCGCCATGCACCTGGATGCCGAGGCTGGCGACTTCATTGCCGATGTCGGTGCCATGCGCCTTGGCCAATGGGGTCAGGATATCGAGCCGCTCCTGCCCGCCCGCTTGGCCGAGCGTCGCGCGGTCGACTTGGCTCGCGGCATAATAGACCAAGGCGCGCGCCGCCTGGGTCTGCGCCTTCATGCGCAGCAGCATGCGGCGCACATCGGGATGCTCGACGATCTTGACCGGCTCGGCGCTGCCCGATCCGGCGCGCGGCGATTGCACGCGCTCCAGCGCATAGCCGACCGCCGCCTGCGTCGCGGCCTCGGCGACCTGCACGCCCTGCAAGCCGACATTGAGCCGGGCATTGTTCATCATCGTGAACATCGCGCGGATCCCGCCAAACTCGCCGCCGATCAGCTCGCCGATGCAATCGTCGTTATCGCCGAAGCTCAATACGCAGGTCGGCGAGGCGTGCAGCCCCATCTTATGCTCGATCGAGACGACGCGGACGTCGTTGAAGTCCCCCGGCGTGCCATCGGCGTTCAGCCGGTACTTTGGCACCAGGAACAGCGAAATTCCCTTGGTCCCGGCGGGGGCGCCCGGCGTGCGCGCGAGCACGAGGTGGACGATGTTGGGGGCCATGTCATGGTCGCCGAACGAGATATAGATCTTGGTGCCCTTGATGCTCCATTTGCCGTCACCGAGCGGCTTGGCCTGGGTGCGCAGCGCGCCGACATCGGAGCCCGCCTGCGGCTCGGTCAAGTTCATCGTGCCGGTCCATGCGCCGGTGGCGAGGTGCGGCAGATACTGCGCCTGCTGTTCGGGGCTGCCATGATGCGCCAGCGCCTCGATCGCGCCGACCGTCAGCGTAGGCGCCAGCGCAAAGCCCATATTGGCGCTGCCGAGCGTATCGAGCACCGCGGTCTGGATCGCAAAGGGCAGGCCCTGCCCACCAAACTCTTCCGGCACGCCGATCGTGCCCCAGCCGCCCTCGACATAATCCTGATAGGCCTTCACGAAGCCCTCGGGCATCACCACGCCTTCAGGCGTCCATTTCGCGCCAACCGTGTCGCCCGCGCGCAGCAGCGGTGCCCATTCGCCCGCCGCCAGTTGCCCAACGCCTTCGAGCACGGCATCGACCACGTCATCGCTGGCAGCAGCGAAACGGTCGGTGGCGGCGAGATCGGCAATGCCGACGACATGATCGAGCACGAAGCGCTGATCGGCGGTGGCGGGGGTGAACATCGGGCATCCTCTTATGCAACAGGCTTTGCCCGGCTATAGCCCGCGATAATGACCACGCCAAACCCGCCTTGCGCGACGCAGACCTTACCCTACGGCGCGGCTGCCATCGCCGCCGCCGCCGCGCTGATCGCGGAGGGCCAGCCGGTCGCGATCCCGACCGAGACGGTCTACGGCCTTGCCGCCGACGCCACCGATTCGCACGCGGTCGCGCGGATCTACGCGGCGAAAGGGCGACCGAGCTTCAACCCGCTGATCGTGCATGTGCTCGATCTGGCGGCAGCGCAGGCGATCGCGACGTTCGATGGGACCGCACTGGCGCTGGCCGAAGCGTTCTGGCCGGGGCCGCTAACGTTGGTGCTGCCCGTCCGCGCCGATGCCGGGATTGCCGCTTTGGTGACGGCGGGCCTGCCGACGATCGCGCTGCGCGTGCCCGCCCACCGCGCGATGCGTGCGCTGCTCGCCGCCACCGCCAAGCCGCTCGCCGCGCCCTCGGCCAATGCCAGCGGCGCGATCAGCCCGACCCGCGCCGAGCATGTCGTTGCGAGCCTCGGCGGGCGCATTCCGCTGGTGGTGGACGACGGCGCGACCGAGGCGGGGCTCGAATCGACGATCGTGCTGGGGCGCGAGATCCTGCGACCGGGGCCGATTACGGCGGATGCGCTGGCTGGGGTTCTTGGCACCCTCCCAACCCCGGACGATCACCCCGGCGAACGCCGGGGCCCAGTCGCGAGCGGGGAATCATTGCGTGCAGCACCCGCCACAACCGCCATCTCTCCTGGGCCCCGGCTTTCGCCGGGGTGGAGGGAGGGGGCAACAATCGTCGCCCCCGGCCAACTCGCCAGCCATTATGCGCCGCGCAAAGCGCTCCGCCTCAACGCGACCGAAGCGACGGACGGAGACTATCTGATCGGCTTCGGCACAATCGCGGGCGACACCAACCTGTCGCCCACCGCCAACCTCATCGAAGCCGCCGCCAAGCTGTTCGACGCGCTCTACCAGGCCGACGCATCACCGAGCACGACCATAGCGATCGCGCCAATCCCGAACGACGGCATCGGCGAAGCCATTAACGACCGTCTGCGGCGCGCGGCGCACCGCGACACCTGACACCCTCCGCGTCCTCCGCGCCTCTGCGCGAACAAACCTTCTGTTCGCGCAGAGAGAAGAAGCCCTAAGCGCTCACCGCCGCCTTGGACCGCGCGGCGAAGCTCTTGCGCAGCTTGGCGAGCTTGGGCGGGATCACCGCCAGGCAATAGGGGTTCCGCTGGCCTTCGCCTTCCCAATATTGCTGGTGGTAATCCTCGGCCGGATACCATTCGCCCATCGGCTCGATCGTGGTGACGATCGGGGCCGGCCAGTCCGCCGCCGCGCGCGCCTTGGCCGCCTCGGCCTCGGCGCGCTGCGCGTCGTCCGCCGGGAAGAGCGCCGAGCGATATTGCGTGCCGACGTCATTGCCCTGGCGGTTGAGCTGCGTCGGATCGTGCGTTGCAAAGAACATGTCGAGGATGTCGCCATAGGACACCTGATCGGTATCGAAAGTCACGCGGATCGCCTCGGCATGGCCGGTATCGCCCCCGCACACCTGCTTGTAGGTCGGATGCGGAACGCTGCCGCCGATATAACCGCTTTCGACGCGCTCCACGCCGATCACGTCCTTGAACACCGCCTCGGTGCACCAGAAACATCCGCCTGCCAGGGTTGCGACTTCGCTTGCCATCATTCGCTCCTCGTTTAGGGCTGCAAGATAGGGACGCGGGGCCCGGACAAAAAGAGCGAGGGTAGAATGCTGGACGGATCGGTACTGGTAACGGGCGGAGCGGGCTATATTGGCAGCCATGCGGTGCTGGCGTTGCTCGATGCGGGGCACCGCGTCGTGGTGTATGACAATCTCAGCACCGGCTTTGACTGGCTGGTCGACCCCCGTGCGACGCTGGTGCGCGGCGAGATCGAGGATGATGCGCACGTCCGCGCGACGCTGGGCGACCACGGCGTGCAGGCGGTGATGCACTTCGCCGGATCGATCATCGTGCCCGAATCGGTCAGCAATCCGCTGAAATATTATCGCAACAACACCGTCGCCAGCCGCGCGATGATTGAAAGCGCGGTGGTTTCGGGCGTGAAGCACTTCATCTTTTCCTCGACCGCCGCAACCTATGGCACACCCGCCAAGGTGCCGGTGGCCGAAACGGACCCGACCGTGCCAATCAACCCCTATGGCACCTCCAAGCTGATGACCGAGGCGATGCTGCGCGATGTCGCCGCCGCGCATCCGATGAACTATGCCGCCTTGCGCTATTTCAATGTGGCGGGGGCCGATCCGCAGCAGCGCAGCGGGCAATCGACCATCGGGGCGACCCACCTCATCAAGATCGCGGTAGAGGCGGCGCTCGGCAAGCGCGAGACCGTCGGGGTCTATGGCACCGATTACGACACGCCCGATGGCACTGGCGTGCGCGACTATATCCATGTCAGCGATCTGGCGGCGGCGCATGTCGCGGCGCTCAACCTGCTGATCGCCGAACCGGGCAAGAGCCACACACTGAATGCCGGTTATGGCAAGGGGTTCTCGGTGCTCGAAGTGCTCGACGCGGTCGACCGCGTCACCAACCACAAACTCAACCGCGTCATTGAGGGTCGCCGCGCGGGCGATGCGGGCGAACTCGTCTCCGATAATCGCGCGATCCTGGCGACGCTCGACTGGACGCCCAAGCGTGCCGATCTCGATCTCATCGTGCGCGATGCGCTGGCGTGGGAACGCAAGTTGGGCGATCGCTAGACCGCCGCGCGCACCCACGAATTTTTGGGGGTAGTCGCGCTACCGTCCGCGACCTAGGCCAAGGCATGGAGATGCCGGGGAAAGACGCCTTTTGGGCGCTCACCGAAAAGGAAAAGCAGACGCTTCGCCTGATCGTGCGCGGGCATGACGCGAAATCGGTCGCGCGCAACCTTGGCCTGTCGGTCCATACAATCAACGAACGCCTGCGCGATGCGCGGCGGAAGATGGCGGTTTCGAGCAGCCGCGAGGCCGCACGCCTGTTGCTCGACGCCGAGGGCGGCGCGGGGTTTCTGCCCCCCGATTTCTTAGGGGACGTGCGAATCGGGGACGACGCAACCGCCCCCCACGACGATCAGGACGGCACGCCGGTCGTCGGCGCGGGGCGCACCTACCGCCCCTCCTCCCGTCTGATCGGAGTCGTTCTCATGACGCTTGTCCTGTCCCTCCTGGTGCTTGTCGCGCTGCCGCAGAGCCCCACGACCGCGCCGCCAACCGCGACCATTGCACCGGCACATGCCGAGGCGGTGGCGGCGGCGCTCAACTGGCTCGACCTTGTCGACCATTATGACTGGGACGCGAGCTATCGCGGCACCGGCCCGGCGTTCCGCAAGCAGAACACGTTGCAGGTCTGGTCGCGGACCTCGCAGCAGGTTCGCGTGCCGCTTGGCGCGGTGATCTCGCGGGGATTCGTCAGCGAGGAGGACGTCCCGGCACCGCCGGCCGGCTATACGATGGTCAAATTCCGCACCAGCTTCGCCAACAAGGCCGACGCGATCGAAACGGTCACGCTCGATCGCGTCGATGGCCGCTGGCAGATCGTCGGGGTAACCATCGGCTGATGGTGCGCTCCCCCTCCCGCACGCGGGAGGGGGACACGGCATCAGATCGTCTTGCTGATCCCGAACAGGAAGCCGCGGCGCGCACCGAATTGCGGTGCGCCCACGCCCACGCCCGACCCATCGCGGATTTCATAGACGCGGTCGGCCACGTTGATGATGTCGGCACGGATCGTCACGCCCGGCCCCTTGAACTCATGGCTCGCGGTCAGGTTGAACACCGCATAGGGCGTCAGCTTGCCGCCATTGGGCACGTCGCCATCCTTGCGCAGGCCAGACCCGTAAATCATGCTGCCGCCCACGCGGCTGTCGCGCAGAAAGCCCTGATCGAACCGGTACGACACGCCCGCCGACCCGGTATAGGTCTGGTCGTGGTCGAGATAGATGTAGTTCTTCGCAATATAGGCCAGGTCATCGGGCGAAAAATTGAACTGGCCCGACGCGATCGAAAACCCTTTCGCCTTGGCGTAGGAAAAATTGGCATAAGCCAACAACGGGCCGTGCTGATAGGAAATATTGCCTTCGATCCCGTCGATCCGCCCGCGCGCATAATTGAACGGCGTCAGGATGATCGGCGCACCGAACTGGCCTTCGTCGACCAGATTTTTCGAGCGCCGGTGGTACGCGTCGATCCCGAGCGTGACCCGCCCGATCTTCTGTTCGGCACCGATATCGAAATAGTCCTGCCGCTCGGCAAAGGGCACGGTGGCGAGCGGCGGGTTGACGCCGTCATCGCCCGGTGCCTGCGCACTGGTGCCGCGATACTTCAACACGCTGTTGGTGGCGACATTGGAGAAGGGCGCAGGCGAGAAATAGCGCGCGTAGCCGGCATGGAGCGTCAGCCCCTTGGACGGTGTGAGCACGGCATTAATGCGCGGCGAGAACTGCGATTCGGAACGATAGCCGTCATAATGGTCGAAGCGCCCACCGAAATTGACGATCAACGGCGCGGCGATCTTCCATTCGTCCTGCAGATAGACGCTGTAGGTCATTTCGGTCTTGGCACCATTGTCGACGACCGTGATCGGCTGGCCGATTTGCGCGCCTGTGCCATCCACCGGGAACACCTGGCTCGAGGTCTGGCTGTTGCTGCGGTCGCGCGACACGATCACGCCGCCGCGCAGGGTATGCGCATCGCTGGCGCGGTACACACCCTCGACCTGACCGCCAAAGGTGAAGTCCTGCTTGAACGCCTTTTGCGCGATGCCGTTGAACAGCAATTCGCCGAGCGTATCGGGTGTGTAGCGCAAGCTGGAATAGCGCGCGAACAGCGATGCCTGCAGCGTGACCGGGCCGGCATCGTGCAACAGGCTGGCAAGGCCAAAGGCAGTGCGCTCGTGCTGCCGCTCATCGAGAGTGTCGCTGAGAAAATTGGTAACGCCGCCAACGTTATAGCCGTGGCTGGGGGTGAGGCCGCGCGGATTGGGAATCTGGAAGCTCTGGTCGGAATAGCCGCCCATGAACGACACGCGATTGTTCTCGTTCAGCGTGTGGTCGACATAGACGAAGCCCTGATATTGGTCGGTGTCGTCGTGCAGCGGGGTGCGGCCGCCATCGACCGCCTCGATCCCGATATTGCTGTGCTTGTAGCTGCCGGTAACGAAATAATTGGTTTTGCCCGTCGAGCCGCCATAGTCGAAGCTCGGCTGGATGGTGTCGTTGGTGCCGCCATAAAGCGACACTTCGCCACCATTTTTGAAGCCATTCTTGGTGGTGATGTCGATGATGCCCGCCGTGCGCAGCCCATATTGCGCGGGCAGCGCGCCGGTGCGCAGATCGAACCGCTCGACCAGGCGCGGGCTCAGCGTCTGCCCGAACACGGCGACGCCTTCGGGCAGGATCGTGCCGTTGATACGATATTGCAGGTTGTTATGGTCATCGCGCACATGGAACTGGCCGCCGCCATCCTGCACCACGCCCGGCAATTGCAGCAGGATCTGGTTGAGCTGCTGATTGTCACCGCCGGGCAAGGCGCGAATCGTCTCGCTGGTGATGGTGTAGGTCGTCGCACCGAGGCTAGGCTGGATCGAGGCGCGCGCGGCATCAAGCCGCCCGGTCACGACGATATCCGGTCCGCCGTTGGTCTTGTCGGTCGCGGCACCCGGCGCATCCGCCGTCGCAGCCGGAGCGGCTACCGTATCGGCATAAGCAGTGGCAGGCACGAAAAACAACAGAGCGGCGCTGGACAACAAGGTGGCTCGAAACATGCGGGGGACGGCCTTTCAGAGAACGATGCTGCAGTGCGATAGATGTTATGTAATACTATATCAAGGTCAATTCGTCGTCTCCCGGAAACGATTCGACCGTGTGGGCGGGTGCGCCGTACAAGATTGCTGCGCGATGAATGAAGCGGCGGAACTTACGGCCGCTGAGCGCGGGTGTCCGCCCCCAATTTGCGGCCAAGCGCCCACCAGCCGAGCGCCCAAATCGTACCGAACACCCAGCCGCCAACGACGTCGCTCGGCCAATGCACGTGCAGATAGAGACGGCTGACCCCGATCAGCACCACCAGCACCGCCGTTGCCGCGAGAATATAGACACGCGCCGCGTGTCCATGCACCGTCTGCACCAGCAGCAACGCCAAGGTGAGGTAGACGATCGCGCTGTTGGCGGCATGGCCGCTCGGGAAGCTGGCCGAGGACACCGCAACGAGCCGTTCGTCGAGCGGCGGTCGCACCCGCGCGACCAGCCCCTTGATCAGCGTCACCGCGATCGACCCCGACGTCGTCCCGACCACCACCAGCACCAGCGTCAACCAGCGCCGCTGCACCGCAAGAAAGCCGCCCGCCAGCACCACCGCCAGCAACAGCACAGTGCCGCCGCCCAATGCCGTTACGTCCACCATTATCTGGGTCATCACTGTCGCTCCCTGCGGGTGGAACGCCGTAGCACCGTTTTGGATACCGCAAACACGACCCATTTGCGCTCCATTCTGCGACTCGCGACGAATCAGCCGGGCAGGATCAGCGCTTCGTCCAGATAGTCGAGCAACGCCCGCACGCGCGGGGCAAGACGGTCCTGCGCCGAATAGAGGGCATGGATATCCTCGCCATCGCCCGGATTATAGGCGGCCAACACTTCGACCAACCGCCCGCCGCGTAAATCCTCCGCGACGTGAAAGCGGGAGAGGCGCGCGATCCCGCCACCGGCCACCGCCATCAGGCGGACGACATCGCCCGAATTGCCGAGAAAACAACTTTCAACCACGCGGTGCACGACACGCTGGCCAAGCCGAAATGGCCAGCCATCGACCGATCGCCGAAAGCTGAACTGCAGGCAGCGATGCGTATCGAGATCGTCTGGCGTTTGCGGCATGCCATAATGCGCGAGATAGGACGGGCTGGCGACCAGCAGCATCTTGCTGTGCCCAAGCTTCTTCGCGCGCAAGCGGGTGTCGCGCAGCGGCCCGATCCGGATCGCAATGTCGGCGCGTTCCTCCACCAGATCGACGAGTGCATCCGACAAAGCGAGATCGACCAGGACATGGGGATAGCGCGCCGTGAAGGCGGGCAGCAGCGGCAGCAGGCACTGCGTACCGAACGGCACCGACGCATTGACTCGCAGCGTCCCGCGCGGGGTCTGCGTCTCGCGCCCCAGGCCGCTTTCCACCTCGGCCATGTCCGCGACCAGCCGCGCCATGCGCTCGCGATAGGTTTCGCCTTCGACGGTCAAGGCAAGCGAGCGCGTCGTCCGGCGCAGCAGCACGACGCCCAGCCGCGCCTCGAGCCGGGCGACGCTGCGGCTGACCGCCGACGGAGTCAGCCGTAGCTCTTTGGCAGCGGCGGCAAAACGGCCCGCGCGCGCCGCCGCCAGGAAAACCTCGATATCGCCAAGCCGGTTGTCCATCGGTTTTCATGATATCGAATCACTTCTGAAATGTAATCCCGCATTCTAATCACGAATGTACGGTCGCCTTACGTTTGCAGCATCCACAACAACGCAAGGAAATGACGATGGACCTGCAACTCAACGGCAAGACGGCGATCGTGACAGGGTCGACCGCCGGGATCGGTCTTGCGATCGCCAAGCGGCTCGCGGCGGAAGGGGTCGCCGTGATTGTCAGCGGGCGCGACCAGGCCAAGCTCGACGCGGCAGTCGCGGAAGTCGCCGCGCTCGGCACGGTGCGCGGCGTGCTCGCCGACGTCGCCACGGCCGAGGGTGCCGCAACATTGATTGCCGCCGCGCCCGAGGTCGATATTCTGGTCAACAATCTCGGCATTTACGAAGCGAAACCGTTCGTCGAGGTCAGCGATGCGGAATGGCATCGCTTTTTCGAAGTCAACGTGGTCAGCGGCATCCGCCTCGCCCGGCATTATTTCCCGCGCATGCTGGCGCGCGATTGGGGCCGCGTGATCTTCATCGCCAGCGAGAGCGGCCTGCTGCCCCCCGCCGAGATGATCCATTACGGCATGACCAAGACCGCGCAATTGTCGATTGCGCGCGGCCTGGCCGAACAAACGCGCGGAACCGGGGTGACCGTGAATTCGGTGTTGCCAGGGCCGACCCGCTCCGAAGGGATCGTCGATTTCATCCAGTCGGTGGTCGAGAATAAGGACGCCTCAGCGGCCGAGCAGGAGGTCGAATTCTTCGAGAAGCTGCGTCCGCTCTCGTTGATCCGCCGCCTGATCGACGCCGACGAAATCGGCTCGATCGTGACCTATCTGGCCAGCCCGCTCGCCGCCGTTACCAACGGTGCGGCGATCCGCGCCGAAGGCGGGATCATTCCGACGATCGCATAACGTCCAGCCCCGCTGCCGGTGGCGTTTGCCGCCGACAGCGGGGCAGCGATGCAAGGAACTGCGACCGATCTTTGGGAATGGTGGGCCCGTCGGGACTCGAACCCGAGACCTACAGATTAAAAGTCCGTTGCTCTACCAACTGAGCTACGGGCCCACTCGGCGCTTGCGTTAGGAGCGCGTTCGGGCGCGGTCAACCCAGGGGTTGCGGCTTGTTCAGCCGCGCATGAAGCTGCCGGACGGTCCGGCCCGCTACCGGATCGCGCCAATTGGGGGCGATCGTGCGTAATGGATCAAGCACAAAGCCGCGCTCGCGAAAGGCGATATGCGGCACGGTCAGCCCTGCCGTCGACCACATTCCCCCCGACCACAGCACGATGTCGAGGTCGATCACCCGCGCGCCCCAACGCGCGCCACGCCGCCGCCCGAACGCGCGTTCGATCGCTTTCAATCGAGCGAGCATCTGCGGCGGCGTCAGCGCACTCTCCAGCAGCACCGCCGCATTGGCGAAGCGCCGGATCGACGGCCCGAGCGGCGCGCTACCGATAATCGGGGACGTTGCGACTACGCCGTCCAGCGCGGCGATCGCCGCGCGCACTTCGGCGACCGGGCCGCCGTGGCGGCCACACCGGTTGGACCCGAGGGCGATGGCATAGGTTGAGCTTTGCACCGAAACACGCCTATCGCACCTTGATGAACTTCGCACCCAGCCCAATCCCCGAAACCGAACCCCCACGCGATTGCCCGCGCTGCCCGCGCCTCGTCGCCCTGCGCGAAAGCCTGCAGGCCGAGCATCCCGATTGGTGGAACGGCCCCGTCACCGCCTTTGGCGACCCTGCCGCCTGGCTCGGCATCATCGGCCTCGCGCCCGCGCAATATGGCGCGAATCGCACTGGCCGCCCGTTCACCGGGGATCGCTCCGCGCCCTTGCTGTTCGGCACGCTCGCCAAATTCGGCCTCGCCACCGGCGAGTATGAAGGCAAGCCCGACGATACGCTGGCGCTCGACGGCGCGATGATCCTCGACGCGGTCAAATGCCTGCCGCCCGAGAACAAGCCGACGCCCGAGGAAATCCGCACCTGCCGCCCCTTCCTGGAGGGGCAGGCGGCGGCACTCCCGCACGCGCGCATCTTAGTGGCGCTGGGCCAGACCGCGCACCAGTCAGCGGTCAAGATGCTCGGCGGCAAGCTGCCCAAATGCCGCTTCGGCCACCTTGCCGAACACCGCATGCCCGATGGCCGTATCCTGATCGATAGCTATCACTGTTCCAGCTACAATCAGAATACCGGGCGGCTGACGACCGAGATGTTCGAAGCAGTGTTCGCGCGGGCGCTGGAACTGCGGGACTCGCAGTAACGGCGTTTTGCGGTTATGATCCGGCCTTCTGAACGGAGGCTTTCAATGCGGATTGTCCCTTTGATGGTGTTGGCACCCATGATGATCGCGGCCGCGCCCGAGGCCCGAACGGCTGCGGTCAAGCCGATGTGTCAACATTACGGTGCCATCGTGGCTAGTGACACGCTCCCCACCGCCAGCATTCGCCCGCTTGGGCAAGAACCGCCCGCGCAGCAAATCGCGGCGGTGCTGCGCACGGTCGATGGCTGCCAGAAACCGCTGGTGGTGCGCGCCGAAGTGGGGACGCCGCGCCGCTGACGCGTTTCAGCCGAGGAAATTGCTCAGCACATCGGGGTGGAACGCCCAGCCGGCAAAGCCGCACACCCCCATAAACAGACCGAAGCTGCCGAACACCCACCCGGCCACGAGCAACCAGAAACTCTCGGCCAGCGCCGCCACCGCCGCCATCGAAATGGCGGTGGCGATCAGCGCCTCGCTCGCGTCGAACTGGTCGTCATGGACGTTCAGCGCGTCATAGCGGTCAGCCAAGCCCTGCGCCTGCTTGGCCAGCACCGGCACTTCGGCGCGATATTTGGCGATGTCGCGGTCAAGCCCGGCGATCGCGCTGGCCGCTGCCGCCCGCGCGGCGGGTGTGGTCGAGAGCACCACCAACTCGGCGCGCGCGGTTTCGTTGATGTGGATCTTGGTCTTGGTCGCTTGATACTGCGCCCAGTGATCGACCGAATCGGCTTTGGCCTGCGCCATGTTCTGGACGATGTTGCCGTCCTTGATGTTGCCCAGCCCCATGAACACCGACAGGATGACGACGGTCATCGCCACCCAGCGGTTGAGCCGCTTGTCCTTGGCTTCGGCGCTGACTTCGATTTCCATGGACAGATCCTAGCGCATGACGGTGGGAAGCTCAGATGTCCTGCACCAACCGCGCGTAAAGCTCGGGCCGCCGGTCGCGGAAGAAGCCGAAGGCGGCGCGGTGGCGCTTGATGCGGTCGAGGTCGAGCGTGGCCACGATCACCCCGGTTTCCTCGCGGCCGAGTTCGGCCAGGATGTCGCCGCGCTCGTCGGTGATGAAGCTGGTGCCGTAGAAGGTCTGACCATGCTCCACGCCAACGCGGTTGGCGGCGACCACGGGCACGACGTTGGACACCGCATGGCCAACCATCGCGCGCCGCCACAGCCGCGCGGTGTCGAGCGAGGTATCGTGCGGCTCGCTGCCGATCGCGGTCGGGAAGAACAGCACTTGCGACCCCATCAGCATCAGCGCGCGCGCGGTTTCGGGATACCATTGGTCCCAGCAAATGCCGACGCCTAGCGTCGTGGCATCTGGCCCCGGCCACACCTTGAAGCCGGTATTGCCGGGCCGAAAATAGAATTTCTCCTCATAGCCCGGCCCATCGGGAATATGGCTCTTGCGATACACGCCCTGCACCGCGCCATCGGGGCCGACCATCGCCAGCGAATTGTAATGGTGCGGGCCATCGGCCTCGAAGAAGCTGGTCGGGATGGTGACGCCCAGTTCACGCGCGAGCGCCTGCATCGCCAACACCGCCTTGTGCTCGCCCACGGGCTTGGCGTTCGAAAACAGCCCTTCATCCTCGACCCGGCAAAAATATTCGCCCTCGAACAATTCGGGCGGCAGGATGACCTGCGCGCCCTTGCCCGCCGCCTCGCGCACGAGGTCGGAGACATGGGCGATGTTGGCGTCCAGATCGGACGTGAAGGCGAGCTGCAGCGCGGCGACGGTGATTTCGGTCATGCCGCGCCATATAGGGGAGTGGGTGCGGGGCTGCCACTGTTCAAACGCACCGCCATCTCGCTTCCGCGCGCACGACCTGTTAGCCCTCTGTTATGCCAAGCCCTTCTCACGATCGCCCCGACGACGCGCCCCCCGCAAACATATTGGCCGCCCTTGGCCCCGGCCTCGTTACGGGTGCCGCCGATGACGATCCGAGCGGCATTGCCACCTACAGCCAGATCGGTGCGCAATTTGGCTATGGCCTCGCCTGGACGATGCTGTTCAGCTACCCGCTGATGGTGGTGACGCAGGAGATCGCGGCGCGCATCGGCCTCGTCACCGGCTGCGGCATCGCGCAGAATCTGCGGCGGCATTATTCTCCCTATCTGCTGCGCGCGGTCGTGCTGCTGCTGCTGGTCGCCAATGTCATCAATCTCGGTGCCGATCTCGGCGCGATGGGGGCGGCGTTGCGTCTGCTGCTTGGCGGGCCGGAGCTGGTTTATACGATCGCCTTCGGCGTCGTGTGTATCGTCCTGGAAACCTTCGTCAGTTACCCACGCTATGCCGCAATCCTGAAATGGGCGACGCTGTCGCTTTTCGCCTATGTCGCGGTGGTGTTTGCAGCGCAGGTGCCGTGGTCGATCGCGCTGAAAAGCACCGTACTGCCAGGCATGACGTGGGACGCCGACCATGCGATGGCGCTGGTCGCGATCCTCGGCACCACGATTTCGCCGTACCTCTTCTTCTGGCAAAGCGGGCAGGAGGTGGAGGAAATGCACCGCCGCAATGCCAAGCCCTTGTGCATCACCCCCCGCGCGGCCGGCCCGGAGCTCGCGCGCGTGCGCAACGACACGGTAATCGGGATGGGCTTTTCCAACCTGATCGCAATCTTCATTATCTTCGCCACCGCCGCCACGCTCAACGCGCACGGGGTGACCGATATCAAGACCTCGTCGCAGGCCGCCGAAGCGCTGCGCCCGATCGCCGGGGTGTTTACCTTCGCGCTGTTCGCCGTTGGAATCATCGCGACGGGGATGCTGGCCGTGCCGGTGCTGGCTGGGTCGGCTGCGTACGGCGTGTCCGAGATGCTGGGCTGGACCTCGGGCCTGCGCCGCAAACCGCGCGAGGCGCGTGCCTTTTACGCGACCATCGCCGCTGCCACATTGGGCGGGGTCGCGCTCAACTTCACCGAGATCGACCCGATCAAGGCGCTTTACTGGAGCGCGGTGGTCAACGGCGTGCTGGCCGCGCCGCTGATGGCGGTGATGATGCTGATCGCCACCAACCGCCGCATCATGGGCCGGCTGACGCTGCCCTGGCCGATGATCGTCATCGGCTGGATCGCCACAGCCGTGATGGCAGTGGCATCGCTGGCGTTTTTCGTTTTGCAATAAGAGGGAGGCCCCACGACCATCGTACCCCCTGTCCGTTCGTTTCGAGCGTAGTCGAGCATCTGTGTTGGCGGTCAAGGGGTGACGTTCGTCCAGTGTCGATTTTCAGTGATGAGGGTGTTTGCAAGGACGACGATTTTGCGGGCGACGGCCGCGAGCGCCAGTTTGGCGGGTTTGCCGCGTTCGATGAGGCCTTGGTAGAATCGTTTGAGATCGGCGTTGCGGCGGCTGGCGCTCAGCGCCGCCATGTAGAGAGCGCAGCGGAGCTGGGCACGCCCGCCATGGATGCGGCGCTTTGGCTGGGATGTCCCGCTATCACGCGCAAAGGGAGCGAGCCCGGCAAGGGCTGCGGCCTGCTTGGCGGTGATGCGGCCGAGTTCGCCGAGCGGAGCGAGGAAGGCGAGCGAGGTGACGGGGCCGACGCCGGGGATTGAACGCAGGATGCGGGCCTTGCGGTCGAGCTCGTGATCGGCCCGGATCATGGTTTCGATCGTGCTATCGAGCCGGGCGATATGGCGCTCGAGCGTGCGCAGGCGGGTGGCGAGTTCGCGCCGCAGGAAGGCACTGGTGGCAGCGGCGAGGCGATTGCCGAGCGCGGTGCGTTCAGCGATTGCGGCTTGGCGGGCGCTGGCGAGTTCCTGAAGCTCCTCCTGCGCCGGTGTCGGCGGGGCGACCGGATCGGGGCCAAGCCGCTCGGCCATGCGCGCCAGCATCGCGGCATCGATCGCATCGGTCTTGGCGAGCGTGCCGGACGCCTGGGCGAACAGCCGCGCACGCAGCGGATTGGCGAGCGCGACCGGCAGGCCGGCTTCATGCAGCCGACGATGGACGGGACTGTCAGGATTTCCGTGTGTGGGCGGGCATAATGGGTAAAGAGGAGATCCCATATGTCCCGACGCAAAGAACCTGCGATACCGAATGAGCTTCTCGACCAGTTGCTGGCGGGCGG
>NZ_JAFCWO010000009.1:0-70936 GCF_049897605.1 Sphingomonas sp. DC1600-2
ATGATCAATCGTCGTCGATCAGGCGTCCGCGGCACACCCGCCAAGGTCAATGCGAACGCTGGTCTTGCGGCCAGCGACAAGGTAAACTCGGCCAGCGTCTCGGATGGCAGTCATGAGAGATTACTATGTAGGAGATTGAAGCGATGCGAAAAACCTTGGCCGGATCGGCTTGTCTGGCAATAGCATCGCTTGGCCTTGTTGCGGCCGCGCCGGTGGGAACCATCAGCGCAACGGACACTCCAGCGCTCGATCTTTCGACGTTACATGTGCAGGTCATCCTCGATCATCTTGGCTTCTCGCCCGGCGTGCTGGATGGGCGCGCCGGGAAATCACTGGTGGCGGCGCTCAAGGGCTTTCAGGAAACGCGCGGGCTGCCGCAAACAGGCGAGATGGATCTGACGACGCTGCGCGCGCTGCATCCTTATGCGCAGTGGCGGCCGACCCAGACGATCGCGTTGACCACCGACATGCTGGCCGGGCCGTTCGTCAATCCGCTACCCAAGAACCCGCAACTGCAAGCGAGGCTGACCACGCTCGGATATCGCTCGCCGATGGAGAAGCTCGGCGAGATGTTTCACACCAAGCCGTCGGTCTTGCTCGAATTGAACAGTCCGCAAACCCGGCTGGTGCCGGGCAGCAAGATCGTCGTGCCCAACGCGATCGCCGCCGACCACGCTTATGATCCCAAGCTCCCCGAGAAATGGCGGCAGACGCTCAGCGACCTGAACGTCGACTCGACTCAGCCGACGGGGGCCAAGGTGGTGGTCGACAAGTCCGAGGAGGTGCTGCGCGTTCTGGACAAGGACGGCAAGCTGGTCGCGCAGTTCATGGCGACGATGGGGAGCGAGCATGATCCCTTGCCGATCGGCACCTGGAAGATCCTCGGGCCGTCCTACAATCCGCCCTTCCACTACAATCCCAAGCTGTTCTGGGACGCAAAGAAGGGCGCAAGGGCGGCGTTGCTGCCAGCGGGTCCAAACGGGCCGGTGGGCGTGGTGTGGCTTGATCTGTCCAAGCCGCATTACGGCATCCACGGGACGCCTTCGCCAGAGACGATCGGCCGGGCCGAAAGCCATGGCTGCATCCGCCTGACCAATTGGGATGCGGCGCGGCTGGCGATGATGATCAAGCCGGGCACGCCGGCGGTGTTCCAGGAGTAAACCGTGGGACGGCTGAGTCGTATCGTCCTGTTGGTGATCGCCGTGGTGGCCGCCGGGTGGATCGCCTTGCTGGCGGTGCTGCCCGATGCGCCGCGCACGGCGGGGACACGGGCCTCGCCGCCGGTCCGCCCCGCCGCTGGCGGAGGTGCCGTACAAAGCACTTCCGGGACGCGTCTGATCGTTCCGGTGGCGGGGGTGGCGCGCGGCGCGCTCGCCGATTCCTGGGGCGATCCGCGCGAGAATGGGCTGCGCCTGCATCACGGCACCGACATTGCGGCCCCGGCGGCCAGTCAGGTGCTGGCGGCGGCACCGGGCACGGTCGAGAAGCTGTTCACCAGCGCAGCGGGCGGGACCGCTGTCTATGTGCGTTCGCCCGACCGGCGTTGGACCTATTATTACGCGCATCTCGCGGGTTATGCGCCGGGCCTGCACGAGGGGCAGGGCGTGACGGCTGGGACGTTGCTCGGCTATGTCGGCGATACCGGCAATGCCGGTGCGGGCAATTTCCACCTGCATTTTGGCCTGACGCGCACCACGCCAGAGCAGCATTGGTATGAAGGGGAGGATGTCGACCCCTACCGCTATCTTGCCGGACAGCCCTTGCCCGGCTAAAGGCCGCGCCTTGCTCTTTCCAACTACAGGCACCCCCATGAAGATCAACGCGGTCGAAATCCGTCCCGGCAACATTCTCGAATATGAAGGCGGCATCTGGAAGACGGTGAAAATCCAGCATACCCAGCCGGGCAAGGGCGGTGCCTATATGCAGGTCGAGATGAAGAACCTCATCGACGGCCGCAAGACCAACGTCCGCTTCCGCTCGGCGGAAAGCGTCGAGAAGGTCCGGCTCGATACGGTCGACTTCCAGTTCCTGTTCCGCGAAGGCGACACGCTGACCTTCATGGACAAGATCAATTACGAGCAGATCTCGCTCGACGCCGACATTCTGGGCGATGCCGCCGCCTTCCTGCAGGATGGCATGGATGTCGTAATGGAGCTGTGGGAAGAGCGGCCGATCTCGGTGCAGCTGCCCGACACGATCGAGGCGCTGATCGTCGAGGCCGACGCCGTGGTGAAGGGGCAGACCGCCTCGTCCAGCTACAAGCCCGCGATCCTGGAAAATGGCGTGCGCGTGATGGTGCCGCCGCACATTGGCGCGGGCACGCGCATTGTCGTCGATGTTTATGAACAGAGCTACGTCCGGCGGGCGGATTAACTAATGTCTCCCTCTCCCCGCTTGCGGGGAGAGGGGCGGGGAGAGGGGCGGGGAGAGGGGCTGGATCGAGCGCTGTCGCTCACTGCCCCTCTCCCGCGCTTCGCTTCGCTCGCTTGCCCTCTCCCCCGAAGGGGAGAGGGATAGAAGGAAATATTATGGCATCCCATTCCGGCCTGATGACGATCATGGACCGCGCCGCGCGCAAGGCCGGCCCGCGCCTGCGTCGTGATTTCAACGAGGTTCAGCAGTTGCAGGTCAGCCGCAAGGGGCCAGCCGACTTCGTGTCGATGGCCGACCAGCGTGCCGAGCAGACGCTGTATGAAGAATTGTCGCGCGCGCGGCCTGATTGGGGCTTCCTGATGGAGGAGCGCGGCGAAGTTGCCGGCGACCCCAACAAGCCGCGCTTCATCGTCGATCCGCTCGATGGCACGACCAACTTTCTCCACGGCATTCCGCATTTCGCCATTTCGATCGCGGTCGAGGAGCCGATGCCCAATGGCAAGCGCGAGATCACCTCGGGCCTGATCTATCAGCCGATCACCGACGAAGCGTTCTGGGCCGAAAAGGGGCGCGGCGCGTGGGTGCAGGAGCAGCGCTTGCGCGTTTCGGCGCGCCGCGACCTGGCCGATTCGCTGATCGCGACGGGTATCCCGTTCCTGGGGCACGGCAATTTCGTCGAATGGAGCCGCATTTTCGGTGCGATTGCGCCGGAAGTCGCTGGGATCCGGCGGATGGGATCGGCCGCGCTCGATCTCGCCTGGGTCGCCGCTGGCCGGTATGACGGCTATTGGGAATCGGCGCTGCAGCCGTGGGATGTCGCGGCAGGGCTGTTGCTGGTCAAGGAAGCGGGTGGTTTCGTGACCGATTTCCGCGGCGGCGACCGCATGATGGAGCGCAGCGAATTCCTGGCGGCCAACGACGCGCTGCAATCGCGTTTGCACAAGCTGCTCGCGGGGGCACTCCGCTAAAATTTCGTCTCTCCCTCGACGCGAAGGGGAGCGGTACAATCGAGCACAAACGCGATCGCTTCGTGGCTTTGTGTCTTCGTGCGAGAAGCTGTTTTTGCTCGCACGAAGACACAAACTCATAAAGAGCAGAACCGACTGCCACCGGCTGCGCTTATGGGCGAGACCGTCGGTCCTTGGGGGAAGGATTTTAGTTGCGATTCATTCTCACTCCCGCGACCCTTGCCCCTCAAAGTGCATCGTCCTAAAGCCCACGCACACCTGTTCGCACATGCGAGAAACCCATTGGTTGACCTGTCCCACTATTTGCCGATCCTGCTGTTCCTCGGCGTGGCACTCGCGCTCTCCAGCGCGTTCGTGTTTCTGCCGATGATCGTTGCCCGCCTGACCGGCGCGCACAAGCCGACCCCCGAAAAGCTGAGCGAATATGAGTGCGGCTTCCCCGCGTTCGAAGATCCGCGCAGCCAGTTCGACGTGCGCTTTTATCTCGTCGCCATCCTGTTCATCATCTTCGATCTGGAAGCGGCGTTTCTGTATCCCTGGGCCGTGTCGGTCTTCAAACTTGGCTGGGTCGCCTGGGGCTCGATGATGCTGTTCATCGTCGAACTGGCGCTCGGCCTGGTCTATGCGTGGAAGAAGGGAGCGCTCGAATGGGAGTAGAACTCATCCGTCCGTCCGGTCAGGATATCGTCCAGCCCGACGCATCGTTCTTCAACGATCTCAATGGCGAACTCGGCGACAAGGGTTTCCTCGTCACCTCGACCGAAGAACTGTTCCAGTGGGCGCGTACCGGCTCGCTGTGGTGGATGACCTTCGGGCTCGCCTGCTGCGCGGTCGAGATGATCCACGTCAACATGCCGCGCTATGATCTCGAGCGTTTCGGCGCGGCACCGCGCGCGTCTCCGCGCCAGTCGGACGTGATGATCGTCGCAGGCACGCTGTGCAACAAGATGGCCCCGGCGCTGCGCAAGGTCTATGACCAGATGTCCGAGCCGAAATACGTCATCTCGATGGGGAGCTGCGCCAATGGCGGCGGCTATTACCATTACAGCTATTCGGTGGTGCGTGGCTGCGACCGGATCGTGCCGGTCGACATCTATGTGCCCGGTTGTCCGCCGACCGCCGAAGCGCTGCTCTACGGCATCATGCAGCTTCAGCGGAAGATCCGCCGTGTCGGGACGATTGAACGGTGAAGGCGCCTGCTCCAGCCTATGTCGCCAATGATGGCGTAATCGACACCGCGCGGACCGCGCTCGGTGCCAAATTGCTCGCGCCGGTCGAGGCGGTGGGTGAAGTCGCGCTGCATGTCGATCGCGCCTCGCTGGTCGAGACGATGGTCGCGCTGCGCGACACGCCCGGTCTTGAATATCAGCAGTTGATGGAAATCGCGGGCGTCGATTATCCCGATCGCGGGACCGACCGGTTCGAGGTCGTCTATTGCCTGCTTTCGTTGACGCGCAATCACCGCATCCGCGTGCATGTGCAGACCGATGACGAGAAGCCGGTGCCGTCGGTGACGGGCATCTGGCCGGTCGCGGGCTGGCTCGAGCGCGAAGTGTACGACATGTACGGCGTGCTGTTCTCGGGCAATGGCGATCTTCGCCGCATCCTGACCGATTACGGCTTCCGGGGGCATCCGCAGCGCAAGGACTTTCCGCTCAGCGGCTATGTCGAACTGCGCTATTCGGAAGAAGCCAAGCGCGTTGTATACGAGCCTGTCGCGCTGGCGCAGGATTTCCGCACCTTCGATTTCATGAGTCCTTGGGAAGGCGCGGAATATGTGCTGCCCGGCGACGAAAAGGCGAAGCTGCCTGAGGAAAAGGGCGCGCCGACCCCGCTCAAGGCCGATGAAATCGTCAAGGCCGATGCTGCCGCATCGCCCAAGCAGGCATCGAGTCAGCCCAAAACGACGGACAGCACTGCGCAGTCCGGTGCAGGCAAGGCAGGCCCTGACGCGGGCGAGAAGCCGGCCAATCCCGATGTCGTTCCCTCCAACGGGAAGGGGCAGAACCAGTGACCGACTATCTCGACCAAATCGAACATCGCCTTGACGGGGAAGATCCCGAGGTCGGCGATGTCGAGATTCAGAATTACACGATCAACTTCGGCCCGCAGCATCCCGCCGCGCACGGCGTTTTGCGTCTGGTGATGGAGCTGGACGGTGAAATCGTCGAGCGCGTCGATCCGCATGTCGGGCTGCTGCACCGGGGCACCGAGAAGCTGATCGAGTACAAGACCTATACGCAGGCTTTGCCTTATTTCGACCGGCTCGATTACTGCTCGCCTTTGTGCATGGAGCATAGCTATGTGCTCGCGGTCGAGAAATTGCTCGATCTCGAGGTGCCGCTGCGCGCGCAATATCTGCGCGTGCTGTTCGCCGAGCTGACGCGCATTTCGAACCACATGTTGAACCTCGGTTCGCACGTCATGGACGTCGGCGCGATGACGCCGAACCTGTGGCTGTTCGAAATCCGCGAAGACTGCATGAACTTCTTCGAGCGTGTCTCGGGCGCGCGGATGCACAGCGCCTATTTCCGTCCAGGTGGGGTGCACCAGGATGCGCCGCTGAAGCTGCTGACCGACATCGCCGACTGGCTCGATACGCGTTTGCCGCGACTGTTCGAGGACGCGATCTCGCTCGTGGCGGACAACCGCATCTTCAAGCAGCGCAACGTCGATATCGCCACGGTCAGCCGTGACGATGCGATCAAGTGGGGCTTTTCGGGTCCGATGATCCGTGGCTCGGGTATCGCTTGGGATCTGCGCAAGTCGCAGCCTTACGATGTTTACGCCAAGATGGATTTTGACGTACCGGTCGGCACGCGCGGCGATTGCTATGACCGGTTCATGGTGCGCGTTGAGGAAGTCCGCCAGTCGGCGCGGATCATGAAGCAGTGCTTGCGCGATATGCCGGAGGGGCCGATCGCGTCGCTCGACCGCAAGGTAGTGCCGCCCAAGCGCGCCGAGATGAAACGCTCGATGGAAGCATTGATCCATCACTTCAAGCTGTACACCGAAGGCTATCACGTGCCCGCAGGCGACGTGTATATCGCGACCGAAAGCCCCAAGGGCGAGTTCGGCGTGTATCTGGTCGCGGACGGCACCAACAAGCCGTATCGCTGCAAGATCCGCCCGACCGCCTTCTCGCATCTGCAGGCGATGGACTTCATGGCCAAGGGCCACATGCTCGCCGATACGACCGCGATTCTGGGCGCGATGGATATCGTGTTCGGGGAGTGCGACCGGTGAGCAGCGCACGTCTCGCCACCGCGCATCGCATGATCGCGCTGTACAACGCGCAGGATGCGGACGGCTACGTCGCGGAAATGACCGGCGATGCGTGCGAGGCAATGTACCGCGGTGCCGTGGTACGCGACGGGCAGGAGGGTGTTCGCGCAGGGCTGAAGGCGATGTTCACGCAATATCCCGAGAACCGTGCCGAAGTGCTGTCGTCCTATGTCCTGGGCGATACCGTGGTGTTGCACGAAAACGTCTCGCGCGGTCCCGGTGGCGAGCAGTTCGAAGTCATGTCCCTTTATTCGTTTGAGGGCGACAAGGTCGCCCGCGTGGAGTTCATCCGCTAATGGCCGACGCGCCCAAAATTCCTGACGAAGCCGAGACCCGCGCGCGCTGGGGCGCGTTTGCGTGGAATGAGGAAAACCAGAAGAAAGCGAACGAGATTCTCGGTCGCTATCCCAAGGGCCGCGAGCAATCGGCATCGATCCCGTTCCTTGATCTGGCGCAGCGCCAGGTTGGTGCCGAGACGCAGACGCAAGGCTGGCTGCCGGTGCCGGTGATCGAGTTCGTCGCTCGGCAGATCGGCGTACCGTATATGCGCGTGTATGAGGTCGCGACCTTCTACACGATGTTCAACATGGCCCCGGTCGGCCGCTATCACGTTCAGGTGTGCGGCACGACGCCGTGCATGCTGGGCGGCAGCGACGACGTGCTGTCGGCGTGCAAGAATAAGGGCCTGTCCAAGGGCCATACCACCCCGGACGGCCTGTTCACACTGACCGAGGTCGAGTGTCTGGGCGCGTGCGCCAATGCTCCAATGGTGCAGATCAACGACGATAATTTCGAGGATCTGGACTACGACAAGACCATCGCGCTGCTCGAGGCGCTGGCCGAGGGGAAGCCGGTGACGGTGGGGTCGCAGACCGGGCGCCGCGATAGCTGCCCGGCAGGCGGGCCGACCTCGCTCAAGGACATGGTTGCCGAGAACCACGATTATCGCGGGGAATGGGCATGAACAAAAACACCATCATACTGATCCTGGCGATCATCGGCGGCATCGTGGTCGCGGGTTGGGTGTTGCGGCTGACGCTGTCGCTGCTCGGGCCGCTGGTCGTGATCGGGCTTGGCGTGGTGATCTATCTCGCGCTCACCGGCAACAAGCGGATCGGGGGGGGCAAGTAACGTGCTCGCGGACAAGGATCGCATTTTCACCAATGTCTACGGCTTCCAGCCGTGGACGCTCGACGCCGCGATCATGCGTGGCGATTGGGATGACACCAAGGGCCTGATGGCGCGCGGGCAGGATGCCCTGATCGACGCGGTCAAGGCGTCTGGCCTGCGCGGCCGTGGCGGCGCGGGTTTTCCGACCGGCACCAAATGGTCGTTCATGCCCAAGGAACCGAAGGCCGATCGCCCGAACTTCCTGGTGATCAACGCCGACGAATCCGAGCCGGGTTCGTGCAAGGACCGCGAGATCATCCGGCATGACCCGCACAAGCTGATCGAAGGCGCGCTGATCGCGGGCTATGCGATGCGCGCGCGCGCCGCCTATATCTACATTCGCGGCGAATATATCCGCGAAGCCGAAGTGCTGTTCGCGGCCGTCGCCGAGGCGTATGCCAAGGGTCTGATCGGCAAGAATGCGAGCGGATCGGGCTATGATTTCGACGTGTTCGTCCATCGCGGCGCAGGTGCCTATATCTGCGGTGAAGAAACCGCGATGCTCGAAAGCCTTGAGGGCAAGAAGGGCCAGCCGCGGCTGAAGCCGCCGTTTCCGGCGGGTGCTGGCCTGTATGGCTGCCCGACCACGGTGAACAACGTGGAGTCGATCGCAGTCGTGCCGACGATCCTGCGGCGTTCGCCGGAATGGTTCGCCAGCTTTGGTGCCGAGAACAATCGCGGGACCAAGCTGTTCCAGATCAGCGGCCATGTGAACACGCCGTGCGTGGTCGAAGAAGCGATGTCGATCACCTTCCGCGAACTGATCGAAACGCATTGCGGCGGCATTCGCGGCGGGTGGGACAATCTGCTCGCGGTGATCCCGGGCGGGTCGTCGGTGCCGTTGGTGCCAGCGGCCGAGATCATGGACTGCCCGATGGATTTCGACGGCCTGAAGAAGGTCGGCTCGGGTCTCGGTACGGCGGCGGTCATCGTGATGGACAAGTCGACCGACATCGTCCGCGCGATCAGCCGCTTGTCCTATTTCTACAAGCATGAGAGCTGCGGCCAGTGCACGCCGTGCCGCGAGGGCACGGGCTGGATGTGGCGCGTGATGGAGCGGATGCGCACCGGCGACGCGGACATCTCCGAAATCGATACGCTGTATCAGGTGACCAAGCAGGTCGAGGGCCACACGATCTGTGCGCTCGGCGATGCGGCGGCCTGGCCGATCCAGGGCCTGATCAAGCACTTCCGCCCCGAAATGGAGCGGCGCATCACCGAAAAGCGTGGTGGTGGGTCGAGCCCGATGATGGAGGCGGCGGAATGAGCGTGCTTGTCGCTCTCGCGTTGATTTCGGCTGCGCCCGCAAAACGGGAAGTGGGAGTTGGCGAAGCACGAAAAACAATGATGGCGTTTGCAGCCTGTCTGCAAAATCGCGCGGGTTTTAAATTGCGGAAAATCCTCGATCTTCCCGTTGGAGCCAAGGCGACGCGCGATCGCTGGAGAAGCCTCCTTGACGAAGGTTGCCTCGACATTGAAGGTACGCTTCGATTTCAACCCAATGTGATGCGTGGAGCTTTTTACGAAATTATTTATCGCATGGATTTCGGTAAGTTTCCAGCGGTTGTAACGTTCGATGACGTCGCGCCGATAGCCTATCCGGTATCGCAAGAAGATCAATATCGCGACGGCGCGAAGTATCGGCTTGAGATGGAAGTGGGCGATTGCATGGTCCGCGCAGACCCTGCGGCAGCGCGCACGCTTATCCTGACAGATGTTGAAAGCGATCAGGAAACGGCGTCCATCAAAGCGCTAGTGCCTGTTGTTTCGAAGTGCATGGACGCTGGGCGTACCGTTACATTGAGTACATCCATTATGCGAGGCCTAGCTGCCGAAGCCCTTTATCGTCTCAGCGTCGCGAAACGGAATGCTCCACATGCCTAAACTTAAAGTCGATGGCGTCGAGATCGAAGTACCCGCTGGTGCCACCGTGCTCCAGGCGTGCGAGCTCGCCGGCAAAGAAATCCCGCGCTTCTGCTATCATGAGCGCCTGAGCATCGCGGGCAATTGCCGCATGTGCCTGGTCGAGGTGAAGCCAGGGCCGCCCAAGCCGCAAGCGTCGTGCGCGTTGCCTGCTGCGGAGAATCAGGAGATCTTCACCAACTCGCCGATGGTGAAGAATGCGCGCGAAGGGGTGATGGAGTTCCTGCTCATCAACCATCCGCTCGATTGCCCGATTTGCGATCAGGGTGGCGAATGCGATTTGCAGGACCAGTCGGTCGCTTATGGCCGTGGCCAGTCGCGTTATGACGAGAATAAGCGCGCGGTCACCGAGAAATATATGGGACCGATCGTCAAGACGGTGATGACGCGCTGCATCCAGTGCACGCGCTGCATCCGTTTTGCCGAGGAAGTGGCCGGCGTCGAGGAAATCGGCGCGATCGGGCGCGGCGAGAACATGCAGATCGTGTCGTATCTCGAACATGCCGTGACGAGCGAGCTGTCGGGCAATGTCGTCGACCTGTGTCCGGTCGGCGCGCTGACCTCGAAGCCGTATCAGTTCGAGGCGCGCCCGTGGGAGCTGAAGAAGACGCTGACCATCGACGTGATGGACGCGGTCGGCACCAACATCCGGCTCGATTCACGCGGTCGCCAGGTTCTGCGCGCGCTGCCGCGCATCAACGAGGACGTGAACGAGGAATGGGCCAGCGACAAGACGCGCCATGTCGTTGACGGGCTGGTCCGCCGCCGCCTCGACAAGCCGTATATCCGTAAAGGTGGCCGCCTGACCGAAGCATCGTGGGATGCGGCATTCCTGGCGATCTCGCAGGTCGATGCGGGCGCGAGCGTGGCTGCGGTTGCGGGCGATCTGGTCGATTGCGAAACGATGTATGCCACCAAGGCGTTGCTCGGCAGCATGGGCTCGACCCTGCTCGAAGGCCGCCAGACCGGCATGGATTACGACACGTCGAGCCTGGCTGCGGTCAATTTCAACACGACGATCGCGGGCACCGAAAAGGCCGATGTGATCCTGATCGTGGGCAGCAACGTGCGCTGGGAAGCGCCGCTGGTGAACACGCGCATCCGCAAGGCGATCAAGAAGGGCGCAAAGGTCTTCGCGATCGGGCCGGAAACCGAGCTGACCTATAAGGTCGAGTGGCTGGGTGCCGATCTTGGCGTGCTCGGCAATCTGCCCGAGGCAGTGACCGAGGCGTTCGCCAAGGCCGAGCGTCCGATGGTGATCGTCGGCGGGGCTGGGCTCAAGGTGTTGGGTGCGGCACTCGCGCTGGTGCCGTCGCTGGGGCTGGTGAAAGAGGGCTGGAACGGCTTCAACGTACTGCACATGGCGGCGAGCCGCATGGGCGGGTTGATGCTGGGCTATGCGCAGAAGGGCGGCATTGCCGACCTGGTCGCGGCCAAGCCGAAGCTCGCTTTCTTCCTGGGCGCGGACGAGGTCGATTTCGGCGCGTTTTCGGACAGCTTCAAAGTCTATATCGGCCATCATGGCGACAAGGGTGCGGCTGCGGCGGACGTGGTTCTGCCGGCGGCGAGCTATGCCGAGAAGTCGGGCACCTATGTTAATCTCGAAGGCCGGGTGCAGCGCGGCGAGCGCGCCGTATTCCCGCCGGGCGATGCCCGCGAGGATTGGACGATCCTGCGCGCCCTGTCGGGCGTGATGGGCAAGACGCTGCCGTTCGACACGATCGAGGAACTGCGCGCAGCGATGGCGGTGGATACGCCGGCGCTCGGAACGCTGGGGCTGGCGGCGTTCGATTGGGCACCGCCTGCGCTCGACGCGGCGGCTGCGGGCGAGATCGCGGGCTATCCGATCAAGGATTTCTATCTGACGAACGCGATCTGTCGCGCGTCGCCGACGATGCAGCGCTGCTCGGCTGAACTTGTCCACGGCCAGGAATTCGCGGAGGCGGCGGAATGACCAGTTTCTTCACCTACCGTTTCGGCCTTCCGTTTGGCTGGGCGTGGTTCCTTGCCACGCTGATGGACATCTTGCTGATCGCGCTGCCGGTGATGCTGGCGGTGGCGATGCTGATCTATGCCGATCGCAAGATCTGGGCGTCGATGGCGCTGCGCCGGGGCCCGAACGTGGTCGGCCCGCTCGGGCTGCTGCAGTCGTTTGCGGACGGCCTGAAGGTGTTCCTGCAGGAAACGATCGTTCCGGCCGCCGCCAACAAGGCGCTGTTCCTGATCGCGCCGATCATCACCTTTACGGTCGCGTTGATCGTGTGGGCGGTGGTGCCGTTCGATGCGCGCGCGGCGCTCGCCGATATCAATGTCGGCTTGCTCTATGTGCTCGCGGCCTCGTCGCTTGGCGTTTACGGCATCATTCTCGCGGGTTGGGCGTCCAACTCCAAATATCCGTTCTTCTCGGCGATCCGTGCCGCCGCGCAAATGGTGAGCTATGAAGTCGCGATCGGTTTCGTGCTGATCTCGATCGTGCTGTGGAGCGGCAGTTTTAACCTGACCACAATCGTCGAAGCGCAGAAGAGCGTGATGGGGACGCCGGTCAATGGCTTCTTCCTGAACCCCTTGCTGTTCCCGATGGCGGTGGTGTTCTTCATCTCGTCGCTGGCCGAAACGCAGCGCGCGCCGTTCGATCTGGCCGAGGCCGAGAGCGAGCTGGTCGCGGGCTATCAGACTGAATATTCGTCGATGGCGTTCGCGCTTTATTGGCTTGGTGAATATGCCAACGTTATTCTGATGTGCGCCTTGAACGCGACGTTGTTCTGGGGTGGGTATCTGCCGCCGCTCGACATTCCGATCCTGTACGCGGTGCCGGGGATCCTCTGGCTGTTTATCAAGATCCTGCTGTTCTTCTTCGTGTTCAGCTGGGTGAAGGCGACCGTCCCGCGTTACCGCTATGACCAGCTGATGCGGCTGGGGTGGAAGATCTTCCTGCCGCTGTCGCTGTTCTGGGTGTTCCTGGTGTCCGGCTTCCTCATGCTGACCCGCGTTGGAGTTCCGTCATGAGCCTTGCTCAGATCATCAAATCCTACACGCTTTGGGAGTTCCTCAAGGCGCATACGCTGACCCTGAAGTATTTCTTCAAGGCGAAGGCGACGATCAACTATCCGTTCGAGAAGAACCCGCTCAGCCCCCGCTTCCGCGGCGAGCATGTGCTGCGGCGCTACCCGAATGGCGAGGAACGCTGCATCGCGTGCAAGCTGTGCGAGGCGGTGTGCCCGGCACAGGCGATCACGATCGAGGCCGAACCGCGTGACGACGGCAGCCGCCGCACGACGCGCTACGACATCGACATGACCAAGTGCATCTTCTGCGGCCTGTGCCAGGAAGCGTGCCCGGTCGATGCCGTCGTCGAAGGGCCGAATTTCGAATATGCGACCGAAACGCGCGAGGAACTGATTTACGACAAGGCGAAATTGCTCGCCAACGGGGATCGCTGGGAAAGCGCCATCGCGGCGAACCTTGCCGCCGATGCGCCGTACCGTTAATCGCCAGCCGACTGTAAGGGGCCCACTGATTCCGTGATACAGGCACTCGCCTTTTATCTCTTCGCGACGATCGTTATCGTGTCGGCCGCGTTGACGATTACCGCCCGCAACCCGGTCCATGCCGTGCTGTGGCTGATCCTCGCTTTCTTCAACGCCGCCGGCCTGATGGTGCTGGTGGGGGCGGAGTTCATCGCGATGCTGCTCGTCATCGTCTACGTGGGGGCGGTCGCCGTGCTGTTCCTGTTCGTGGTGATGATGCTCAACATCGATTTCGCCGAGCTGCGCGCCGGCTTCGTGCGCTATGCAGCGCTCGGTGCTTTGCTGGCGATCGGGCTGGCGGCGGAGATCATGGTCGCCTTTGGTGCCTGGAGCGCGGGCAAGATCGAACTCGCTCGCCGCGCCGCGCCGACGCCGGAAACGGTGCCGAATATCGAGGCGATCGGGATGCTGCTCTACACGCGCTATCTGTTCGTGTTCGAAGGGGCAGGGCTGGTGCTGCTGGTCGCGATGATCGGCGCGATCGTGCTGACGCACCGTGACCGCACCGGATCGCGCAAGCAGAACATCGCACGCCAGAATGCGCGGCGTCCGCAGGATGCGACGCGCAACACGCAGCCGACTGTCGGCGGAGGGATAGACCTGTGATTGGGCTCGGCCATTATCTCGTCGTCGGGGCGATCCTGTTCGCGCTCGGCGTGTTCGGCATCATCGCCAATCGCAAGAATCTGATCGTCATGCTGATGGCGATCGAGTTGATCCTGCTGGCGGTGAACCTGAATTTCGTGGCCTTTTCGGGCTATCTGCATGACCTGGTGGGCCAAGTGTTCGCGATGTTCGTGCTGACGGTGGCGGCTGGCGAGGCCGCGATCGGGCTGGCCATTCTCGTTATCTATTTCCGCAGCCGCGGGACGATCTCGGTTGACGATGTCAACCGGATGAAGGGGTGATCGCGACGTGACTTCGATCCTTTTCATCGTTTTCCTGCCGCTGCTGGCGGCGATCGTCGCGGGCTTCTCGAACAAGACGTTCGGGGCGGTGCTGCCGAAGATCGTGACGACGGGCGCGCTGTTCGTTTCGGCCGTGCTGAGTTGGACGGTGTTCATTCCGTATCTGAGCGGTGGCGAAGCCACGGTGACGCCGGTGCTCGACTGGATCCACTCGGGCGACATGCGCATCGACTGGGCGCTGCGCGTCGATGCGCTGACGGCCGTGATGCTCGTGGTGATCACCAGCGTCTCGGCGCTCGTACATCTGTATAGCTGGGGCTATATGGATGAGGACCCGGATCAGCCGCGCTTCTTCGCCTATCTGTCGCTGTTCACCTTCGCCATGCTGATGCTGGTGACCGCTGATAACCTGGTCCAGATGTTCTTCGGCTGGGAAGGCGTGGGTCTCGCGTCCTACCTGCTGATCGGCTTCTGGTTCCGTAAGCCAAGCGCCAATGCCGCCGCGATCAAGGCGTTTGTCGTGAACCGCGTCGGCGACCTTGGTTTCATGCTCGGCATCTTCGGCACCTATCTGGTGTTCCACACCATCTCGATCCCTGAAATCCTGCGGCTTGCGCCCGGGATGGCGGGTTCGACGATCGGGTTCGTCGGCTATCGCATCGATACGATGACGCTGCTGTGCCTGCTGCTGTTCGTCGGTGCGATGGGCAAGTCGGCGCAGCTCGGTCTGCACACCTGGTTGCCGGACGCGATGGAAGGTCCGACCCCGGTGTCGGCGCTGATCCACGCGGCGACGATGGTCACCGCGGGCGTGTTCATGGTGTGCCGCCTGTCGCCGATGTTCGAAACTTCGCCCTTCGCGCTGCATGTCGTGATGACGATCGGTGCGGCGACCTGCCTGTTCGCGGCGACGGTCGGGCTGGTGCAGACCGACATCAAGCGCGTGATCGCCTATTCGACCTGTTCGCAGCTCGGCTACATGTTCTTCGCGGCTGGCTGCGGCGCTTATGGCGCGGCGATGTTCCACCTGTTCACGCACGCTTTCTTCAAGGCGCTGCTGTTCCTGGGTGCCGGTTCTGTGATCCATGCGATGCATCACGAGCAGGACATGCGCTATTATGGCGGCCTGCGGAAACACATCCCGCTGACCTTCTGGGGCATGATGATGGGAACGCTGGCGATTACCGGCGTTGGCATTCCGGCGGTGTTCGGCAATCCGATCGCCTTTGGCTTTGCGGGCTTCCATTCGAAGGACGCGATCATCGAAGGCGCTTGGGCTGCTGGCCAGCATGGCGCGTCGATCGTCGGTATCATCGTTGCGTTGCTCACCAGCTTCTATTCGTGGCGTCTGATGTTCCTGACCTTCTGGGGCAAGCCGCGCTGGGAGCAATCCGAGCATATTCAGCACGCGCTGCACGATGCGCATGGCCACGGCCATGACGATCATGGTCACGACGACCATGCTCACGCGCATGCCGATCATGGCCATGGCCATGCGGCGCATAGCGACGGGACTGGTGGCTATCATCCACATGAGAGCCCGTTCCCGATGCTGGTCCCGCTGGTCCTGCTGTCAATCGGTGCGGTGTTCGCTGGCTTCGTATTCCACGGCTATTTCATCGAGCCGAGCGCAGGCGAGGCCTATTGGCACGGCGCGATCGCGTTCCGCGAGCATCTGATGCACGCGATGCACGAGGTGCCGCTGGGTGTGAAACTGTCGGCATCGGCGGCAATGCTGCTCGGTCTGCTGGGCGCGTACGTCTTCTATATCCGAGCGCCGGAAGCCCCGCGTAAGCTGGCGGCGACCTATCGTCCGATCTACCTGTTCCTGTTGAACAAATGGTATTTCGACGAACTCTACAACCTGCTGTTCGTGAGGCCTGCCTTCGCGCTCGGTCGCTTCTTCTGGCACCGTGGTGACGAGAAGACGATCAATCGTCTGGGGCCGGATGGTGCCGCGTGGATCGTCGAACGGAGCTCGCGCGTCGCTGGCAGGGTCCAATCGGGATATGTATACACTTATGCGTTCGTCATGCTGCTGGGGCTAACCGGGGCCGTGACCTGGGCGATCAACATTTGGGCGACGAGCAAGTGAGCGGCCTTCCCATGCTATCGATCATGCTCGCCATCCCGGCGATCGCAGCCATTGCCTGTCTCTTTGCCAGTGCGCAGGGCGCGCGCTGGATCGCGCTGATTGCCACGCTGGTCGATCTCGTGCTCGGGATCGGGCTGTGGGCCAATTTCGACATTGGCGGGCCGCAGTGGCAATTCGTCGAGAATGCCGGCAGCCTGGGCGTGTTCAGCTGGAAGCTCGGCATTGACGGCTTCGCGCTGATGCTGGTGATGCTGAGCGTGTTCCTGATGCCGATCTGCATCGGCGCGAGCTGGGTGGCGGTCACGGAGCGCGTGCAGGAATATATGGCGGCGTTCCTGATCACCGAAATGCTGATGATCGGCACGTTTGCGGCGCAGGACATGTTCCTGTTCTACATCTTCTTCGAGGCTGGTCTGATCCCGATGTACCTGATCATCGGCATCTGGGGCGGCGCGAACCGCATCTACGCGTCGTACAAGTTCTTCCTGTACACGCTGCTCGGCTCGCTGCTGATGCTCGTCGCGATGCTGTGGATGGTCAGCTATTCGGGCACCAGCGACATTCCGACGCTGCTGGGCACCGATTTCCCGGTGCGCGTGCAGCCGTGGCTGTGGCTCGCTTTCTTCGCGTCGTTCGCGGTGAAGATGCCGATGTGGCCGTTCCACACCTGGTTGCCTGATGCGCACGTGCAGGCACCGACGGCAGGTTCTGTGATCCTAGCCGGCGTCTTGCTGAAGCTCGGCGGATACGGCTTCCTGCGCTTCTCGCTGCCGATGTTCCCGGAGGCCTCGGCGCAGTTCGGCTGGCTGATCCTGTCGCTGTCGGCGATTGCGGTGATCTACACCTCGCTGGTCGCGTTGGTGCAGTCCGACATGAAGAAGCTGATCGCCTATTCCTCGGTTGCCCACATGGCGATCGTGACGATCGGCCTGTTCGCCTTCAACCGTCAGGGTCTGGAGGGCGCGATGATCGTCATGCTGAGCCATGGTCTGGTATCGGCGGCGTTGTTCCTGTGCGTCGGCGTGATCTATGACCGGCTGCACACCCGCGAGATCAGCCGTTATGGTGGCCTTGCGATCAACATGCCGCGCTATGCCCTGCTGTTCATGATTTTCACGATGGCATCGGTCGGCTTGCCGGGCACGAGCGGTTTCGTCGGTGAATTCCTGTCGCTGGCCGGGACGTATCGGGTGTCGACGCTGGCAACCTTGCTGTGCACCACCGGGATCATCCTGGGGGCTGCCTATATGCTGTATCTGTATCGCCGCGTGGTGTTTGGGGAGATCGTCCATGACGATGTCCGCGCCATGCCGGATTTGAGCCTGCGGGAGATTGCGTTGCTGGCCCCGATTGCCGCCGTTGTGTTGTGGATGGGGGTGTACCCTGAGAGCTTCCTTGCGCCCATGCGCGGCGATGTGGCGACCTTGCAGGCGCGGATCGCGCGGGCAGCGCCGGCTGGGGATTCTCTCCCGACCGCTGGCAAGGCGCTGGCGACACCCGCCGAACATGCGGAGGCACGGCCATGAACGCTTCGCTGTTGATGACCTTGCCGGAACTGGTGCTGGCGGTTGGCGCGATCGCGTTGATGCTGGTGTCGGCTTGGGGTGGACAAGCCTCCACCCGGTTGGTGTCCTGGGCATCGGTTGCGGTGCTGATCGGCGCTGGCATTGCGCTGATGGGCCCCGCTTCTTCGGGTGGTTCGGCTTTTGGTGGGCTGTACCGTGCCGATGCCTTTGCCGCCTTTGCCAAAGTGCTGATCTATGGCGCGTCGGCCGTAGCAATTATCCTGGCCCCGCGCTTCTTCGCGATTGGTCGCGGCGACGATCTGCGTCCTGAATATCCGGTGCTGATCCTGCTGTCGGCTGCGGGCATGGGCATGATGGTGTCGGCGGGCGATCTGTTGACGCTGTATGTCGGCCTCGAACTGCAGAGCCTTGCGGCCTATGTGCTGGCAAGCTTCATGCGGCGCGATGTGCGCTCGGCCGAAGCGGGTTTGAAGTATTTCGTGCTGGGCGCGCTGGCGAGCGGCATCCTGCTTTACGGCATCAGCCTGGTCTATGGCTTCAGCGGGACCACGTTGTTCTCGTCGATTGCCACCGCTTATGGCGCTGGCCAGTCGCTTGGATTGACCTTCGGTCTCGTGTTCGTGTTTGCCGGGCTGGCGTTCAAGATGAGCGCGGTGCCGTTCCACATGTGGACCCCCGACGTGTACGAAGGCGCGCCGACGCCGGTGACGGCGTTCTTCGCCTCGGCCCCCAAGGTAGCGGCGATCGGGCTGGCGGTGCGCGTTGCGGTCGAGGCAATGGGCCCTGCGACCGACCAATGGCGGCAAATCGTGATCTTCGCGGCGCTTGCCTCGATCATCTTCGGTGCGGTTGCGGCGATCGGGCAGACCAACGTCAAGCGCCTGCTGGCCTATTCGTCGATCAACAATGTCGGCTTCGTGCTGATCGGTCTTGCCGCCGGTACGCAGGACGGCGTGGCGGCAGTGCTGTTCTACCTTACGGTCTATGTCGTGATGACGCTGGGCAGCTTCATCGTGGTGCTGCAGATGAAGGATAGCGAGGGGCAACCGGTCGAGACGATCGTCAGCCTGGCGGGCCTGTCGCGCTCGCGTCCGGCGCTGGCTTTGGCGATGGCGACCTTCATGTTCTCGCTGGCGGGCATCCCGCCGCTGCTGGGCTTCAATGCCAAGCTGGCGGTGTTCAACGCCGCAGTGCACGGTGGTTTGTATCCGCTGGCGGTCGCAGGTTTTGTCGCGTCGGTGATCGGTGCCTATTATTACCTGCGCGTGGTCAAGGTGATGTACTTTGACGCACCGGGCGAGGCCTATAGCGGTCGCGCCACGCCGGTGGAGAGCCTGCTGGTTACGCTAGCGGCGCTGTTCGTCTCGCCGGTCGGGTGGCTGACCTTGGGTACGCTCGGCGTGTGGACCACCACCGCCGCCAAGGCGCTGTTCTGACGGTTACGATCCGCACCGTCGCCGAGACGGGGTCGACCAACGCCGACATGCTGCAGCTTGCCCGTTCCGGGGTAGGCGAGGGGCTGTGGTTGCGTGCCGAGCGACAGCTTGGCGGGCGCGGGCGGCAAGGGCGGGCGTGGGTGTCGCCGGTTGGCAATTTCTACGGTTCGACGCTGGTGCGGGTGCGCGCGAGCGATCCGCCGCCCGCAACGCTGGCGCTGGTGGCGGCGGTCACGTTGGACGAGGTCGTGCGGGCCTATCTTGGCCTTTCGGGGGCGGATGAGGCGCTGCTGATCAAATGGCCCAATGATTTGCTGATTGCGGGTGCGAAGCTCTCGGGCATTTTGCTCGAACGGGCCGATGACGCGGTAGTGGTGGGGATCGGCGTCAATCTTGCCCATTACCCGGATGATACCGATCGCGCCGCCACCAGCCTCGCGGCGCGGGGCGCGGGCGTTGACCCGGCCGACTTCGCCCAAACCCTGGCCGAGTCGTATGCTCGCTGGCTCGGCCTGTGGCGAGGGCAGGGGCTTGCGCCCGTCCGGGCGCGCTGGATCGAACGGGCGCACCGCCCAGGTACCGCGCTGACCGCGCGTCTCGCCGATGGCACGGCGGTGGACGGCTTGTTCGACGGGCTGGGCGAGGACGGTGCCCTTATCCTGCGCTTGGCGGATGGCGCGGCCCGTGTCATTCACGCTGGTGACGTTTTTCTGCTGTGAGAGGCTCTACGCCCATGTTGCTCGCGATCGATGCCGGTAACACCAATGTCGTCTTCGCGCTGGTCCAGGGCCGCACGATCAAGGCGCGCTGGCGTATCGCGACCGACCCGCGCCGCACCGCCGACGAATATGCGGTGTGGCTGAGCCAGTTGCTGACGCTGGAAGGTTATGATCGGAGCGAGGTGACCGGTGTCATCATCGCTACCGTAGTCCCGCGTGCGCTGCACAATTTGCAAACGCTGGCGCGCAAATATTTCGGCGGCGAGCCACTGATTGCCGGCGAGCCACCGGTCGAATGGGGCATGGCGCTCGATGTCGACGAGCCGCGCAGCGTCGGGGCCGACCGCGCCGTCACCATGATCGCGGCGCACGCGTTGCACAGTGGCGATTTGATCGTGATCGATTTCGGCACCGCGACGACGCTCGACCTAGTCGACTATAGCGGTGCCTATAAAGGCGGCATCATCGCGCCGGGCATCAACCTGTCGCTCGATGCGCTGGTTACCGCTGCAGCCAAGCTTCCGCGCATCGCGATCGAAGCGCCTGCGTCGACAAGCGTGATCGGTCGGGACACCGTCAGCCAGATGCAGATCGGCATCTTCTGGGGCTATGTCGCCATGATCGAGGGGCTGGTTGCGCGGATGAAGGCGGAGGTTGGGCGTCCCGTGCGCGTCATCGCGACGGGAGGCCTCGCGATCCTGTTCGAGCAGCATACCACTATGTTCGACATGGTCGAACCCGACCTTACAATTCAGGGGCTGGCGATTTTGTGGGATCGCGCCCATATAGCGTCCTAGAGTCAGCGTGCGTGCGCCTCCGCCAGAACCCTGTGGTTGTGCGGTGCCCCGCTTCCCCGATCTCTACGAAATTCCGCGCCTGACCGCGCACATCCCCCGGTTCGCGTTCGCGCGACCATCTTTGAAAGAACAGACACCTCCGTGACGACACCCAAGAAAGAACTCCTGTTCCTGGCCCTTGGCGGGTCGGGCGAAATCGGCATGAACGTCAATCTCTACGGCTGCAACGGCAAGTGGTTGATGGTCGATTGCGGCATCACCTTTGCCGATCCGCAATATCCCGGCATCGACGTGATCCTGCCTGATCTGCAATTCATCGAGGAGCGTCTCGACGATCTGGTCGGCATCGTGCTGACGCACGGCCATGAAGACCATATCGGCGCGTTGCCGTATCTGGCCGAAGATCTGGGCGTGCCGCTTTATGCAACGGCGTTCACCGCCGGGCTGATCCGCGGCAAGCTCGAGGAAGAAGGCAATGCCAACCGGGTCAAGCTGAAGGTCATCAAGCCCGACACCAAGGTCGATCTCGGGCCGTTCGGCGTGACCTTCGTGCCGCTGTCGCACTCGATTCCCGAGGCGAGCGCGCTGCTGATCGATACCCCATATGGCCGGGTGTTCCACACCGGCGACTGGAAGCTCGATGCGGCTCCGGTGATCGGCCATCCCACCTCGCCGGAGGCGCTCGAGGCGATCGGTAATGGCGGCATTCTGGCGCTCGTCTGCGATTCCACGAACGTGTTCAATGCCGAGGCTTCGGGGTCGGAGAGCGATGTGCTGTCGGGCCTGATGGGCGTTATCAGCCAGGCCAAGGGCCGCGTAATGGTAACCTCGTTCGCGTCGAACGCGGCACGGTTGCACACGCTTGGCGTGGTCGCACGCGAGACGGGACGCCAGCTCAGCGTACAGGGGCGCTCGCTCGATCGCATCCTGAAGGTTGCGCGCGCTACGGGGTATCTCAAGGATTTCCCCGACACGATCGATGCCGAGGCGGCGATGCGGTTGCCGCGTGACAAGGTGCTGGTGGTAGCGACCGGCGGGCAGGGCGAAGACCGCGCCGCCTTGGCGCGCGTCGCCAATGGCCAGCACCCGATTTCGCTCGATAGCGGGGACACAGTCGTGTTCTCGTCCAAGCAGATCCCGGGCAATGAAGTCGCGATCGGCCGCATCCAGAATCAGCTCGCCGCCAAGGGCGTGATCATGATCACCGACCGCCAGGCGCATGTGCACGTGTCTGGCCATCCGGGTCGCCCGGAGCTGCTGCAAATGTATCGCTGGATGAAGCCCGAGTTGCTGATGCCGGTGCATGGCGAAATGCGGCATTTGATGGAGCAAGCGCGCTTCGGCCTGTCCGAAGGCGTGCCGCGTGCGCTTGTGCAGACCAATGGCGACATCATCCGGCTGGCTCCTGGCGCACCGACCAAGATCGGCAATGCTCCGGTCGGACGGCTCGTGCTCGATGGCGACGTAATCCTGCCGGGGGACGGCCAGACGATCAACGAACGCCGTAAGCTGGCGATCAACGGGCAGATTTCGGTCGCGGTGGCGATTGGGTCGCGCGGGCTGATCGGCACGCCGCAAGTGCGCATCCAGGGCATTCCGGTCGAGGAAGACCGCGATCCGTTCCTGGAGGAGACGGTCGATGCCGTCATCGCCGCCGCCAAGCAGAACGGGCGCGACCGCGAGAAACTGCGCGAGAACATCCGGCTGGCCGCGCGCAAGGTCGCGACGCGCTGGACCGGCAAGAAGCCCAATGTCGACGTGCTGCTGATCGAGGCCTGACCGACATGCGGTGGACCTCGGCGCTGGCGATTTATTTCCTGTTCTGGGCGTTCTCGGTGTTCTTCGTCTTGCCCTTCGGGGTCAAGACCAGCGACGAGGCCGGGGTCGAACGCGTCCCCGGCCAGGCGGAGAGCGCCCCGCACGAGTTCCATCCGCGCAAGGTCGCGATCCGCGTAACCATCGTCGCGACGATCCTGTGGTCGCTCTATATGCTGAACTACCATTTCGGCTGGTTGACGCCGCAAATGATCGACGTGTTCGGCGCGTGGAACGGGGTGGAGTAAGCCCCCTCCCGAGCGGGAGGGGGTAATGCGGACGAGGGTTTACCCCTCGTCGTCGGCAGGCTTGCTCTGCAGCTGGACGTAATTTTCGATGCCCATGCGCGCGATCATCTCAAACTGGCGTTCGAGCGTGTCGACATGCTCTTCCTCGCTGTCGAGGATGCGGCGGAACAGGTCGCGGCTGACATAGTCACGGACCTTCTCGCAATGCTCGATCGCGTCGCGCAGAAGCGGAAGCGCGTCCATCTCGAGCGCGAGATCGGCCTTGAGGACTTCCTCAACGGTCTCGCCGATGCGCAGGCGACCGAGCATCTGGAAATTGGGCAGGCCATCGAGGAAAAGGATGCGCTCCGACAGCCAGTCGGCATGCTTCATCTCGTCGATCGATTCGTGGCGCTCGAAAGCCGCGAGCTTGCGTACGCCCCAATGATCGAACAGCCGATAATGCAGCCAATATTGGTTTATCGCGGTCAGTTCGTTTTTGAGTGCCTCGTTAAGATACTCGATGACCTTGATATCGCCCTGCATTTATACGTCCTTTTTGCGGTTCGCGGACGATCTTAGGCGACGGCGCGCTCTTCGTCGATAATGGCGCGGGCAACGGGCACGCATTGGCCACATTTCGCCTGACAGCCCATCGCCCGATACGCTTGGCACGCAGTCCGTGACCCGCTGCGTGCGGCAGCGCGGACATCGCGTTCACGGATGGCATTGCAGATGCAGACGACCATGGATTCTCCCTTCGGAACCCATGCTGTATCGCTAATGAGAATGGATCGCAAGCGCTGTTGCGATCCATTCTCACAAGAAGTTTCAGCTCTCGACCGGAGCGACGTCGCCCATCAATTTCGGGAAGAAGCCCTCGTGCGCTGCGCGCAGATCGGCGAGCGTGACGACATAGTCATCGTCGGGCAGTTCGAAGATCAGGCGATTGGCGATGGTGCGCCCGATTCGTTCGATCTCGACGCCCGCCGCATCCGCTGCGGTCAGCGTCTCGAGCAGCAGATGGTCGGCGACGGTGGCGACATACAGGCCCTGGTCCTCGCCGAACAGCGCACAAGCGACCCCGCATGGCAGCGGAGCGTGCAGCATCGCACCGATATTGCCCGCCAGTGCCATCTCGGCGACCGTCACGGCAATGCCGCCGTCGGACACGTCGTGCACTGCGGTGAGCGCGCCCTTGGCGATATGCGCACGGACGAACTCGCTGTTGCGGCGCTCGGCTTCGAGGTCGACCGTGGGTGGCGCACCTTCCTCGCGACCATGGACTTCGCGCAGCCATAGCGACTGCCCGAGATGGCCCGAGCGTTCGCCGATCAGCACGATGACGTCGCCGGTGCCCTTGAATGCGATGGTCGCGGATTTCGACCAGTCGGCCAGCAGCCCGATCGCGCCGATCGCGGGGGTCGGCAGGATCGCCGAGCCGCCGCCGGTCGCCTTGCTCTCATTGTACAGCGAGACGTTGCCCGACACGATCGGAAAGTCGAGCGCACGGCAGGCGTCGCCCATGCCATCGAGACAACCGACGAACTGCGCCATGATTTCGGGGCGCTGCGGGTTGGCGAAGTTGAGGCAATTGGTGACGGCAAGCGGCGTCGCGCCGACCGCCGACAGATTGCGATAGCATTCGGCGATCGCCTGCTTGCCGCCTTCATAAGGATCGGCATAGCAATAGCGCGGCGTGCAATCGGTGCTCATCGCCAGCCCCTTTTGCGTGCCGTGGACGCGCACGACGGCGGCGTCGCCGCCCGGGCGCTGGACCGTGTCCGCGCCAACTTGCGTATCATATTGCTCGTAAATCCACCGGCGCGACGCGATGTCGGGCGAGCCCATCAGCGTCAGCAGATCCGCAGCGACGTCGGTCGAGTCGGGGATCTCGCCCAGCGGCCTGACCTTGGCCCAGGCCTGATACTCTTCCTTCGAAGCCGCGGGGCGATCGTAGAGCGGTGCCTCGTCGGCGAGCGGGGCGAGCGGGATGTCGGCAACCGTCTCGCCATTGAAGGTCAGCACCATGTGGCCGGTATCGGTGACGTGGCCGATGACCGCGAAATCCAGCTCCCATTTGCGGAAGATGGCTTCGGCGAAATCCTCACGGCCGGGCTTCAGCACCATGAGCATCCGCTCCTGGCTCTCGCTCAGCATCATCTCATAGGGCGTCATGCCGGTTTCGCGCTGCGGCACCGCATTCATGTTGAGTTCGATGCCGACGCCGCCCTTGGACGCCATTTCGACCGAGGAAGAAGTGAGACCGGCGGCACCCATGTCCTGGATCGCGACGATCGCGTCCGAGGCCATCAGTTCAAGACAGGCTTCGATCAACAGCTTCTCGGTAAAGGGATCACCGACCTGCACGGTCGGACGCTTGTCGCCGGTCTCCTCGGAGAAATCGGCCGACGCCATCGTTGCACCGTGGATGCCGTCGCGACCGGTCTTGGAGCCGACATAGACGATCGAATTTCCGATGCCCGACGCCGCCGAATAGAAGATCTTGTCGGTCTCCGCGACGCCGACCGTCATCGCGTTGACGAGGATGTTGCCGTCATAGGAGGAGTGAAAGTTCACTTCGCCGCCAACCGTCGGCACGCCAACGCAATTGCCGTAGCCGCCAATGCCATGCACAACGCCCGAAATGAGGTGGCGCATCTTGGGATGATCGGGCCGACCGAAGCGCAGCGCGTTGAGGTTGGCGACGGGCCGCGCGCCCATCGTAAAGACGTCGCGCAAAATGCCACCAACGCCGGTCGCTGCGCCCTGATAAGGCTCGATATAGGACGGGTGGTTGTGGCTCTCCATCTTGAAGATCGCCGCCTGGCCATCGCCAATGTCGACCACGCCGGCATTCTCGCCGGGGCCGCAAATCACTTGCGGGCCGGTGGTCGGCAGCTTTTTCAAATGGATGCGGCTGGATTTATACGAGCAATGCTCGGACCACATGACCGAGAAAATGCCAAGCTCGGTCAGATTGGGCTCGCGGCCCATCGCGTGCAGGACACGCTCATATTCTTCAGGGGACAGCCCGTGCTGGGCGACGATCTCTGGGGTGATGTCGGTCATGGCGCGGCTTTAGCGAGCGTGGGCGGCGGCGTCACCCCATCCAGCATCAAACCGACATTTTTGCGCCGCTGCACCGGTTGCGCAGTGGCGGGGGCGGCCTCGATTCGCCGCCCCCGCGCTCGTGCAGGCCCGTTTTTAGCTCTCGTTACGCGCCAGCCATTCTTCGAGCCACTTGATCGTATAGTTTCCGTCCTGGAAGTCGGGATCCTCGATCAAGGCCTGGTGTAGCGGGATGGTCGTCGTCGGGCCTTCGATCACGAACTCCTCGAGCGCGCGGCGCAGGCGGCGGATCGCGCCGGCGCGGGTGGTGCCGTAGACGATCAGTTTGGCGATCATCGAATCGTAATAAGGCGGCACGCGGTAACCGGCATACAGCCCGCTATCGACGCGGACGTTCATGCCGCCGGGCGCGTGATACGCCTTCACCAGGCCGGGCGACGGCGCGAAGGTGCGCGGATCCTCGGCATTGATGCGGCATTCGATGGCGTGGCCGCGGAACTGCACGTCTTCCTGCCGGAGCGTCAGGCCATGGCCCTCGGCGATGCGGATCTGTTCGCGCACCAGATCGAGCCCGGTGATCGCCTCGGTCACGGGATGTTCGACCTGCAGGCGCGTGTTCATTTCGATGAAATAGAACTCGCCATTTTCCCACAGGAATTCGATCGTGCCGGCACCGCGATAGCCCATATCGGCCATCGCCTTGGCGCAGATGCCGCCCATGCGCGCGCGGTCCTCTTCGCCCAGCACGGGCGAGGGGGCTTCTTCGAGCACCTTCTGGTGGCGGCGCTGGAGCGAGCAGTCGCGCTCACCCAGATGGATGGCGTTGCCATTGCCGTCGCCGAACACCTGAAATTCGATGTGGCGCGGGTTGCCGAGATATTTTTCGAGATAGACGGTCGCATCGCCAAACGCGGCCTTCGCCTCGCTGCCGGCCTGCTGCATCAGCGTTTCGAGCTGATCCTCGGAGGTGCAGACCTTCATGCCGCGGCCACCACCGCCGGACGCCGCCTTGATGATGACGGGGTAGCCCGCTGCCGCTGCGATTTCCTTGGCCTCGGCCAGATCGCTGATCGGCCCGGCCGAACCCGGCACCAGCGGCAGGCCGAGCGCGCCTGCGGTGCGCTTGGCCTCGATCTTGTCGCCCATGGTGCGGATATGTTCGGGTTTGGGGCCGACGAAGATGATGTCGTGCGCCTCGACGATCTCGGCGAACTTGGCGTTTTCGCTTAGGAAACCGTAGCCCGGATGGATCGCGTCCGCGCCCGAAATCTCGGCGGCGGAAATGATGTTGGGGATGTTGAGATAGCTTTCGGCAGCACTCGGCGGTCCGATGCAGATCGCCTGATCGGCGAGTCGCACGTGCATCGCATCGCTGTCGGCGGTCGAATGCACCGCGACGGTCTGGATACCCATCTCATGGCACGCGCGGTGGATGCGCAGCGCGATCTCGCCGCGATTCGCGATCAGGAGCTTCTTGATTTCAGGCATTCGTAACTGTCCAATCCGCAGACCCGAGGCACCGTTCGCCCTGAGCCTGTCGAAAAGCTGCCCGGCTCAGGCGAGCGGGTGCGAGAGGAGGGCAGGGCTTCGACAAGCTCAGCCCGAACGGGGTGGTGGCGATCATTCCACCACGACGAGGGGTTGGTCGAACTCGACCGGCTGGCCGCTCTCGACCAGCACGGCCTTCACGGTGCCCGCGCTTGGCGCGAGAATGGGATTCATCACCTTCATCGCCTCGACGATCAGCAGCGTATCGCCTGCGGCAACCTTGTCACCAACGCTGACGAAGGGCTTCGCCTCGGGATTGGGGGCCAGATAGGCGGTGCCGACCATCGGCGATTTGACCGCATTGAACGCGGCTTGCGGCGCGGTGACGATTTCCGCCGATGCGGTGGTCGAGGCAGCCGGGGCGGCTGCGGGGGCGGGGGCATACTGCACCGCTGCGGCTACGGCAGCGGCCTTGCGCGCGATGCGAATCTTGCGACCGCCATCCTCGACTTCGATTTCCGTCAGCTGCGTGTCATCCAGCAGCTGCGCGAGCTGACGCACCAGATCGACATCGATCCGCATTGCGTCATTGTGTTTGTCTTCGGCCATGCGACCCTAATCTCCCTTATTGGGGACGCGTCCTGTCAGAGACGCGCCGCCGCTTCAAGCGCCAGCAGATACGAAAGCGTCCCAAAGCCGCAGATCGTGCCCTTCGCCACGGGGGAGATACGGCTGATATGGCGAAAAGCTTCGCGCGCGTGCGGGTTGGAAAGATGGACTTCGATCACCGGCGTGCGGATCGCTTTGATCGCATCGTACAGCGCGATCGAGGTGTGGGTGAAAGCCGCGGCGTTGAGCAGCACCGCCTTGGCAGGCAGCGCCTGCGCCTCGTGCAACCAATCGATCAAATGCCCTTCATGGTTGGACTGGCGTAGATCGATGTCGAACCCGAGTTCTCGCGCGCGATCCTCCAACTGGCCGGCGATGTCGTCGAGCGTGTCGTGGCCGTAGATTTCGGGCTCGCGCGTGCCGAGCAGGTTCAAGTTCGGGCCGTTGAGAACGAAGATGGTTTCGCGCATCGGGTGAGTCTTCCGGTTGAATGACGCTGGGCAGACGCCTAGGTGATGGGCATCCATAGCCCGTTCGCCCTGAGCTTGTCGAAGGGCTGTTCGTCCTCCCACGGGTGAGGAAGGACAGGGTTTCGACACGCTAAGCCCGAACGGAGGCGGGGATTATCCCCGGTCAAACATGCCCCATACCGACGGAACCCTGACCATCCAGCTCAATGGCGAGCATCGCCGCGTGCGCGCGGGGCTCAGCCTTGCCGATCTTGCCGCCGATCTTGGCCTGCTGCCGGAAAAGGTCGCGGTCGAACGCAATCTGGCGGTGGTGCCGCGCTCGACGCTGGCGCAGGTGATGGTTGAGGATGGCGATGAACTCGAGATCGTCCATTTCGTCGGTGGCGGCGACCACCCACCTGCAGTGAAGGCCGATACCTGGACCGTCGCAGGGCGTACGTTCCGGTCGCGGCTGATCGTCGGTACCGGCAAATATAAGGACTTCGCGCAGAATGCAGCGGCGCTCGAGGCCTCCGGTGCCGAGATCGTTACGGTTGCGGTACGACGCGTTAATGTGTCCGACCGCAACGCGCCGATGCTGACCGATTTCATCGACCCCAAGAAGGTGACCTATCTGCCGAACACGGCGGGGTGTTTCGACGCCGAATCGGCGATTCGCACGCTCCGCCTGGCGCGCGAGGCGGGCGGCTGGGATCTGGTGAAGCTGGAAGTGCTGGGCGAGGCCAAGACGCTCTATCCCGACATGGTCGAGACACTCCGCGCCACCGAAGTGCTGGCCAAGGAAGGCTTCCTGCCGATGGTTTACTGCGTCGATGATCCGATTGCGGCGAAGCGGCTGGAAAATGCGGGAGCAGTGGCGGTGATGCCGCTCGGCGCGCCAATCGGATCGGGTCTAGGCATCCAAAATCAGGTGACGATTCGCCTGATCGTCGAGGGGGCCACTGTACCGGTGATCGTCGACGCCGGGGTCGGCACCGCGTCGGACGCCGCGCTGGCCATGGAACTGGGCTGCGACGGCGTGCTGATGAACACCGCGATCGCCGAGGCGAAGGACCCCATTCTGATGGCGGCGGCGATGAAGGCTGGGGTCGAGGCCGGACGGATGGCGTATCTGGCGGGGCGGATGGGCAAGCGGCGCTATGCCGATCCCTCCAGTCCTTTAGCGGGGCTCATTTAACCGGCACGCTGTCATTTCGGTGCGGAACGACCTAGCTTCGCGCCTATGATGCACCGCCTTCTTCCTGTCGCACTGCTCCTTACCGGGTGCAGCGCGCCGCATGATGCAAACACCGCCGCCTCGACGTTCGAGGCACCAGCCCAAGCGATGACGCTGACGGCGGCGGATGGAAAGACCGTCTTTGGGCGGTTGTATCGCGCAGAGCATCCCAAGGCGACGATCCTGCTGTTTCATCAGGCGGGATCGAGCAAGGACGAATATAGGACGATCGCGCCGCGGCTGGTCGCAGCCGGATATAGCGCTTTGGCAATCGATCAGCGCGCCGGTGGCGCGCTCTTCGGCCCGAATGAGACAAGCGCGCAATATCCGCGCCCGGCAGGCTATCTGGAGGCGGTTCCCGATCTGCAAGCGGCAATTGACTGGGCGACGCAGCAGCATGTCCCCGTGATCTTGTGGGGGAGCAGCTATTCCGCCGCCTTGGTGTTTCCCCTTGGCGTACGAAATGCGGAGAAAATAGCCGCGATTTTGTCCTTCTCTCCAGGTGAATATTTCGACGACAAACAGTTGGTAAAGCGCGCCGCCGCGCAGCTGTCTGTCCCGGCATATATTACCGGTGCCGCCAATAGCGATGAAACGACCGCCGCAAAAAGCATCGCCGATGCAATGTCATCGCGCCTTGTTACGCGCTACGTCCCCAAGCACGGAGTGCATGGTGCCTCGACGTTGATTGCGGTGAAGGACCCCCAAGGCGCGGAAGACAATTGGCTGCCGGTTCTGGCTTTCCTTCGGAAAGTGGCACCTTAAGGCTTGCGCGCGAGCCATACGCCCGCGCCCCCGCAACTGGCGTCTTCGGCGACATATGCCATTTCGACCAGGCCGCCAGCCTGGATCGCCGCGCTGTAATTGGCCGCCTCCAGGTCGGCCCGGTACGGCGTTCCACTCCGATAGTCGTCGCGCGTCGGGTCGCGGTCGGGCGGCGCGTTGAACAAGAGCCGGCCACCGCATTTCAGCCAGTCGGCCGCACGGCGCGCCATCAGCGCTTGATCGGCGTGGGTAAACCAGGTCAGCGAATTCCAGGCGATCACACCATCGAACTGCTCATCGAACTGGACGGTGCGCATATCCGCCTTGATCCAGCGTTCCCGCGGGAACCGCGTTTGCGCCAGGTTGATCATCGATTGTGCGTGATCGACCCCAACCACAGAGTGGCCGCGTGCGATCAGAAACCGGCCGATTGGCTCACCGGCACCACAGCCAAGATCGAGGATCCTGCCCCCGCGCGGCAGCGGCTCGATCATGCGTTCGATCCAGTCGTGCGCCTCGAAGGCACCAGGGCGGATGGGTTTAGCCAAGGTATTTGGGAACCTGTTCGATTTTAAGCTGTTTTACAATCAGAAGCCGCTGATGTCGTGCCACCGACATCGCCACTTCTTGGCGCAAGACGGAAAGGATGCTCTCATGGGCGAACTCATCGACAAGATCAAAGGCAACGTCAATGAAGCCATTGGCAAGGCCAAGCAGCACAGCGACAATCCTGATACGCAGGCCGAAGGTGTCGCGCAGGAGCTGAAGGGCAAGGCCCAGCAGACCGCAGGCAAGGTCAAGGGCGCGCTCGGCGACGATATCTGAGCAAGCCTGACTTGGTGAAAGGAGGCCGCTTCGCTAGCGCGAGGCGGCCTTTTTCATTGCGGTCAGCGTCGTGCCTGCCGTGATGGTTTCGACGTCGGTTTTGAGGTGGAGCAAGCGCACTCCGTCCTGGGCCATCGCGCGGGCAAGTGCCGGGGCGAACTCTGCGGTCGTTTCGACCGTTTCCGCCCAACACCCACAAGCGCGGCCAAGCGCGGCAAAGTCGGGGTTGGCGAGCACGGTGCCGCTCACGCGACCGGGAAATTCGCGCTCCTGGTGCATTCGGATCGTACCGTAAGCGCCATTGTCGATGACGAGGACGAGCATATTCGCGCCGTGCGCCACTGCGGTGGCGAGTTCCTGGCCGTTCATCAGGAAGCAGCCATCGCCCGCAAGCGCGACGACGGTGCGATCCGGGTGGCGCAAAGCGGCGGCGGTGGCGGCGGGGACGCCGTAGCCCATTGCACCAGCGGTGGGGGCGAGTTGGCTGTTGCGCTCGTACCGCCAGTAGCGGTGCCACCAGCCGGAATAATTGCCCGCGCCGTTGCAGATAATGCTGTCCGCCGGAAGTTGATCGCGCATCGCCGCGACGCACGGACCGAGATCAAGTTTCACGCCCGCGCGCGGGGCGGGGGTGGACCAGGCGAGATAGTCGGCATGGGCTTCTCGTGCATCGGCGCGCGGCTCGGGCGGCTCCTTTGCGCTGACCAGAGCGTCGGCGATCGGCCACATGCCCGCACAGATCGCGATGTCGGCGCGATAGGTGCGGTTCAATTCGTTGGGATCGGGGTGGACGTGAATGAGCGTCTGGCTGGGATGATCGGGCGTGAGGAGCGTATAGCCGTCGGTAGTCGCTTCTCCCAGGCGGGGACCGACCACCAAAAGGACGTCGGCTTGCTTGATCCGCGCGACCAGTTTGGGGTTCGGGCCATAACCGAGGTTGCCGGCCCACACCTTATGGGTATTGTGGATGGCATCCTGCCGCCGGAAAGCTGCGGCGACGGGAATGCCCCATAGCTGGGCAAAGTGGCTGAACGCGGCACCAGTGGCCAAATCCCAACCGGCACCGCCGACAATCGCCATCGGGGCCTTGGCCTGGCCGATAGCATCGAGCGCACGCGCGACCAGATCGGGATTGGGCATCGAATCCACCCGTTCCACCCTCGGGCGATCCACCGCCACCACCTGATCGAGCAGCATATCCTCGGGCAACGCCAGCACGACCGGGCCGGGCCGTCCCGAGATCGCGACGTTCCAGGCCCGCGCGACATATTCGGGAATGCGGCGGGCGTCGTCGATCTTGGCGGCCCATTTGGCGATGGGGCCAAACATCGCGGGAAAGTCGATTTCCTGAAACGCCTCGCGGTCCTTGGTTCCGCGATCGACATCGCCGATAAACAACACCATCGGCTGCGAGTCCTGCATCGCGACATGCACCCCGATGGAGGCATTGGTCGCACCCGGGCCGCGCGTGACGAAGGCGACGCCCGGCCGCCCGGTGAGCGCGCCATCGGCACAGGCCATGAAGGCGACGCCACCTTCCTGTCGGCACACCACCAGATCGATTTCGGGCGTGTCGTGCAGCGCATCGAGCACCGCGAGGAAGCTTTCGCCGGGGACGGTGAAAATGCGGTCGCAGCCTTGCGCGACGAGTTGGTCGACCAGGATACGGCCGCCAGTGCGGGGGGGAGGGGCTAAGTTCATCGTCGGTTTTTAGCGACGAAGCTGCGGCTTGGGTAGGGCGCTCTCGAGCCGAGCACGCGAGAGGCGCGTGGCCGCGAGTGTCGGGAATTTTGACAGTGTCGCGTGGTGCAGCGCCTACGTTAACCACCAAAGCCTTAGAAAATCAGAGCTTTGCGAAATCTGGCACGTAGGGTGCTATACCTGGGACATGCCGAGCGGTAATCGCTTCAGCAGGGCGGGCCAGCGCACCAGCGCGGCCCGCCCGACCCGGCAATCAGCCCGCTTTCACGACACCTTGCTCTTCAAGCAGCGTCGCAAGCTCACCGCTTTCATACATTTCCATCATGATGTCGGACCCGCCAATGAACTCGCCCTTCACGTAAAGCTGGGGAATCGTCGGCCAATCCGAGAATTGCTTGATGCCCTGCCGCACGCCTTGATCCTGCAGCACGTCGACGCTGTCGAATTCGGCACCGAGGTGGTTGAGGATCGCGACGGCGCGGCTGGAAAAACCGCACTGTGGGAACAGCGGACTACCCTTCATGAACAGCAGGACGTCACTTTTGCCGACGAGTTCGGCGATACGGATCTGGTCTGGGTCGGTGCTCATCGTTTTACTCCTGTACAGGCACGGCGGTGGTGAGTTGCAGGGCGTGCAACACCCCGCCCATGCGGTCGCCGAGCGCGGCATAGACCGCGCGTTGTTGTTTCAGTCGCGGCAGCCCGCGAAAGCTCTCGGCGGTGACGCGCGCCGCCCAATGATCGCCATCACCGGCGAGATCGGTCATTTCGACGCGCGCGTCGGGGATGCCCGCGACGATCAGCGCCTCGATTTCGTCCGCCGCCATCGGCATTATTCGGACCCCATCAACTGACGGCGTGCTTCGACCGTCTTTTCCTCGATCGCGCGCCGGATCGCCGCTTCGTCGATCGCGACATTGGCCGCGGTCAGATCGCTGACGAGCTTGCGGATGACGTCTTCGTCGCCGGCCTCTTCAAAATCGGCCTGGACCACGGCCGTTGCGTAAGCGTCGGATTCCTCTTTCGTCAGGCCCATCAGTGTAGCGGCCCATTGGCCGAGCAAACGGTTGCGTCGCGCCACGATGCGGAAGGCGACTTCTTCATCGCGGGCATATTTGGTCTCGAAGGCGCGCTCGCGATCGTCGAAAGTGGTCATGTGGATGGTCCCTTGGGCCTGACGAATAACGCAAGGGAGATAAGCGTGACGGGGGGCGTGCGCAACGCCCGTGGTGAAAGCAGTACAAATGTATCCTTGCGTATAGTTGTAGCGGTTGGCGGTAGCCCAATTGCCGCAGGGCGGTATAAGCGCAGCCGATCGCCTATGTTCAATCGGGAACCGCAAACCGCCAATGCCGCCTCTTCCCGACCGACCTTCTTCGAACGGCACGCTTCGGCCGCCCGGCACGCATGGTTTCCTCCCGTCGCTGCCCGAGGCGCATCGCACGCTGAAGGTATGGGAAACGGGAGATGTCCGTCGGCCGCGCTGGCGGCAATGGCTTGGTTTCGCCGGTCCTGGCTTCATGGTGTCGGTGGGCTATATGGACCCTGGCAATTGGGGGACCGATCTCGCCGGCGGCAGCCAGTTTGGCTATGCGCTGTTGTGGGTGATCCTGGCCTCCAATCTGATGGCGATCTTCCTGCAGGTCTTGTGCGCGCGGCTCGGCATCGTCACCGGGCGCGACCTCGCCCAAACCTGTCGCGACCATTACCCCCGTCCTGTGGCCGTCGGCCTGTGGCTGTTGTGCGAAATCGCGATCATCGCGTGCGATCTGGCCGAAGTGATCGGGTCGGCCGTTGCGCTGAACCTGTTGCTTGGGTTGCCGCTGGTGTGGGGTGTGCTGGTAACCGGGCTCGACGTCCTATTCCTGCTGCTGCTGATCAATTTGGGTTTCCGCAAGATCGAGGCAGTGGTGATCGTGCTCGTTTCCACGATCGCATTGTGCTTCGCCTATACGATCTATCTCGCGAAGCCCGATTGGGCTGCCGCTGCGCTTGGCGCGATTACGCCATCGATTCCCAATGAAGCGGCATTGGTCGTTGCGCTGGGAATTCTGGGGGCCACTGTCATGCCGCACAACCTGTACCTGCATTCCGCAATCGTGCAGACGCGCGCCTTCGGCAGGGGTGCACGCGATATCAAGGCCGCGCTCGCGTTCAACACAATCGATACGGTGCTGGCGCTCGGTGCGGCGTTCTTCGTTAATGCCGCCATTCTGGTGCTCGCGGCGGCAGTGTTCTGGCGCGGCGGCGTGATGGTCACTGAGTTGCAGGATGCGCACCAGCTGCTGCGTCCGGCGCTGGGCGGGGCGGCAGCGACCGCATTTGCGCTGGCGTTGCTCGCTTCGGGGCAATCGAGCACCATCACCGGGACGCTTGCCGGGCAAATCGTGATGGAAGGGTTTCTGCGCATTCGCATCGCGCCGTGGCTGCGACGTCTGGTGACGCGATCCCTCGCGATCATCCCGGCGCTGATCGTGATTTCGGCGACGGGGGGCAAAGATACTGTCGAATTGCTGGTCGTCAGCCAGGTCGTGCTGTCGATGCAACTGCCCTTCGCGATCTTTCCGCTGATGCTGGCGACGAGCAGCCGCGAGCAGATGGGCGAATATGCCAACCCTGGCTGGGTGAAGGTGCTGGGATACGCGATCTGCACGGTGATTGCGGTGCTGAACGTCTATCTGCTCTGGCAGACGATCGGCCCGGTGTGGGTCGGTGCGATGGCGGCGGGATTTATCGGATTTACAGGATATGTGCGGTTTCTCAGCCCCTCCCCGGCACTGGCCAGGGAAGGGTGAGGCGAGCAACCTAGCCTATTCTGCGACGGTGACCACGAGTTTGCCGATCGCTCCGCGCGCGGCCATCTTGGCGATGGCCTTGCCGCCATCTTCGAACGCGAAGGTCTCCGTCACGCGTGGCGCGATCTGGCCGTCTCTCCACAGCAAGAACAGCCGTTCGATATGCGCGCGGTTCGCCTCCGGGTCGCGCGCCGCGAACGCACCCCAAAATACGCCGCACACGTCGCAGCTTTTGAGCAAGGTGAGGTTGAGCGGCAATTTCGGGATGCCGGCGGGGAAGCCGACGACGAGATAGCGTCCTTCCCAGCCGATGGAGCGCAGCGCGGGCTCGGCATAGTCACCGCCGACCGGATCGTAGATCACGTCATAGCCGCTTTTACCCCCAGCACCCTTGAACTGTTCGGCCAGGGCCTTGGACTGGTCCTTGTCGAAGGGCGCGCGGGCATAGACAATCGTGTCGTCCGCACCGGCTTGGCGGGCGGCCTCGGCCTTTTCCTCGGACGAAACCGCCGCGACGACGCGCGCGCCGAAGGCTTTACCAAGCTCCACTGCGGCGAGGCCCACTCCGCCTGCGGCACCGAGGACCAGCAGGGTTTGCCCCTCGGCAAGATGGCCACGGTCGAGCAGGGCGTGGATCGTGGTGCCATAGGTCAGCAACAGCGACGCGCCTTCGGCGAAGCTGCGGCCTTCCGGCAAGCGATACAGGCTGGTGACGGGCAGGGCGATCTTTTCGACCAACCCACCCGACCCCGTTGTTGCGATCACGCGATCGCCGGGCTTCCAGTCGGTCACGCCTGCGCCGACGCTGTCGATCACACCCGCAATTTCGCTCCCCGGCGCGAACGGGCGGGGCGGCTTGAACTGATATTTGTCCTCGATGATCAGCACGTCGGGATAGTTGATCGAGCAGGCCTTGACCGCGACCACCACTTGACCGGGCCCCGCCACCGGGTCCGGCAAGGTATCGATGACTAGTGTTTCAGGTCCGCCCGGTGCCTTCGACAACAATGCCCGCATGTGCCCGTTCTCCGCTCATCCACGGCCGGTGTTCAGCTACCCCGGCTTCGTATTTCGAAATCTGGGTATCTCTTGCCAGCGTGAGGCCGACTTCGTCCAGCCCCTCCATCAGGCATTGGCGGCGGAAGGCATCCAGTTCGAACGGAAAACGGTCCTGATAGGGAGTGGTGACGGTCATCGTTTCGAGGTCGACGGTAATTAGCTGGTCCTGCGCGACCGCGAGCAGCCGGTCGATCGCATCTTGTGGCAGCACGACCGCGACGATCCCGTTCTTGAAGGCGTTTCCGGAAAAAATGTCGGAGAAACTGGGCGCGATCACGGCGGTGATGCCCATGTCGGCAAGCGCCCACGCGGCATGTTCGCGGCTAGAGCCACAGCCGAAATTGTCGCCCGCGATCAGGATCTGGGCTCCGGCATAGCGGGGATCGTCGAAGACGTTGCCCGGTTGCGCGCGCACGGTTTCAAACGCGCCCTTGCCAAGCCCCTCCCGCGTAACGGTCTTCAGCCAATGCGCCGGGATGATGACGTCGGTATCGACGTTCTTCTGCCCCCACGGATAGGCAATACCGGAAACGCGCGTTACCGCCTGCATCACCGCGCTCCCGCCGGCGGATAGCCGCCGGAGCCCATGCGAAATATCTTCATCACGGAATATTTTCCTCAGGTTTCCGACCCGACCGGCACGACGGGCGGGTCTGCAGCACCAGCAGCCGGTTATTTGCCGGTCGAAATGCCGATCGCGCTGGTCTTGGCGGTGGCGGCATAAGCGGCGAGACCGCTCAACACGGTGCCCATGATAAGCACAACCAGAACACGCTTCATACTCGATCCCCTTCCGCGGGATGTGTTACCAGATCTCGCACGTCACACAATTTACCCGTCACCGCAGCGGCTGCGGCCATCGCCGGCGACACCAGATGCGTCCGCGCGCCTGGGCCCTGCCGTCCTACGAAATTACGGTTCGAAGTGGAAGCGCAGCGCAACCCCGGTGGTACTTTGTCGGGGTTCATGGCAAGACACATCGAACAGCCCGGCTCGCGCCATTCGAACCCGGCGGCGAGGAAAATGCGGTCGAGCCCCTCGGCTTCGGCCTGGCGCTTGACCAGGCCGGATCCCGGCACGATCAGCGCGTGCACGCCATCGGACACGCGGCGTCCGTTGGCGACCGCGGCGGCGGCCCGCAGATCCTCGATCCGGCTGTTGGTGCAACTGCCGATGAAGACATAGTCGACGCCGATATCCTGCATCGCGGTGCCGGGGGTGAGCCCCATATATGCAAGCGACTTGCGCGCGGCATCGCGCTTGGCCGGATCGGCGAAGCTCTCCGGATCGGGCACGGTGCCGGTAATGGCGATAACGTCCTCGGGCGAGGTGCCCCAGGTCAATTGGGGCGCGATGTCGGTCGCGTCGAGCGTCACGACGCGATCATAGATCGCACCGGGGTCACTTGGCAGCGTCTGCCAATAAGCGACCGCCGTATCCCAGGCGGCTCCGCGCGGTGCCATCGGACGGCCCTTGAGATAGGCAAAGGTCGTCGCGTCGGGCGCGATCAAGCCCGATCGGGCACCGCCCTCGATCGACATGTTCGAAACGGTCAGTCGCCCCTCGATCGACATCTCGCGAATGATCGACCCGGTATATTCGAGCACATAGCCCGTGCCGCCTGCCGCGCCGATCTTGCCGATGATGGCAAGCGTTACGTCCTTGGGGCTGATTCCGAAGCCGAGCGTGCCATCGACGCGCACTTCCATCGTCTTCGACTGGCCGAGCAGCAGGGTCTGTGTGGCGAGCACATGCTCGACCTCGCTCGTGCCAATGCCAAAAGCGAGCGCGCCGAGCGCGCCGTGCGCCGAGGTATGGCTATCGCCACAGACCAGGGTCGTTCCAGGTAGCGTGAAGCCCTGCTCGGGGCCGACAACGTGGACGATGCCCTGTTCCGGGGCGAGTGCATCGATATAATCGATGCCGAAATCGCGGGTATTGCGTTCGAGCGCGTCAAGCTGCGCCGCACTTTCCGGATCGGCGATCGGCAACGGGGCACCCGCCGCGTCGCGTCGTGCCGTCGTGGGCAAATTGTGATCGGGCACCGCCAGCGTCAGATCGGGGCGTCGCACCGTGCGCCCGTTGGCGCGAAGGCCCGAAAAGGCCTGCGGGCTGGTAACCTCATGGACGAGGTGACGATCGATGTAGATCAGGCAGGTGCCATCGTCGCGGCGTTCCACGACGTGATCGGCCCAGATCTTTTCGTACAATGTGAGGGGACGGCTAGCCATTGGAGGTCTTTAACCGAAAGATGCGCCGTTTCAAGGATTAGGTAACAGAATGTTACGTCACCGTCAGCGCGTGCGCGGACAGTCCCTCCGCGACACCGCTAGCGGATATAATGGGCTGTGGTTTTGGCAGCGATCTCTTCGGGGGTAACTCCGGGAGCCGTTTCGATCAGTTTGAACGGCGATTGATGATCGGGGCGCTGGAACACCGCCAGGTCGGTAACGATCATGTCGACGACGTTCTTGCCGGTTAACGGCAGCGTGCAGGCGGGAATGAACTTCGGGTCCCCGTTCTTGGACGTATGTTCCATCACCACGATGATCTTCTTGACGCCCGCGACGAGATCCATCGCCCCGCCCATGCCCTTGATCATCTTGCCCGGGATCATCCAGTTGGCGATGTCGCCATTTTCAGCGACTTCCATCGCGCCGAGCACGGTCAAATCGATATGGCCGCCACGGATCATCGCGAAACTGTCGGACGAGCTGAAATAGGCCGATTGGGGCAGTTCGCTGATCGTCTGCTTGCCGGCATTGATCAGATCGGCATCTTCTTCGCCGGCGAGCGGGAAGGGGCCGATGCCGAGCATGCCGTTTTCGGACTGGAGCGTCACTTCGACGCCTTCGGGAATATGGTTGGCCACCAGAGTGGGGATGCCGATGCCGAGATTGACGTAGAAGCCGTCCTGCAGCTCGCGTGCGGCGCGCGCGGCCATTTCGTCACGAGTCCAGGCCATTACTTCTCTCCAGATGCGGGGGGCGACCAGCGCTTGTCGGCGGGAAAAACATCGTCGAGCCCGCCCTTGAGCGCGGTCCCGTAAACCGGGTTGGGGAGCACAAACCAGAAGCGGCCCCACATGCCGTGGATGGCGGGCGAGGAGACCGCCGCTCGGCGCTGTTGCGGGGTGCCGGTGAACAGGTCGGAGAAATCGCCGAGTTGATCTCCGCCCATCGCCACCACGCAATAGCGCGCGGCAATCGCCCGACGCCGCGAATCCTTGCCCGAGCCGCTGCCGAGGTCGCCCTTCAGCCACAGCGTTTCGCCGTGTTTGGCAGAGCCCAGACCGGCATGGGCGATGGCGGCCTCGGTGAAGGCGGCGTTGGCGGCACTGCGGTTGGTGTTGAACACCACGGTTACGCCCATGTTGCGCAGTTCGTTGACCGCAGCGACAGCGCCGGGCACGGCTGCGACCCGGTCGACCCCGGCCTGCTCCCATTGCAGCCAGTGCGCCTCGTCATAGGGCGCACCCGGATGCGTCGCATCGTCATATTCGAAGCCGAGATTGAGCAGCAGCGTTTCGTCCACGTCGAACACGACCGCGCGAGGGCGGTCTCCGCACGGCAAGGTGGCCGGCTGGTCGAGCGTCGCATCGGGGGTGAGCACCGCCGAGGTGCGGTCGCTCAGCGCCTTGGGGTCGGCCTTTTCGCTCGCCAGGCGGCGGCGCACGGCATCGACCAGCGTGTTATACGCCTGATGATCGAGCGCGGCGGCTTCGCCTGAGCCGTAGAGGAATTGCATGCCGGGTGTGACAGTGGGGGCCACCACGGGGGCTGGTGCAACTGTCGCCTGCGGTACAGTCGTGCACGCGGACACCATCAAAGCGAGCGCGAGCACCATCCCCCTCCCGCTTGCGGGAGGGGTTAGGGGAGGGGCGTGTCTGTCGAGCGCGATCTGGGGTTCAAGCCCTCCCCCAGCCCCTCCCGCAAGCGGGAGGGGAGCAGAAGAGCGAACTTGCGACGGTCGCATCACGCCGCCTCGCGAACAGTGCGGAATTCGATCTTCTTGTCATAGGGCGCGCCGACGATCAGCCGCTGGACATAGACGCCAGGCAAATGAATGCAGTCGGGATCGAGCGCGCCGACGGGAACGATCTCCTCGACCTCGGCCACGCAGATCTTGCCCGCGGTCGCCATCGGCTGGTTGAAGTTGCGCGCGGTCTTGCGGAAGATCAAATTGCCGCTTTCATCCGCCTTCCAGCCCTTGATAATCGCAAGGTCGGCGCGAATGCCGCGCTCGAGGATATACTCCTCGCCGTCGAAGGTCTTCACTTCCTTGCCTTCTGCGACCAGCGTTCCGACGCCGGTCTTGGTGTAGAAGCCCGGAATACCGGCCCCGCCAGCACGACAGCGCTCGGCCAGCGTGCCTTGCGGGCAAAATTCGACCTCAAGCTCGCCCGACAGATACTGCCGCTCAAATTCCTTGTTCTCGCCGACATAGGACGAGATCATCTTCTTGACCTGGCGCGTGCGCAGCAGTTTTCCAAGGCCCTCACCGTCGATACCGGCATTGTTGCTGGCGATCGTCAGATCCTTGGTGCCCGCGTCGCGGATCGCGTCGATCAACCGCTCGGGGATGCCGCACAGACCGAAGCCGCCCGCGCAAATCGTCATGCCGTCATGAAGCACTCCTTCAAGAGCGGCGGCGGCATTGGGATAAAGCTTGCGCATCGGCGGTGCCTTTCGATTTTGGGCGTCGAGTACGGCGGGGAAGGGCAGACGGTCAAGCCGCTGATTCTGGTGGGCGGTACAGCTTAAACCCTGGTGCCGAACACATGCCCGATCCCGGCCGTCACCGCCATTGCCAGCGCGCCCCAGAACAGCACGCGCAATGCCCCTTTCCACAGGTTCGCGCCGCCGACATAGGCCCCCGTTGCGCCCAAGACGGCCAGTAGCACCAGTGTCGCCACCGCGACCGCTTCGACCAGCGCGGTGCCTCGGAAAAGAAACGCCATCAGCACCGGGAAGATCGCGCCAACGGCAAAGCTGGCGGCCGATGCGATGGCGGCTTGCACCGGTTTTGCCTCCATCGCTTCGTGGATGCCCAGCTCATCGCGCATGTGGGCACCCAGCGCGTCATGCGTCATCAACTGGTCGGCGACTTGCGCAGCCAGCGCCGCGTCGAGCCCACGTTGGCGATAGATCGCGGCAAGTTCCTTGGCCTCGGCCATGGGGTCTTCGGCGAGTTCGGCTGCTTCGCGCGCGCGCTCCGCACCTTCTGTGTCGGCTTGTGAACTGACCGAAACATACTCCCCGGCCGCCATCGACATCGCGCCGGCGACCAGGCCGGCGATCCCGGTCGTAAGAATAGCGCTCTGGCTCTGCGCGGCGGCAGCCACGCCCACGATCAGACTGGCTGTCGACAGCAAGCCGTCATTTGCGCCGAGCACGGCGGCCCGCAACCAGCCGATACGCTGGACCACATGTCTTTCACCGTGCCGAATCACGCTACCGCCCTAGCCATGTTGGTCTCAATGCGCCAGCGCAAGGCCGGGTCTCGGCCATGGCATGCGCACCAGCCGTCCCGTACCGGACAGGGTGATATAGGCGGTCTGCCGATCGACCCCACCCCAGCAGATGTTGGTTGTGAAAGGGTCCGGAGTCGGGACGAATTCGACCAGCGCCCCCGCCGGGGAAATCACCGAAATGCCGCTTTCGCCGATCGTCGCGACACAAATGTTACCGCATTCCTCGATCCCCAGCGAATCGAAGAACGTATAGCCAGCCGGGCGGTACAACGGGATGCCGGCTCCGCCGATCCCGACGGTCGGGTCCACCTTGCCGGGTGCGGTGATATCGAAGGCCATCAGCCGACATGTGTAGGTTTCCGCGACGTACAACCGCCTGCCGTCCGGGGAGAGGCCGATGCCGTTGGGGTTTTCGCTGGGGAAAATGACCTCTTCGAGATGAGTTCCATCTGCCTTCGCATAGAAGATGCCTGTGACGTCACGCTCCCGGTGCCGGGTCTTGCCGTGGTCGGTAAACCAGAAGCCGCCGTGGGAATCGAACACGATGTCGTTCGGGCCGCGCAGTACGCAGCCAAAGTCTCCGTCGCGGTATAGGATTTCGACGGCCCCGGTCGCGGGATCGATCCGTTCGATGCGGCCGCCGGAATAATCGTGCGCTTGCCCGTGCGGGATCAGCAGCCCGGCGGGGTGCTCAAAATATTCGAATCCTCCATTGTTGCAGCAATAGAGCATCCCGTCGGGACCGAGCGCCAGGCCGTTGGGGCCGCCGCCCGGCTCTGCCACCGTCTCAATCGTTCCGTCGGCGCGAACGCGGCTGATCCTGCCCGCTGCAATCTCGACCAGCACGACGCTGCCATCGGGAAGGGCGACGGGGCCTTCCGGGAAACGCAGGCCGTCCGCGATCGTGGCTAGGGTCACCCGAACTCTCCTGTTTTTTTTGTTCTATCGCTGGGTCGGGGGACTGCAAGGGGCCTCTTGACTACGCATGTAAACAATATGATTACATCCGTAGTCAGTACGGAGGCGAGTCGAATGGCCGAGCGAATCAGTGATGCCGAACATGCGGTGATGGAGGTGCTGTGGGATGAAAGCCCGCTGACCGCACAGGACGTGGCGGAACGGATCCCGGCGACGCGCGAATGGACCTCCAACACCGTCAAGACGCTATTGGGGCGGTTGCTCGCGAAGAACATCATCGCCCATGAGGAGGACGGCAGACGCTATCGCTATCGTCCATTGGTGCAGCGGGAAGATTACGTTGCGGGCGAATCGCGCAAGCTGATGGATCGCCTGTTCGGCGGCAAATTGAGCCCGCTGGTCGCGCACCTCGCCGAGCGGGATGCGCTGACGGCACAGGATATCGCCGAAATCGAGGCATTGCTGAAGGAGCTCAAGGCATGATCGGCTGGCTCATCGAGGGTTTGATCGCGTCGACCGTGCTGATGGTGGCGGTGCTGGCACTGCGTGCTCCGGTGCGCAAGGCATTCGGGGCCGATATCGCTTACGCCCTGTGGCTGCTGCCGGTGCTGCGCTTGCTGCTGCCGCCATTGCCGAGCGCTTGGCACGCGGCGGCGGTCGCCCCGGTTTTGCGCGCGAGCCAACAAGTTACCGTTCTCTTCGTCGATCCGATTGGCGAAGGGTCCGTCGGTCCGGCGGTGCAGCCCTTTGGGGCGATGCTTGCCCCGGTACTTGCGATATTGTGGATCGCTGGGGCGGTGGCGTTTTTCGGGTGGCATTGGCGACGGCATGTGCGGTTTTGTCGCCGCATGCTGGACCAGGGGGCGGCTACCGACGATCTGGACGGTGTTCAGGTGATCGAAACCGACGCGGCCACCGGCCCGCTCGCCTTTGGCGTGTTGCGGCGTTACGTCGCCTTTCCGCGCGATTTCGCCGAGCGCTACGAACCCGAAGAGCGCGATCTCGCGCTGGCGCACGAGCTTGGTCATCATGCGCGCGGCGACCTTATCGCGAACTGGGTCGCGCTGGTCGTGCTCGCCCTGCACTGGTTCAATCCGATTGCCTGGCGTGCGTTCCGTGCCTTTCGGGCCGACCAGGAAATCGCCAACGACGCGCGTGTGCTCGCGGGCATGAACCCGATGCGACGGCACACCTATGCCTGCGCGATCCTGAAGGCGGCGCACCCGACCTTCCTGGGCGGCGCGGTGTCGGCGACCTGCCACCTTCACACCATCAATGACTTGAAAGGGAGATTGAGGATGCTGACGACCACCAAGATATCGCCGGTACGTCTGGTAACCGGGGCAGGGGCGCTGTCGCTGCTCATCGTCGCCGGGCTGGGCCTGACCGCCTCGGGAACGGCCGCCGTCGCCAAAGTGCGGAAGTCGGTGGAGACGGCGACCGGGGTTGATATCGCGCGCCTCGACCAAGCGTCGGTGCCGCCGCCGCCCGTTGCTGAAGCGGCGGCACCCGCACCCGCTGATGTTTCGGAGCCGCCCGTGCCTCCGGCCCCGCCGCGCGCCACGACAACCACCACCATTACCGACACGACCACCACCATCGCGGAGGATGGAAAAGACCATCGCAAAGTCGTGCGCGTCATCCGCCGCGACAAGGACGGCAAGGTGACCTTGGAAAATCTCTCCGGGATGGAGAATATGTCGGGGATAGAGACCATTCCCGAGGTCAGGTCGGCGCGCTGCAGCTCCGAGGGCGACCCGCGCCAGATGGTTCTTCATCGTGAAAAGGACGGCAAGAAGCTCATCGTCATCTGTTCGAACCGTATCGAAAAAGTGGCGGCGGAGGGCGCTGCGATAGCCGCGAACAGCAAGGATATCGAACGCAAGGCTTACGCCGGTGCTTTGGCGGGCTTGCGTGCGGCGCGCGAGAAAATGTTGCGGTCCCCCGAGATGGGGGCGGAGGCCCGCGCGCAGGCCTTGGCAGGGATCGACACCGCTATCGCCGAAATCCAGGCAGACATTGCCAAGGTGGAATGACCGGGCAGGGTCGTACGGGCTTGCGTCTGCCCGCACGACCCGCCATCTCGGCCGATATGAGCGAGCAATTTCCCGGTGTGCCCGAGCAACTCGAGCCCCTCGTCGTGCGATTGCTTGCCCCCAATCCGTCGCCGTTCACCTCGACAGGCACGCAAGTACATTTGGTCGGCACCAGCGACCTCGCGGTGATCGATCCCGGCCCGGACACGCCAGACCATATCGCGGCGATCGTCCACGCCATCGCCGGGCGTCCGGTCCGGGCGATCGTGATCACCCACACTCACCGCGATCACAGCCCGGGCTCGCGCCCGCTGGCGGCGGCAACGGGCGCGCCGATCGTTGGATGCGCGCCGCTCGCGCTCGATGACGATCGTGTCCGGAGCGATGCATCTTTCGATCGGGAGTACGCGCCCGATCGGATTCTGACGGAAGGCGACTCGGTTGCGGGCGACGGCTGGACACTGACCGCGCTCGCGACGCCGGGCCACACCTCCAACCATCTCGCCTTTTCGCTGCCCGAGAGCCGGGCGTTGTTCACCGGCGATCATGTAATGGGCTGGTCGACCAGCATCGTCTCGCCGCCCGACGGAGATATGGCGGCGTATATGGCAAGCCTGGAAAAGCTGCTGCCGCGCGACGACCGTATCTATTATCCCGCGCATGGCGATCCGGTTACCAATCCGCAGCGGCTGGTGCGCGGGATGCTCGGCCATCGCAAGCAGCGCGAGGGGCAGATCCTGCGGCTGCTCCGCACCCAGTCGGCGACCATCGCCGTGATGGTCGAGCGGATGTACGTCGGCATCGACCCGCGCTTGTTTCCAGCGGCCGAGCGATCGGTTTTGGCGCATTTGATCGATCTGGCGCAGCGTGGCGAAGTCTGTGCAGACGGTGATGTGTGGAGCGTAAAGGAATGACTTTCGTCGGAAAGTTTGCGGCGGCGCTGGCCCTGATCACCGTGTTCATCCTCGCGCTGGTGTGGGGCATCGGCGCGATGGTCGAGCACAAGCTCGCCGGGCCCGATCCTGTGACCATCGCCAGTGGGTCGCTGCAGGGACTGCGCGAGCAGAACCGCCTGTCGGCCTTCGCGGCACGGTTCGTCGCGGTGTCGACCTCGACACAGACGCAATTCGGCTTGCAGGCGAAGAAGACGCTCATCATGCCGGGGACCGTGGAATATCACGTCGATATGGCGAAACTGAACGCGCGCGACGTAACGTGGGACGCCAAGACCCGCACGCTCGGCGTAGTACTGCCGCCGGTCGAAGCATCGGCACCGCAGATCGACATGACGCAGATCCGTGAATATGGCGAAGGCGGAATCCTGTCCAAAATTACCGACGCCGATGCGAAACTCGAGGCGGCAAACCGCGCTGCCGGTCAAAAGGAACTCGTACGCCAGGCGCACGAAGCGGTGCCCATTCGCCTCGCCCGCGACGCCACGCGCCGTGCGGTCGAGCGGAGCTTTGCGCTGCCACTCAAAGCGGCCGGTTTCGACGCGACCGTCAAGGTGCGCTTCGCGGATGAGGGGCGCGACGGCAGCGAAGTGTGGGATACGACCAAGTCGATCGCCGAAGTTCTGGCAAACCGCCAATAAGGCGTGACGCGGTTCCTCCAGCGCCAATCCAATGGTATAGAGCCCCAGCGATTCGGTTTCGTCGGGGGGCGAATATGGCATCTTTAGCAGAACCACATTCCGCGGTCGCGAAAGACGATCGTTTCTTTTTCATCACTTCGCTGATTATGGCGGCGATCGTCGTCGCGGGCTTCTCGTTGATGATCGTCACGGGGCGCTCCAGCTTCGCCTCGCCGCCGATTGTCCATGCCCATGCCGTGGTCTTCATGGGCTGGGTGGTGTTGTATGTGACGCAGAATGCGCTGGTCGCGCGGGGCTCGATCGCGCTGCATCGTCGGCTTGGCTGGATCGGGGCGGGCTGGATCGTCGCGATGGTTGTGCTTGGCACGATCGTGACGGTGCGCCTCGTACGGCTCGGCCATGCGCCTTTCTTCTTCCCGCCTGCTTTGTTTCTGGTGCTGAATCCGGTGACGATCCTGACGTTCGCGGCGTTGACGACCGCAGCGATCGTGCGGCGGCGGCAGACGGAATGGCATCGACGGCTGCATTTTTCCGGAATGGCGTTGCTGCTGGGCCCGGCATACGGGCGATTGCTGCCGATGCCGTTTCTGATCCCTTACGCTTATGAGGTTGATGTTCTGGCAGTCCTGATCCTCCCCATCGTTGGCATGGTGTTCGATCTGCGTCGTACCGGTAAAGTGCATCCGGCCTGGTGGTGGGGCCTTGCAGCGATCATCGGATCGACCGTGCTGTCCGAAGCGATCACCTACAGTCCGCTCGGAACCGCGCTCTATCGCGCGGCGACGGCAGGATCGCCGGGCGCATCGGTTGCGCCGCTGGCCTATCCGCCATTCCCGCCACTCTCTTGATCGCGCGGCCCCGCGCGTCCATGTGCAGCCCACAAACGCGGGAGCATGGTGATGGACGCACGTGGTGGTATCGGCGGAAGCCTGACCGGGCTCGATTTGAGGGCTGAGATCGACCGGCTGCGCAAGGAACGCAACGCCGTGATCCTGGCGCATTATTACCAGAAGCCCGAAATCCAGGATCTGGCCGATTTCGTCGGCGACAGCCTCGATCTGTCGCGCAAGGCAGCGGCGACCGATGCCGATGTCATCGCCTTTTGCGGCGTGCGCTTCATGGCCGAGACCGCCAAGATCCTGAGCCCCGACAAGATCGTGGTGCTGCCCGACATGGATGCCGGGTGCAGCCTGGAGGACAGTTGCCCGCCCGACCAGTTCGCCGCGTTCCGCGCCGCGCACCCGGATCATATCGCGCTGACCTATATCAACTGCTCGACCGAGGTGAAGGCGCTCTCCGACGTGATCGTCACATCGTCTTCGGCGGAAAAGATCCTCAGCCAGATCCCGCTCGACCAGAAAATCATCTTCGGGCCGGACAAGAATCTGGGCGGTTATCTGGCGCGCAAGACCGGGCGCGAGATGCTGCTGTGGCCGGGCGTGTGCATCGTGCACGAGGCGTTCAGCGAAACCGAATTGCTCAAGCTGCAATTGCAGCACCCCGGCGCGCCGGTCGCGGCGCACCCCGAATGCCCGCCTTATATCCTCGACCATGCCGATTATGTCGGCTCGACCAGCGGCATTTTGGCCTATGCCGATGCCATGGCGGGCGACACGCTGATCGTCGCGACCGAGCCGCACATCATCCACCAGATGGAAAAGGCCGCGCCGCTCAAGAACTTCATTGGCGCGCCCGGCGCGGACGGCAATTGCAACTGCAATGTCTGCCCGTACATGGCGCTGAACACGCTGGAGAAACTCTACCTCGCCCTGCGCGACCTGACCCCGCGCGTGGAAATTGAGGAAGGGCTGCGGCTACAAGCCAAGAAGAGCCTCGACGCGATGCTCGCCATGGCCAGCGGCACGGTGGGGCAGGGCGACCTGGGTCCTGTAAAGGCATGACCTTTCAGCTCGACCGTTTCGACCTCGCAAGCTTCGTGCAGGCGACGCTGGCCGAGGATTTGGGGCCGGGCGGGGACATTACCTCTGCTGCGGTGATCCCGGCGGATGCGCGGTTTACCGGGGTGATGGACAGCCGCGATGCGATCGTCGTCGCGGGGTTGCCGATCGCCGAGGCGTTTTTCCGCGCGTTGGACCCGGATGTGGAGATCGAGCGGCTGGTCGAGGACGGGCAAGCGGTGGCGGCGGGCACCGATCTGTTGCGCCTCCAGGGACGCGCGCGGGCGATGCTGACGGCGGAGCGCTCGGCGCTCAACACGGTGCAGCATCTGTCGGGCATCGCGACGATGACACGCACCTATGTCGAGGCGATTGCGGGCACCGGCGCGACTTTGCTCGATACACGCAAGACCATACCTGGCCTGCGCGCGCTGGAGAAATATGCGACGCGGATGGGCGGGGCGACCAACCACCGCATGGGCCTGTGGGACGCCGCTATGATCAAGGACAATCATGTCGCGGTCGCAGGCGGCGTAGGTCCGGCGATTGCGCGGGCGAAGGCCGCAGGGATCGCGCGGATCATCGTCGAGGTGGATGCGCTGGACCAGATCGAACCGGCGCTTGCGGCGGGGGCAACGCATCTGCTGCTCGATAATATGGACGTGGCCACACTGCGCACGGCGGTGGCGCAGGTTGCCGGGCGCGTGCCGACCGAAGCGTCGGGCGGGGTGCGGCTCGATACGATCGGCGCGATCGCCGCGACCGGGGTTACCTATGTCAGCGTCGGGCGCTTGACGCAGTCGGCTCCGGCGGCTGATATCGGGCTCGATTTCACGGCAGCATGAGGGTGCGGACGATGCGGATTTCTCTGGCGATCGGATGTGGCGTGCTGGCGATGCTGCCGGTGGCAGTGCAGGCGCAAAGCTATCAATGCACTGTCCCCACCACGCTGCCGCGCCCGCACCCCGACGTCGCCTCGGCGAGCCAGCCGCAGCGACTGCGCCCGATCACCGGCTATACGCTCGCGCTGACCTGGGCACCGGAATATTGCCACAACAATTTCCGCGATCCCTCTGCCAAATTCCAATGCCAGAGCGGCAACCGGTTCGGCTTCACGTTGCATGGTTTGTGGCCCGACGGCGTGGGGAAGGAGTGGCCGCAATATTGCACGTCCACGGCGTTGTTGCCCGCGGCGCTGATCAAGCAGCACGTCTGCTCGACGCCCTCGCCACAATTGCTCCAACACGAATGGGCCAAGCACGGCACGTGCATGGGCACCACAGCTGACGCCTATTTCAGCAAATCGACCGACCTTTACGCCAAGCTCCACTATCCCGACATGGACGCCCTGTCGCGCAAGCCGCTGAACGCCGGACACTTGGCGGAAGCGATCGCGGCGGCCAATCCGGGGCTACCGGCCAACGCCGTGCGTGTCACCGTCAACGAACGCGGGTGGCTCGACGAGCTATGGCTGTGCCTCGACAAGCGCTTTGCCTATACGCGCTGCGAGGCGGGTTCGGGCGGTGTTGCCGACACCGCGACGGTGAAGGTCTGGCGCGGGAAGCGCTGATCGCCTTCCCGCCACCGCGCGGTCAGCCGACGATGGTGGCGGTCGATGGGTGATGCTTGTCGAGATGGCGTTTGATGATCTTCAGGTTGCGCGTATTCGAGCGGAACAGGAAATCGGGAACGGCACCCACCACCGGAATGATGCCCAGCAGAAAATCGATCCCGACATTGCCGAACATCCGCGCCATCTGGAGCTTCGACATGCCGAGGTTACGCGCTTCCCACACCATCCACGCGCCCATCGCTGCCCCGATCGCGTCGCCACCGATCGGGATCAGGTCCAGGATCACGTCGAGGCCAATTTTGCGATTGAGCAACGGCACCGTGAACAGCCCTTCGAGCAAATGCTCCATCGCCTCGATCCGCTTGCGCACCGCCGCCGGATCGCGCCCGGCATAGCTGAAAGCGAACGCACCGAGGGGCGGGGGGCTCATGCGAGTTGTGGTGTCGGCCATGTCATCTCAATTGGTGTCGCTGCGGAGATGATTCAACGGGTGCCACGCGCGGGAGTTCCCGGTCCAGGCTTTCAATCGGATACTCACCAGCGACCAACGAAGCGGACGCGCGATCGGAATGAAGGCCACCTCATTGGCGAGCGCTGCATCGGCAATGGCAATTTGCTGCGCGCGCATCCGCGGCGAATCCGCATCGCGGGCGGCGTCGATCGCAGTTTGGGTCGCCTCGCTGCACAATTGGCACGCGGTTGCCACGTACCAGCGGGCGCTGTCATAGGGCGCGACCGCGTCGATCAGGCGGAGGTCGGCCGGTGCATCGGCGGCAACCCGCTCGGGCGCGATTCCCAGCGATACCAACGCCGCGCCGATATAGCCGTAGAGCAAGGTTGCGCCCGGGCCGTCGGGGAGCGCGACGCGCAGCGCGATTTCGCCCGGATGCGCGGCCTTCCATTGGGCGATGCGAGTCACGGCCTCTTGGGGCGGGCCGCTTTCGGCTTGCGCCCATGCGGGGCTTGCCGGGGGGGCCGCCGAATCGAGTTGCTCGGGCAGCAATTGCGATACCGGTGCCCAATCGGGGGCAATGGCGGCGGCGAAGGCCGCGCGGTCAAATGCCTGAGCGATGGCCGCGCGATTGGCGGGATCAGCGAGCACGCCTTCCCGGCTGACAATCGCCAGGCCGAACACGCCAGCCGATGGATCGAGCCGTCGGTTGATGGGCGCGATCTGGGTAAGCTCGACAAGCGGCCAATCGGTGAAAGTACCGCCGGTGACAAGTTGCGCCTCGCGCCGCTCGAAGCGAACGATGGCGCGTGCCGCGCGTTCGCCAATCAAATGGATACTGGCGGCGGCAGAGGGTTCGACCACGTCGTCGTCCGGGCTGCGCGCGGGGTCGAACGCGGGACGCAGCAAGACACTGCGACCGCGCTGCGCGGTCGCCCGAAACGGCCCACTTCCGCCGGGTGGCCGAATGCGAAAAATCGCAAGTTCGGGCTGTGCGAACAGTTTCAGAAGGTCCGGACGCGGCCGCTTCAGGCGGATCTCGATCACCTCGGGCGTCATCTCGACGATTTCGTCGATTGCGGTCAGATAAGGGCGCAAAACGTTATGCGACCCGGGCGCGAGCTGACGGCGCAGCACCTTCACCACTTCGGCAGCGGTGACCCTTTCCCCGTCATTCCACTCGCTGTCGCGCAAGCGGAAGATGTAGCTTCTGCCTTGGTCGATCACGCTCCAGCGCTCGGCAATACCCGGTTCGATCTGGCCGCTTGCGTCGAAGCGGACGAGGCCCTGTGCGGTCGCGTCGAGCAGGAGCCTGGCAGGGGTGTCCAGCGCACCGCGCGCCGGGTCGGCCAGTACGGGATTGCTGCCGATAGCGCTGACCGTCACCGGGCCGTCGTCACCACGCGGGCCGCACCCGGCGAGCGCGGCGAGCGAGACCAGGGCGATAGGGCGAACCATCAAAAGGGGCAGGCGTAGGCGGGTCATGGCCATCCTTGTGCCACCCGGTCGCGGCCCGCGCCACCCGGTCGTTTAGATCGGTTGTGTGCCCGGTTTAACCGAACGACCGGTGCGGATCGTGCGCGATCAACATCGTGTCGTCCCGTGCGATGACGGCGAGCGCCAGCCCTGCCTCGCGCGCGCGATCGATCGCAAGGCTGGTGGGGGCGCTGATGGTGATCAGCATCGGGAAACCCGCGCGGACCGTCTTTTCCACCAGCTCCTGGCTGCACCGCGCCGATAGCAACACGAAGCCCGTGGCGCTCGAAATGCCATGGCGCGCAAGCGCTCCGATCAATTTGTCGAGCGCATTGTGGCGGCCCACGTCTTCGCGCGCGAGCACGATATCGCCGAGCGGGCTGCAAAAGGCCGCAGCATGAGTCGCGCCGGTCGCACGGCCGAGCCGTTGATGGTGGCGCAACTGGCCGAGCGCCCGCGCTATGGCTGTACGCTCCAGCGATATTCTGGCCGTGACGGGGGAAAGCGGGGCGAGCGCGGCGGCGATGCTGTCGATACCGCAAATGCCGCAGCCGCTTTCCGACACGCGGGTGCGCGCCCGCGCGACGACGCGAGGGGTGGAGCGTTGCGGAAGTTCGGCGCGCACGATCCAGCCGCCATCGACCGCAACGATGCTTGGTTCGGTGAGTTCGTCGAGCGTCGCCAGGCCTTCGCTGATCGTGAAGCCCGCGACAAAGTCGGCCAGATCGGTGGGCGTGCCCATCATCACGGCATAGCCGATCCCGTTATATTCGAGCGCGATCGGCGCTTCGACCGGGACCGCGCGATCGATCCAGTCACCCGGTGTGTCATCGTAGGCGACGCGCAGCACCGGGACATCGCGAACCGCCATAGTCAATTGGCTGAGATCGTCGGGGCGGTTGATATTGACCAGATCCAGGTTCGAATCATCCACCCGGCGGCTTCCCGCAAGTGCGATCCAGGATTCGAGCGAGCGCCCGCCTGCGGCGATGTGCGCGTCGAGCTGGGCGGCTAGCGCGGTTGGCCACCAGCCGATCGCCGTCTGCCGGTTCAGCACGGCTGCGTCCTCCCCCTCCAGCAAGCGCCGTAGCGTGGTCGGCAAGGGATGGACATCGACGGGCACGGTCAGCACCGCGTCATATCCGTGACGGGCACCATAATGCAGCGCAGCGTTGAGCGCCCCTAATGGCCCGAGGCCGGGTTCCGGCCGGTCGGCCACGCGCTCCAGGCCCTCCCACTCCCGTCCGCACAGCACCACATGATCGACCTGTGGCGACAGCGCGGCGACGCAGTGCGCGAGCAACGGCGCGCCGTTCCACTGCGCCACCGCTTTGTCGGTGCCGAAGCGGCGTGACCGCCCCCCGGCAAGGATCGCGCCTAGCAAACGCATGGCAGCCTCATTTCGCCTCCGCATCGCTGCGCACCTGCGCGTGCGCAAGCAGGGCGAAGATGCCGGCTCCGCCGAGCAGATTGCCGAGGATGGCCGGGATCAACGACGCCGCGATCAGCGCGAGCGCCGATGCCTTGCCGCTGAAGATCAGCAGGAACACCTCGGACGAGCCGACGATCGAATGGCTGAATCCCGCGAGCGCGACGAGATAGGTGATCGCGCTGATGATCAGAAAGGACTGGGCGCGGGCCCCGGGCAGGGTCCAGGCGAGGATCGCGATGAAGAAGCCAGCCGGGATGGCGTTGAGGAAGGTCGCGCCCGCGCCAAGCGTCATCACCTTGGCCGAAACCGCGATCATCGCGGCGCGTAATGCATCGTCCCCTATCAGCCCGCTCGCCATTGCCGACGCGACCAATGCGGTGCCTGCAAGGTTGGCGAGGATGACTAGCGCCCACAGCCGAAGCGTCCGCCCCAGTGCCGCGAGCGACGGCTTGGTCGCGAGCGGCAGCATTGCGGTGATTGTGCTTTCGGTGAACAACTGCATCCGTCCGAGCACGACGATCAAAAATCCGATCGGGTAGCCGAGCGACACCACCGTCGGCCGCCACGGCGCATCGGGCAAATGCGCGTACAGCGCACCCTCGAACAACAGCGAAGCGTTGATCGCGATGCCCGCTGCAAGGCCCGACCACAACAAGGCGGCGGCCGGACGGTTGACCGCCGTCTCGCCCTCTTCGCGCACCGTGCGATGAAGGTCGGTCGCGTCGGCCGCACCGAGATCGTCGTCGCTTTTTGAAGTATCTTTGCTGGAAACCATCGGTCTGTTGCTATGCGCAAAAGCGCGGCTTGGCCAGCGAACGCGAAGCGGCCATCACCTCGCCTCCACTCGCACCGGCACCGATTTCGAAGCGGGCGTGCCCGACAGTTCGTCATGGTGCTGCATCGGCACCAGCACGTTACACTCGGGGTAATAACCCGCGATCGTGCCGCGCGGGAGCTGGTAGGCGGTCAGTGTAAGGCCGGTCAGGCGGCGGTCGTGGCCGTCGGCGACGTCGGTCACCAGCGTAATCGTCTGGCCATCGGTGAGCCCGGCTTCGGCCATGTCCTCCGGGCACATCAGCACGATATCGCGCGAGCCTTCGAGCCCGCGCAGCCGATCCGAATAGCCGTAAATCGTGGTGTTGAACTGATCGTTGGAGCGCATCGTGATGAGGCGATAGCGGCCGGGTGCATCCTGGAAGCCGACCGAATTGAGCGCGCCGGGCGTGGTGAACACCGCTTTGCCCTCGGGCGTCTTCCACACCCGCTCATGCGCGCCATTGCCGCGATAGAAGCCGCCGGCCTGATACATGCGCTTGTTATAATCGCGGAAATCGTCGGGATAGGTACGCTCGATCAAATCGCGTACCAGCGCGTAATCGCCGGTCCAGGCGTCCCATTGCAGCGCGGGCAGCGGCGGTAGCGTCGCCTTGGCGATACCCGCGACGATCGCCAACTCGCTCTTCACGCTCTCCGACACGGGCGGGCGATAGCCGATCGAGGCGCTGATCATCGAAAAGCTGTCCTCGCTGGTGATGGTCTGCGGCCCGGTCGCTTGCGCGTCGGTTTCGAAACGGCCGAGACAGGGCAGGATATAGGCCTGTTTGGCGGGGAACAGGTGGCTGCGGTTGAGCTTGGTCGAAACCATCACGCTGAGGTCTTGCGCCGCCCAGGCGGCCTCCATCCGGTGCTGATCGGGCACGGCGCGCACCAGATTGCCGCCGAGCGAGATGAACGCCTTCACCTTGCCCTCGAACAACGCCTCGGCGGCGTGGACGATATTCATGCCGTCCTCGGTCGGCGGATCGAAGCCGAACAGCTCCTTCAATTTGTCGAGCGGGACGAGATGTGCCTTTTCGGCAATGCCGACGGTACGCTGGCCCTGCACATTGCTGTGTCCGCGCACCGGGCAGCAGCCGGCGCCGGGGCGACCGATATTGCCGCGCAGCAGCAGCAAATTGACCAGCATCGCAATGTTCAGCGCGCCGTGCGCGTGCTGCGTCAGGCCCATGCCATACACGCCGATCACCTTTTCGGCGGCGATATAGACTTCGGCGGCCTCGCGCAGCGCGGCTTCGCTCAGGCCGGATTCGCGCTCGATCTCGGCCCAATCGGCGTCGCGGCAGGACTGGATGAAGCTGTCGAAGCCGGTGGTGTGCTGTTCAACGAAGGCGTGGTCGATCACTTCCGCCGTGCCCGCCGCCCTGGCGGCATCGTCGGCCTCGACTACGCATTTGCACAGGCCAAGGATCGCGGCGATGTCGCCGCCGGCCTTCACCTGATGATATTGGTCGGAGATCTTGGTCTCCTTGCCGGTGAGCATCGCGGCCGGGCTTTGCGGATCGACGAAGGAGACGAGGCCTTGTTCGATGACGGGGTTGAAGGTGACGATCTTGCCGCCGCGATCCTTCAATTCCTTCATCGGGTGGAGGAAGCGCGGGCTATTGGTGCCGGGGTTCTGGCCGAACACGAAGAAGGCGTCGGTTTCGGCGAGATCCTCCCACACGATCGTGCCGACGGGCGAGCCGATCACCTTGGTCAGCCCGACCGAGGTGGTCTCGTGACACATGTTGGAGCTTTGCGGCAGGTTGTTGGTGCCGTGAACGCGCGCGAGCAGCGCGTAGAGATAGGAGGCTTCGAGCCCGGCATGGCCCGAAGCGTAGAACACCGCGCTATTTTTGGGGAGCGCGTTCAGCGTCGCGCCAATCGCGGCGAAGGCTTCGTTCCACGACACTTCCTCATAGCGGTCGGTCGCGGCATTGTAGCGCAGCGGGTGTGTCAGGCGGCCGGTCTTTTCGAGATCATGGTCCTTCCAGTCGCGCAGTGCGGTGACGGTGTGGCTGTCTTCTTCCCAAAAGGCGGGGGTGCAGCGTGCGCTGGTGAGCTCCCACAGCGTCGCCTTCGCGCCGTTTTCGCAAAATTCGAACGCCGAATAATTGGCGGGCTTGGGCCAGGCGCAGGACACGCACATCACGCCCTTGGGCTTGTTGATTCGCCCGAGGCTGCGCAAGGCGGCGGGGCTGGGCAAGGCGTCGCCATAAGCGTGCGCGATTCCCCGCAGCGAACCCCAGCCGCCAGCGGGACCGGAAGCGTGGGGAAGGTCCTTGTGCTCGGCCATGTCTGCGCGCCTTGTCGATAGAATTAGGGGAGGGGATGAATACGTACGCTGCAACTGTCCCCCGGCTCAACGCCGAATGCTGCACGAGGTTGCGCGGCGGACTTGTCAGCCGGTGGGGAGTCGAACATGACGCCGCACAGCGGTTTTTGCTCAAGTGGGCGTGTTCCCCGAAAACCCGGAGGTGTCATGGCGGACGTTGCAATCATGGATCGTGTGGCGCGGGAAGTGCTGCCGCAATGACGGGATTGATCGGCATCGACTGGGGCACGTCCAACCTGCGAGGTTTTCGCTTCGACGCAACGGGGAAGGTGATCGAACGGCGCGTCTCATCGCGTGGCATCGCGACGATCGAGGATGGCGCGTTCGAGGCGGTCTTGGGCACGTTGATCGACGGGTGGATCGGCGATCGGCCGGTGATCGTATTGGCCGGCATGATCGGAAGCCGCAATGGCTGGCACGAGGCCGCCTATCTGCCATGCCCGGCCGATCCGGTCGCGCTCGCAGCGGCGACGCAGGGCTTCGATACCGCGCTTGGCCAGTGCCACATCGTGCCCGGGCTCTCGGTCGATCAGCCGGTTCGACTGGGCGACGTGATGCGCGGAGAGGAAACGCAGATTCTGGGTGCGGGCGTGCGCGACGGGGTGGTCGTGCTGCCCGGAACGCACAGCAAATGGGCGATGCTGGACGCCGGGCGCGTAACGGGCTTTCGTACGGCGATGACCGGCGAGCTTTACGCCGTATTGCTGCGACATTCGTTGCTGGGTCGTTTGGCGGAGGATCCGGGCGAGCATGACACCGCGGGTGCCTTTGCCCGTGGCGTGAACCGCGCGCTGGCAGATCCGGCGGTGTCGATGCTGCTATTCTCGGCGCGTGCGGAGGTGCTGCTGGGGAAGCTTTCTACGCGGGAGGTTGCGGCGTATCTGTCGGGCCTGCTGATCGGGGCCGAGCTCGGCGCGATGATGGGGGCAGCGCACGGCACGATCACGATGATCGGCGATCCAGCGCTCAGTGCGCGCTATCGCACCGCCTTCGCCCTTGCCGGGCGAACCGACATCGACCTCGTCGATGGCGATGCGGCCACCGCCGCCGGACTGTGGACGATTGGAAAGGAGATCCGATGACCTTCGACGACTTGCTGGACGAGCTTCCGCTCATCGCGATCCTGCGGGGGCTCACGCCGGGCGAGGCGGGGCCGGTCGCCCGCGCCCTGTTCGATTGCGGGTTCCGGTGCCTGGAAGTGCCGCTCAACTCACCCGAGCCGTTTGTGAGCATCCGCGCCATCGTCGATACGCTGGGGGATACCGCGCTGGTCGGGGCGGGGACGGTGCTGCACCCGGACGATGTGCAACGCGTCCAGGATGCAGGCGGGCAGATCGTGATCTCGCCCAATTGCAATACCGACGTGATCCGCGCGACCAAGGCGCTGGGGCTGGTGTCGCTGCCCGCCTTCTTCACCCCAACCGAAGCCTTTGCCGCAATTGACGCGGGGGCCGATGGATTGAAGCTTTTTCCTGCCGAAGTCGCCGGTCCGCAAGGCTTGAAGGCGATGCGGGCGGTGTTGCCGAAGGCGATGCCGGTGTTCCCGGTGGGCGGCATCGATGCCGAGACGATGGCCGCTTATTGTGCAGCCGGGGCGACGGGCTTCGGCATCGGCTCCTCGCTTTATGCGCCGGGTCGTTCGGCGGAAGACACCGGCGCGCGCGGGCGTGCGTTGGTTAGCGCCTTCCGGGCGGCGCGAGCGACGGCGTAGATCGCACGTCGCCCGTCCGAACGGGTCGCGTCGCTGCGCGTCAGCGCGTGGTCGACAGCCGGAAGACCATCCGGTGGTGATAGGGATTGGCGGGATCGACGCGCGCCGATCCGAACGCCGGTTGGTTGGGCGTGTCGGGGAACAGTTGCGGCTCGAGCGCGATGCCGTCGCCCATGCGGTACAGGTGCCCGCTTTTGCCGATCAGCGTGCCGTCCAGGAAATTGCCGGTGTAGAGCTGAACGCCGGGTTCGGTCGTCAACACCTCAAGCACGCGACCCGAGGCCGGATCTTCCAGCCGCGCGGCAAGCTTGGGCTCCTTGGTCCGCCCGGCATCGAGCACGAAATTGTGATCATAGCCGCGGCCGAACACGATTTGCGGGTCGGTGCCGTCGCGTATGCCATCCTGAAGCACGCGCCCGTGCGTGAAATCAAACACGCTGCCCGCGACGGGCTTCAGCACGCCTGTCGGGATCAGTTGCGCATTGACGGGCGTGTAGCGGGCGGCGGGGATGGTCAGCCGGTGTTGCAGGGCACCCTGCGGCGCGCCTTCGCCGGAGAGATTGAAGATCGCGTGGTTGGTGAGGTTGACGATCGTCGGCGCGTCGCTGGTCGCATCATAGTCGATCGTCAGGTTGCCCGCATCGTCGAGTGCATAGCTGGCGGTGACCGCGAGCGTGCCGGGATACCCCTGATCACCCGCCGCGCTTGTCAACGCAAACGTCACGCGCGCGGTAGGACCGGAGGTTACCGAGACCACGCGCCACGGCCGTTTGTCGAAGCCCTTGGTGCCGCCGTGCAGCGAGTTGCCCTTATCGTTCTGCGCAAGCTGAATGGTCTTCCCGTCCAGGATGAAGCGTCCGCCCGCGATGCGGTTGGCATAGCGGCCCACGCTCGCACCCCAGAAATTGGGACGATCGACATAGCTTTGCAGATCGTCATAGCCGAGTTCGACATCGGCGATCTTGCCGTCTCGGTCGGGCGCTTTCAACGCTTGCAGCGTCGCGCCGAAAGAAATGATCGTCGCGCTGACGCCGTTTGCGCCCTTCAGCGTCACGGCTTCGACTGCGGTCCCGTCGGCCAGTGTGCCAAAGGGGCGTCGTTCCGCCGTCGCGGCGAAGGCCGGTGTCGCGACGCACGTTACGAGCGCTGCGAGTAGCGTTGTCTTCGTCCAACCCAGACCGTGGCGCCGCATAAACTCTCCCATCGTTGACCAGTTTGAACTTGCTATATACTCAGACAAAATAGATGCAAAGGGCACCTTGCGCGATTATGCCGACTGCCCGACCGGCCCGAACGACGGAGAGATAGAGTGACGGTTTCGCTGATTCAGATCCGCCAGCCAGATGGCGCGCGTGCGGTGGTCGTCGCGCAGGGCGACATGCTGCGAACGGTTCCGGGGGTGACTACGGTGGTGGAATTGGCGCGCCGCGCGCTTGCCGAGCGGCACAGTCTGGTCGAGATGGTCGAGGCGCTTGGCGAGGGCGAACCGGTCGACCTGTCGCGTGTCACCGTGCTCGCACCGATCGACCATCCCGATAGCGCGCATTTGTTGATGACCGGCACCGGGCTGACGCACCTCGGTTCGGCCGAAGGGCGCGACAAGATGCACCGTGCGATCGATGATGCCGCGCAGCAAACCGATTCGATGAAGATGTTCCTGATGGGGGTGGCGGGCGGCAAGCCCGAGGGAGACGCGGTCGGTGCCCAGCCCGAGTGGTTCTTCAAGGGCGATGGCAGCGCGTTGATCGCGCCCGACGCGCCGCTACCGTCCCCGGCGTTCGCGCTCGATGCGGGGGAGGAGCCGGAAATTGCTGGCATCTACCTGATCGATGAGGATGGCACCCCGGTGCGGCTCGGGTTTGCGCTCGCCAATGAATTTTCCGATCATGTCACGGAGCGCGGCAATTATCTGTGGCTCGCCCATTCCAAATTGCGGCCCGCGGCGCTCGGCCCGGAATTGCTGATCACGCCGTTGCCGTCGCATGTCGAGGGCACCAGCAAGATACTTCGCGATGGTACTGTCCTATGGGAAAAGCCGTTCGTATCGGGCGAAGCGAACATGTCGCACAGCATCGCCAACCTTGAGCATCACCATTTCAAATATGCGCTGTTCCGGCGTCCGGGCGACGTACACGTTCATTTCTTCGGCACGGCGACGCTGTCGTTCAGCGACGCGGTTCACACCCAACCGGGCGACATCTTCGAGATTGCTGCGGCCCCATTCCACTATCCCGTGCGCAACCCGATCGGCGCGGAACCCGCCACGCCCGTGTCGGTAAAAACGCTGTGAGCGCGATCCGCGTCGCCATCGTTGGGCTCGGCAAGATTGCCCATGACCAGCATTTGCCCGCGATCGCCGGGTCGCCCGAGTTCGAATTGGTCGCGGCGGCAACGCTGGCAGGGACGCTCGCCGATGTGCCGGTGTTCGCGTCGGTAGAGGCCATGCTCAATGCCGACATCGCGATCGACGCGATCGCGATGTGCCAGCCGCCGCAGGTGCGGTTCGATGCCGCAGTGCAGGCGATCCGCGCGGGCAAGCATGTGCTGCTGGAAAAGCCGCCTGGCGCGACCCTGTCCGAAGTCGAAGCGCTGACGCGCTTGTCTGACGCTGCCGGCACGACGCTGTTCGCGGCATGGCATTCGCGCTTTGCGCCTGCGGTGCACGACGCCCGCGCGTGGCTCACCGAGCGGCGCATCAACCATGTCGAGATCACCTGGAAAGAAGATGTCCGGCGCTGGCATCCCGGGCAGCAATGGATCTGGGAGCCGGGCGGGCTCGGTGTGTTCGATCCGGGCATCAACGCGCTGTCGATTGCGACGCGGATCCTGCCGCGCCATTTCTATTTGCACGACGGCACGCTCGACTTCCCCGCAAACCGTGCCGCGCCGATCGCCGCCGAGCTCAACATGATCGGGATGAGCGGTGCACCGGTCCACGCCGTGTTCGATTGGCGGCAGACCGGCCCACAGACATGGGATATTGTCGTCGATACCGATGACGGCACACTGATGCTGACGCATGGCGGCAGTCGCTTGACGATCAACGGCATGGCGCGGGAAAGTGCCCCCGAAGCCGAATATGCCGCGCTCTATCATCATTTTGCCGCGCTGATCGCAAAAGGCGAGAGCGATGTCGATCGCACTCCGCTGCGACTGGTCGCCGACGCATTCCTGCGCTGCCGCCGCCGCGATACGGACCCCTTCGACGATTGAATCGACCATAGCGGGCGCGCGCTGATATGGTGCGCCATCCGTCGCGCGATCGGCGTTTGACGCGCTCGCTGGCCACATATACTCAGACAATAGAGGATTGATTCAGGAGAGACGGGTAATGGCGATGGTGGCCCCAACGGCGCGGATATCGGAAGGCGCGAGCGGACCAAAAGCAGGGCGGGCGCTGGCACTGCTTGCCAGCCTGTTCTTCATGTGGGGCTTCATCACCGTCATCAACGGTACACTGTTGCCGCACCTGCGCAGCGTGTTCGCGCTGAGCTACACCCAGACCACCTTGATCGAATCGGTCTGGTTCATCGCCTATTTCTTCGCCTCGATCCCGTCGGCGATGGTGATCGAACGGGTCGGCTATCAGCGCTCGATGGTGATTGGTCTGGGGATGATGGCGGTGGGCGCGCTGATCATGGTGCCCGCGGCGAAGCTTCCTTCCTATGAAGTGACGCTGTTCGCCCTGTTCGTAATCGCCAGTGGGATCACGCTGCTACAGGTCGCTGCCAACCCCTATGTTTCGGTGCTGGGCAAGCCCGAGACCGCGTCATCGCGGTTGAACCTGGTGCAGGCATTCAATTCAGCAGGGGCGACGCTCGCGCCGTTGTTCGGCGGCTATCTGATCCTTGGCCGCACGACGTCGGGAACGGCTGCGGCAGGAGCTGCCGCCTTGACCCCGGCCGAGCGGCTGGCCGACGCGCAATCGGTCGTGCTGCCTTATGTCATCGTCGCCGTTGTTCTTGCGGTGCTGGCCGTCATCATCGCGCGCTATCCGCTGCCGCCGATGGGCGTCGCGACGCAGCGCGCCGCCAAAGCACCCCCCTCGGGCAAGTCGCTCGGCTATCGCATCGCGCATCATCCCCTGTGGCAGCACCGCAATCTCGTGCTCGGCATCCCGGCGATCTTCATTTACCTGATCGCCGAGATCGGCGTCGGCAACCTGTTCATCAACTTCGTGTCGCAGCCCGAAATCGGCAACCTGACGCACCAGCAGGCCTCCAACTATCTGTTCCTGTTGTGGGGCGGTATGATGGTGGGCCGTTTGATCGGGGCGTTCGCGATGCAGCGGGTCGATGCCGGGCACGCGCTGGCGGTGGCCAGTGTCGGTGCGACGATCGTAATGTTGATCGCCGCTTTCACCACCGGCCATGTCGCGATGTGGGCGCTGATCTCGGTCGGGCTGTTCCACTCGATCATGTTCCCGACGATCTTCACGCTCGGCATCAAGGGCCTGGGGCCGCTGACCGAGGAAGGGTCGGGCCTGCTGATCATGGCGATCGCGGGCGGCGCGCTCGTCGTCGTGCAGGGCTGGCTGGCCGACAGCTATGGCCTGCAGACGTCTTTCCTGCTGACCGCCGCGTGCGAGGTCTATGTGCTGTTCTACGCGCTGTGGGGCAGCAAGACGGCATAGCCGTGCGCCGGTTATGGCGTTCGTCCCGGTCCACGCTCAAGCGACCGGGATGCACCGCCTGCTCCTGCCAGGGCAGGGCGCATCGGTTCAGAGATGTAAATGGTGCGGACGGCGGGACTCGAACCCGCACACCCTGAGGGCGAGGGATTTTAAGTCCCGTGCGTCTACCAATTTCGCCACGTCCGCATGTGCGGAAATTCCAAGCGTACCGCGCGGGTTGCGTCAAGTCGCTTAGACGTTGAGACGCGCGCGCATTTCTTTGCCGGGCTTGAAATACGGGACGCGCTTCGCGCCGACATCGACCAATTCGCCAGTGCGGGGATTGCGTCCGGTGCGCGCATCGCGCGCACGGGTCGAAAAGGCACCGAAGCCGCGGAGCTCAACACGTCCGCCCAGTGCCAGTCGCTTCGTGATCTCGTCGAAAAAGGTGGTCACCAGCGCCTCGATGTCGCGCAGCGACAGATCGGGATTTTCGGCAGCCAGTGTCTGTACCAGTTCTGATCGGATCATCGTGTCGTTTCCCCCTGCCGCCGTGGCCATGCCCTTGCGGGACAAAAAGGCCGCTTCGGTCATGTTTTTTATCGCAATTCTGTCATTTACGATAGCCACGAAACGACGGGGAAAGACAGGGCAGGGCTACTCCATTTGGATGAATAACCCCGCCCTTTACGCTTACTTCTTGCTGTCGGCACCCTGCGCCTTGAGCGCTGCACCGAGGATGTCGCCCAGCGACGCGCCCGAGTCGGACGAGCCATATTGTGCAACGGCCTGCTTCTCTTCGGAGATCTGCATCGCCTTGATCGAGAAGGTCGGCTTCTTCGAACGGTCGAAGCCGGTGACCATGGCATCGAACTTCTGGCCGGTCTGGAAGCGCTCGGGACGCTGCTCGTCGCGATCGCGGCCAAGGTCGGTGCGCTTGATGAAGCCGGTCGCGCCGTCGTCGCCGACCTGCACTTCGAGACCCGCATCGCGGACTTCGAGCACGGTGACCGTGACGATGGCGTTTTTGCTGAGGCCCGACGAAGCGTTGCCGCCTGCCGCTGCCGCACCCGCTGCCGGAGCGCCACGCTCAAGCTGCTTCATGCCGAGCGAGATACGCTCCTTCTCGGCATCGATGTCGAGCACGATCGCCTGAACGACCTCGCCCTTGCGATGCAGGTTGAGGGCGTCTTCGCCCGACACGCCCCAGGCGATGTCCGACATGTGGACCATGCCGTCGACGTCGTTGTCGAGGCCGATGAACAGACCGAATTCGGTCGCGTTCTTGACTTCGCCTTCAACGGTCGAGCCGATCGGATGCGCTTCAGCGAAGGCCTCCCACGGGTTGCTGATCGCCTGCTTGAGGCCGAGCGAGATGCGGCGCTTGTCGGGATCGACCTCGATGACCACGACGTCGACTTCTTGGCTCGTCGACACGATCTTGCCGGGATGGACGTTCTTCTTGGTCCAGGACATTTCCGACACGTGGACCAGGCCTTCGATGCCCGGCTCGAGCTCGACGAACGCACCATATTCGGTGATGTTCGTGACGCGGCCCGACAGCTTTGCGCCGACCGGATACTTGGCGGCAGCGCCTTCCCACGGATCGCTCTCGAGCTGCTTCATGCCGAGCGAGATGCGCTGCGTGTCCTTGTTGATGCGGATGATCTGAACGCGGACGGTATCGCCGATGTTCAGCACCTCGCTCGGGTGACCCACACGCTTGTACGACAGGTCGGTGACGTGCAGCAGGCCATCGATGCCGCCCAAGTCAACGAACGCACCGTAATCGGTGATGTTCTTGACGACGCCGTCGATGATCTGGCCTTCAGCGAGGCTGAGGATCAGGCCCGAACGCTGCTCGGCGCGGGTTTCTTCGAGGATCGCGCGACGCGACACGACGATGTTGCCGCGCTTGCGGTCCATCTTGAGGATCTGGAACGGCTGCGGGATGTCCATCAGCGGGGTGACGTCGCGCACGGGGCGGATGTCGACCTGCGAACCCGGCAGGAAGGCCACGGCACCGTTGAGGTCGACCGTGAAGCCGCCCTTGACGCGGCCGAAGATGACGCCCTCGACGCGGGCGGTCTTGGCGAATTCGGTTTCGAGCGTGTCCCAGGCGGCTTCGCGACGGGCGCGGTCGCGCGACAGCATCGCTTCGCCGTGCACGTTCTCGACGCGGTCGACGAACACTTCGACTTCGTCACCGACCTTGAGATCGGCTTTCTGGCCCGGCATCGCGAATTCGCGCAGCGGAACGCGGCCTTCCGACTTCAGGCCGACGTCGATGACGGCGAGGTCGTTTTCAATCGCGGTGACGGTGCCCTTGACGACGCGGCCTTCGAAGCTGTCGGCACCGCCGAGCGTCATTTCGAGAAGGGCGGCGAAATCGTCGCGGGTTGGGTTTGCCTGAGTGGCCATAAAGTCTTGTATTCCTAAATCATGTTCCGGCCAGCCGGTTGTCTCCGGCGGTCTTGGCCAATGGTGTCGGGGTGGCCGTATGCGCAGCCCGACATCCGTTGATTGGGGGCAGGGAGGGCCAAGTCGCGCGAATGCGAAAAGGGCGCGAGAGGACATGCCTGTCGCGCCAGCCTCCGTGAACACCGCTCACCGGACGACCGCTCTATAGCGTGAGATGCCACTGCGGGCAAGCCGTAGGGGGGCGTTGAGGCACGGTGCCGTTGGCTATACCAATGCGGGAGAGACAGGGGAGCGATATGCGGCATTATCGATCGGCGATTGCAATAGGCACGTTATTGATGATCGGCGGCAGCGCCGTGGCGCAGGCCGTCGACGATCCGCTGACCCGGCCGATCGCCGCCGACTACGCCGCGCGCTGGCTGGCACCACAGTCACCCACGCGCATCTACGGCAACACCTATCTCGTCGGCTTCCGCAAGATGAACGTCGCGCTGATCGATACCGGGGCGGGGCTGATCCTGATCGATGCGGCGCTCCCGCAATCGGTCGCGGCGGTCGAAGCCAATATTCGCACGCTCGGTTTCAAGCTGCGCGACGTGAAATTCATCCTCAGCACCGAGCCGCATTATGACCATGCCGGCGGGCTGGCCGCGCTTGCGCGTGATAGCGGCGCGACAATAATAGCCAGCGCGCCGGCCGCCAAAACGCTTCGGCAGGGGCATAGCGATGCCGATGACCCGCAATTCGGGCAATTACCCAATCTTCCTGCCGTTACCGGCCCGTTGCGAGTGGTGAAGGATGGCGAGGCAGTCCGGCTGGGGAAAGTCGACGTCACCGCAGTGGCCACGCCCGGCCATGCCGCCGGAAGCACGAGTTGGCGGTGGCGGTCCTGCGAGGCTGGGCGCTGCCTGAACATAGTGTTCGCCTCCAGCATCAACCCGGTATCGGTGGACGGCTACCGTTTCTCGGATCCGGCGCACCGCGCCATCGTCGCCACGTTCCGGCAGACGATTGCCCGGGTCGGCGCATTGCCGTGCGATATTCTGTTCACCGCGCATCCGGACAATTCCGGCGGGGATGTGACGTTTGCGCAGTTCGAGCGACACCCGACGCCCAATCCGTTCATAGATCCCGCCGCCTGCCGAAAACTGAGTGCCAGCTACACGAGCATCCTCGACGCCCGGCTGGCCAGGGAAGCGAAGCCCGCCGACCCGCAGTGAGCGCGAGGGACTATCCTTCAGCCTGAGCAGATTTCGCCTGAAGCCTGGCGTCAACGATCGCGATCGCGCGCTGCACGCTGGCTTCGATCGAGAGGAAGCTGGTGTCGAGCAAGGCCGCGTCGTTGGCGGGAACCAGCGGGGCGTTGGACCGTGTCGAATCGCGCAGGTCGCGCGCGCGAATGTCGGCCAGCACCTTGTCGAGGCTGATCGTCGAACCGTGCGCGCGCAGCTCGGCATGGCGGCGCTTGGCGCGGATATTGGGCGTCGCGCGGATGAAGAGCTTGGCGTCGGCATCGGGGGCGATCACCGTGCCGATGTCGCGCCCGTCGAGCACTGCGCCGCCGGGTTGATAGGCGAAACGCTTTTGCCGGTGAAACAATGCCGCGCGCACCAGCGGATGCGCCGACACGATCGAGGCGAGCGAACCGATCGCGTCGGTGCGCAGGATCGGATCGTCGAGCAGGGCATCGTCAAAATCGCACGCGGCGACAGCGTCGGCCTCGATCGAACCGTCCAGTTCCAACCGCTCTACATTCGCCGCGACCGCACGATAGAGCAGCCCGGTGTCGAGATGCGGCAGGCCATAATGCTGGGCGAGCGCGCGCGCGATCGTGCCCTTGCCGGACGCGGCGGGTCCATCGACAGCAATAATCATCGGCGAAAACTCAAAATGCGAACCAATCCAAGGAGCGCGATCACCGCCCAGGCCAATTCGAGGGCGAGCGCGGGGAGGTTGTAGTTGACCATCAACGATATCGCCAGCAGCGATGCGCCGAGAAAGTTCAGACCATTCGACAGAAGGTTGGGCGCGGCATTTCGCAGCGTTTGATACGCGAACCCGGCGAGAATGGTCAGGGCACCGACAAAGCCGATGATATCGGCCGCATACGAATCGATCACCGGGCGTCGCCCTGCAATTGCCGGATCTGCGAGAAGAACGCCGGGTAACTGGTCGCGACCGGGCTCGCATCGTCGAGCGTCAGCGCGGCACCGGCGTTGGTTTTGCGGCAATGGAGCGCCGCAACCGCCATGCTCATCGCAATTCGGTGATCGAGCAAGGTCGCCACCGTGCCCCCGCCGGGGAGGGGATCGCCGCCGCTACCGTCGATGATCATGCCATCCTCGACCTCTTCGACGCGCGCGCCGATCACCCCGAGCGCGGCGGCCATTGCGGCGATGCGGTCCGATTCCTTGACGCGGAGTTCGTCGGCACCGCGCGCGATCGTCCGCCCGGATGCGTAGGCGGCGGCGACGAACAACACGGGATATTCGTCGATCATGCTGGGCGCGAGATCGGGCGGGATTTCGATGCCAGTGAGGGCCGCATGGCGCACGCGCAAATCGGCGACGGGCTCACCACCGACCTCGCGCCGGTCGAGTTCCTCGATGCTCGCACCCATCATGCGGAGCGCCGTAAAGAGACCTGCGCGGGTGGGGTTGAGGCCGACATTTTCGACCACGATGTCCGAGCCCGGCACGATCGTCGCGGCGACCACCAGAAAGGCGGCAGAGGAGGGGTCACCGGGCACGACGATCTCCTGGGGAAGCAGTTGAGCCTCCCCCGTGATCGAGATGATCCGACCTTGCGGTGATGGCTCGACCGTCACGTTCGCGCCAAATCCGCGCAGCATCCGCTCGCTATGGTCGCGCGTCGCAATCGGTTCGATCACGCGGGTGATCCCCGGCGTGTTGAGCCCGGCCAGCAGCACCGCCGATTTCACCTGCGCCGATGCGACGGGCAGGGTGTAGGTGATCGGGATGGCCGGGCAGATCCCGCGCAGCATCAGCGGCAAGCGGCCGCCCGGACTGGGGGTGAACTGAGCTCCCATGTCGGACAAGGGCGTGATGACACGCCCCATCGGACGTTTGGACAGCGAGGCGTCGCCAATGAAGGTGGCTGTAATGGGATGGCTGGCGACCAGCCCCATCAGCAGCCGCGTCGAGGTGCCCGAATTGCCCATGTCGAGCGCATTGGTCGGCTGCAGCAGGCCACCGACGCCGACGCCGTCAATCGTCCACACACCATCGTCGCCCCGGACGATGCTTGCGCCCATTGCGCGCAAGGCGGCGGCGGTGGCGAGAACATCCTCGCCCTCCAGTAGGCCGGTGACGCGACTGGTGCCGACGGCGAGCGCCGAAAACATCAGCGAGCGGTGACTGATCGACTTGTCGCCCGGAACGCGAACGCGACCGGTGAGCGGACCAGAGGGTTGGACTTCAAGCGGAGCGGGAGTAGGATGTGCCATCGGCCCCGCGCTTTGACAGTGCGCTTGCGCTATGGCAAGGCGCGCCCCACTTTGCGGCGTCGCGGTCGCAAGATCTCATTATCATCTTGAAGAAGGTCAACTCGGCATATGATCCAGCCGGAATGGGGCACGAAGCGTACGTGCCCGAAATGCGCCACCCGTTTTTATGACCTGGGCAAGGACGATCCCGTCACGTGCATCAACTGCGGCGCACATTGGGAGCCCGAGCCGATCCTGAAGTCGAAGCAGCCGCTGCCGTTCGAGCAGGCCAAGCCGGAGCTGATCAAGAAGGACGACGATCTCGCCGGTGACGACGAGGATCTGGACACCGGTGAAGACGAGGAGCCCTCGCCCGACGACGAGGTCGATCTCGGCGGTGATGACGATCTCGGCGTGGAAGCGCCGACCAGTGACGACGATCATTGATTTCCAGGCGTAATCGATGATTTTTTTGGCAAGCGGCACATTGGCCGCTTGCCAAGGGCGCGCCGCCTCGGTAGGGGCGACGCCTTCCCGCTGAAGGTCCGGTTTTACGGACCTTCGAAAACGCGATGGGGCCGTAGCTCAGCTGGGAGAGCGCTGCAATGGCATTGCAGAGGTCAGGGGTTCGATCCCCCTCGGCTCCACCATTTTTCCTGTAAATCCGGATGATGTGTCACGGGACCAAAACCGCGGCACCATCGAACCGGCCATGCCGCAAATCGTCCAACGCCGTATTGGCGTTTTGGAGCGAGTAGACCGTGGTCTTTACGGCGATCCCGATTTTGGGGACAAGGCCGAGGAAATCGATTCCATCCTGCCGCGTGAGATTGGCGACCGACACGAGTTGGCGTTCTTCCCAGAGAGCTTCGTAGGGGAAGCTCGGGATATCGCTCATATGAATCCCGGCGCACACCACGCGCGCGCCCTTGCGGACCGCCTTTAGCGCCATCGGAACGAGATCACCTGCCGTCGCGTAGATGATCGCGGCGTCCAGCTGTTCGGGCGGACTTTCGTCGGACCCGCCCGCCCAAATCACGCCCAGGCTTCGCGCAAAGTCCTGCGTTCGTGTGTCGCCCGGCCGCGTGAAGGCGAAGACCGCACGTCCCTGCCATTTTGCGACTTGCGCGACGATATGGCCTGCCGCACCAAAACCGTAAATTCCCAACCGCTTGCCGTCGCCCGCGATCTTAAGCGACCGCCAGCCGATCAACCCGGCGCAAAGAAGCGGTGCCAGCGACACGTCGCTACCGGATTCTCCAAGCGGGAAAGCAAAGCGTGCGTCGGCGATCACCGAGGTCGCAAACCCACCATCCCGGGTATACCCCGTGAATTGTGGCGCATCGCACAGATTTTCCCGCTGCTCCCGGCAATATAGGCACACGCCGCAAGTGTGGCCGAGCCAGGGGATGCCGACCCGATCCCCTATTTCTAAGTCTGCGACGCCCGCACCGATCGCGTCGACGCGACCGACGATCTCATGACCGGGAATGATCGGCGATTTCGGGTCGGGCAATTCGCCATCGACAACGTGCAAGTCGGTGCGGCAAACCCCGCAGGCAAGCACCTTCACCCCGACTTCGCCGGGGCCGGGTGCACGATCGGGCAGCTCGGTCCACTCAAGCGGCGTTCCCGCGCGGTTCAATACCATCGCCTTCATGGTCCGAAACTCCTCGCACGGGTGCCTTGGTTCTGCCCTGACAGACGCAGGTTCACGATCGTTGAGCAGGGAACTCCGATGATAGCGGGCTACGCGACCGTCGGGAGGTTCGGATATTACGCAGGTTTCCACCTGTAAGGGCCGTTCGGCGATCATTCAGCCCGGTGCCGTTGGCTGCGCGGGACGGCGCCGGTGCGGGCACTGTCAGGATTTCCGTGTGTGGGCGGGCGGTTGAACATTACGCCGCCATGGCCCTGATGAAGCGCTCGCCGAAGATGACGGCGAACTGGGCCTTGGCCATGGACCACTCCCG